>NZ_JBITDH010000003.1:186539-195640 GCF_044454045.1 Streptomyces sp. NPDC051578
TGCCCCGCCGGAAGGTACGGCGCGGCCGGTGGCTCAACGGCTGTCCCCCGGCCGGCACGGCCCGGTCGAACGGCTCGGTCCCTGTTTCGCCGACCGGAACGGCGCGGTCGAGCGCTTCGGGCCCTGCCCCGCCGGAAGGTACGGCGCGGCCGGTGGCTCAACGGCTGTCCCCCGGCCGGCACGGCCCGGTCGAACGGCTCGGTCCCTGTTTCGCCGACCGGCACCGTGCGGTCGAGCGCTTCGGGCCCTGCCCCGCCGGCAGGCACGGCGCGGCCGGTGGCTCAAACGCTGCCCCGCCGACCGCTGATCGGGTGGGGCAGCTCCGCCCACTGGTCGCCGGGAACACCGGGGCTGAGCCGCATCAGCGTCAGGGCCTTCACCGGGATCGGCTCCCGTGCCAGGGCTTCGCTGTCGGCCGTCGGCGCCAGTGAGGTGAGCTCCGCCAGGGCTTCGCCGAGCGCCGGTGCGGAGCCCACGGTCGCCGCGAGGGCCCCGGCCACCGCCGAGCCGAACACCTTGCGCCGCAGCGCCGCCACGTCGTCGGTGATCTGCCGGCCCGATACGGCGGGCACGGGCAGGCCGTGCCGGGCCAGCCGGGTTGGGCTGATCCGGATGTCACCGAGGTCGCGGTAGACGAGCCGCACCGGGGCGCCGTCGGGGGAGAGGACGACCAGCAGGTTCTGCCCGTGCGCCTCCAGCGCGACCCCGAGGTCCAGTACCTCCAGGCACACCGACAGGACGAGCCGCGCGAACTGGCCGCGCCAGGCCGCCGACCGCACGGGCGCCGTGCCCGCCAGCGCCGCGACGGGAACCACCCGCTCGCCCGGGCCCGCGTACGTCTCCGGCGGCTCGCGGAGCACCGCCGCCAGGTCGGGGCTGTGGGCGGTGACCGCGCCCAGCGTGCGGGTCACGTGCAGCCGCCCGTCGAGGCGCTCGGCCAGTGCCTGCGCGAAGTCGGAGAGGACCGCCGCGGTCTCCACGGACCGGCCGGAGATGTCACGGACCGAGGAGGTCAGCCGGGTGCTGAGGGCCGTCTTCACATGCGCGCCGCCCCCGGCCGGGGCGAGGGTCCGCAGCGCCATCAGCGGGTGCGCCGGGATGCCCGGGCCGGACGGGCCCCAGCGGGCCCCGGTGCTCAGGACGTGCTCCGCCTGCCAGGGGTGCACCGGGATCAGGACGTGGTCCCCGTCCCGGAGCCGCTCCGGCCAGGTCCCGCTCAAAAGGCACCGCCCGGCCGGGACGGCCACCGTCCCGAGTTCGACCAGCGGCCGGTGTTCCGGGGCGTACGCCAGCTGCTCGGCGACCGAGAAGCCGGGGCGGGAGCGGCAGTTGGGGTGGTACGGATGCCCGTCGACCACCCGCTGCTCCCATTGCCAGCCGGCCTCGGGGGCGCCGTCGAGGCCCTCGTGGGGCTGCCCGGCCCGGGACAGCGCGAGCGAGGCCGTGCTGTCGTCCAGCTCGGCGGCGAACGCGGCGCCGTGCGGCACACCCAGCGCCGCCATCAGACCCGCGGCCCGGCGGTGGACGCGCCCGTCCAGGATCAGCTCGCCGACCCGGTCACCGGTGGCGTACGGGTCGGGCAGCGGTCCTTCCAGCCGACTGCCGCCGGACGTGAACACGACCAGGGAGTCCGGCCCGCTCTCCCGGCGCTCCACCCACGGCAGCGGTTCGAAGGCCAGCGCCCGCCACAGCCGGGTGAGCACGGCCGCCCGCGCACCGCCGAGCGCCGCGGCATAGGGGGCGCCGAGCCCAGGGCGTACCCCGGCCAGTTCGGCGGCGACCGTTTCCTCGGCCGTGGAGCGGGGGGCGTGCGTGCTGCGGTCCAGGGTTCCGTTCCTCTCTCATAATTGCCTTACCCGATGATCGGTGATGATCACCGAATGGATCGAATGGAACCAGTGGACTTCAACGCCGCCGCCGACGCGTACGCCGCCACCCCGCTGCTGAACTGCCTGCTGCGCGAGACGGCCGATCCCACGGGGGAGGACGGCGTCCACCGGCTGCGCGGCAGCGGCCGGCTGCTGCGGGTGCACGGCGCCCGCCGGTCCGTGCTCGCCGAGCTGGGCACGGCGCACGGCTGGCGTCAGCTCGGCCATGCGGAGCTGGTGAAGCTGACCTCCGACGAGCTGCGCCAGTACACCGGTGTCCCCAACGACGAACTGCCGGCCGAGATCAACGACAGCCGGGACACGATCGCGGCGCTGCTGGCGGCCCGCGCCGACGCGGAGGCACCGGCGGACCCGTACGTCCTTTCGGAGCAGGCCCTCGTCATGGGGCACCCGCACCATCCGGCCCCCAAGGCCCGCGGCGGGGCACCCGCCGCGAGCTGGCTGCCCTACGCCCCCGAGGCCCACGCCCGCTTCCCGCTCCTGTTCCTCGGGGTGCGGGAGGACCAGGCCGTCGAGGAGGGCGGCCCGGCCGCCGCCGAGGCGATCGAGGAGCTCGCCGGGATCCTCGACGGGCCCCGGGCGCCCGCCGGGTACCGGTTGCTGCCGGCGCATCCGTGGCAGCTGGCCCTGATCGCCGGCCGTCCGGCGCTGCGCGAGGCCTTCGCCGACGGGCGGCTGGTGCGGCTCGGCCCGGGCAGGCGCAGCGTCTGGCCGACCGCCTCCGTCCGCACCCTGTACGTGCCGGACCCGAAAAGGGACGCGTTCGTCAAGTTCAGCCTCGACGTCCGGATCACCAACGACGTGCGCCGGCTGTGGCGGCACGACCTGCTGCGGCTGGGGCACACGGACGCCGAGGTCCGGGCGGGGTTCGACGAGCTGCGCCGGGCGGGATCGAACGCGGTGTGGCTCGCCGACCGGGGCTACCGGACGGCAGGCTTCGCCTTCGAGGAACTCGCCGTCGTCGTCCGTGACGGCCTGCACGGGCGGGTCGTGCCGGGGGCCGGGCCGCTGCTCGCGGCGGCGCTCGCCGAAGGCTTCGGGGGCAGCCCGCTCGCGGCGGCCGCGGACCCGTGCGCGTGGTGGCGGGCGTACCTGCGCCGGGTCGTGCCGCCGGTCCTGGGGCTGTTCGCCCGGCGCGGGATCGTCCTGGAGGCCCACCTGCAGAACTGCCTCGTCGCCGTGGACGGCCGGGGCATGCCGGTCCAGGCCCTCTTCCGCGACGCGGAGGGGGTCAAGCTGCCCGCGGACCTCCCGCGGGAGGCCGCCTGGCAGCGGCTCGTCTACTGCCTGGTCGTCAACCACCTCGCGGAGATCGCCGGAACGCTGGCCGAGCGGCACCCGGAGGCCGCCGGGCAGATGTGGCCCGCGGTCCGTGAGGAACTGCTGCGCTTCGACGCCGCCCATGACCTGCCCGAGATCGCCGCGCTGCTGGCCGCCCCGACGCTGCCGGCGAAGACGAACCTGCTGCTGCGGTGGACCAGGGCGGACGGCGCCGACGCGCGCTACCTGCCGTTGCCGAACCCCCTGCGCTCCGAGCGGAATTAGAGGGTACGGATTCGGCCAAGGTGGTTCCGGGAGCCTGCGACACCCGTGTCAAAGGTATAGACCACTGCTAGGTTGGTCGGGCAGACCGCAGTCCTTGGCCCCCCGTCAGAGGAGACGTCATGCCCGGCCCGGCCGCCATGCCCAAGTACCAGCGGATCGCCGCCGCGCTGCGGCAGGAACTCGCCCGAGCGGCGCTCGACGAGAGCGGGAAGCTGCCCTCCGAGCGCAGCCTCGCGGCCCGCTACGGGGTCAACCGGCAGACGGTCCGGGCCGCCCTCCAGCAGCTGCGCGCGGACGGGCTGGTCGTCACCGGCAAGCGCGGCACCCGACCGGCTCCGGCGGCCGCCGACCCCGATCCCCGGGCGCCGGCTCCGGCGGCCACCGGCCCCGCACCCCGTGCGGCGACGGCCACCGACCCCGCGCCGCGCGGGGTCGCGGCGGCGGCCGGCGTCACGCAGGGCCGGCTCACCCTCGTCACCGTGCCGCCGTCCTTCGCCGCGCCCCTCGGGATGCGCGGTGGGGAACGGACGCTGGTCCACCACCACCGCGAGCTGGGCCCGGCGGGGGAGACGCGCCGGCACGCGGTGACGTACCTGAGCCCGCACGCCGTGGCGCGCAACCCGGAGCTGGCGGACCTGCGCGAGCGGGTTGCCGTCCGGGACCTGGATCTGGCCCCCCTGGAGCGGTGGCTGGAGCGCGCCCGGGCGCAGGGCCGGACCGTCGAGACCCTCACCATGACCAGGACCACCCATCCGCCGGTCCCCGCGGCGTCCGCCGCCTGCGGGCTGACGGTCCGCCGGGCGCTCTACGACGCCGCCGGGCGCCTGCTGGCCCTCACGGACCTGGCGTTCCCCGCCTGGGACCGGCTGACCTTCCACCGCGACCGCACGGCGGACGCGTTCCGGGTGATGTGAGCCACTCCTGCGGCCCTAGCCCCCGATGCCCACGCCCGCCTCCGATGCCGAGCCGGCCTGGGTCTGGCGCGAGCCCGGGGCTCCGGCGAGGAGGGCGAGCAGGCCCGCCACCTGGACGCCCGCCTCGGCGGGGTGGCGGAACAGGGCGTTGTCGGAGATCTCGTACCGGTTGCGGCGGCCGTCCCGCACGCGCCGTAGGTATCCGTCCGTCTCCAGGTCGGTGACGATCGCTTGGACGGTGCGCTCGGTGAGGGCGCACGTCATGGCTACGTCCCTCAGCCGTACGCCGGGATCCCGGGCGATGGCCACGAGGACGCGAGCATGATTCGTCAAAAATGTCCAATTATGTCGCTGAGACGGACTGCCCATAGGCTCATGATGCGACATCTGATTCAGGTGGCGCAATACGCGAAAAGTTTTTCCGGTAATTCTTGACGTAAGAGCGGAAGCAGTCCAACATCTACCGCAGTCAAGGTCCCGCGCCGCAAGCCGACCAGCCCAAGGAGCGAACCCCCATGCCGGTCCCCGCCCCCTTCTCCCGCACCGCCGACACCGCTCGTCCGGCCGACACGGGAGTCCCCGCCCCCCGCCCCCGTCCCCACACAGCGGGCCTCCCGCTGATCGAGGACCCGCGGGAGGTGGCCCCGTCGGACGCGCGGGAACTCTCGAAGGTCTTCTTCAAGCGCCTTCGGGAGCTGTCCGAGGGCACCCCGGAGTACCAGTACGTCCGCAACACGCTCATAGAGATGAACGCCTCACTCGTCCAGTACGCCGTCCGCCGCTTCCGCGGCCGCGGCGAGGGCGGTGACATGGAAGACATCGTCCAGGTCGGGACCATCGGCCTGATCAAGGCCATCGACCGGTTCGATCCGAGCCTGGAGAACGAGTTCTCCACCCTCGCCATGCCGTACATCACCGGCGAGATCAAGCGGCACTTCCGCGACACCAGCTGGGCCGTCCACGTCCCGCGCCGGCTCCAGGAGCTGCGCATCGACATCGCCAAGGCCAAGGAAGAGCTCACCGTACGGCTCGACCGCTCGCCGACCGTCGCCGACCTCGCCGCACACCTGCGCCTCTCCGAGGACGAGGTCGTTGAGGGGCTCGTCGCCGCCAACGGTCACACCAGCGGCTCCCTCGACGCCCCGCAGTCCGAGCACGGCGACCAGACGGAGGGCCAGAGCCTCGCCGACGTCATGGGCGAGGAGGAGCCGGCCATGGAGCTGGTCGAGGACATCCAGACCCTCGCCCCGCTGCTCGAACAGCTCACCGACCGCGAGCGCCGGATGCTGCAGATGCGTTTCGGCGAGGAACTCACCCAGGCCCAGATCGGTGCGGCCCTCGGCATCTCCCAGATGCAGGTGTCGCGTCTGCTGACCCGGCTCCTGGCCCACCTTCGGGAGTCCATGCTGGCCGACCCGCAGCCGTCCGAGAGCCCCGCCGGGCGCACCGCGCCCGCCCTCCGGGCCTGACGGACTCGCGCCCGCGAAGGGCGCCGCGAAGACCGGCACCACCCACGACGCACGTCGCCACCCCCGGCGGCGTGCGTCGTCGTATGCCCGCCCCCACCCCCGCCTGCACCGTGAGGTAGATCACCTTTGCGTTTGCACTGAGCAAGGCCGGGAACGAGGGGCTCTGGAACGGAACCTTCCACCGCTCTCTCACGAGGCCGGTGCAAGGGCGGGCGGATCCCGCACCGCTCCACGGTGCGCGTCGCCCCACCGGCGCGCGAGCCGTATCCCCCACGACCCGCGAGGTGTATGTGTCCACGCTCCAGGCCGAGCACGTGTACAAGGTGTTCGGCAGACGGCCCGGCGACGACGAGGGCGACGCGGCGGTGATCCGCACGCTCGAAAACGGCACCGACCGTGAGGAACTGCGGGCGGACGGCATCACGGCCGCCGTCATCGACGCCTCCTTCCGCGTCGAGCCCGGCGAGATCTTCGTCGTCATGGGTCTGTCCGGTTCCGGCAAGTCCACGCTCCTGCGCATGCTCAACGGACTGCTGGAGCCGACGGCCGGACGCATCCTCTTCGACGGTGAGGACCTCACCGCGCTCGCCCCGGCCGAGCTGCGCCGGGTGCGTTCCACGAAGATCAGCATGGTGTTCCAGCACTTCGCACTGTTCCCGCACCGGAACGTTCTGGAGAACGCCGGCTACGGCCTGGAGGTCCAGGGCGTCCCCCGGGCCGAGCGCGAACGGCGCGCCGCCGAGGCGCTGGCGCTGTGCGGGCTCGGCGGCTGGGAGAACTCCTGGCCCGACGAGTTGTCCGGCGGCATGCAGCAGCGCGTCGGCCTCGCCCGCGCCCTCGCGACGGACGCCGACCTGCTCCTCATGGACGAGTCGTTCAGCGCCCTCGACCCGCTGATCCGCCGCGACATGCAGGACCAGCTGCTCGAACTCCAGCGCACGCTGAAGAAGACGATCGTCTTCATCACCCACGACCTCAACGAGGCCATGCGGCTCGGCGACTCCATCGCCGTCATGCGCGACGGCCGGATCGTCCAGCAGGGCACGGCCGAGGACATCCTGACCCGACCCGCGGACGACTACGTGGCCTCCTTCATCCAGGACGTCGACCGCTCCCGGGTCCTGACGGCCGACGCCGTCATGGAGGAGCCCGAGCCGCACGCCGACGCCTGCGACTGCCCCACCGTCAGCGCGGACACCCCGCTCGCCGACCTGTGCGCGGTCAGCGCCCGCGTCCCGCACCCCGTCGCCGTCACCGGCGCGGACGGCGCCGTCGTCGGCTCGGTGGGCCAGGACCGCCTCGTCGCCTTCATAGGTGACGAGCAGCGGCCCCCGATGGACTGCACCACGGAGGTGGCGGCCTGATGCCCCGCATCCACCTCGGTGCCTGGGTCGACAGCGGTGTCGACTTCCTCCAGCGCCACCTGTCCTGGCTCTTCGACGCGATCAGCTCGCTGGTCAGCGGCCTCTACGACGGCATCGACGCCGTCCTGTCCGCCCCCGCCCCCCTGCTGTTCGCCGGCATCCTCGCCGTCGGCGCCTGGTGGCTGCGCGGCCTGCTCGCGGGTCTGCTGGCCTTCGCCGGGTTCGCGCTCGTCGACTCCGTCGGCCTGTGGGACGACGCGATGTCCACCCTCTCCCTGGTCCTGGTCGCCACCCTGGTCACCCTGGTGATCGCGGTGCCGCTGGGCATCTGGGCGTCCCGCTCGGACCGGGTGAGCGCCGTGCTGCGGCCCGCCCTGGACTTCATGCAGACCATGCCCGCCATGGTCTACCTCATCCCCGGCATCATCTTCTTCGGGGTCGGCGTGGTGCCCGGCATCATCGCGACCATCATCTTCTCGCTGCCCCCGGGCGTGCGGATGACCGAGCTCGGCATCCGCCAGGTCGACGGCGAGCTGGTCGAGGCGGCCAGCGCGTTCGGCACGACCCCGCGCAACACGCTCCTACGGGTGCAGCTGCCGCTGGCACTGCCCACGATCATGGCCGGCATCAACCAGGTCATCATGCTCGGCCTGTCCATGGTCGTCATCGCCGGCATGGTCGGCGGCGGCGGACTCGGCGGCGCCGTCTACCGCGCCATCGGCAGCGTCGACATCGGCCTCGGCTTCGAGGCGGGCATTTCCATCGTCATCCTCGCCATGTACCTGGACCGGATGACCGGCGCCCTCGGGCGCCAGGTCTCCCCGCTCGGCCGGCGCGCCCTCGCCAAGGCCCGCGCCGCCACGCGGGGCGCGGCCAGGGTGTGGCAGCACCGGCCGCAGCCGGTCCACGCGCTGAGCGGCGTCGTGGTCCTGGCCCTCGTCGCGGGCGGCATCGGCATGTTCGGCGGCGGGACGGCCGCCACGACCGCCTCCGGCGTTCCCGACACCGGCAAGGGCCGCACCGTCAGCATCGGCTACATCCCCTGGGACGAGGGCATCGCCTCCACCTACCTGTGGAAGGAACTCCTGGAGCGGCGCGGCTACAAGGTCGACGCCCGCCAGCTGGAGCTGGGCGCCCTCTTCACCGGCCTCGCGGGCGGCCAGATCGACGTCCAGACCGACGCGTGGCTGCCCGTCACCCAGTCCGAGTACTGGAAGAAGTACGGGAACAAGCTCGAAGACCTGGGTGCCTGGTACGGCCCGACCTCCCTCGAACTGAGCGTCCCCTCCTACATGAAGGACGTCACCTCCCTCGCCGACCTCAAGGGCAAGGGCGACCGGTTCAAGGGCCGGATCATCGGCATCGAGCCCAGCGCGGGCGAGATGAAGATGCTCAAGGACAAGGTGCTGCCCCAGTACGGCCTCGACGGCGAGTACCAGGTCGTCGACGGCTCCACCCCCGGCATGCTCGCCGAACTCAAGCGGGCCTACGCCAAGAAGGAGCCGATCGCGGTCGTGCTCTGGTCGCCGCACTGGGCGTACGCCTCGTACGACATGAAGAAGCTCCAGGACCCGCAGGGCGCCTGGGGCAAGGGCGACGGCATCCACACCGTCACCCGCAAGGGCTTCGCCGCCGACGAGCCGGAGGTGGCGGCCTGGATGCGTTCGTTCAAGCTGACCGAGCAGCAGCTCACCGGCCTGGAGGCCAAGATCCAGGAAACCGGCAAGGGCAAGGAGCAGCAGGCCGTCCGGGCGTGGCTGGAAGCCCACCCGGAGGTCGCCCGGCTCGGCTGAGCGGGCACGCACACGGGCGCCGGGGGGGGGGGGGGCCCGGCCGGGGGGGGGGGGGCGCCCGCCGGGGGGGGCCCCCCGCCGCGCCCGCACCGCCGGCAGCGCGCCGCCCCGCCCCCCCGGCGGGCCC
>NZ_JBITDH010000003.1:195650-343771 GCF_044454045.1 Streptomyces sp. NPDC051578
CGCGGGGGGGGGGCGGCACCCCCCCGGGGGGGCCCCCGGGGGGGGGGGCGCGCCCCCCCCCACCGGCGCTTTCGCGCGAGCGGCCCCGGCCCGCTCGGCTCGGTCCGCCCCGGCCCGCTCGCCTCGGCCCGCTCGGCTCGGTCCGCCCCGGCCCGCTCGGCTCGGTCCGCCAGGGTCTGCCCGGCTCAGCCCGCCACCGCCTGCCCGGCTCAGCCCGCCATGACCCGCTCGGGCTCGGGCGCCTTCGACCGCCGGTCGGCGCCGCGCGGCCGCAGCGGCCACCAGAGGGAACGCCCCAGCAGCGCGGCGAGCGCCGGCACGAGCACGATCGACAGCAGGAAGGCGGAGAGCAGGATGCCGAGGCCCGTCGCGAAGCCGATCTGCCGGGTCGAGGAACCGGGGCCCGCGGCCAGGCTCCCGAAGGAGATCGCCAGTACCAGGCCCGCCGTCGCGATCGCGGGGGCCGTGTGCCGGACCGCCCGCGCCACTGCCGCGCGGACCGGACCCGGCCGCTCCATCTCCTCCCGGATCCGGTCGGTGATCAGGATGTTGTAGTCGGTGCCGAGCGCCACCACGAACAGGAACAGCACCAACGGCAGCGTGAAGTCCACGCCCGGCCGGTCCAGGGCGCGCTGGAACACCAGGGCCGCGGCGCCGAGCGTGGCGGCGAACCCCAGTCCCACGGTGACCATCAGCACCACCGGCGCGAGCAGGCTCCGCAGGAGCAGGAGCAGGATCAGCGCGATCAGCACCGCCGCCACGGGGAACACCACCCGCAGGTCTTCGCCCACCGCGACCGAGATGTCGGAGAAGACCGCCGCCGTGCCGCCCACGTGCGCCTCGGTGCCCTGCGGCCGGTGCTCGGCCACGGCCTTCCGCAGCGGCCCCGCGACCAGGTCGCGCGCCTCCTGCCGGCGCTGGTCGACGGTCAGGAACAGGTCGATTCGTGCCGCCCGGTGGTCCTCGCTCAACACCACCGGGGCCACCTGCCCCACCCCGGCGACCTGGGCGAGCGCTCGTGCCAGGCCGTCCAGCCGTCCGGCGGTCAGCGTGCCGGCGTCGGACGCCGTCACGAACACCGGGGCCGGGTCGGCCACACCGGCCGGCAGGGCACGGGCGATCTCGGCCGCCGTGTCCGCCGCGGCCGTGCGCGGTCCGTCCGGGCCGCCCTGTCCGTAGTCCATCCGTATCCCCACCAGCCCCGCGGCCAGCGCCCCCAGCAGGGCCACCGAGGCGAGCACCGCCGTCAGCGGACGCCGCGCGATCCGCTCGCCCGTCCGGGCGGCCACGCCCGGACGGGGTTCCCGCTCCAGCGCGCGGGAGGGCCAGAACATCCTGCGCCCCGATACCGCGAGGAGGGCGGGCATCAGCGTCAGGCTGCCGAGCAGCATCATCAGGACGGACACCGCGATCGCCGGGCCGAGCACCCGGAACTGCCCGAAGGTGGCCACCCCGAGGGTCGAGAACGCGACGACGATGGTCAACGCCGCGCAGGTGACCGCCGTGCCCACGCGGCCCGCCACCTCGGCCGCCGCCTCCCGGCCGCTCTGCCCGGGGTGCGCGCGCAACTGCTCGCGGAAACGGAACAGCAGGAAGAGGAAGTAGTCGATGCCGATGCCCAGCAGCACCACGCCGATCAGTTGCGGTGTCGACGGATCGAGCCGCACCCCCGTCAGCAGCGCCGCGCCGACCACCGCGCCCGTCGCCGCGCCGCCGACGATGCTCACCGCGAGCAGCGGGACCAAGGCCGCCATGACGCTGCGGAACACCAGGAGGTGCAGCAGCACGATCGCACCGAGCACGAGCGCGCCCACGACCGTCGACCTCGTCTTCCCCTCGTCCGCGGTGTCCACGGACTCGGGGAGCGCCCCGGTGAACCCGGTGCGCAGGCCCTCTCCGGCGAACTCGGCCCGGGTGGCGTCCCGGAAGGCACGGTAGAGGTCCTGCATGCCCGGATCGGTCGGGTTGCCCCTCAACTCCACCGCCAGCAGCCTGAAGCGGTGGTCCGGTGCGGTCACGGCCGGACTGAGACGAGGACGTTGGGAGTAGTCCCGGCCGAGCGGCGCCGAGTCCCCGGTCCTGGGCATCGCGACCCGTCGCCGCGCCAGTTCCGCGGCCCCGGCGTCGATCCGCCGTTCGTCCCCGGCCGTCAGCGGGCCGCCGTCGGTACGGGCCACGAGCAGCGTCAGCGCATTGGCGTCCGGTCTGGTCCCGAAGTGCCGCTCGGCGACCCGCAGGGCCGCGGCGGAGTCGTAGCCGGCGGGCAGGAACTCACCGGTGTTCGCCTCGGTGGCACGGGGTACGAACGCCTGGCCCACCACGGCCAGGGCGATGCCCAGCACCGCCCAGACGAGGATGACCTTCCAGGGACTTCGGGTGGCGAAGCCGGTCAGGGCGCGGATCAAGGGTCCTCCATCACGTCACGGGACCGGTGTTCACCGGCTGCCCACCAGCCCATCACCGCCCGCGCCGGGACACGTCGGGACGGCGGAGGAGTCCGCACCCGGGACCGGGGCCGGGCACGCGCCGCCGACCGGGACCCGGGTCCCGGGTCCGGCTCCACCCCTGGTACGACCCCGCCGGCGGGTCCCGCGCGAGAGAATGAGCCCGGAGAGCAAGCGCGCCGCCGGTACCGATCGCCGCGCGCGTCGACGAGGGGGAGGGCCGGACACGATGCCGATACGCCGTGGGGATGGTCCGCGCCGACGCCGCCGGCGAGACGCGGCGAACGGGTCGTTCGTCTGGACCCGCGATGACGCGCTGGTGGCCATCGGCACGGCTGCCGTGGACGTGTTCGGCTACGCGGGCACCGCCGTGATCGACGGGGAGGCCCTGAGGCCTGCCGGCCTCGCCCTCCTCGTGATCGCCGCGCTCTGCCTGCTCGCCCGCCGCCGCCACCCGGTGCTCGTGCTCGCGGTGGTCCTGTCACTCGACCTCGCCCTGGAGCTCACCGCCCCGCTGCCGCAGCACTTCACGGCCGGTCTCGCCGTCGCCCTGTACTCGGTCGGCAGGCTGAGCGGCCCCGGACCCGTCGCGGGAGCCGTCGCGCTGACCGTGGCCATGCCGCTCGCCGTCCGGACCGAGAGCTGGACCGCCGCCGGCTGGGGCGCGCTCAACACCGTCATGGCCGCGGTCCTCAGCATCGGCGCGGGTCTGGCGGTCGGACGCCGGCAGCGCGCGGGCGAGGCGAAACGCGAGCTGCTGGCCGAGCGGGCGGTGGCCGAGGAGCGACGCCGGATCGCCCGGGAGCTCCACGACATCGTGGCCCACCACATCACCACCATGCAGCTGATGGCCGGCGGGGCGAGGGCCAACCTGGCCCACGACCCCGAGGCGGCCCGCGAGGCCCTCGTCATCCTGGAGGGTTCGGGTCGTACGGCGCTGGGCGAGATGCGGCAGCTCCTGCGCGTCCTGAGAGCGGGTGAGGACCCGGAGGGCACCCCGCCGGCCCCGCAGCCCGGAACCGCCGACCTGGACCGCATCGTGAGCGAAGCCCGGCTCGCGGGGACGCGGACCGCGTTCACCGTGGACGGCCCCGTCCGTCCGCTGCCGCCGAGCGTGGGCCTGACCGTGTTCCGGATCGTGCAGGAGGCACTGACCAACACCCGCAAGCACGCCGGCCGGGCCGGCGCCGACGTACGGCTGAGCTACCGCCCGGACCACGTCCTCGTGGAGGTGCGCGACGACGGCCCGGGCGGCTCGTCCGGCGCCGCGTCAGACGGACGTCCGTCCGCGCACCCGGCGCCTTCGCGGCCGGTCACGGGCTCGGGGTACGGTCTGGTGGGAATGCGTGAGAGGGTCGCCCTCCAGGGCGGCACGCTGGAAGCCGCGCCGCTCGACGGCGGCGGGTTCCGGGTGGCGGCGAGCCTGCCGGCGTCGTGACGGGCGCCGCCGGGGCCGGCCCCGCCCGGGCCGGGAACCACAGTTCCGGCCCCGCCCGGGGCGGGAACCACAGTTCGGGGAGGGGGAGCCGCACATGATCCGGGTGCTCATCGCGGACGACCAGCCGCTCGTGCGGCGCGGCCTGGCGCTGATCCTGGCGCCGGAGCCGGACGTCGAGGTCGTCGGCGAGGCCGGGGACGGGGCCGAGGCGGTGGCCCGGGCGGAAGCACTGCGCCCCGACGTGGTGGTGATGGACATCCGGATGCCGGTGCTCGACGGAGCCGCGGCCACCGCCGAGCTGGCCCGCACCCTGCCGGGATCCCGGGTACTGGCCCTCAGCACCTTCGACATGGACGAGTACGTGGTGGCCGCCCTGCGCGCGGGCGCGTACGGCTTCCTCCCCAAAGACGTCTCCCCGGAGGAGCTGATCGCGGCAGTGCGCACCGTGCACACCGGCGACGCGGTCGTCGCGCCGCGGCTGCTCACCCGGCTCATCTCCGCCTACGTCCGCACCCCCGCGCCCGCCGCGCGTCCCGCGCCCCTCTCGGCCGCCCTGGACGGTCTGACACCGCGCGAACTGGAGATCTGGCGGCTGCTCGCGGTGGGCCTCGACAACGCCGAGATCGCCGGAGAGCTCGACATCAGCGTCTCCACGGTGAAGAACCACCTCACCGGCGTGTTCGGGAAGCTGGGTGTGCGCGACCGCGCCCAGGCGGTCATCGCGGCCTACGAGTCGGGCCTGGTCGAAGCCGAACGCAGGGGCGCCTGACGGCCGGGACGGCTGCACTGCCCGGTGAGCGGCGGCATCGCCCGGCCGGAAACGGGGGCGGACCGCCCGCGCGTACGACGAGCCGCGCATGGCACAGTGCGAGCAGTACGATCCCCGGACCAGGGAGCCGCCATGCGTGACCCGCACACCGAGCCGCCGGCGCTCGCGGCCGTGCCCGGCAGCACCGGGGAGGGGCCCTCGCTACCGCCCTGTCCGGTGTGCGCCGGGCGCGTCGAACGGGTCAGCTGGCGCGAGCGCCCGGGGGAGTCCGTGGTCCTGGTCCTCGCCCCCTGCGGTCACCGCCACCACGCCCTCGCCCCGCCGCTCCTCGCCGTCGCCCGCGGGCCGGCGCCCGACGTGTGACGCGGCGCGCCGGCGGCCGCGCGCGTCCCCCGTGCGCGCCCCTGCACGGGAAGGAGCGGTGCGGGTGTATGCAAGAGTCATGGACCTACGCCCGCAGCACGGAGGTACCCGCCGGTACCGTGAACCGCGCATGGGGATGCTGTCCGTTCCCCTGGCCCTGATCGCGCTCGTCACCGCGGTCGACGTGCTGGCGCCGCCCGACGTCCACCTGGGTCCCTTCCTCGCCGCCGCCCCGGCCGTCACCGCCTCGTTCGCGGGGCCGCGGGCAACGGCGTTCATCGGAGCGGTGGCGGTCACCGCGCAGGTGGCGGTCGCCGTCGTCAGGACCAACGTCACCGATCTGAACCACACCTTCCAGATCATCGCGCTGGTCCTGATCTCGGCGTTCGTCACCTTCTTCGCCCACTTGCGGGAGGTGCACGAGGCGCAGCTCACCCAGCTCCGGTCGGTGGCCGAGACCGCGCAGCAGGTCCTGCTGAGGCCGCTGCGCGAACGCATGGGGCCGCTGCGCGTGGCCTCCGTCTACCTGGCCGCCGAGGCCGAGGCACAGATCGGCGGCGACCTGTACGCCGCCGCCCGGACCGAGGACAGCACCCGGCTGATCATCGGGGACGTCCGGGGCAAGGGCCTGGAGGCGGTCGGCGAGGCGGCCATCGTCCTCGGCGCCTTCCGCTCCGCCGCCCACCGCGGGGCCGGTCTGTCCGAGCTGGTCGCCTCCCTGGACGGGGCGGTCGCCGCGGATATGGACGACGAGACGCGCGACGACGCGGGCCGCCCGCCCGGTGAGGGCTTCACCACCGCCGCCGTGGTCGACATCCCGGACGCCGAGATGATCCTGCGGGTCGTCAGCTGCGGCCACCCGCCGCCGCTGCTGCTGCGGCGAGGCCGGGCCGTCCCGCTCCAAGTGGCCCACCCCGCACCGCCGCTCGGGCTCTCGGAACTCGTTCCGGCCGGCTTCACCGTGCAGTCCTTCGCCTTCGAGACCGGCGACGTGGTGCTCCTGTACACCGACGGGGTGATCGAGGCCCGGAACGAGGCCGGTGACTTCTACCCGTTGACGGAGAGGGCCGCCGCCTGGCCCGGCGACGGTCCGGACGGCCTGCTGCGTCACCTGTGCGCGGACCTGCTCAGACACTCTCCGCACGGCCGGCTGGGGGACGACGCGGCGCTGGTCGCGATCGAACGCCTCGGCGGAGGCTGAGCCACACATGCGTGAACTTGCTTGTTAGCGCGTAATTTCGAGCATCTTCCTTCATCGAGGTCTCCGGAACCGCTATCTTGGCCCGTGTTGTTTGCCAGGCGCATGCCAAAGCGGTGTGTCCGTGTCCCGGACCGCACGAGGAGCTGCCCCATGAGAATGACCCCGAGGCGCGTCCGTCCCGTCCCGCCCGCCCCCACCCCAGCCGGACACCGGTTGCGCGCGCGCCGCCGCATACCCGGCGCGGCCCTGCTCGCCGGCGTGCTCGCCATGGCGGGGCTGGCCGCCGCCGGCCCGATGGCCTCACCGGCCGACGCGGCCCCGGCACCCGCGACCGCCGGCAACGCCACCGGGCTCACCCGGTCCGGGAACACCTTCACCGTGACCACGTCCTCCGGCGCCAAGGCCCGCGTGGTCGTCGCCCGCGCGGACATCTTCCGGCTGTGGCTCTCGCCCGACGGCTCCTTCACCCAGGACCCGGCCGGCTCCGACCTCGCCCCCACCACCGACTTCGGCCCCGTGAACCCGACGTACACCGATGCGGGCGCCTACTACCGGATCACCACCGGCGCCCTCTCCGTGCACGTCAACAAGACGCCCCTGCGGTTCTCGGTCTACCGCGCCGACGACGCCACCCTCGTCTGGCAGGAGACCCAGCCCACCTCCTGGACGGGCACCCAGACCACCCAGTACCTCGCCCGCGGCGCGGACGAGCAGTTCTACGGAACCGGCCTGCGCCTCGGGGAATGGGCCCTGCGCGGGAAGACCGTCCCCGTCGCCGTGGACAACAAGTGGCGCGAGAACGACAACGCCAGCCCCGCGCCCTTCTACATGTCCACCAACGGCTACGGCGTCATGCGCAACACCTGGGCCCCCGGCTCCTACGGGTTCAACGCACCCACCACCCTCACCCACGACGAGAAGCGCTTCGACGCCTGGTACTTCACCGGCGACTCCCTCAAGTCGGTCCTCGACGCCTACACCGACGTCAGCGGCAAACCCTTCATGGCGCCGATGTGGGGCTTCGAACTGGGCAACGCCGACTGCTTCAACGCCTCCAACCCCGCCTACCAGGGCGACCACGACCGGCTGCGCCACCAGACCACCCCCGACGTGGTCGGCTACGCCGCCGACGCCCGCGCCGCCGACATGCCCTCGGGCTGGTTCCTGCCCAACGACGGCTACGGCTGCGGTTACACCGCGCCCCTCAAATCCACCGTCGACGCCCTCAAGGCGAAGGGGTTCCAGACCGGCCTGTGGACCTCCACCGGCCTCACCGACATCGCGAGCGAAGTCGGCACGGCCGGCACCCGGGGCGTCAAGACCGACGTCGCCTGGATCGGAGGCGGCTACAAGAGCGCCTTCACCGGCGTCAAGCAGGCCGTCGAGGGCATCGAGAAGAACTCCGACGCCCGCCGCTACGTCTGGACCGTCGACGGCTGGGCCGGCACCCAGCGCAACGCCGTCGTCTGGACCGGCGACACCAACGGCACCTGGGACGACATGCGCTGGCACGTCCCCGCCATCACGGGCGCCGGTCTGTCCGGCCTCAACTACGCCTCCGGCGACGTCGACGGCATCTTCGGCGGAAGCCCCAAGACGTACGTCCGCGACCTCCAGTGGAAGGCCTTCACCCCGGCCTTCATGACGATGTCCGGCTGGGGCGCGACCAACCCGGCCGCCGGCTACCAGGACAAGCAGCCCTGGCGGTTCGCCGAGCCCTACCTGTCCGTCAACCGCAAGTACCTGCAGCTCAAGATGCGGCTGATGCCCTACCTGTACACGATGAGCCGCGTCGCACACGACACCGGCGTGCCCAGCACCCGCGCGATGGTCCTGGAGTACCCGGACGACCCGGTGGCCCGGGGCAACCTCACCAGCGGCCAGTTCATGGCCGGCGACTCCTTCCTCGTCGCCCCCGTCGTCTCCGACACCTCCGTGCGCGACGGCATCTACCTGCCGGCCGGCACCTGGACGGACTACTGGACCGGCACGACCTACTCGGGCCCGGGCTGGCTGAACGGCTACCGGGCGCCCCTCGACACGCTGCCGCTGTTCGTCAAGGGCGGCGCGATCGTGCCGATGTGGCCCCAGATGAACTACACGGGCGAGAAGCCCGTCTCCACCCTCACCTACGACATCCACCCACGCGGCGACTCGGCGTTCAGCCTGTACGAGGACGACGGCCGCACCCGCGCCTACCAGTCCGGGGCGTTCGCCCGCCAGCAGGTGGACGTCAGCGCCCCCACCGCCGGGACCGGCACCGTCACCGTATCCGTGGGAGCGGCCGTCGGCAGCTACGCCGGACAACCGGCCTCACGCGGTTACGAGTTCACCCTCCACGTCGCCTCCGCGCCCACCGCCCTCACCGTCGACGGCGCGGCCCTCACCCGGCTCACCTCGAAGGGCGCGTACGACGCCGCCGCCACCGGGTGGTTCTTCGACCCGGCCGACCGCTCCGGTGTCCTGTGGGTCAAGACCGGCGCGAAGCAGGGCGCTTTCCGCATCACGGCCGCCGGCGTCACCCTCCCCGTGGCCGCCCCCGTCCCGACCGGCTCCGCCCCGGTGCCCCAGTCGGCCTGGAGCCTGCTCGCCGCCGACAGCCAGGAGACCGCCGCCGAGAACGGGAGCGCCACGAACGCCTTCGACGGCGACCCGGCCACGATCTGGCACACGGCCTGGTCCTCGGGAACCCCCGCCCCGCTGCCCCACGAGGTGAGCATCGACCTCGGGGCCCGCTACACGGTCGACGGCCTGGGCTACCTGCCCCGCCAGGACGGCGGGGTCAACGGCCGCATCGGCTCCTACGAGATCTACGTGTCCGACACCACCACCGACTGGGGGTTGCCGGCGGCCACCGGAACCTTCGCCGACACCGCGGCCCTGAAACGGATCACCCTGCCCGCTAAGACGGGCCGCTACCTGCGCCTGCGCGCACTCGGCGAGGCGGGCGGAAGAGGCCCCTGGACCAGCGCGGCCGAACTCACCCTCACCGGACGGCCGGCGCCCCTCCCGGCCGACGCCACCCTCGTCGACTCCGCGTCGGGCAGCTGCGCCGACCTCCCGCACAGCAGCACCGCACCCGGCACCGAGCCCACCCTGTACACCTGCCACGGCGGGCCCAACCAGCGCTGGACCCTCCACGACGACGGCCACATCACCGGCCTCGGCGGCGTCTGCCTGGACGCCACGAACGCGACGGCCGTCACCGTACAGCCGTGCGCCGCGACCACCGGCCAGACCTGGCAGCCCGGACCCGACGGCAGCCTGCGCAGCACCGGACAGTGCCTGACCCCTGAGGGATCGGCGACCGCCGACGGCACCCGCCTCACCCGCACCGCCTGCGCCGGCACCCCGGCCCAGCGGTGGACCTTCACACCCTGAGCCCGTAGGCCCGCCCGGGCCTCGTGGGTCGACACCCGGACCCAGCCCGCCGTCAGCCAGCACGTCCGACGCCTGGAGAAGGAGACCGGCGTCGCCCTCCTGGAACGCCACGCCCGCGGAGTGGTCCCCACCGAAGCCGGCCGCATCCTGCTCGCGGCCGCCGCCGACGGCATGGCCGGCCTCGACGGCGCTCTGCGCCGCCTCGACGACCTCGTCCACGGCGACGCCGGATCGGTGCGCGTCACCACCGGGGCGACGACCGTCCGGCACTTCATGTCCGAGGCGGTCGTCACCTTCCGTCGCCGCCACCCCGATGTCAGCCTGGAGTTCCAGACCGAGAACTCCAGCCGCAGCTGCTTCACGGCGCTCGCCGCCGACGACCTCGACCTCGCCTGGATCACCATCTCGGATCCCGTCCGAGGCATCGAGCAGCGCCCCGTCATGCACCTGCCCTGGGTCCTCGCCGTCGGCGCCGACGACCCCCTTGCCACCCGCAGCCGCCTCGAACCGGCTGAGCTCAGCGGCATCCGGCACATCCGGCTCCCCGAGAACTCCGCCTCCCGCGCCCACCTCGACTCCGCCCTCGCCGCCCGCGGGGTCCGGATCAGCCGCTCCGACACCAGCGTGGCCGACTGGGACACCGCCCTGCTGCTGGCCGAACTCGGGCTCGGCCACGCCCTGGTACCGGCGCTGCCCGGCTGGCGGGTCCCCGGATCCGAGGGGCCGCTCAGGCTCCTGCCCGTCCCGGCCCTGCCGCCCCTCGCGGTCGGCTGGGCCGTCCGCCGCTGGAGCGCCCTGACCCCACCGGCCCGCCTCTTCGCCGACGAGGTCGCCCGCTCCTGCACCGCCCGCGCCGTGGGGGACGCCGAAGGACCCCGCGGGATGTGAGGGCGCCGGACGCGGCCTCAGCCCGCTTCCGGGGGAGCGGCGGGCGTCCCCGCCGGAGCCGCCGGGGCGGGGCCCAGCGTCGTGGTGCCCGGGACGGCCCGGTGCCCCAGGCCCGTGCGGTACGCGTCCAGGGCGGCCTCCGTGCGGCCGCAGCGGCGCAGCAGGTCCCCCAGCAGCCGGCACAGGTCCGCGAGGTCACCGCTCGCCCCGCTGCGCTCCAGCAGCGCCAGCGCCCGTACGTAGTGCTCCTCTGCGGCCTCCGCGTCGCCCCGCTCCTCCGCGATCAGACCGAGCAGCCGGTGGGCCCCGCCCGCGTGCACGGCTCCGTGGTGCTCACCCAGCTCCAGGAGCGCCGACAGCAGGCCGGTGGCCTCGTCGTGGCGGCCGAGCCGGCGCAGTACGTCGGCCAGCTCGACCTCCACCTGGGCGGTGTACAGCGCCGCCCGCTTGGCGGCGAGCATGTCCCGGGCGGTGCGCAACTCGGCTTCGGCGGCCTCCAGTTCCCCCCGCTGCGCCTGGACGTAGCCGCGCATCCAGTGGCAGTGCGCCAGATCGGTGCGCAGCCGCAGCTGCCGGTAGACGGCCTGGGCCTTGGCGAGGGAGGCGTCGGCGTCGGCCATCCGCCCCTCGGCGAGGAAGGTGCGCGCGACCTGCCGGTGCATGCCCGCGACCAGTGCCGGGTCCTGGACTTGCGCGGCGAGCCCCAGGGCCAGTTCGGCGGCGTGGGCCGCGCGGGCGTGGGCTCCCATGTCCATGTACGGGCCGATCGCCGCAGCGTAGAGCAGGACCAGGGCATCCGGATCGCCCAGTCCGCTCGCGTTCAGCTCGTCGATGGCCGATTCGAGGAGGTAGCACGCGTAGCGCAGTTCCCCGGCGAGCAGGTGGGCCACGGCCCGCCCCCGGACGGCGCGGGCCCTGCGGGGGAGCGGCTCGTGCGTCAGCAGCCGTTCCGCCTCCTCGAAGTGGCTTATGGCGTCCGCGAGTTCGCCGCTCTCCAGGCAGCAGTCGCCCAGCCCCAGCAGCGCCTCGGCCCGCTCGGGGGACAGATCGAGCTGTTCGGCGTCGGTCAGGAGCCTGCGGAAGAGGACCGCGGCCTCGTCCGCGGCGCCCGTGGCCAGCGCCCGCTGGGCGTCGGTCAGCGCGAGGCGCAGCTCGGTGGCCAGATGGGCGGGGCGGCCGGTGGCGAGCTCCTCGTAGGAGGTGCCCAGGCGGTCGGCGAGGAACCGCAGGGCGGCTTCGGAAGGGCGGACCCGGCCCGACTCCAGGGTGGAGATGTAGGCCGCCGTGTACACCGGTTCCGCCAACTGCCGCTGGGTCAGCGCTCGCTCGGCGCGCAGACGCTGAACACGGCGACCGATTTCGTCCGGTTCATCCATGAAGTCCCCTCGGGTCACGTGAAATCCCCAGTATTCAGCGGGAGATGCCCATTGCGCACGCCCTGCGCACGCCCCTAACTTAAGCACCCGGTTAAGCCTGCTTATCTTAATGTTTATGTTCCTCGGGGAGGGACTTCATGGGGTCACCCATCCGCTCGGCCGTCCGCCTGGCCGTCGCCGCCCTCGGCGCGAGCGCCGTTCTCCTGGCCGCCGTACCCGCCGGGGCGGCCGCGTCGCCGCCCGGTCCGCCCGCGCCGCACGGGGTGCAGGTGGAGATACCGGGGCCCGAACAGGGCGGCGCAGCGGGCTCCGGCAGCATCCGCGTCCCGGCCGCCGGCCGGGGCAAGGCGCCGGCCGCACTCTCCCCCGCCGAACGCGCGGCGGACGGCGAGGTCACCAAGGCGGTCGACAACGGGCCCACCGCGGACCGCCTCGACGTCGTCGTGATCGGTGACGGCTACACCGCGGCCGAACTGGGCAAGTTCCACGAGGACGCCCGCCAGAAGTGGGCCGAGGTCACGGCCGTGGAGCCGTACGCGACCTACCGCAACCTGTTCAACGTCTGGACGGTCGACGCCGTCTCCCGCGAGTCCGGCGTCTCCGGCGACCCCGACCCGGCCACCACCCGGGACACCGCCCTCGGCTCCTTCTTCTGGTGCGAGGGCATCGAACGGCTGCTCTGCGTGGACCAGCCCAAGGTGGACGCGTACGTGGCGAAGGCACCCGCCGCCGATCTGGTGATCGTCCTGTCCAACAGCACCAAGTACGGCGGGGCCGGCTACAACGAACCCAGCCCCACCCTCGGCTACGAGGGGATCTCCACCGCCTCCGCCGGGAACGCCAAGTCCGGCCAGGTCGCCGTCCACGAGACCGGCCACTCGCTCGGCAAGCTCGCCGACGAGTACTTCTACCCCGACACCCCGGGCTACGAGCACTACACCGGCCCCGAGACCACCGAGTCCAACACCTCCACCCTCACCGCCGACCGCATGCGCGACACCCGGTCCAAGTGGTACCGCTGGCTCGGCGAACAGTCCCCCGACGGCGGCACGGTGGGCGCGTACGAAGGCGGCGGCTACTTCGTCACCGGCCTCAACCGGCCGACCGACAACTCGATCATGCGGGTGCTCGGCAAGCCGTTCAGCCTCCCGGGAGTCGAGGCGATGATCGCGGGCTTCCACCGCCACGCCCACACCGTCACCGCACTCACCCCGACGGACCGCACCCTGCGCACGCGCGACCGGGCGAAGGTCTCCGTTCCCCGTCTCGCGAGCCCGGGCGGCCGGCAGCTCGTGGTGCGCTGGTACCTGGACGGCCATGAGCTGAAACGATTCGCCGGACGGAGCGACGTACGGGTGGGGGACCTGTCCCTCTCCGGCGGGCGGACCCACAGGCTGACGGTCACGGCCGAGGACCGGACCCCCTCGGTGCGCGACCCGAAGATCGCCGCGAGCATGCGCACCACCCTGGGCTGGAGCGTCCGCCGCTGACCGCTGACCGCTGACCGCTGACCGCTGACCGCTGACCGCTGACCGCTGACCGCTGACGGCGGTCGGCTGACCCGGGCCCGCTGAGCGCTGACCGCCGATCGCGGTCGGCGGGCCCGGGTCAGGACCCGGCCGCGTACCGCCAGAACTCCTGCATGAGGGCGGGCGACGCCGGGCCGCTCAGTTCGCGCTGGGTGAGCAGGACGGTGACGGTACCGGTCGCCGGGACGATGTGCGACGCCGTCCCGGTACCGCCGATCCACCCGTAACGCCCCGGCTCGTTCCAGGGGTTCAGGCGCTCGACGTCCACACTGCCGCCGAACCCCCAGCCCTGCCCTTCCAGGAAGAGCGCGCCACCGGCCCGCTGGGCGGGGGTCAGCCGGTCGGTGGTCATCTGCCGGACCGACTCGGCGGAGAGCAGTCGCCGTCCGTCCGCCGTCCCTCCGGCGAGCAGCATCCGGCCGAAGGCGTACAGGTCGTCCACGGTCGACACCAGCCCGCCCGTCCCGGACGGGAAGGCCGGCATCCGGCTCCACTGCCCGTCGGGGGCGTCGACCAGTTCCAGGGCGCCCTCGTCGCCGGCCCGGTAGTAGCCGGTGAAGCGGCCCAGATCGGCCGGCGGCACGGCGAAGCCCGTGTCCCGCATGCCGAGCGGCTCGAAGATCCGCTCCGCGAGGAACTCGGGCAGCGGCTGTCCCGAGACGCGGGCGATCAGTACGCCCAGGATGTCGGAGCACGCGTTGTAGAGCCACGCCCGGCCCGGCTGGTACAGCAGCGGGATCCGGGCCAGCGTCTTCATCCACGCGTCCGGTTCCGCGATCAGCTGGGGCTGCGGGGGGCCCTGCTTGAGCTCCGTGAACAGGGCCCGTACCGCGGGCAGTGAGAAGTCCGAGGGAAAGCCGTACCCGGCCCGGAAGGTCAGCAGGTCCTCCACGGTGATGGGCCGCTCGGCCGGTACGACGTCGTCCAGCGGGCTCGACGGCGTACGGACGACCACCGGCGAGGCGAGTTCCGGAAGCGGCCCCCGGACCGGTTCGTCGAGGGCGAGCCGGCCCTCCTCGACCAGCGTCATCGCCGCCACGGCCGTGATCGGCTTCGTCAGCGAGGCCGCGCGGAAGATCGTGTCGCGGGCCATCGGAGGGAAGTCGCCGATCCCGGCCGAGCCCACCGCTGCCACCTCGACCCGGTCGCCGCGGGCCACCAGGCCCACCGCCCCCGGCAGGTAGCCGCTGCTCACGTGCGATGCCAGGATCTCGCGCAGGCTGGTCATGACTCCACCTCTCCCGATGGCCGTTACGGGCGTACGGCCGGCGGTGCACCGGCCTTCGGCAGTCAAGACTCCCGGGACGCCCCGGATTCATCGCTCTGCCGCCCGCGAATCCGGCGGCGCTCCTGCGAGGCGCGCGCGGCGCCACCCGAACGCCGCCCGCCGCCCGGCCCCGAGGGGCCGGACGGCGGCTGCGGGAGCACTACCGGCGCTCCAGCACCCCGCGTGCGAAGGCCGCCTGACCGGCGTGCTGGAGGTCGTCCGTCAGCACGCTCACCAGGCGCACGCCGAGCGTGACCGGCGGATCCCAGCGCTCGTCCACCACCCGGCCCAGGTCGGCGGCGCCCAGACCCCGAACGAACCGCAGGGTCTGCTCGTGCACCGCGTCGAAGTAGCCGAGCAGCAGCTCGCCCGACTCGACGCGGACCTTCCCGGCCTCTCGCGCCGTGTGCCCGTAGCCGGTGGCGTCGGCCGGCAGCGGGAGGCCGAACCGCTCCGCCCAGCCCTCGGCGTGCCACACCTGCTCCAGCCCCCCGGCGTCCGCCACGTGGTCGTCCTGCACCCGGGTCAGGTGCCAGACCAGCCACGCGACGGAGTTCGCCGCCGGGTCGACGCGCGCGTTGAGCTGCTCGGCCGAGAGCCCGTCCAGCACCTCGTGCACCACCTCGCGGACACGTCCGTAGGCGTCGGCCAAGACCTCCGTGGCCTTCACGGCGCGGCCGGTCCCGCTACCGCGGGTCCATGCCCGGATCGTCGATCATCCGACTCTCCATCTCGCTCTGCTCCTGGAGCCGGCGGGCCTTGTCCTCGAGCCGCTTGCGCTCTTGGGGGTCGCTGGACCGCTCGGCCGCGGTCCTCATCTCCTGGGCCTTCTCGCGCAACTGCCGCGACCGGCCACCGGATCCGCCTGCAACGCTCATGATCTGCTCCTTGGCTCAGTGGTGGAGAGCGGGCGCAACCAGGGAATCAGCCGCGCGCCGCGCACGCATCTCGAAGCCTTCCCCCGGCCCGTCCCCGCAGGTGGGCTACTCCCCGGCGATGCCCGTGATCACGGGATCCCCGAGCGGGGCGGCGGCGGAGTCCAGCCCCGCGCCCTGCAGCGCAGACGACGCCAGGTCCCGGGCCTTGTCCACCGCCGACGAGGTGTCGGAGGCCTCGACCTCGACGTGGAGGCTGAACGCCGAGGACCCGGAGTAGAACGACAGGATGTCCAGATCCTCCGCGACCCCCAGCTCGGTGCCCCGCGGATCCGCCGGCCGCAGTGCGCTCACCAGCTGCGTCCGTGCCTCGGGCGTCAGCTCGGTCAGCAGGGTCCCGGGGATGGTGACGAGATAGACAGTCATGCAAGACCGCTTGCCCCGAGGCGGCCCGGGGAATCACCGGCGCCCCGCCCACCGCCCGTTTGCCCGCCCCGAATGGCGCAGTGCACGCATATGCCCCTCAATGCAACTAAACGTGCTCTTCCCAAGACGTGCCATGCGCGCTGCGCAGCCCGGGCGTCGGCGAACGGAGCCTTCCATGAACGACCGCAACATCCGCGCGGCGGCGCAGTACGACGATCCTGACGGCGACCCCGGTACCGCGTGGGACCGCGCCGACGCCGCCGAGGAGCGGGCCGGGGAATCCGGCCACCCAGGGGCTCCCCCGGCCGCCGCACCGGCCGACGTGTCGCCGGAGACCGTACGGACCCTGCTGGACACGGCGGCCACCTGCCGGCCCGTCGAGGAGGTCACCGCCCTGGTGGGCCTCTTGAAGGAGACCGGTCTGCTGTCCCGGTCCGGACAGGAGGCGTTGGCCGCGGCCGCCGTGTCGCGTTCCGTCGAGGACGTCCGGCACATGGTCGCCCTGCTGGGCGAGCCCCCGGACGGGGAGGTCGAGGCCGGGATCGCCCTGCGTGCGGCAGCCCTCGGCCGGTCCGTCGAGGACGTGGCGATCCTGGCCAGGACCCTCGGCGGCGGCTGTGACCAGCCGGCGGATCCCGCCGCCCCCTCCCCGCACGAACCACCATCCGCGGTCACACCCGCCCCCGACGCCCCGACCGCCCGCGCCGAGAAGCCCGAGAGAGCCGAGAAGGCCGAGAGAGCCGAGAAGGCCGAGAAGGGCGAGGACGCCGGGGGTGACGGGGACGGCGAGAACGGCGGCGCCGGGGGCGGTGGCGGCCCCGGCGCCGTCATCCCCGAGGACCCGGGCACGGGGCCCCGCCCGGACCCGGCGCCGCACTCCGAGCAACCCCCGCAGCCGCCCCCGCCCCCCGGCCGGGAGCCCGCCCGGCCGCGGCCCGGCGTCCTGCGCCACGTACTGCGCTGGCCCGCGGCAGCCGCGCTGCTGCTGTGCGGGGCCGTTCACCTGCCGGGGAACCCGGCCGCCCTGCCCGCCGTCGGCCCCGTGGGCCACCTGCCGACGGTCGTCGCGGTGCTCTGCCTCGGGCTCGGCGTGCTGCTGGCGGTCCGGGACACCCCGGCGGTGTGGCGGGCGGCCGCCGTCGCCGCCCTCGGGGTGGTCGCGCTCCACCTGGCGGGCGGGATCGCCGTGTTCGACCCGTTGGCCGGGGCCCTGGGCGGCTCCCACGCCTGGGCGGGCGCCGCGACCGTGCTGTGTGCCGGCGCGGGTTCCGTCCTGGCCGGGCTGGCCCTGATGTACGGCCCGCGGCCGGGCCCGGTGGCCCCCGCGGTCCCGGTGACCCCGGTGGCGGAGGAGGCCGAGGGCGCCTGATGTCCTGGCCCCTTGAGGTCCCCCCGCGGGGCCCGGGCCGCGCCAGAGGCGCCGCCCGGGCCCCGCGGGCCGTCAGGCGAGCAGGTTCACCGCCCGCGTGAACACCCCCGGCAGCCGGGCCGCCAGCGGCACGATCCGCTCCGCCAGCCAGGGCCGCCCGCGCGCCCACAGCAGGGCCCCGGTCAGCGCCCGGTAGCTCCGCGACACTTCCCGCCAGGCCCGCTCGTACTCCTGCGGCCGCCCCGCGCGTACGCACCGCACGAGTTCCGCCGCGGCCGCCAGCGCCAGCGTGAGGCCCTCTCCGGTCAGCGCGTCGACGTACCCCGCCGCGTCCCCGACGAACAGCACCCGCCCCGCCACCCTGGCCCGGGAGCGCTGGCGCAGCGGGCCCGCCCCGCGCACCGCGTCACCCGGCCCGGGCGGCGGCAGCCGGGCCGACAGCAGCGGGAAGCGGGCCAGTTGTACGTCGAAGGGGGCCTGTTCGCAGGTCAGCACCGCCACCCCGACCCGGTCGGCTCCGAGCGGGGTGACGTACGCCTCGCACCGCGGCGCCCAGTGCACCTCCACCAGCTCGCTCCACGGCGCCACCGCGTAGTGGCGGCGCAGGCCGTAGCGGGCCGGCCGCCCCGGCGCGGGCGGCGCCGACAGGCCCAGGGCGCGCCGGACCGGCGAGTGCAGGCCGTCCGCCGCCACCAGGTACCGGGCGGTCAGACCCGCCGCCCCGACCCGGTGTTCGTCCTGGCGGACCTCCTCCACGCGCCGCGCGACCACCCGCACGCCCAGGTCCGCGGCCCGGGCAGCGAGCGCCGCCTGGAGGTCCGTACGCCGTACACCGCACCCGGGGCCGTCCCGGAACAGCCCCTGCGCGCTCAGCCCGCTCAGCCCGTCGACGTAGCGGATCCCGTGGAAGGCGCGGCCCCCCACCGCCACGCCCAGTTCCGCCAGCCGGCGCACGCCGCCCGGCATCAGCCCTTCGCCGCAGGCCTTGTCGATCGGGGTCGGGCGCGGCTCGGCCACCACCACCTCCAGCCCGGCCAGGGCCCCCTGGATGGCCGTCGCCAGCCCGGCCGGACCGCCGCCCGCCACCAGCAGGTCGATCACGAAGCGGCGCCCACGAGGCTGCCCCCGGTACGGGCGTAGGTGAGCGCGGAATCCTCGCAGCGGATCCGCACCCGCAGCAGCAGCGCGTTCAACAGGCAGAAGCCGGCCGCCGTCACCCAGGCGCAGTGGACCAACGGCAGCGCGAGCCCTTCCGCCACCACCGCCAGGTAGTTGGGGTGGCGCAGCAGCCGGTAGGGCCCGGCCGCGACGGGCGTCAGACCGGGAACGACCAGCACCCGGGTGTTCCAGTACGGGCCGAGGGTGGCAACGCACCACCAGCGCAGTCCCTGCGCGGCCGCGGCCACCGCGAGCGCGGGCCAGCCGAGCAGGGGCAGGAACGGGCGGTCCGCGGCCCAGGGTTCGACGGCGCACCCGGCGAGCAGCGCGGTGTGCAGCGCGACCATGGCCGGGTAGTGGCCGCGGCCGTACTCCCGGGCGCCGCGCGCCAGGCTCCAGGCGGCGTTGCGGCGGGCCACGGCCAGTTCGGCGAGTCGCTCGACCGCGACGAGGGCGAGCAGCAGCAGGTACGGGGTCATGGGCATGGGCGTCACCAGCGCAGGAGGACGAGTTCGGAGGCGAATCCCGGGCCGAAGGCGATCATCAGCCCGACCGAGCCCGGCGGAGGGGGACCGGCGCTCTGGACGTCGCCGAGGATGTGCAGCACGGAAGCCGAGGAGAGGTTCCCCGCGCTCGCGAGCGAACGCCGGCTCGCCGCGAGGGCGGTGTCCGGGAGCCCCAGGGCTTCCCCGAGGACGTCGAGGATCTTCGGGCCGCCCGGATGACAGATCCAGGCGTCCACGTCGGCGGGCTTGAGGTCGTGCCCGGCGAGGAACGCCTCCACCTCCTCCGCGACGTGCAGCCTCACCAGGGTGGGCAGTTCACGGCCCATCACCATACGGAAGCCCCAGTGGCCGATGTCCCAGCCGAGCAGGGCCTCGGTCCCCGGGTAGAGGCGGCTGCGCGCGTCCACCACCGTCGGCCCGGTGGCGCGTTCGTACAGCGGGTGCCCGGCGCCCACCGCCAGGAGGGCCCCCGCACCGTCCCCGAAGAGCGCACCGGCCACCAGGTTCGCCGTCGAGGTGTCGGTGGGCTGGAGGGTGAGCGAGCACAGCTCCGTGGACAGCAGCAGGGCGGCGTGCCCCGGCCGGCCCGTGAGGTGGTCGTGCAGGTGGCCGAGGCCGGCGGCGCCCGCCGCACAGCCCAGTCCGAACAGCGGCAGGCGCCGCACGTCGGGCCGCAGGCCGGTGCGGGAGGCGAGCCGGGCCTCCAGCGAAGGCGTGGCGAGCCCGGTCACCGTCGTCGACATGACGAGGTCCACGTCCGGGGCAGCGAGGCCGCCCCCGGCGAGGGCGAGTCCGATGGCGCGGGCGCCGAGGTCGAGCGCCGCCTCGACGAACAGGGCGTTGGTGGTCCCGAAGTCGTTGCCGGGGCCGTACCGCTCCAGCGGGAGCGCCAGATGGCGGCTCTCGACCCGTACCGAGGCGTGCACCCGGCGCAGCGTGCCGGTGTCGGAGCCCGGTGGCAGACAGCGGGCGAGTGCTTCCGTGATCTGCGACTGCCGGTACGCGTGGGGCGGGAACACGCTGCTCACTGCCAGGACACGTGTCATCGCCCCAACATAGGGAAGATGCGGCTTTTTGCGCCGAACCGCACGAACCGGGCGTGCCGCCGCCCGGCGGTCCCGGACGACGGGAGGCGCAGCCCTTAGCGTGGGGCGGTGCCCGCAACCCGCGTCACCGCACCGCCCGTCGTGACCGCCGCGCGATCCGGCCCCGGGATGGTCGCCGCCCTGGCGGCCGCCTGCCATCCGCTGCCGGCGGCCGCCGTCACGCTCTTCACCGCCGGGCTGGCCGCGGCCTGCGGACGGGGAGCCGTCGGCAGCGCTGCCTCGGCCGCAGCCGTCGCTCTCGGCCAGCTCTCGGTGGGCTGGTCCAACGACCGCGCCGACCTGCGGCGCGACCGGGTCACGGGCCGACGGGACAAGCCGCTGGCGGCGGGCGCCGTCGCGCCCGCCGCCGTGAGCGCCGCCGCGATCGCGGCGCTGGCGCTGTGCGTACCGCTCTCGTTGGCCTCGGGGTGGCTCGCCGGTGCCGTGCACCTCTGCGCGGTCGCGGCCGCCTGGGCGTACAACCTGCGGCTCAAGAGCACCCTCGCGTCCTGGCTCCCGTACGCCCTCGCCTTCGGCCTGCTCCCGGCCTTCGTCACGCTCGGCCTCCCGGGGCGGCCATGGCCGCCGCTCTGGCTCGCGGCGGCGGCCGCACTGCTCGGTGCGGGCGCCCACTTCGCCAACGTCCTGCCCGACATCGCGGACGACCTGGCCACGGGCGTGACCGGGCTCCCGCAACGGCTGGGCGGACGCCGCTCGGCCGCGCTGGCCGCCCTCCTCGTACTCGGTTCGGCCGTCGCGCTCGTCCTCGGTCCGCCCGGCCCGGTGGCCCCCTACGGGTGGGGGCTGCTCGCCCTCACGGCGGCCGTGCTGCTCGCCACCGGCCGGGCCCGCGGCCGTGCCCCCTTCCTCGGCACGCTCGCGGTCGCGGCCGCCGACGTCACCCTGCTCCTGGCCCGCGGCGCGGGCATCGCGTAGGCCCGCTCAGCCGCGCGCGTGCAGCGCCGCCGTGTGTTCCCGGACCTGCGTCGGGGTGAGGTAGGCGTCGGTGTGCTCGAAATCCCGCAGTGTCGCGGGCCGCTGGGCAAGGAAGCCGGTACGGACGTAGTCGTCCCCGGCGACGGCGTTGAGCAGCCAGTTCGTCAGCACCCGGGTCTTGGCGACGTTGGTGCGCAGCGCCGACCAGTGGTAGCCGCGCGCCACCGCCTGCGCCGGCAGGCCCCGCAGTTCGATGCCGAGCGGCTTGGAGACGGCGTCCTTCCCGCCGAGGTCCACCACCAGACCGAGGTCCTTGTGCACGTACGGGCGCGGAGTCTGTCCCCGCAGCGTCGCGATGACGCTCTCGGCCACGGCCCGGCCCTGCCGCATGGCGTGTTGCGCGGTCGGCGGGCACAGCGCGTCGCCGCCCGTCGCCAGGTCCGGTACGGCCGCCGCGTCCCCGAGGGCGAAGACCCCGTCGACGCCCGGCACCGTCAGGTCGGGGCGCACCACCAGGCGGCCCTTGCTGGTCTCCGTGTCCAAAGTGCCCACGAGCGGGCTGGCGGCCACTCCGGCCGTCCAGATCAGGGTCCGGCTCGGCAGCACCCTGCCGTCGGTGAGCGTCACCTTCTCGGCGTCGACCTCGCCCACCGACACCCCGAGCGAGACCTCGATGCCGCGCCCCCGCAGGATGTTCAGGGCGGTCTTGCCGAGCTTGTCGCCGAGTTCCGGCATCAGCTTCGGCGCCAGGTCCACCAGGTGCCACTTGATCCGGCTGGGGTCCAGCCGCGGGTAGCGGGTCGCCGCGTGGCAGGTCAGGCGCTGGAGGCAGGCGGCCGTCTCCGTACCGGCGTAACCGCCGCCGACCACCACGAACTGCAGCCGCGCCGTGCGTTCCGCCTCGTCCTGGCTGGCGTCGGCGAGGTCGAGCTGGGCGATCACGTGGTCGCGCAGGTACACGGCCTCGGCGAGGGTCTTCATCCCGCGGGCGTGCTCGCCCAGCCCCGGGATGTCGAACGACCGGGTGACGCTGCCGGGGGCGAGGACCAGCAGGTCGTAGGGCTGGTCGATGGTCTCCCCGGTGATCTTGCGGATCACGCAGACCTTGGCCTTCGGGTCCACGCCGATCGCCCCGCCCGGGATGATCCGGGTCCGGTGCCTGCTGCTGCGGCGCAGCGAGACGGCGACGGACTGCGGGGTGAGCACCCCCGCCGCCACCTGGGGCAGCAGCGGCAGGTAGAGCTGGTACGAGTACGGCGTGACCAGTGAGATCTCGGCCTCGGCGGGGGACAGCCGGCGCTCCAGGCGCCGTACGCACTCCACCCCGGCGAAGCCGGCGCCCACTACGAGAATCCTCGATCGCGACACGGTGCGGGTCCCTTCGCAAAAAGGTCGGTTGCTGTGTCCGGTACGTCTGCCCCGCGCCCGCGGCCCGTGAACCCCCCCCCATGCCGGTTTCGCGCCCGGACGGTGCTTACGGGACGGCTTGGGAGCGCCGTACGGGCGGGCGGCGGGTGTGGGTCCAGGCGAGCAGCTCGGGCGCCGGCCAGGTGTTGACCACCCGATCGGCCGTCACCCCGCACTCGACGGCCCGTTCGCAGCCCAGCAGCTGCCAGTCCAGCTGTCCGGGGGCGTGCGCGTCCGTGTCGATGGCGAAGAGGGCCCCGGCCTCCACGGCCATCCGCAACAGCCGCCGCGGCGGGTCCAGCCGCTCCGGCCTGCTGTTGATCTCCACGGCCGTACCGGACTCCGCGCACGCCGCGAACACGGCCGCCGCGTCGAACTCCGACTCCGGACGGGTCCTGCCCGTCAGCAGGCGACCGGTGCAGTGCCCCAGCACGTCCATCAGCGGATTGCGCACCGCCGCCAGCATCCGCCGGGTCATGGCCGGTGCGTCCATGCGCAGTTTGGAGTGGACGGAGCCGACCACCAGGTCGAGCCGGTCCAGCAGCTCGGGTTCCTGGTCGAGCGAGCCGTCGGCCAGGATGTCGCACTCGATGCCCGTGAGCAGCCGGAACGGCGCCCAGCCCGCGTTGAGTTCCGCCACCACGTCCAGCTGCTCGCGCAGCCGCTCCGGCGAGAGCCCCCGGGCCACTTTCAGACTCGGCGAATGGTCCGTGAGCACCGCCCACTCGTGGCCCAGCTCGGAGGCGGTACGGCCCATGGCCTCGATGGGACTGCCGCCGTCGGACCACTCGGAGTGCAGATGGCAGTCCCCGCGCAGTGCCGCCCGCAGCGCACGGGCGGCCTCGGTGGCGGGCGGCCCCTCGGGGTGCGCCGCGACCTCGTCCTCCAGTTTGCGCAGGTAACCCGGGATCTCCCCGGCGAGGGCCTCCCGCACCACCTGGGCGGTCTTCGGCCCCAGCCCCTTCACCGCCTCCAGCGAACCGGCCCCCGCCCGCTCGGCCACCTCGTCGGCGCCGAGCCGCTCGACGACGCCCGCCGCCGTACGGAAAGCCTGCACCCGGTACGTCGGGGCCTGGCCGCGCTCCAGCAGGAAGGCGATGCGGTTCAGCGCCGCCACCGGGTCCATCGCGCACCTCCTGTGCCCAGTGTGGCAAGGGACGCCACGCCGGGCACATCGGAGATCACAGCGACAGCGGCGTCGTCAGGGAGGTGGTGAGGGTGAACAGCGCGCCGTCCGGGTCGCGCAGCGCCACCCACCGCTCCCGGGCGTTGGAGGTGATGTCCGAGACGCTGCGGCCGCCCAGCGAGACGGCCGCCTCGATGGCGGGCTCCAGGCGCGGCACCCGGAAGTGGACGTGCCAGCGGGGTCGGCTGTGCGGGCTGTACGAGGCCGCCTCCACGGGCCCGCTGTTCAGCCGGGCCACGGGCTCCCCATCGTGGCGCAGCACCACCTGGTCCTCCTCGTAGGACACCTCGCAGCAGCCCGGGCGGCCGGTGGCCCACTCCAGCACCTCCCCGTAGAACAGCGCCGCGTCGAACGCGTTGCGGGTCCGCAGTTCCAGCCAGGCCGGGGCGGGGCCGCGGCCCACCCGCCAGTCGGAGGACACCGGGCCTTCCCAGATCCCGAACACCGCGCCGTCCACGTCGGCCGCCAGCGCGCCGCGGCCGCCGATCGGGAAGGAGACCGGACCCACGGCGACCGTGCCGCTGCGCTCCCTGATCCGGCCCACCGCCACGTCCGCGTCGTCCACGGCGAAGTACGGGGTCCAGGCGACGGCCACCGCCAGATCGCCGGCGAGGGCGCCGATGCCCGCCACCGGCACGCCGTCGACCCGGGCCACGGAGAAGCCCTCGCCCAGGCGCGTCCGGCGGAAGCTCCAGCCCACCACGGCCGAGTAGAAACGTTGGGAGGCCTCCATGTCGCGGGCCATCAGGCTCACCCAGCAGGGTGCTCCGAAAACGTCCTTCGTCGAAATCTCCACCGCTTGTTCCGCCCTTCACCGCCACCGTGACCGCGCCGTCCGGTCACAAGAAGTAGCGCCCGAGCACCCTCGGTGGCGCGGAGGCGCGCCACTGCGGAGTCACCACCAATAGGCAGGGTACTTCGGGGCCTTTCGGCGGATACGGGAGCCGGCGTAGCCGGTGAGGACGAGCAGCGCCGTCGAACCGAACAGCAGCGGTACGAACCTGGCCGGCGCCGGGCTCTGGAGCACGACGATCACGGCGGTCGCACACGCCGCCGAGTGGGGGGTCCGCGCGAGGATGAGCAGGGCCAAGGTGGTGCCCGCGGCGACGGCGGCCGCCCATGCGCTGCTGCCGGCCAGGGCGAGGACCCCGTAGCCGACGGCCGCACCGAGCAGGTGTCCCAGCACCACGCCGCGCGGCTGTGCGAGCGGCAGCGTGGGCGCGCTGTGCACGAGGGCGGCACTGGCGGCGAGCGGCGGTATCAGCACCGGCTCGTGGATCATCGTGCCGATCGCCACGAGGGCCAGGAGTACGGTGGTGACGGCGCTGACGCTGTGGAGGGCAGCGGCCGGGGTCGGCCGCGCCGGAGCCCTGCCGGCCAGGACCCTGACCTGACGGGGCCGCTCGGGGGCGACGGGACCTGTCGGTGCGAAGCCGTCGGCGGCTGGCGGAGTCGGATACAGGGCGGTGTCGGAACTCATGTGGGGCAGGGTTTTTTCCGGTGCGGGGCGGCCGAGCCGGGGTTCACGGCGCAGGGGCGGGGCGGGGGAGCGGTGGCCCGATCTTATCGCTCAGGCGTACGACAGCGGTCGGCGGGGGTGGGCAAAAGCCCCATCGGCCGCGAATGACCGGAACCGATCGTGTATGACTGCGGAGGTCACCGGGCACTCCCGTCGAGGGACGGGGGATCCCCGCCGAGGGGACCGGGGGACTCCCGTTCAGGGACCAGGAAGGACGAACATGACCACGCGCTCGCACCTCGCCGGTGCCCCCACCGACCTGGACGCGGTCATCGCCCAGGCGCCCGCCGACGCCACCGGCGCGCTCTGGCGGCTGACCGAGGCGGGGCGCGTACTGGACGCCAACCTCATCCGGCTGCCGCCCGGCCAAGCCATCGCCGAACACCGCGAGCCGGCGCTCGACGTACTGCTGGTCGTGGTCGAGGGCGGAGGCCGGCTCGACACCGAGGACGGGCCCCAGCCTCTGCGGCCCCACACCGCCGCCCTGCTCTCCAGGAACACCCGGCGCTCCCTCACCGCCGGCCCCGACGGCATCGCCTACCTCACGGTCCATCCCCGCCGCCCCGGCCTCGGGATCGGTGCGCCCCCCGCCGCCGAGGGCGGGGAGACGGCCTGCCTCCTGCACCGCGTGTGCGCGGACTGCGGCCGGCTCGCCTCGGAACGGGATGCCCGCTACTGCTCCCGCTGCGGCTCCGGCCTGCCCGACTGAACGCGTCCCCCGGTCGGTCCGGGGCGGCCCGGCCGCCGTTCCGGGCAGGGCCTAAGGTCCACGTCATGACCCCCTTCACCGCCCACGACCTCACCCGTACCGTCGGGGAAGCCGTCGCCGCCCTGCGCGAGGTCGCGGACCGCGACTGGTCCCGGCCGGCGGCAGGGCTGGAGTGGAGCTGCCACGACACCGCCGTCCACCTCGCCGCAGACCTGACGGCCTTCGCCGCGCAGCTGGCGGCCCGCGCGCCCGCGTCCTGGCTGCCGATCAGGCTCGACGTCGCCCCCGGCACCACCCCCGGCCCCCTGACGGACCTCGTCGAGGCGAGCGGACGCGTGCTGGCGGCCACCGTCCTCGCGGCCCGCCCGGACGACCGCGCCTGGCACCCCGCCGGGGCGGCCGGCGCCGACGGGTTCGCCGCGATGGGCGCCGCCGAGGTGCTGCTGCACACCCACGACATCCTGCACGGCCTCGGCGCCACCGGCTGGACCGGCTCCGCGCACACCAGCGCCCTGGTCCTCGACCGGCTCTTCCCGCACGCACCGCGCCCGGCCGGGGCGGACGCGTGGGACGCGCTCCTGGCGGCCACCGGCCGGGCCGACCTCCCCGGCCTGCCCCGTCGGCGGCACTGGCGCTGGTACGCCGACCCGGTCCGCGGGGAGGGCGTCGTACTGTGCGAGGTCAGCCCCTCGGCCGCGGCCGACCTGCACACGGGCGGTCCGGGCGGCTTCGTCTGGGCCGAGGACGGCCCGCCCGAGGGGACCAGGATCGCCGCCGGAATGCTGGGCCTGGCGCGCGAGGTCGGCGAGTACCACCCCGGCTGGGGCCCGTACGTCATCGTCCGTGAGGCCGACCGCAGGGCGATCGGCGGGATCGGCTTCCACGGCGCCCCCGACCCCGAGGGCCGGGCGGAGATCGGCTACGACCTCCTGCCCTCGGCCCGGGGCCGCGGACACGCCACCGAAGCGCTGCGCGCCCTGGCCGGCTGGGTCTTCTCGCAGCCCGGGCCGACCGCGCTGCTCGCCGTGGTCGACGCCGGCAACGCGCCCTCGCACGCCGTGGTCCGGCGGGCCGGGTTCGAGCGGGACACCTGCGTGGACGGCGCCGTCCGCTACCTGCTGCGCCGTCCGTGAAAGTCCCGCCGCGGGGTCCGGACAACCGGCCCGATTAACCCCGGTGGGGCCGGGTTCGGCAGGATGAGGGCATGACCGAGATCCGTACCCCCCGCCTCCTGCTCCGCCGCTGGACCGACGACGACCTCGTCCCGCTGTCGGAGATCAACGCCGACCCCGAGGTGATGCGCTGGATCGGTGACGGATCCACGCTCGACCTGGACGAGACGGCCGACGCCATCGAGCGCTGGGAGGACGAGTGGGACGAGGAGGGTTTCGGCCCGTTCGCCGTAGAGCTGCTGGCTTCGGGCGAGCTGATCGGCGCCGTCGGCCTGACGGTGCCGCAGTGGCTTCCCGAGGTCATGCCCGCCGTGGAGATCACCTGGCGTCTGGGCCGGCCGTTCTGGGGACAGGGCTACGCCTCGGAAGCAGCGCAGGCCACCTTGGAGTTCGCCCTCCAGGACCGGGGGCTGGACCGGGTGATCGCGGTCAACCGGGCCGGCAACGAGGAGTCCGAGAACGTCATCCGCAAGCTGGGCATGGAGTCGGAGCGGCGGGTCGAAGCGCCCGGTTCCGGCGCCCTGCTCGACGTCCACTTCATCGACCTGACCGAGTACGAGGCCTGAGCACACCGTCCCGAACCCCAAAGCGGCCCTTTGGGATGTCATAAGAGTCGTTTATGAGGTCATAAGCAGGGGGCGGGTGCCCGGTTAGGGTGGCCTTAGCTTAGGGTTCACCTTGATCAGCCAGTTTGTCGGTCGAAGGGAACCCACACATGCCTCGCCCTCTGCGGGTAGCGATAGTCGGCGCCGGCCCCGCCGGTATCTACGCGGCCGACGCGCTGCTCAAGTCCGAGGCGGCCGCCGAACCGGGCGTCTCCATCGACCTCTTCGAGCGGATGCCGGCCCCCTTCGGCCTGATCCGGTACGGCGTCGCCCCCGACCACCCGCGCATCAAGGGCATCATCACCGCCCTGCACCAGGTGCTCGACAAGCCGCAGGTCCGCCTCTTCGGCAACGTCGACTACCCGAACGACATCGCCCTCGACGAGCTGCGCGCGTTCTACGACGCGGTGATCTTCTCCACGGGCGCCACCGCCGACCGCGAGCTGCGGATCCCCGGCGTCGAACTGGACGGCTCCTACGGCGCCGCCGACTTCGTCTCCTGGTACGACGGCCACCCGGACGTCCCGCGCACCTGGCCGCTGGAGGCCGAGAAGGTCGCGGTCCTGGGCGTCGGCAACGTCGCCCTCGACGTCGCACGCATCCTCGCCAAGACGGCGGACGAACTGCTGCCGACCGAGATCCCGCCGAACGTCTACGAAGGCCTCCGGGCGAACAAGGCGCTCGAAGTGCACGTCTTCGGCCGTCGCGGCCCGGCGCAGGCGAAGTTCAGCCCCATGGAGCTGCGGGAACTGGACCACTCGCCGAACATCGAGGTCATCGTCAACCCCGAGGACATCGACTACGACGAGGGCTCGATCGCCGCCCGCCGCGCCAACAAGCAGGCGGACATGGTCGCCAAGACCCTGGAGAACTGGGCGATCCGCGACACCGGCGACCGCCCGCACAAGCTGTTCCTGCACTTCTTCGAATCGCCCGTCGAGGTGCTCGGCGAGGACGGCAGGGTGGTGGGCCTGCGCACCGAGCGCACGGAGCTCGACGGCACGGGCAACGTCAAGGGCACGGGCCGGTTCACGGACTGGGACGTCCAGTCGGTGTACCGGGCCGTGGGCTACCTCTCCGACGAACTGCCCAAGCTCCCCTGGGACGTGGAGTCCGGCACGGTCCCCGACGAGGCCGGCCGGGTGATCGAGGCCGGTGCGCACCTGCCCTCGACGTACGTCACCGGCTGGATCCGGCGCGGCCCCATCGGCCTGATCGGCCACACCAAGGGCGACGCGAACGAGACGGTGGCGAGCCTGCTCGCCGACCACGCCGAGGGGCGGCTGCTGACCCCGGCCTCGCCCGCGCCGGAGGCCGTGGAGGCGTTCCTGGCGGAGCGGCAGGTCCGGTTCACCACCTGGGAGGGCTGGTACAAGCTGGACGCCGCGGAGAAGGCGCTGGGTGAACCGCAGGGCCGCGAGCGCGTGAAGCTCGTCGAGCGTGAGGACATGCTCGACGCGAGTGGGGCGTAGGCGTCACGGATGACATCGAGGGGGGCCCGCCGGCGGCGGGCCCCCCTCGCGCGTCGGTGCGCGGATCAGTCCTCGATCGAGGTGATCTTGCGCGTCTTGAGGTCGGCCTGCACGTGGATCTGCGTGGTGTCGCCGCCGCCCCAGGTCAGGGTGACCGTGGCGTTCGTCTTGCCCGTCCCGCTGCCGGTCGAGGCGACCTTCCACTGGAGGGGCACGTTCTGGGCCCGCAGTACGCCGTTGGCGTGGTTGGCCTCCTCCCACTGGCGGAGCTCCTGCTGGAGGGGCTTGGAGAGGTAGGAGGCGCGCAGCTGGTCGGCCGTCTTGCCGTCACCGTCGTACACCGCGTCGATGTAGGAACCGTAGAAGTCGGCGATACGGGTGAACGCGCCCTCGGGGCTGCCCGACACGGAGGGCAGCGCGGCCGCCGCCGGAGCGGTGCCAGGGGCGGGCGCGGAGGCGGACGCGTGGGTGACGAAGGTGAGGGAGAGCGCGGCCGCGGCGGCGGTCGCCGCGCCGGCGAAGGCGATGGCCGTGCGCTTGGTCAAAAGCTTGGGCATATTTTCGTACCTTTCCCCGTGATGCGAAACGCGCCGGTACGGTCCCCGGCACTGCCCGGAAAGACCGCTCCGGGGCCCGCTCCGGTTCTCGCGCCGCGGGAAATGGCTGAAAATCCACCAGGCCGTGCCGAAGGATCAGGAATGCCGTGCGGTCCAGTGGGGTTCGGACAAAGGCGATACCCGAAACCGCGCACTGCACTGGAGAGCTCATGAAGATCGGCATCATCGGCGCCGGCAACATCGGCGGCAACCTCACCCGCCGGCTCACCGCCCTCGGACACCAGGTTTCCGTGGCGAACTCCCGGGGACCCGAAACGCTGGCGGCGCTAGCGGAGGAGACCGGCGCCACGCCCGTCACGGTCGCCCAGGCGGCCGGCGGGGCGGAGGTCGTCGTGGTCACCGTCCCGCTCAAGAACGTGCCCGACCTGCCCGCCCGGCTCTTCGACGGCGCGGCGGAGGGATTCGCCGTCATCGACACCTGCAACTACTACCCCCGGGAGCGGGACGGCCGCATCCCCGGCATCGAGGACGACGGCCTGACCGAGAGCCGCTGGACCGGGAACCACCTGGGCCACCCCGTCGTCAAGGCCTTCAACGGCACCTACGCCGCCGACATCCTCGAACGGCCGCGGCCGGCCGGGGCTCCCGACCGGATGGCGCTGCCGGTCGCCGGTGACGACGAGGCGGCGAAGAAGACCGTACGCGCGCTCATCGACGAGCTCGGCTTCGACACCGTCGACGCGGGCGGCATCGACGACTCCTGGCGCCAGCAGCCCGGCACCCCGGTGTACGGCCTGCGCGCGGGCGTCGAAGCGGTCACCAAGGCGCTCGCGGAGGCCTCGCCCGAGCGGCCGGAGGCCTTCCGCGGCTGACGAATATCTGTCGCCGGCGGAACAGAAATCCGTCGAATGCCGGTGAAGATTCACGGCGTTGGGAATGAAAAAGCGGAAACCTTCCGTGCCGGAGGGCCTGCACTGTGCTACGGTCAGCGCAGTTGCAGTTGTGGTTCCCAAAAACTTTTTTCCGATGCTTTTCGGACGGGGCAATCATTACTTCAACACCGGTTCCCGCACAGTGTGGGTCCGGGTACAGCCCCGAAGGAGAAACTCATATGGCATCTGGCACCGTGAAGTGGTTCAACGCGGAAAAGGGCTTCGGCTTCATCGAGCAGGACGGTGGCGGCGCTGACGTGTTCGCCCACTACTCGAACATCGCCACCCAGGGCTTCCGTGAGCTTCAGGAAGGCCAGAAGGTGAACTTCGATGTCACGCAGGGCCAGAAGGGCCCCCAGGCCGAGAACATCGTTCCCGCCTGACGCAATCTTGGCGTGTGACCGACGGCGAGGCCCGCACCGTGAGGTGCGGGCCTCGCCGCGTTGCAGGCGCCTGGCCGCGGGATGCGTTCCGCGCGCGGTCGTTCCCCGCGCGGACGTTCCGTCCCGGCGGGGCGGAGGGGCAGACTGTGCGCCGTGACGACATTGAGCAAAGGCGCCAACCTGCCCGTCGAGTCAGCCTCCGTCAGAGCCGTGCTCGGCTGGTCGGCCGGGCCGGGGGTACCGGACGTGGACGCGTCGGCACTCCTGCTGACGGGCAGTGGGCGTGTCCGCTCCGATGGTGACTTCGTCTTCTACAACCAGCCGCGGCACGCCTCGGGCACCGTACGCCACCTCGGCAAACAGCCGGGCACGGACGCGCTCGACGTCGACCTGGCCACCCTGGAGCCGGAGATCGAGCGGGTCGTGCTGTGCGCCTCCGCCGACGGCGGCAGCTTCGGTCGCGTACCGGGACTGCACCTGCGGCTGCTCGACGCGGCCTCGGGGGCCGAGCTCGCCCGCTTCGACATGACCGCCGACACCGAGACGGCGTACATCAGCGGCGAGCTCTACCGGCGCGCGGGCGCCTGGAAGTTCCGGGCGGTCGGACAGGGGTACGCGAGCGGCCTGGCCGGACTGGCGACCGACTTCGGCATCACCGTGGACGACCAACCGCCGGCGCAGGCTCCCGCGCCGGCGCCGACGGCTACGGCTACGCGGGCTCCCGCGCCCGCTCCCGCGCCCGTGGTCGTGGCCGCACCCGCACCCGCACCCACGCCCGTGGCCGCCGTCCGGATGGTCAAGGGCGAGGAGCAGCTGCCCGCCGACATGCGCGAGCGCCTCTCCCTGCGCAAGCAGCAGGTCGCCGTCAGCCTGACCAAGAGCGGCGCCGCTGGAGTCAGCGCCCGCGTCATCCTCGTGCTCGACGCGTCCGGCTCCATGTCCACCCTGTACTCGCGCGGCACGGTGGCCGCTGTCGTGGAGCGGATGGCCGCCGTCGCGGCGCAGCTCGACGACGACGGCGAGATGCAGGCCTGGACCTTCGCCACCCACCCGGCCCGGCTGCCCGACCTCGCCATCGCCGAGCTCCCCGAATGGCTGCGCCTGCACGTCCGGGTCGGCCAGATGAGCCTCTTCGGCCGGAACAAGCCGGCCAAGGGGCTGCTCCCGGGCCAGGTCGACATGCGTGCGGTCGGCTTCCAGAACGAGGAGCAGCGGGTCATCGCGGAGGTGCGCGCGTACGTCCGCGACCACCCGGTGCCCGCCCCGACCCTCGTCCTGTTCTTCTCCGACGGCGGCGTCTACCGCAACGACGAGATCGAGCGGGAGCTGCGCGCGGCCGTCGAGGAGCCGGTGTTCTGGCAGTTCGTCGGCCTCGGCCGGGCCGGGTTCGGCGTGCTGGAACGCTTCGACACCATGGCCGGCCGCCGTGTCGACAACGTCGGCTTCTTCGCCGTGGACGACATCGACCGGCTCTCCGACCCCGAACTATACGACCGTCTCCTGTCCGAGTTCCCGTCCTGGATCCGCGCCGCCCGCGAGGCGGGCATCCTGCACTGACGGGGACGTTTTCCCGCAACGGCACGCCCGGCAAGGGGTGTTGGGGCCGCAGTCGTGACGGTTCCGATTGGTCTGGACCCTTGACCTCCGGCTGGTCCAGACCAATCATGAGGCGTCCGCCCGTTCGCTCGCGCCCCACCGGGAGCTTCGATGAGACGACGTCCACGCCCCGTTCACTCCTTACTGGCCGCCTTCGCCACCCTCGCCTCGTCCGCCGGCCTGGTCCTCGGAGCGGGCAGTGGCGCCGCGCACGCCGCGACGCCACTGCCCGCCCACGTGTTCGCCCCGTACTTCGAGGCGTATTCCTCCGACAGCCCCGCCGACCTCGCGCAGAAGTCCGGCGCGAAGTACCTGACCATGGCTTTCGTGCAGACCGAGGCCAAGGGCTCCTGCACCCCGTACTGGAACGGCAGTACCGCCCAGCCCGTCTCCGCCTCCGTCTTCGGCGCGGACTTCGCCACCATCCGCTCGCGCGGCGGGGACGTCATCCCCTCGTTCGGCGGCTACGCGGCCGACAACGGCGGGACCGAGATCGCCGACAGCTGCACCAACGTGGACTCCATCGCCGCCGCGTACGAAAAGGTCATCACCACCTACGACATCACCCGCCTGGACATGGACATCGAGGACAACTCGCTGACCAACAAGGCCGGCATCGACCGCCGCAACCAGGCGATCAAGAAGGTGCAGGACTGGGCCGCGGCGGCCGGCCGTCCCCTCCAGGTCTCCTACACCCTCCCCACCACCACGGGCGGCCTCGCGAGCAGCGGACTGGCCGTGCTCAAGAGCGCGAAGACGGCGGGCGCGCAGGTCGACGTCGTCAACCTGATGACCTTCGACTACTACGACGGCGCCACGCACCACATGGCCGACGACACCCGCACGGCCGCCGAAGGCCTCCACGACCAGCTCACCACGCTCTACCCGGGCAAGACCCCCGCCCAGCTCTGGGGGATGATCGGCGTCACCGAGATGCCCGGCATCGACGACTACGGCCCTGCGGAGACCTTCACCACCGCCGACGCGACGGCCGTCTACGACTGGGCCACCGCCAAGGGCATCAACACCCTCTCCTTCTGGGCCCTCCAGCGCGACAACGGCGGCTGCCCGGGGACCGGCGGATCCGACACCTGCTCGGGCATCGCCCAGGAACCGTGGTTCTTCACCCACACGTTCGCCCCCTTCACGGGCGGCGGCGGGCCGGTGGTGGACGACTTCTCCGTCTCGGTCACCCCCGGGTCGGCCTCCGTCGCCCCCGGCGCCACGGCCACCGCGACGGTCGGCACGGCCGTCGTCTCCGGCGCCGCACAACCCCTCACCCTGACCGTCACCGGCGCCCCCGCCGCGGTCACGGCCACCCTCAGCCCCGCCACCGTCACGGCGGGCGGCTCCGCCCGGCTCACGGTCGCCGTCGGCTCCTCGGCCGCGCCGGGCCGCTACCCGCTGACCGTCACCGCCACCGGCGGCCGGCTCACCCACTCGGCCGCGTTCACCCTGACCGTCCCCGGTCCGGGCGGCGACAGCGGGGCACTGGTCAACGGTGGCCTGGAGAGCGGCTCGCTCGCGCCCTGGACCTGCGAGAGCGGGGGCGCCGTCGTCACCACCCCCGTGCACGGGGGTTCGTACGCCCTCAAGGCCTCGCCGACCTCCGCGCAGAGCGGCGAGTGCACGCAGACCCTCACCCTCGCGCCCAACACCGCCTACACCCTCAGTGGCTGGGTCCAGGGCAGCTACGCCTACCTCGGCGTGCGCGGCGGGGCCAACGGCAGCACGTGGACCAGCTCGGCCGGCTGGACCCGGCTGAGCGTTCCGTTCACCACGGGTACCTCCGGCGCGGTCACCGTGTACCTGCACGGCTGGTACGGCCAAGGTCCGGTCTACGCCGACGACCTCGCGGTCAGCCCTTAGCGGCTAGTCTCGGCCGGGCCCGGGGGCGTACCCGGGCCCGGAAGGGCGGCGAGATGACGGACGGCACCACCGACGGCGCGGACGGCGGGGTGCGCGTGCTGCGCGCGGCCGCGCGTCCGGCGGCTCCGTGGAAGAACGGCGGGGGAGTCACCCGGGAGATCGCGGCCTGGCCCGAGGGCGCCGGCATGGAGGATTTCCTCTGGCGGGCCAGCCTCGCCGACGTGAGCGCCGACGGGCCGTTCTCCGCATTTCCCGGAGTGGACCGGACGCTCACCCTCGCCGAAGGCGCGGGCATGGACCTGACGATCGGCGGCGTGCGACGGGTCGTGGACGAACGCTTCGCCCCGCAGCGCTTCCCCGGCGACCGGCCCACGCAATGCCGGCTCCTCGGGGGACCGGTCGTGAACTTCAACGTGATGTACCGCAGGGAGGCCGTGGAGGCCGAAGTCGCCGTCGTACGCGGCGACGTGGTGCTCGCCGTACCGCCCCGCGCGACCCTGCTGGTGGTGGCGCTGGACGCTCCGGCGGTGCTCGGCGACCGCCTCCGACTCGGCCCCTACGACGCCGCCTTGGTCACCGGTCCGGGCAACCGGACGCTGCGCGCCGACGGCCGGGCGGCCGTGGTCCGGCTGACACCGCGCCCCCGGTGACCGCATGCCGGAACGGGTCGGATTCCCGGGGGCGGTGCCGGCCGGTTTCTGCTCTACGCTGACCCGAATGGTGAAGCAACAGCGTGGCCAGGCCACTGTCGACCTGGTCCTGAACTCCGCGCTGCAGGTGTACGCGGAGGCCGGACAGCAGGGCTTCACCGTCAACGCCGTCACCAAGGCCAGTGGAGTGAGCCTCGGCAGCCTGTACCACCACTTCGGCAGCTTCGACGGCCTCGCGGCCGCCCTCTACACCCGCTGCATGGGCGAGCTGTTCGAGCAGATGATCTCCGCCCTGCTCCGTACCCGGACGGCACGCACCGGCGTCCGTGCGCTGGTCCGGTCGTACCTGCGCTTCACCGAGGAACAGCGGGACGCCGCGCTCTTCCTGCACGCGTCGGCCTACTCGGGCTACCTCGCCGTCCACGCCGAGGAGATCTCCGCCGCGAAGGCCGTCATGCTCCGGCCCATGGCGCAGTGGTTCGGCGCCCGCGTGGCGAAGGGCGAGATCGCCATGATGCCCGGTCCGGTGATCGAGGTCCTGGTCATGGGGCCGGTCGCGGAGGCCGCCCGGCGCTGGCTGTCGAGCACGTACGAGATCGACCTGGCCGAGGCCACCAAGCTGCTGCCGGACAGCATCTGGCGCTCCCTGCGCCCGCAGTGACGTGATGCGCGCCGCGGGTTCCCGGGACCCTTCGGCGCGCATCCGGTCAGCGGGACCGCAGGTTTTCAGTGGAACAGCATGGAGGCGTCGCCGGCGGCCGTGGTGACCGAGCCCGGACAGAGGAAACTGCCCGAGACCTTGGTCGCCGTGAAGGCCTGGTTCACGTACCGGCGGGTGGAGCCGTCACGGTTCCACACGATGTTGGTCGCCTTGAACCGGCAGGAGACGAAGCTCATCTTGCCGTTGATGTCGATGGCGTCCGTCCTCGCGACGCCGTTCGCGTCGTCGAAGGTGAACACCGGGTTGTTGTTGAGGGAGGCGGTGATGCCGCCCCCGCAGGACAGGTTGCCGCCGGGGGCGTTGATGCCGGCCCGGTCGACGGTCAGGGTGCCGGGCGGGACGGCGCTGGTGGCGGCGTTCGTCCAGCTGCAGGTGTTGCCCGAGACGACGATGACGCCGTCCACCTTCTGGTCGACGGTGGGCCCGAGGGCCAGAGCCGTCGTGGATCCGCCGAGGACCACCGCGGCGACCAGCACGGTGACGCCCGGCCAGGTCGGGAACTTCCTCATGTCGCTCCTCCTTGCCACGTACGTGTGGGGGTGTACGGGCGGGGCCCGGAGGGCCCCGCCACGGTGCGCCCGGCCGTCGCGGGTGTGGGGTACCCGGGGCGGGCCGGGGGAGAGAGCCTTCGTGCACGTCCACGGAAGGTCGCACAGGGGTCTTGAAATGTCAGGCCCATGCCAAAGTTTTGGCCGGATGGCGCTGCTTGGCGGGAGTTCGCCCCTGGCCCTGCGGGGCTTGTGCGGCACACGAGTGAGTCACGACCGCCCACTCGCACACTTGAACCATCCACTACCGCCTACATGTCAACCCGCCGGCGCGTCAGTCGCCGGGGCAGCACCCTCGGGGGAACAGTGATCAGTCGTAGGACCGTCGTCCGGGCAGGCGTGGCCGCCACCAGCATCATCGGAACGGGCGGCATGCTGCTGCCGGTCGTGAACGCCTCCGCGGACGAGCCCCGCGCCGCCGGAGCCGAGCTCGACCCGGCCGGCATAGCGAAGTTCACGCAGCGGATGCCGCTTGCGCCGGTGCTCCAGCCGTACCTCACCACGAGCACCACCAGCTACTACCGGATGACCTTGAAGGAAGCCTCCAAGGAGGTCGTGCCGGGGCTGACCACCAAGCTGCGCACCTTCAACGGCTCCTTCCCCGGCCCCGTCATCAAGGCGGAGTCGGGCCGCCGGGTCGTGGTCAAGCAGACCAATTCGCTGGACGTGCCCACCTCGATCCACCTCCACGGGGCCCACGTCCCGCAGGACAGCGACGGTTCCCCGATGGACCTCATCGCGGCCAAGGGCGGCAGCAAGACGTACACGTACCCCAACACGCAGCCGCACGCCAACCTCTGGTTCCACGACCACGCCCACCACATGGAGTCGGAGAACGTCTTCCGCGGCATGACGGGCACCTACATCCTCACCGACGACACCGAACGCCGGCTGGGGCTGCCGTCGGGAAGCTACGACGTCCCCATCTCGCTGCGCGACGCCCGCTTCACCGACACCGGTGAACTGGTCTACGAGATGGGCGACTTCCGGCACCGCAACGTCATCCTCGCCAACGGCAAGGCATGGCCCTACTTCGAGGTCGCGGCACGCAAGTACCGGCTGCGCTTCACGAACACCGCCAACCAGCGGTTCTTCGGCCTGAGCCTCGCGGACAACTCGGAACTCGTGCTGATCGGCACCGACGGCGGCCTGCTGACCGCCCCCTACCGCACCGACACGGTGTCCATCTCCCCGGGCGAGCGGGCCGACGTCGTCATCGACTTCTCCCGCTACCCCGTCGGCACCGTCATCGAGCTCCGCAACAAGCACATCGACCGCGACGAGCCGGCCAACGAGATCGGCGCGGTCCTCCAGTTCCGCGTCACGCGGTCCGCGCGCGACGACAGCGTGGTCCCGGCGCAGCTCAGGACGCTCCCGCCGATGCCCACCGCCACCGTCGACCGCAGCATCGAGATGCGGATGGACGAGACGGGCGCCCCGAGCAGCATGGCGTACATCAACGGCAAGACGTACGACATGAACCGGATCGACACCGAGATCGCCTACGGTGCCACCGAGATCTGGACCGTCCACAACGCCAACCAGTACGCGCCGCACAACTTCCACATGCACCTGGTGCAGTTCCGGGTGCTGGAACGCAACGGCCAGGCGGTCACCGAAGGCCCGGAGACCGGGCTCAAGGACACCGTGCCGCTGAAGCCGGGCGAGACGGTGAAGATCCAGGCGACCTTCACCGGGTACCGGGGTACGTACGTCTACCACTGCCACCTGTTCGACCACGGGGCGATGGGCATGATGGCGAACATGCGCATCTCCTGACCCGGCGCGGTGGCCGGCCGCGGTGATCCGGGGCGGTGATCCGGCGCGGCTGTTCAGGCCGCGCCGGGGGCGCCGGGGGACGGCTTGCGGCCCAGGACGGCCCAGGCGCGCACGCCCAGCGTGAGGGAGCCGTCCGGCCGGACCGGCAGGCGATCGCGCAGGGCTCCGCGCAGCCGCTCCCGCCCGGGCGGGGCGAGGGCCGCGACATAGCCGGGGGCGGGACCCTGGCCCGCCAGGAACGGCTCCCACAGCTCGGCGAACGCGGCGAAGTCGGCCCGCACCTCGATCGGGGCGACGTGCACGCCGTCCAGCCCCGCCGCGGTCCACAGGGAGCGCAGTTCCTCCGGGCGGCACAGCGGGAAGCGGCGCCGCTCGTCCACGGCGGCCGCGGTCGGATCCAGTCGCGAGGCCGCCTCCCAGAAGTGGTACAGGAGTTCCATGCCCTCGGCGTAGTCCCACACGTAGCACGCGACGAGCCCGCCCGGGCGCGCCGCGCGCGCCGCCTCGGCGACCGCGGCGTCCGGCGCGGGGAGGAAGTTGAGGGCGAGGGCGCTGACCACGGCGTCGCAGGACCCCTCGCGCACCGGCAGCGAAAGCGCGTCGGCGAGCACGAACCGGGCCGGCGGGGCCACGGCGGTGCGCGCCGCCGTGAGGAAGCCGGCGGAACGGTCGGCCCCTACGACCAGGCGCGGGCGGGCCCGCCGGGCCACCGAGGAGGTCAAGGCGCCCGTGCCACAGCCGACGTCGAGCCACACCGCGCCGTCCGGAACGCCCAGCCAGTCCACGAACCGGTCGGCCACGAGGCGGCTCCAGCGCCCCATGTACCTCTCGTAGGCGTCTCCCGCGGCCCAGACGTCGAACCTCTGCTCCGTCATGCGACCACGATGGCGCACCGCGTGGCCACAGGGCGTCAGGACGGACCGTGTCGTGCGGGGTCAGCCCGCGGCGGGCACCCCGTCGAGCTCCCAGGCGTGGCGCTTGAACTCCCGGACGAAGTCGGGGTGGTCCTCCCACTGGCGGGCGATGCCGCGCAGGACGTCCCAGTGGTGCTCCACCGACTGGTCGATGACGCGGCGGACGGCGGGCTCGGCCTCGGCCCGCTTCTCGATGAGGCCCTTCACCGCGGACGCCTCCAGCACCGCGTTGCGCAGCGCGCGCAGGGCCCGGGAGGTGTCGTCCATCGCGAAGCCGTTCTCGCTGCCGGTCTCGGCGGCGAACAGGGGGGTGAGGCGCGCCTCGATGAACGCGGCGATCCGCGTGAAGTGCTGAACGTCCATGGGGGCTCCATCTCCTGCCACGCGGCCACACCGCGGCCCGGCATCTCTCGGTACTTCGGCCATCCCACCCTAGTGGGGCGGCGGAGGCGGACGGGAGCCGGGAGCCCACGACAAAAAAGCCCCGGACCTCAATGGCGGCCGGGGTGATTCTCTGCGTATATTGGTTATTTCACGTCGACCCGTATCGACAGTACGAGGGAGAGCGTGAAGCAGCTTTACGTGGACATTGTATCGCGTCAGGAGTGGAATTGTCAACCGAGGAATTCCGGAATGAGCAGCAATTCATCACCGGGCTCTACGCACGCCTCGACGACCTGCGTGACCAGGCCGAACGCGCCGTCCGGAGCGCGCTCGCCGAGCCGGGGAGCGGGTTGCAGGCGCGCCTGGAGCGCGATGTGCTGGTCGCCGAGCAGTCGGGTCTGCTTTCCGCTCTGAACTCCGGGGAGAACGGTCTGTGTTTCGGCCGGCTGGAGTTCTCCGACGGCCGGGACCACCACATCGGCCGCATCGGAATCAGGCAGGACGACCCCGACCGCACCCCTCTCGTCCTCGACTGGCGGGCCGAAGTCGCCCGCCCCTTCTACCTCGCCACCGGCCACACCCCGATGGGGCTGCGCCGGCGCCGGCACATCACCACCCGGGGCCGTGAGGTCACCGCACTGCACGACGAGATCCTGGACCTCACCGACACCGAACGCACCGGCCACGAAGGGGCCGACGCGGACGCCGTCCTGCTCGCCGCCCTCGACGCCGCCCGTACCGGGCGGATGCACGACATCGTCGAGACCATCCAGGCCGAGCAGGACCGGATCATCCGCTCCCCGCACGCCGGCGTCCTCGTGGTGGAAGGGGGACCCGGCACGGGCAAGACGGCGGTCGCCCTGCACCGCGCCGCCTACCTCCTGTACGCCTACCGCGAGCTCCTCGCCAAGCGCGGCGTGCTGATCGTCGGCCCCAACCCGGCGTTCCTCGGCTACATCGGCGAGGTCCTGCCCTCCCTCGGCGAGACGGGCGTCCTCCTCGCCACGGTCGGCGAGCTCTTCCCCGGCGTCCACGCCACCCGCACCGACCGCCCCGGCGCCGCGGCGGTGAAGGGCCGCGCGGCGATGGCCGAGGTACTGGCCCGGGTCGTCGGCGACCGCCAGGCGCTGCCGGAGAACGTCCCGGCGGGCAGCGGCGAGGACAGCTCCGTGGTCCCCGAACCGGCCCTGGAGATCGACCACGACGACTACGGGACGCTGCTGCTGGACCGGACGATGGCCCACGAGGCCCGCGACCGGGCCCGCGGCACCGGTCTCCCGCACAACCTGGCGCGCCCGTACTTCGCGTTCCGTGTCATCGACGCGCTCACCGAGCAGCTCGCCGACCGGCTCGGCGCGGACCCGTACGGCGGCCCCAACCTGCTGGGACCCGACGACATCGCCCAGCTCGGCAAGGAGATCGCCACCAGCGCCGAGGTGCACGCGGCCATCGACACCCTCTGGCCGCCCCTGACCCCCGAGCAGTTGCTCACCGACTTCCTCGAAGACCCCACGTACCTGGACGCCGCCGACGCCGACCTGATCCGGCGGCCCGCGACGGAGACCGGCTGGACGCCCGCGGACATCCCGCTGCTCGACGAGGCCGCCGAACTGCTCGGCGAGGACGACAGCGCGCGCCGCGCCGCCGAGGAGCGGGAGCGGCTGGAGCGCATCGCGTACGCGCAGGGCGTCCTGGACCTCTCGCAGGGCTCGGAGTCCTACGAGTTCGAGGACACCGAGAACGAATACCTCGCCGCGCACGACATCATCGACGCGGAGCGCATGGCCGAGCGGCACGAGGAGGCCGACCACCGCAGCGCCGCCGAGCGCGCGGCCGCCGACCGGACCTGGGCCTTCGGCCACGTCATCGTCGACGAGGCCCAGGAGCTGTCCGCGATGGCGTGGCGGCTGCTGATGCGGCGCTGCCCGACCCGCTCCATGACCCTGGTCGGAGACCCCGCCCAGACGGGCGACGAGGCGGGCTGCGGCTCCTGGAAGCGCGTCCTCGCCCCGTACGTCGGCAACCGCTGGGAACTGGTGCGGCTCGGCGTGAACTACCGCACGCCCGCCGAGATCATGGACGTCGCGTCCGCCGTGCTCCGCGCCCGCCACCCCGGCTTCGAGCCGCCCCGCTCCGTGCGGTCCACGGGCGTGCGGCCCTGGGCCCGGGCGGCGGACGACCTCCCCGCCGCGGTCGCCGAGGCGGTACACGCCGGCACCCCCGCGGAGGGCCGCCTCGCGGTCATCGCCCCGCGCCCGCTGCACGAGGCCCTGGCCGCGGCGCTGCCCGGCGTACGCGCCGGTGCGGAACCTGACCTCACCCACGCCGTCGTGCTGCTCGACCCGCGCCAGGCCAAGGGGCTGGAGTTCGACACGGTGCTCGTCGTGGAGCCGGCGGACATCGCGCCGAGCGACCTGTACGTGGCGCTGACCCGCGCGACGCAGTCCCTCGGGGTCCTCCACACCGGCTCCCTTCCGCAGGAACTGGGGGAGGAACTCCTGGCGATGTGAACCGGACGCCCCCGATGTCGCCGCCCGGGCCCTGGCCCCGGCGGTCGCGCGCGGCGATCATAGGGGGGCGCGGGCCCGCCGGGCCCGTGCGCACCACTGGTTACAGGAGGCCGTGTGTCCGCACAGTCCAGCTACGCGTACGGGGTCCACGAAGTGCCGCTGCTCGGCGACACGATCGGCGAGAACCTGGACCGCACCGCGCGCCGGTTCCCCGAGCGCGACGCCCTCGTCGACATGGCCGGCGGACGCCGCTGGACGTACGCGGAACTGGCGGCGGACGTCGACGCGCTCGCCCTCGGCCTGCTGGACCTCGGCATCACCAAGGGCGACCGGGTCGGCATCTGGGCGCCCAACCGTCCCGAGTGGACGCTGGTGCAGTACGCCACCGCCAAGATCGGGGCGGTCCTCGTCACGGTGAACCCCGCCTACCGCGCGCACGAGTTGGAGTACGTGCTGCGGCAGTCGGGGATCCGGCTGCTGGCCGCCGCCGACCGGTTCAAGACCTCCGACTACGCGGCCATGATCGAGGAAGTGCGCCCGCGCTGCCCGGAGCTGGAGTTCATCGTCCTGCTGGAAGGCGGCCTCTGGGCCTCCCTGCTGGAGCGCGGCCGGCAGGGCGATCCGGCCGAACTGGCCCGGGCGCAGGCGGCGCTGAGCCCTGACGATCCCGTCAACATCCAGTACACCTCCGGGACGACCGGCTTCCCCAAGGGTGCGACGCTCTCCCACCACAACATTCTCAACAACGGGTTCTTCGTAGGGGAGTTGTGCCACTACACCGAGCAGGACCGGGTCTGCGTCCCCGTTCCCTTCTACCACTGCTTCGGGATGGTGATGGGCGCTCTGGCCTGTACGAGCCACGGCGCGGCGCTCGTCATCCCGGCACCCTCGTTCGACCCGGCGGCCACCCTGGCGGCCGTGGAGGCCGAGTCGTGCACCTCGCTGTACGGCGTGCCGACGATGTTCATCGCCGAACTCGCCGACCCCGGTTTCGCCGGATACGACCTCTCCAGCCTCCGGACCGGCATCATGGCCGGCTCGCCCTGCCCCGTCGAGGTGATGAAGGAAGTCATCGACAAGATGGGCATGACGGAGGTGTCCATCTGCTACGGCATGACGGAGACCTCACCGGTCTCGACGCAGACCCGCGCGGACGACTCGATCGAACGCCGGGTGTCGACCGTGGGCCGTGTCGGCCCCCACCTGGAGGTCAAGGTGGTCGATCCGTCCTCCGGGCGGACCGTCCCGCGCGGGGAACCGGGCGAACTGTGCACCCGGGGCTATTCCGTCATGCTCGGCTACTGGGGCGAGCCCGAGCGGACCGCCGAAGCCGTCGACGCCGCACGCTGGATGCACACCGGGGACCTGGCCGTCATGGACGAGGACGGCTACCTGAGCATCACCGGCCGGATCAAGGACATGGTGATCCGCGGCGGCGAGAACATCTACCCGCGCGAGATCGAGGAGTTCCTCCACGGACACCCGGACGTCCTGGACGTCCAGGTCATCGGCGTCCCCGACGCCAAATACGGGGAGGAGCTGATGGCGTGGGTCCGGATGCGCGAAGGCGCCGAGCCGCTGACCGCGCAAGCCGTCCGCGCGTACTGCGAAGGCCGCCTCGCGCACTTCAAGATCCCGTGCTACGTCCACGTCGTGGACGAGTTCCCGATGACCGTCACGGGCAAGATCCGCAAGGTCGAGATGCGCGAGACGGCCACCCGCCTCCTGGCAACCGGCTGAGCGCCGGCGTCAGCGAGGGGCCCTGGGACCCTTCTCCAGCACGGTGTTGCCCGTCACCGTGCCGTCGCTCCCGGAGAGGGTGACGTCGTGCCTGACGCCGTCCGGGCCGAGGACCACGGCGTCCCACGCGCTCGCCCCGCCCTGTTCCACGACCACGCGCAGGGACTCCACCTTGCCGCCCGAGACGGCTCCCGCCGCCTTGTCCACGGCCTGCGGGGCGGGCAGCGCGGGCAGCGGCACGGGAGCGGCCGCCTTCGCACCGCCTCCCTCCCGGCCCGGCCGTCCCCAGCCGGGTGCGCCGTCCTCCGCGCCGCGGCCTTCCCTCCGGCCGTGGGCTTGGGGCCTGCCGTCCGCCCGGCCGCCCTTCGGGCCGTCACCCCGGCCGTGTTCCCCGGCGAAGGACGCGTGCCCCCCGCGCTCCTCGTGCCGGTGCTCCGCGACCGCCACGGCCGCCGCCGCGGCGCCGCCGCCGACCAGCACCACCAGCCCGAGGGCCACCCAGCGCGTCCGCCCCTGCCGGGTCAGCCGGACGAGCCTGCCACGACGGCCCGCCGGCGCGGCGCCCGCCGGGACCGCTTTCGTCCCGCCGTCGTCCGCGGGCCGATCGTCGGAAGGCTGGGGAGTGGAATGGGTCATGTGGCTGCTCCTCGCGTACTCCGGGCGCTCCGCCCGGCAGGGCAATCGTGCGCCGCGCATGCTGAAGCTGCGCTGAAGCGAGCTGAAGACCTCTTCAGCAACCGCGCGTGGCGACCTGCGAACCTTGACCCGTGCGCGTACTGGTGGTCGAGGACGAGCGGCGGCTGGCCGCCGCCCTGCAGCGGGGGCTCGGAGCCGAGGGCTTCACGGTGGACGTCGCCCACGACGGCACCCAGGGGCTGTGGCTGGCCGCCGAGCACGACTACGACGCCATCGTGCTCGACATCATGCTTCCGGGCCTCAACGGCTACCGGGTCTGCGCCCGGCTGCGCGCGGCGGGCTGCGAGTCGGGCATCTTGATGCTCACCGCGAAGGACGGCGAGTACGACGAGGCCGAAGCCCTGGACACCGGCGCGGACGACTTCCTGTCCAAGCCGTTCTCCTACGTCGTCCTGGTGGCCCGGCTGCGCGCGCTGGTCCGGCGCACCGGCCGCCGCCGCCCCCACACGATGACCCTCGGGGACCTGGTGGTCGACCCGGCCGCGCAACGGTGCACGCGTGGCGGGACCGAAGTGCGCCTGACCTCGCGGGAGTTCGCGGTGCTCCAGTACCTGGCTCGGCGGCCCGGGGAGGTGGTGTCCAAGCGCGAGATCCTGGAGAACGTGTGGGACGCCGCCTACGACGGTGACCTGAACGTCGTGGAGGTCCACGTCAGCGCCCTGCGCCGGAAGATCGACGCACCCTTCGGGCGGGCCGCGGTGGAGACGGTGCGCGGCGCCGGTTACCGGCTGGCGGCCGACGGTGGCTGAGCGGACGTCCCGCCCGGGCGCCCGGCTGCGCGCGCGGGCCCTCGCCGTACGCCGGCTCCCGGCCGGCGGACTGCGGCCCCGTTCCGTACGCGCCCGGGCGACGCTCGGCGCGTCCGCCGTGGTCGCCGTCGCCCTCGGGGCGGTCTCCTTCGGGCTGATCGGGCTGCTCCACGGGAACCTGGTGCGCAGCGCCCAGGCCGACGCCGAGCGGCAGGCAGTGGCCACCGCGGGGATGGCGGCGGGAGGCCGGCTGGACCCCGTGCTGGCCGCCGGGCGCGGAACGGACTTCCTCCAGGTCGTGGACGCCGGGGGCCGGGTGCTGGCGGCGAGCCCCAACCTCGCCGGCCGTCCCGCCCTTTCCGGGGTCCGCCCCGCACGGCCCGGAACGGTCCGGGACACGTGGAACGGCCGTCCGATGCGCGAGGAGCACCGTCAGCGCGTCGTACAGGTCACCACCGCCACCGCGTCGGGCTGGTCACCGTCTACGCGGGCACCTCGCTGCGGCAGGCCGACGCGGCCGGGGACATGATCACCGCCGCACTGGCGGTCATGGTGCCGCTGCTCGTCCTGACCGTGGCCCTCGTCACCTGGCGCGTGACCGGCTGGGCGCTGCGGCCCGTCGAGGCGATCCGCGCGGAGGTGGCGGAGATCAGCGAACGCGACCTGCACCGTCGGGTGCCGGTGCCGCCGAGCCAGGACGAAGTGGCCCGGCTGGCGGTGACGGTGAACGCGACCCTGGACCGGCTCGAAGCCGCGGGGATCCGCCAGCGGCAGTTCATCGCGGACGCCTCGCACGAACTGCGCAGCCCCATCACGGTGCTCCGCACGCAGTTGGAGGTCGCGCGGGCGCATCCCGACCCGGCCCTGTGGGGCGAGCTGGTCAGCGGCGCTCTGGAGGACACGGTCCGGCTGCAGGACCTGGCGGCGGACCTGCTCCTGCTGGCGCGGCTGGACACCGCCGAGCCCGCTCCGGCCGCCCCGGTCGACCTCACCGCGGTCGCCCGGGAGGCGGCGCGCCCGCGCGGGGGCGACCGTTTCCCGGTGGAGGCGCAGCTCGCCCCGGGAGTGACCGTGCGCGGCAGCACCCTGTGGCTGTCCCGGCTCGTCAGGAACCTGCTGGACAACGCGCAACGCCACGCCGCCGGGCGGGTGTCGCTGTCCCTCCGGGTGGACGAGGAGCGGGGGGTGGCGGTGCTGGAGGTGTCCGACGACGGGCCCGGTATCGCGGAGGCGGACCGGGAACGGGTCTTCGAACGCTTCACGCGGCTCGATGACGCCCGCAGCCGGGACGAAGGAGGGTCGGGCCTCGGGCTGGCGATAGCCCGTGACATCGCCTCGGGTCTGGGCGGCTCCCTCTCGGTCCAGGACGCCCCCGGGGGCGGCGCCCGCCTGGTGGCGACGCTGCCGCGAACGGCCTAGCGGCGGCGGGGTGCCCCGTTGACGAGGAGGGCGTCGGTGATCAGGCGGACGCCGCGGGCCAGGCGGGCGAGTTGGTCGAGTTCGACGGCGTACATCCGGATGGTGTTCTCGATGACGGCCTCGGCGACGCCCAGCGAGGGCAGCTCGGCCCGGCAGGTCTCCAGGGCCACCCGCACCGCGCGCATCTCGTGCTGGAGCTGGATGCGCGCGTGCCGGGTGAGGAGGACGGGATGGCGGTTGAGCGTCGAGTACGCCGCGTAACGGGCCGGCAGCAGGTCGCGCAGCCAGCGGATGGCGGTGCGTTCCCAGTCGTGACTTCCGGGGGCCTTGACCTGACAGGGCCAGTCCGGGCTGAGGGTGGCAGAGGCCGTCTGGGGCATTCTCGTCGCTTCCGAGTGGTGTCGAACTCTGATCGAGAGGGGGTGGGCGGCCTCGACCCAGGGGTTGATCGAGGCCGCCACGGCGGTCTACGGGATCCGAAAGCCCGGATCGGGTACCCGGAAGCGGGCGTGAGGAGGAGTCGCTCGCTGCTGGGTGCTCGCTCGGGAGGGCGTGGGGTCGCTCTCCCCGGCATCTGGTGGATTCCGGCCGCGCCTCAGTAAACATATATACCGTCGAGTAAGCAAGCGTATGAAAAAATTCATGCGTCTCTCACGCGAACGGTTTCATCCGGAAAAGGAGCTTCAACTTCCGCTCTAGAGGAAGAATCCGTGCAGGTCAGCGGCCTGTTCATAGCCTTCGAGGCGCGCCTGCGTCCGCTCCGGGTCCGCATCGGCCATCGCTTGCAGGAGGGCCGCCGACAACACCCCGGGCGCCGCGTACGAGTCGAAAACCAGCCGCGATCCGGTGCCCGCGGTGAGCACCACGTCGGCCTCCTCCACCAGGGGCCCCAGCGTCGGATCGGTGATCAGCACCACGCGCAGCCCGGCGCCGCGGGCCGTCCGCACAGCGGCCAGGGTCTCCTTCGCGTGCCGGGGCATGGCGAAGGCCAGCACCCAGGTGCCGCCCGCCGCGCGGGCCTGGAGCAGCGCGTCGTAGGCGACGCTGCCCCCGCCCGTCACCAGGCGCACGTCGGGGTGGATGCGCCGGGCCGCGTAGGCGAAGTACTCCGCGAGGGAGACGGAGATGCGCAGGCCGAGCACGGTCAAGGGGACCGACTGGGCCAGGTCCCGGCCGATGTCCAGGATCTGATCGGTGTCGGCCAGCAGCCTGCGCACGTTCTCCAGGTTCTCGATCTCCGCGTCCACCGCCGCCTGGAGCTCGTTGTGGCGGATCTGCTCCCGGCTCTCCTGATGGCCGGCGACCGCGTTCAGCGCGATCGGCTGCAACACCTCACGCAGGGCGGGATATCCGCTGAAACCCAGCGACGCCGCGAAACGGGTCACGGACGGCTGGCTCACCCCGACCCGTTCCGCGAGTTCGGTGATCGAGAGGAACGCGGCCTCGGTGAGGTGGTCTATCAGGTACTGGGCGATCCGCCGCTGACCGGGGGACAGGGGGTGCCCGTCGAACAGCGCCCGGACCCGGTCGGCGGGGGCGCGCTCGTGCTCCGCGGCCTGTCCGCCCGGCGTGATGGCGGCCGCCTGAGCGCGTTCCTGCTGCCCCGATGACACCGACGGGCCTCCTTCTCATGCCACTCGTGATCAAACATAGCTCACCGGTGAGTCACGAGGTCAGACGGTACAGACGCAAGGCCAGCTGGAGCTCCAGGGCGGCAGCCGGGGCGTTCCAGTCGTCACCCAGGAGGCGGCGGATCCGGTCCAGCCGCTGCACCACCGTATTGACGTGGACGTGCAGGGCGTCCTTCGCCTTGGACAGGCTCGCGCCGTGGGCGAAGTAGGCGTCCAGCGTACGGACGAGCTCGGTGCCGCGCTGGGCGTCGTACGCGATGACGGGGCCAAGCACCCGCTCGACGTAGCCGCTCACATCGGCGCGGTCGCCGAGCAGCACGCCGAGGAACCCCAGCTCGGTGAGGGCGGCGCCCTGGCCGGGGCGCCCGAGGGTGCGCAGGGCCTCGACGCACCTCAGGGCCTCCGCGTACACGGCCGGCAGCGCGCCAGGCCGGTCGGCGGGGCCGGCCGCGCCCACCGTCACCGGCGTGCCGAGCGCGAGCCCCAGCTCGGCGGCCAGCGAGCGGGCCAAGTCCCCGGGACGCTCGGCCGGGGTCGCCGCCGGGCGCTCGGTCGGGGCGGCGCCCGGGCGCTGCGCCGGGACCGCCCCCCGACGCTCCGCCGGGACCACCATCACGACGAGCCCCTCATGCACGCCGGACAGCCCCCGGGCGGCGCGGGCCCGGCGGGCGGCCTCCGACGCCACACGGCCCCGGGCCGCCGGGTCGCACTGGAGCACCAGCACCGCCTGCGGCCGGGACAGGTCCAGGCCCAGCCGGCGGGCCCTGATCCGCCGGCTCGCCCCGTCGTCGACCCGGCCCGCCCCCTCAGGGGTCAGCAGGTCGTTGAGCAGTTCGCCGCGCACCCGGTCCTCGGCCTCCGCTATGGAACGCCGCAACAGCAGCAGCAGGGCCGTGACCAGGCCGGCCCGCTCGAACAGGCGCCGTTCGGAGTCGGTGAGGCCGGGCCGGCCGGTCAGGGCGACGCTGCCGAGGAGCTCGGGGCCCGCCATGACCGCCCAGACCCAGACGCCGTCCACGGAGACGGCGCGCCCGCCGGTACGCGAGTCCGCCACCCCCCGCACCGGCGCGGCGAGCGGGTCGGCGCGGACCCGGGCCAGTTCGGTGCCGTCGGCGTCGTGGACCACGATGCCGCCGCTGAGCAGGCCCGCGACGTCCCGCGCGAGATCGCCCACGTCGCCGCCGCGCAGCACGAGATCGGTGAGCCGGTCGTGGGTTTCGGTGGCCAGGCGCATCGCCTCGCTGTGGGCGCGGATCGTCTCGTTGGCCCCGCCCAGTTCGACGAGCGCCGCCCGGGTCTCCTCCAGCAGCCGGGCCCCGTCGATGGCGACAGCGGCGTGGTCGGCGAGCGAGGACAGCAGCGCGACCGCGTCGGGGGCGAAGGCCCGGACGGCGCGGTCCGCCGCGTACAGCACGCCGATCACCCGCGTCCCCACGCGCAGCGGGACGCCCAGGATGCCCCGCAGCCCCTCCTCGCCGACGCCCCGGTCGATGGCCGCGGTGTGTTTGAACCGGCCGTCCGCACCGTAGTCGCTGGAGGCGTAGGGCCGGGCCGTCTGCGCCACGAGACCGCCGAGCCCCTCGCCCATGCCGAGGCGCAGCTGCTGGAAGGCGGCGGAGACGGAGCCGTCCGTGACGCGCATGAACGTGTCGCCCGCCGCGGGGTCGTTGAGGGTGAGGTAGGCGACGTCGGTACCCAACAGGGTCCTCGCCCTGCGGACGATCGCCCGCAGTACGGCGTCCAGGTCGCGCAGGGCGGCGAGGTCCCCGGCCGTGTCGAACAGCGCGGTCAACTCCGCCTCCCGGCGCCGGTGCTGACCCAGGGTCCGCCTGATGTCCAGCGCCACGCGGGTGGCGTCCTCCACGAAGGCGAGCTCCGCCGGGTCGGCGCCGCCGCTGCGCGCTCCCCGGGCGGCCGCCGCGAACCGCTCGGCCGGCGCCCCCTCGGCCAGCAGGCCGAGCAGCGCGCGGAGCGCGGCCGCCACCGGGTTGTCGAGGGGAGGGCGGGTGCTGGAGGCATCGTTCACGCGGCCCATGCTGACAGCCCTTCCGACGGGCCTGCGACGGGGGAGGCCCGATTCCCCGGCTCCGCGGTCAGGCCGCGTCGGACGGCCGGCCCGTCCCCGCGGCGGCGGCTCGCCGGCCGGGTACGGGGACGGTGGCGGACGAACCCCGTCCGTACGCCGCCAGGTTCCGGCCGCGGGTCTCCCTCGCGAACGCCACCGTGAATGTGGTGACCACGGCCGCGCCGCAGAGGTAGACGGAGACCGGGAGGGAGGAGTCGTAGTCCTTGAGCAGCTCGACGGCGATGATCGGGGCCAGCGCCCCCGCGACGATCGAGGCGAGCTGGGAGCCCATGGAGGCGCCGGAGTAGCGGACATCGGTGTCGAACATCTCCGAGATGAATGCCGCTTGCGGCCCGTACATCGCGCCGTGCAGCAGCAGACCCGCGGTGACCGCCACCGTGATGACCGCGAAGGACCGCGAGTCGACCAGGACGAAGAAGGCGAACGCCCAGACGGCCATGCCCGCCGAGCCGAGCAGCGTCACCGGCCGGCGGCCGATCCGGTCCGACAGCGCACCCCAGGCGGGGATGGCGACGAAGTGGACGGCCGAACCGATCAGTACGGCGTTCAGCGCGCTGCTCTTGGGCAGGCCGAGGTGGGTGGTGACGTAGACGAGGAGGAAGGAGGTCAGGACGTAGTACGAGATGTTCTCCCCGAACCGGGTGCCGATGGCCGTCAGCACCTCGCGCCAGCTCCTGCGGAACACCTCGACCACGGGGGCCTTGTCCTTGCCCGCCCCCTCCTCCTTCCGCGCCCGGGCCTGCGCGGCGAGGAAGACGGGGGACTCCGCAACCGAGATCCGGATCCACAGACCGGCCGCCACCAGCACGCCCGACAGCAGGAACGGGATGCGCCATCCCCACGCGAGGAAGGCCTCCTCCGACTGCACGGACGCCAGCAGCGCCAGCACGCCGGTGGCGAGCAGGTTGCCGCCGGGCGCGCCGGACTGCGGCCACGAGGCCCAGAACCCCCGGTGCTCGTCGCCGCCGTGCTCGGAGACGATCAGCACCGCGCCGCCCCACTCGCCGCCCAGCGCGAACCCCTGCACCAGCCGCAGCACCGTCAGCAGCACCGGCGCCCCGACGCCGATGCCCGCGTAGGTGGGCAGCAGCCCCATCGCGAAGGTGGCGCCACCCATCAGCAGCAGGCTGAGCACGAGCAGCTTCTTGCGCCCGACCTTGTCCCCGAAGTGCCCGAAGACGACCCCGCCGAGGGGCCGGGCCAGGAAGCCGATGGCGTAGGTGATGAAGGCGATCAACGTCCCGGTGAGCGGGTCGGCGGTCGGGAAGAACAGCTTGTTGAACACGAGCGCGGCGGCGCTGCCGTACAGGAAGAAGTCGTACCACTCGATGGTGGTCCCGATGAGGCTGGCGGCGACGATTCTCTTGATGGATCCGGCGGTCGGGGGAGCGGTCTCGGGGGAGGCCATGAACACCACTTCCAGGAGGTCTGCGGGGACGGTCGGGTGTCGCCACAACGTAGAAGTCGCCAGGTCAGCGGCATATGTGGCGGTCCATCACAATGGGCCGCCATCATGTGTCGCGCACCACCACATGGCAGTCGAGGGCCCATTCTCACCCCGGGAGGCACCCCTCCCAGATCGCGCCGGATTTGCGGAATTCCGCCCGTTACGGTGGTGCGGTACTGAAGCCCGTGCTGGTTTGGTGCTGACCCAAAACCCCACGTCGGCACCCCTCGTGACCCGCCCCGTGCTGGTTCGGTGCTGGTTACGGAGAGTCGATGACGATCCGTTGCCGACCACGGGGGCGCAAACCGGAACGCGCAGGGGCAGTGGGCCGCTCGGGTACGGGGGTGCGCGATGGAGGCCATGCTCGGAGTGCGGTTCCTGGCGAGCGAATACAGCACCGGCCCCGTGCACGGCGGGCGCATCGACTCGCTCGGGCTGGACAGCTGATGTGGGGCGGGGGACTACACCCGGTACGACCTTCGCGGCGTCCGGGAGCACCGCTGGCGGGTCGGTCGAAAAGCCGCCGTACGGGGACTCCTCGCCCGGCGCCTCGAAGGTGAACACCCGCCGCAGGAGCGGTGTTCCGGCCGCCATGTCGGCGGCCATCGCCGTGTGGTCGAAGCCCTGGTACGTCGCGGGGCCGACGTAGCCGACCGCCTCGGTGACCCGCACGAGGCGGGACACCTCGGGCGCCGGGTGCGGCAGCGGACAGAACACGGGGACCGCGCCGGCGCGCATCAGCGCGATCACCGTGACGACGAACTCGGGAACGTTCGGCAGCTGGACGACGACGCGTTGCCCGGGCCGCAGGCCGCGCAGCCGGAATCCGGCGGCCACGCGGTCGACCCGCCGGTTGAGGCGCGCGTACGTGGTGGGGGTGTCGCCGTGCACGAGCGCGGTCCGCGGCCCGTACCGCAGGGACCAGGCCCGCAACAGGTCATCCAGGGTGTTCCGGGGCCACTGCCCGGGCGACCGGTAGTGGTCGGCGGACTCCTCGGGCCGGGGGGTGCGGCCGGCGGGCATGGATGCCATGGGTTTCCTTCTGGAGCCGGGTTCCCTGGATGCCGGGGTCGGGGTCCGTTCATTCGGAGCAAGGTCGCGGAAGGCAATCCAATGGTTCAACCCGCCTGCACGCAATGTGCTTTCCTGACCATGGGTACCGAATCGCCTCGGCGGAAGGTCCAATCGGCGCCGCTGACCAGCAGGCGGCTGTCCGGGCTCGTCCGGGCACGTGCGGGCTCGGCATCTCGAACGCACCGTAGGCCCGGCGCTGACGATTTCCCCGTTGACCGGGCGGCCCGATCGGCTGGGTAGTCTTTGCCGCCGTCGACGGTGATCGGGACCGGTTGCCGCGGCGTCGCCCTTGCGCACCTGTGCCGCCCCGTCCGCCGGCTCGCCGGGTGGACGGGGCGCGAGGCCGTGGTCGGACAGGGGCCGGGAGCACGGCCCGGCCGTCGGGCGTTGGACCGTTGGAAGAGGGGAGCGGTCTCGTTGCACACACCGCACCACCCGAGCGATGAGGAGGAACCGATGAGCGCGGCCGACGAGGGACGGCAGTGGCTGGACGAGGTCAGCGTCGACAACGCGAGGACGACGCTGCTTCAGCTCCTCGCCCGGGCCGGGGTCCCTTCGGACGACGCGAGGGAGCTGATCGGGCTGGTCGAGGCGGGTGCGCTGGCTCTCGCCCACGAGGAGCTGCGGGGCCGGGGCCGGAGCGTACCCGGTGACAAGGGCGAGGAGTACGCATCGGGCTGGCTCGACGGCGCCGGACACCTCTTGGAGGAGCTCGGCGTCGTGGCCGAGCGGACGCTGCTGCAGGTGGTGGGGGCGGACGAGGAGCCGGGCGCGGCCGGGGAGCATCCCAGGGCCGGCCGGATGGAGGTGGAGCGGGCGCGGGTGGCGCTGACACCCCTGTACCTGACGTACACCGCGGTCTCGGAGCTGGATCCGGAGGTGACCGAAGAGGTGCTCGCCGCCGTCCTGGCCACGATGAGCCCCCGGCAGCGGGCCGGGTACCCCGGACGGCTTGCGGAGTTCGCCGGATTCCACCGGGAACGGCTGGAGCGGCTGTTCGCGGAGTTCGGCCCGGGCAGCGCCACCGCGGTGCACGGCCGCTATTCGCTGCTGCACTCGGCCACGAGCATCGCCGTGCTGGAGCGGCTCCTCGCCGTACCGCGGGCCCTGCGGGAGGAATGGGACGCCGCGGAACTGCCGCCCGCGTGGCTGGATGGCCTGACGACCGCCTGGAACAGCGCAGCCTGACGCGCGGGCGAGCCGGCGGGCTGCTCGGAAGCGGCCCACCGCCCGACCACCGCCCGACCACCGCCCGACCACCGCCCGACCGCCGGCTCCGCAGCCGGCGCGACGGGCGGCCCCGTTCAGTGCGCGGAGGTGCCGGCGGAAGCGGTGGTGAGGGTGCGGATGGCTGTGTGCTGGGAATAGGCGAGCAGGCCGACCGTGGTCGCCGCCATGACCACGGCGAAGAATATGTGGCCGAGGCTGGAGGTGATCGTCATGCCCAGGGCGTTCATGGCGAAGTGGCTGCCGATCCGCAGGAGGACCAGGGCGATGGCCACCCTGCGGGTTTCCTTGCCCCGCCACAGGGCCTTGGCGAGCTTGAGCCGCCCCCGCATCATCGTCAGCGAAACGATGATGTTGACGGCCAGCAGTACCAGCAGCACCGGCCAGGCCGAGGGGAAGGCCTTGAGGATGTCGAAGGCGGCCGCGAGGACGCCCTCGAAGCCGAAGAACCAGACCGGCAGGCGGTAGTCGGCAGGACTCAGGACGCCGGTGTCGGTGGTGTCGATCGCTTCGGCCGGTGCGGGCTTCTTCTTCAGGACGTTCATGTTCTCCCCCGTGGTCAAGGTGTTGATCACATTCTGAACCGGGCCGGGTCACAGGGGCAGAGGCCCCCGGTCACACGTGTGAAATGACAGTTGTCACGTCGTCGGCCGCCGGTCGGCGCGCCGTACGGTGCAGTACCGCGCCGCCGACTCCGGCGCCCCGCGGATCTCCGCGTACTCGTCGCCGGAAGGTCCACGAACACTCCCCTCGACAGGGCATCGAGCGCACCGGCGCAAACCGGTCCCGCAGGTTCGTGACATGTCTAGGCTGATTTCTTGACCATGACTGGTGCGGGAGGCGGGCCCGTGCTGACGCCACCGGCACGCCGGAGGGGAGCGGACATGCGAGTGGCGTTGGAGGCGGGCACGCCCGGCCGGGGCGTCCGGATGACCCGGGTGGGTGACCGGTGGCGGGTGACCCGGCCGTGGCCGCCCCGGCTGCGCCCGTTCGTGCACAGTTACGCCGGCTACTGGGAGGCGGCGGCCGCGCCCTACCGGGTGCGGTTGGTTCCGACGGGCCGGGCGGTCGTGCTGATCAGTCTGGGGGAGCCGTTCGCCCACGTCCGCCGGGTGGGGGAGACGGGCCGGGGCAGCCCGGTGACCGGCTCGCTGGTCGCCGGGCTGGAAGACGGGCCCCGCGTGTGCGACCACCCCGGTGGCCAGGAGGCGATCCGGCTCGAACTGACCCCGCTGGGCGCCTACCGGCTGTTCGCCGTGCCGATGAGCGAGTTGACCAACACGGTGGCCGGGCTCTGCGACGTCCTCGGCCCCGAAGCCCGGATGCTGGTGGAGCGGTTGGCGGCCGCCGGCAGCTGGGATGCCCGGTTCGACCTGCTGGACGAGGCGCTGGCGGCCCGGATCGAACGCGGCCCCGATCCCGCTCCCGAGGTGGGCCACGCCTGGCGACTGCTCTCCCGCGCCGGCGGTGCGATACCGGTCGGCCGGCTCGCGGCGGAGGTCGGCTGGAGCCAGCGCCACCTGGTTCGCCGGTTCACCGAACAGATCGGTCTGACGCCCAAGACGTCGGCCCGTGTACTGCGCTTCCACCGGGCCGTGGGAATGCTCGCCCGCGAGGGCGTGAACCTCACCGAAATCACCGCCACCTGCGGCTTCTACGACCAGGCCCACCTCAACCGCGAGTTCCGGGAGCTGGCCGGGACCACTCCCGGCCGGATGGCCGCCGCCCGGGTGGCCGAGGGAGCCGTCGCACTGTGAGGGGCGAGGTCAGATTCGTCCAAGACGGGCCGCCCGCAGGTCGCTAGTGTCCCCGTTCGTGGCCGGTCAGGCACCTGCACGCCTGGCCCTGAGGGGGGAGTACGAGATGGAAAACCTGCTGCGCGTCCTCGTGTCCGGCGCGCTGACCGGAGGCTTGATCGCTTTGGCGGGAGCCCTCGGCCAGCGTCGCCGCAGGCGCCGGGAGGGCGGTGGACCGGACGGCCGCTGACGGGCCCGGACCGCCGTGAACGGGGGCCTGGCGCGGGGGAGGGGGCCGCGCCAGGCCCCCGTTCACGCCGGTCCGGGACGGCGGCCATGCCGGGCCGCCCGCCCCCGCGTGAGCCGGATGGTCCGGAGGCCACCGGTGCCCGGAGGGCGTGTCACCGGCCCGCCCCGGCCTCCCGTGCGGGATCGTCTCCCCGACGATCGGTGAGCGCGTACGCGGAGGTGGCCCGATGGAGGCGAACGACGGCAAGCAGGGCCCGCCCGGGCCCACCCCCCGGCCGCGGCACACGCCCCGGCCGCGGCCCGCTCCTGCGGCCCGCCGGACCGTCGCCCCGCCGCCGGGTCCCGCACGTCCCGAATTTTGGCGCAGCCCGCTGCGGGGACCGTGGCTGACCGCCGTGTTCGGGCTCGTGCTGCTGGTCGGGGTCACCCTCCTGTTCGTGACGGGCCTGCTGTCGTACGCGGCCTACAACCCGGACCTGGCAGCGGTCAACGACCAGACTCCCGGCAAGGGATGGCTGGGCTTCTACCTGTTCTCCTGGCCGACCTCGCCGCACTGGCTCTACCGGCTGACCCAGGGCCTGCACGTCGTCCTCGGCATCGTGCTCGTTCCGGTGCTGCTGGCGAAGCTCTGGTCCGTCATCCCCAAACTGTTCGAATGGCCGCCCGTGCGGTCGGTCAGCCACGGCATCGAGCGCCTGTCACTGCTCCTGCTGGTGGGCGGCGCAGGCTTCGAGTTCGCCACCGGCATCCTCAACGTCCAGCTGCACTACGTCTTCCCGGGCTCTTTCTACACCCTGCACTTCTACGGGGCGTGGGTGTTCATCGGCGCCTTCGTCGTGCACATCGCCTCGCGGCTGCCGCGAGCTGTCCGTGCCGTACGCGCCCCGGGCGCGCAGCCGGCCACCGGCACGCCGGAGGCGGCCGGTCTGGTCTCGCCCCGGCCGGCCGCGGCGACCATCTCCCGCCGCGGGGCGGTCGGCATGGTCGGCCTCGGATCCCTGGCGCTGTTCGCCGTGACGGCCGGTCAGAGCGTGGGCGGCTGGACGCGCCGGAGCGCGCTGCTCGCCCCGCACGGCCGGGACCCCGGCTCCGGCCCGAACGGCTTCCAGATCAACAAGACCGCGGCTTCCGTCGGCATCCGGCCCGGTGACATCGGTCCTGCCTGGCGGCTGACCGTACGCGGCCCGGGCCGCCACCAAGTGGTGCTGACCCGTGACGAACTGCTGGCCATGGAGCAGAACGAGGCGGCCCTGCCCATCGCCTGCGTGGAGGGCTGGTCCACCCCCGACCAGTTGTGGAGCGGCGTACGGCTCACTGCTCTGGCCGCACTGGTCACGCCGGGTACGGACGCCCCGCAGGTCCTGGTGGAATCGGTTCAGCGGGCAGGGCCGTTCAACGCGGTGGCTCTGAGGGACAACCAGGTACGCGACCACCGCTCGCTCCTCGCCCTGCGCGTCAACGGGGCCGTCCTCTCGCCCGACCACGGCTACCCCGCCCGTGTCATCGTCCCCGGAGCCCCAGGCGTCAACAACACCAAATGGGTCACCCGCCTCACTTTCGGAGAGCCGGCATGAGCGCCGTGACCGCGTTCCGCCGACGCTACGGAGCCTCCCCGCTGCACCTGCTGCTCGTCCTGGCCTCCTTCGCCCTCACCGCCTACGCGGGCGTGCGCCTGCTCAAGGGGGACACCGTCGGCGTGGCCCTGTGGTTCGTCGGGGCGGCGCTCCTGCACGACCTCGTGCTGCTCCCCGCGTACTCCCTGCTCGACCGGGCCGCGCAACTCCCGAAGGCGCCCTGGCCGAGCGTGAACTACGTACGCATCCCGGCTTTCGTCTCGGGGCTGCTGCTGCTGGTCTGGTGGCCGTTGGTCCTGGGCCGTGTCAGCCACTACACCGCGGCCACCGGGCTCCCGGCCGACGCCTTCCTGGGACGCTGGCTACTGATCACCGCGGCCCTCTTCGCGGCCTCCGCGGTGATCCTGCTGGCCCGCAGGTGGCAGGCGTCGGGACCTGCACGACGCGAGGCACGCCGCCGGCGTCAGGCCCACGGCACCCCGCGGTGGCCGCGGCGCCGACGCCGTTAGGGCGGTGGGGGTGGTGGGTGCGGTGGGGCGGTGATCTGCGCGAGATGGGCTCACAGTGCCGTCGCGCAGCCGTCCGGGGGCCAACCCCGTCGGTGACCTCGCGCAGGGTGCCCTGCGCCAGGCCGTCCCGGACGATGCGGCGGAAGACGGCGTCGGTGACTTCGAGGCGGCGGAAGGTGAACCCCCGCGCCGGGACGGCGCCGCGGCGAAACGTTCCTCGGGTGAAAGACGGCGTCCAGTCGGGTGAGCGGGTCCGCCATACCCCGCGACCGGTCCGGGCGGCTCCGCTAGAACCTGGCGGCGTGAACCCCAATTTTTTGCGGGCCCTGCCCGCCGCCGCACTCGCCTTCGCCGCGTTCATCCCCCAGGCCGCCGCAGTGCCGACGGCGCCCGCGGCCGGCGGGCCCGATCCGATCGTCTTCGTACACGGCTGGAACAGCGACGGTTCCACCTGGAACACCATGGCCGACCGCTTCCGCTCCGACGGCTGGCCGGCCGGCCGCCTGGACCAGTGGAGCTACCCGACCTCCCAGTCCAACGTCACGACCGCCCACCAGCTCGCCGACGAGATCGACCGCGTCCTCGCCGCCACCGGCGCCGCCAAGGTCGACCTGGTCACCCATTCCATGGGATCCCTCTCCTCCCGCTACTACCTCAAGAACCTCGGCGGGGACCGCAAGGTCGACGCGTGGGTCTCCCTCGCGGGCCCCAATCACGGCACCGCCACCGCGATGCTGTGCGGCGGGGCGTCCTGCGCCGAGATGCGCCCGGGCTCGCGCTTCCTCGGCGAGCTCAACGCCGGCGACGAGACCCCGGGCTCACCCCGCTACGCCACCTGGTGGTCGAAGTGCGACAGCATCATCAGCCCCGACAGCAGCACCGTCGCCCTGAGCGGCGCGGTGAACACCGAGACCGGGTGCGTGCAGCACACGGCCTTCCCCGTAGACGCCAAGGTCTACGAGGAGGTCAGGGCCCACGTCGCCTGAGCGGTCGCCGGCCGGCGATCCTCCACCGGACGGGTGACGTCCGGGGGCCGGGCCGAGACGGATGCGCTTCCCGGAGGCTGCGGCGGGCGGTCCGGGGCAGGCTCGCCCTGTAAGCGAGCACGACACAGCACGTAGACGACGAGGAGGCCCACCGTGGCGATCGCATGGGACGAGTACCTGGCCCAGGTCCAAGAACGCGGCCAGTATCCGACCGCTCGTGAAGCCGAGCGTTCCACCCGGGCGGTGCTGGCCACCCTGGGCGGCCACCTGGGGGACACCGAGCGCCAGGAGCTCGCCGCCCAGCTCCCCGCCCCCTGCTCGCCGCCACTCCTCGACGCCGTCCCGGCGACCTCGCCGCTGGGCCCGCCGCAGTTCGCGGAAGCGGTCGCGCTCCTGATCGAGGGCGCGACCCCCGACACCGCGCACTGGGACAGCGGCGCGGTCCTCAGTACCGTGGCCGACGTCGTCGACGCGGACGTTCTCCGGCGCGCGCTCGACCGACTGCCGCCCGGCTACGCGCTGCTGTTCGGCCGCACCGAACCGGTCTGACGGGGGTCGCCCGTCGACTACGGCGCGGCGGTGGCGGCGGTGTCCGTGGCCGGATCCGTGGCGGGCTCCGTGCCGGCTTCGGCGAGGGCGACCTCATCGGACACCGCCGTCCGCGCGGCGGGCCGGACCGCGGTGTACATCACCGAACCCTGGCGGTTCTCCTTCTCGACCTGGCCCTTCTTGACCAGTCCTTCCAGGGTGTTGCGGACGACCTGGCCGGAGGCCTTCCGGCCGGCGTGCGCCTGCGCCAGTTCGGCGGTGACCTCGCTCACCATGCGGGGTTCCGCGGCGTGCACGAGGAGGGCGTGGACGAGTTCGCGCAGCGGGGGTTCCTCCGTCCTGGCCGGCTTCTCGGCGCCCGTGCCGGCCGCCTTCTCGGCGCCGGGGAGGACGGCATCGGGCTTGCGGGCGGCGGGTGTGCGGGCTGCGGACGTGCGGACTGCGGACGTCCGAGCGGCCGTCTTACGGGCAGCCGTCTTGTCAGCGGCCGCCTTGCGGGTCGCCGGTTTGCGGGCGGCCGCCTTGCGAGGGGCGGCCTCGGCCTCCGGGGCGGGAACTGCCGCACCGGAGGCCTTCTTCGCCCGAGCCGCGCCGCCCGTGCTCTTCTTCGCCCGGCGGGGCCGGGGAACGGCGCCCGTCGGCGCCGACGCCGCGACCGCGGCCTCGGCTGCACCGGCGGGGGGAAGCACGCCCTGCACTCCGCAGAGCCAGTTCTCGTCCGATTTGAGTTGCTTCAGGCGTACTTCGAGTTCCTCGATCTGCGCGGTGAGGTCCGCCTGTTCCTTGCGGTTGGTTTCGAGATCGGCGGCGAACCGCTGCGCGTACAGGTCGTGGATGGGCGTGGTGACAGGCTCGTCGGCCATGTGCGGCTCACTTTCCTCATACCTCACGGTGGTGCTTCCGGATGCTACCCAGACGCAAGCCGTTCTTTACCCGAAACCCGCACCACGCTTCCCGTAGTGACCGGGAAACGCGGACCGGTTGACGCCGGTGGCGAGGCCGGCCCCGAGCGCCTGCCCGGGACTTCGCCGCGAGCCGCCCCCGTCACCGCATGACGCGCGGCAGGCGGAGGCTGAGCAGGATCGTCACCGCTATCAGGGCGAGTTGGACCAGCAGGGTCGTCATGACGGCGTCCCGCATTCCCGCCGACTCCGTCAGCGCGAGGAAGAGGCTGCCCAGGGTCGCGACGCCGAGGGCCAGCGCCGACTGCTGCGTGGTGACCACCACCCCGCTGCCCACACCGGCCCGGTCGGCCGGTACGTCCGAGAGCATCAGGCGCATCAGCACGGGCAGTTGGAGTCCCTGCCCGAGTCCCGCCACCGCGACGCCGGGTGCCAGTGCGAGGAGCCCGAGCTCCGGCCAGTCGCCCCGTACCGCCAGCAGGAGCAGGCCGATACCGAGCGCCTGGAGAACGCCGCCGACGGTGACGACCCGGCTGCCGTACCGGCCGATCAGGCGCGGTCCGGCCAGCGAGGCCGCGAAGAAGGCGAGCGCCATCGGCACCAGCGCCAGCCCCGCCGAGACCGGCCCCATGCGCAGCCCCTGCTGGAGCGACACGGCGATGACGAACATGAACCCGCTGAACCCGATCGAGAACGGCACCACCATCAGCAGGCCGCGTCGCAGCGATTCCAGCCGCAGCAGGCTCGGCGGGACCAGCGGGGTCCGCCCGAGGCGGTCGGCGCGGCGCTCGGTCAGGTAGAACGCCACGGCCGCAGGCGGGAAGACACCCAGCGAGACCCACGTCCACAGGGGCCAGCCGGCGGCCCGGCCCTCGGTCAGCGGCAGCAGCAGGGACACGAGCGACAGGGCCAGCAGCAGCGTTCCCGGTACGTCGACCGAGGCGGGCCGCTGCGAACGCGTCTCCGGAAGGGCGCGGACGGCCAGCACCAGTCCCACCAGGACGACCGGGACGTTCACGAGGAACACCGAACGCCAGCCGGAACCGGCCACGTCGGCGGCCACCAGCACACCGCCGAGGATTTGCCCGGCGACCATCGACAGCCCCGCCGTCGCACCGTAGAGGCTCATGGCTCGGGCACGGCGCGGCCCCTGCGTCGTGGCCTGGATGGTGGCGAGCACCTGCGGCAGCATGAGCGCCGCGGAAGCCCCCTGCGCCACCCGCGCCGCGACCAGTGTCCATGCGGTGGGTGCCAGGCCGCAGGCCAGTGACGTGACGCCGAAGGCGGCCATACCGGTCAGGAACAGCTTGCGGCGTCCGATCGTGTCGCCGAGGCGGCCGCCGAGGACGAGCAGTACGGCGTACGTGACTCCGTAGCCGCCGACGATCAGTTCCAGCAGGGCGGGGCCGGCGGCGAGGTCGCCGTCGATGGCCGGCAGCGCCACGTTGACGATGAAGAAGTCGATCAGTGGGAGGGCCGCGCCCAGCAGCACGGTGAACAGCCCGAGGGCCCCCAGCGCCGCTTCGTGGCGGACGACGGGGACGGAGGTGGTCGCCGGGGTGGTGATGTCCTGGCCCGCGGGGACCCGAGGAGGCGCGGGGTGCGCGCGCCGCAAAGCCGTTCGGGCCGCGCGGGTCGCTTCGGTCGTGTTCGTTGTTTCGCTCACGAGGAAGACGATCCACCCGCGCTCAGCCTGGTACCAGAGCGTCCTTATCCTGGTACCAGGAGTACCTGGCAACGGTATGCGGGGTGCGGCACCCTGGAACCATGACCACTGTGGCACCCGAAAGCGACATGCGCCGGCACGAACTGGCGGACTTCCTGCGCAGCCGCCGCGAGCGGATCACTCCCGAGCAGGTCGGCCTCGTACGCGGCCGCCGGCGCCGCACCCCGGGACTGCGCCGCGAGGAGGTCGCGCAGCTCGCCGCCGTCGGCGTCACCTGGTACACCTGGCTCGAACAGGCGCGCGAGATCCGGGTGTCCCCGCAGATGCTCGACGCGCTGGCCCGCGCCCTGCTGCTGGACCGCAGCGAGCGCGCACACCTGTTCGCACTGGCCGGCGGGGTCGATCCGGCGCCGCTGACTCCCTGCCCGAGCGTGACGTCGGCCCTGCGGGCGATGCTCGACCAGCTGGACCCGATCCCGGCCGCCGTGCAGAACAGCCGGTACGACATCCTCGCGTACAACCAGACGTACGCCCGGCTGCTGTGCGACCTCGACCGGGTGGCGCCCGAGGACCGCAACTGCCTGTGGCTGGCCTTCACCGACCCGGACTGGCGGGACGCCGTGGTGGAGCTGCCCGAGGCGAACCGGCTGATGGCCGCGAAGTTCCGCGCCTCGATGGCCGAGCACCTGGCCGAGCCGGCGTGGAAGGCACTGCTGGCGCGGCTGGAGGCGGCGTCGCCCGAATTCCGCGAGATCTGGGCGCGGCACGAGGTGGTCGGCCAGGGCGGGAAGACGAAGTACATCCGCAACCGCCATGTGGGTCTGCTGCACCTGGAACACACCAACCTGTGGCTGGGTCCGGCGGCCGGCCCGCGCCTGGTGACCTACGTGCCGATGGACGAGGAGTCCCGGGAGCGCCTCGACCGGCTGCGGTCCCTGTCGCTCGTCCCGGCCTGACCGACCGGTCGTGACACGGACGTGTCGCAGGCGCGGCGCGGCGGCGGGTGCGGTGAGGATCGGGCCATGGGCTTCGTACTGCCGGTCTTCTTCGCGTTGTTCGCGGCGCTCAGCAACGCGCTCGCGACCGTGCTCCAGCGGCGGGCGGCGCTCACCGTCCCACAGGGCCGCGGCCTGCGGTTCGGCCTGATCCGCGACCTGCTGCGGCGGCCGGTGTGGCTCGCGGGGATCCTCGCGGTGATCGCGGCCGGCGTCGGGCAGGCCGCGGCGCTGGCCACCGGCGCGCTGTCCCTCGTACAGCCGCTGTTCGTACTGGAGCTGCCGCTCGCGCTGCTGATCGCCTCACTGGTGGCGCGGAGCCGACTGCCGGGGCAGGTGTGGCTCGCGGTGACGGGTGTGGTGGCCGGGCTCGCGATCGTCCTGGTGGCCGCGTCGCCGGCCGGGCAGCGCACGCACGTCCCGCTCGACCGCTGGGCGCCGGCCATGGCGGCGTGCGCGGTGGCGGTGGCGGTGCTCGCGGTGACCGGACTGCGGCGGCCGCCGGGCAGGATGCGGGCCGGGTGCCTCGGCGGGGCCACCGCCGTCTGCTACGCGCTCACGGCCGCGCTGATGAAGTCGGCCGTGCGGGTGCTCGACGAGCAGGGCCTCGCCGCCTTCCTGACGAGCTGGGAGACCTACGCCTTCGGCGCGAGCGGCATCTGCGCCCTGCTGTTCCTCGAACACGCCATGCAGGGCGGCCCGCTGGTCGCTTCGCAGCCCGCCCTGACCCTCGGCGACGCGGGCGTGAGCGTCGCGCTGGGGGTGCTGCTGTACGAGGAACACCTGCGCGCCCACTGGTGGCTGCTCCCCCAACTGCTGGGCGTGGCCCTGATCTGCGCGGGGGTGCTCACCCTCGCCAGGTCCGGCGCGAGCACCGGCTGAGGGCCCGCGGGGGACCGCCCGCGCCGGCTGAGGACGGCCGGGTCCGGCGGCGGGGGGACCGCCCGCGCGCACGGGCCGACCCGCCAGGAGCGTCGTGGCGCCGAGCACCCGCCGTCCGGGGCAACCGGAAGCGGGGCGGGGGGCGTCCCAGCGGGTGGGGGTGGTGGGTGTGCGCGAGGGTGGGCGACGGGTCCGGCGGGCCGGTACGGCATTACTGCCGTGGGTGGCCGCCGGCGGCGTGTACGGGTGGGCGAGCTGGTGCTACGGGGGCTCCTCGGCGCCCTCGGGCGCCGTCGCGCTGGTGGGCGGCGCCGTCCTGGTCCTCGCCTGCTGCGCGGTGTACGGCGTGCTGGTCGGGGGCACCGGCGGGTTCTTCGGGGCGCTGCTGCTGTCCCTGGGGATGCTGCTGACGGTGGCCGCCGCCGACCAGGCGGCTTCCCGGCCCGCGACCGCCACCTGCGCCGTGCGAGAGGTGCACACCAAGGTGCAGCACTCCTCCGGTGAGGGGGCTCCACCGGCGCGTACCGTGTACCGCTTCGTCCTCGGCTGCCCGGACGGCTACCCGGCCGAGTTGAAGGAGGACCGGGCGGTGGCGGCCGTCGGCGACGAGGTCAAGGTCGCCTACGACCCCGCGCGACGGGTCTCCGCGGAGCTGGAGGGGCGGACCACGCCCTGGAAGTCCGCTGCCTGGGCGGCCGCCCTGCTCGCCCTCAGCATGACGGTCGCCTGGGCGAAGCAGGCCCCCGAGTAGCCGGCGGACCGGCTCAGAACCAGTTGACGGTCAGGGGGAAGGCCGTACCGGCGGTGGCCCCGGCGGAGTCGGTGGCGGTCGCGGTGACCGTGACCGTGCCGCTGCCCCAGGGTTTGCCCGTGACGCGTCCGGTTGCCGGATCCAGGGCCAGCCCCCAGGGCAGGCCGGTGGCGGCGTACCGGACGGGGGCCTTCCCACCGGTGGTGGTGAGCTGGATGGTGCAGGACTGGTTGAACTTGCAGGTGTGGGGACCGGGGCCGGTGAACTTCAAGCCATCGGGCGACGTGGTCGGCGTGGGAGTGGGAGTGGGGGTCGGGGTAGGCGTCGGCGTCGAGCCGCAGCCCGGCGCGGCCTCCGGCGGCAGCGGCACCCGCCAGATCTGGGTGTCGTTCTCCGAGCCGACGAGCAGGTCGGCGCAGTCCGCGTACGTCACCGTCTCCCCCTGCGACTGCGCGGGCAGGGCGACGTCCGCGAGCTTGGCCCCCGCCGCGGCGTAGACGGTGGCGGTGTCGGCGCCCAGCGGTCCGCCGCTGCGCAGGGTGTACGACGCCCCCGTCGGGGAGAACGCCCCGTCGGTGGCGAACACCGGCCCCGGCCGGACCGCGGTGAGCGCGTTGAGCTGCCCGGTCACCGGCGGCAACGGGGCCTGGTACAACTGGCCCGGCGCGCCGATGACCTTGCTCGCCACGTAGAGCCGCCCGGAGACGGGGTCGGCGAGCAGCGACTCCGCGTCGTGCCTGCCGTCGGCGTACGCGAAGCGGTACGTCACCGGCGTCACCGTGGCGTTGGCGAGCTGGTCGGGTTCGGTGAAGGAGTGCACCGTGATCTCCGCGCGGCCCGGAGAAGTTGTCCCCGATGTCGCCGACGAGGATCGCCGGGGCGCCCGAGGCGTCCTTGCCGATCGTCAACGCCTCCCAGTCGGTGTTGCCGACGCCGGAGACCGTGAAGGTGGCCGCGAGCCGGCCGGTGACGGTGCCGCAGTCGATGGCGAAGACCTGGTTGGTGTTGCCGCTGTCGTTGACGGCGTAGAAGACGCCCGGGTGTTTGCGGCTCATGGCGAGACCGCTGAGTTCGGTGAGACCGCCGGGGAGGGTGCACTTCTTCTCCGGCGCCGGGGGCGCGGCCGCCGCCGTGGCGGTGGCGCCGCTCATCCAGGCGGCGGCCGGCAGGATCGTGGCGACGGCCGCGGTCACGAGGGCGGCGGCGGCCAGGCGGGGCGTGAGGAGTCGTGGCATGCGCCTCATGTGACGGCGCGTCAGTTGGGGTCGCCAGGGCCAACGTCCGCCCGTTCGAGCATCGTTCGATGCCGAGGGGGCATTCCTCCGTCAGCGCACGGGTTCCCGTACGGGCGCGTTGTGCACGGCGTGCGCGATGAAGGCCCGGGCCGCCCGGCTGAGCGGCCGGCGGGCGTGCGCGATGCCCACGGGGCGCAGCAGCGGCGGGGTGAAGGAGCGGATCTCGGCCCGGCTGCCGAACGCCCTCGACACCACGTCGCGGTACCAGATCACGGAGCCGCGCCCGTCGGTCACGCCCGTCACCCACGCGAGGCGCTCGTCCACCTCCAGGCACGGCACGGGCCGCACGCCGAGGCAGCTGAACATGGCCTCCATCTCGGTGCGCCGGCCGGTCCCCGGGGTCGGCAGGACCATCGGCAGGCCGTCGAGCAGGCGGAAAGGCAGCGGCTGCGGCAGGCGGGAGCCGATCGGCGAGATCAGCACCACCTCCCGCTCCTGGATGAAGTGGGTCGAGAACTCCTTGTCGACGGGCAGGTCGACCAGGGCCAGCTCCGAACGCCCGTTGCCGACTTCCGCGGTGAGCACCTCCCTGCTGTCGTGCTGGCGGACCCGGACGTCCACGGTCGGGTGCCGGCCGGTGAACGCGGCGACCAGGTCGGTCGCCAGATCGAGCGCGAGGGTGGGCGTCGTGACGAGGGTCAGGGCGGCCCGCGCGTCCTTCCCGTGGGGATTGCCTATGTCGTCGATGGCGTCCACGGCGTTGAGTACCGTACGAGCCAGCCGGACGACCCGGGCCCCCTCCGGTGTGAGGTCCACCCCCCTTCCCCGACGGGCGAGGAGCTCCACGCCCAGGTCGCGTTCCATGGCCTGGACGGCCCGGGACAGCGCGGACTGGGCGACGAAGACCGAGGAGGCCGCGCCGGTGATGGACCGGCAGTCGGCGACGGCGACGAGATAGCGCAACTGTACGAGGGTGGGGGTCATGACCGGACGGTAACCGCGTGCGGCCGTACCCGTAAGTACCCGTCGCGTGAACAACGGCCCCGCCGGGCGCGGGTGTTCATACCGGGAAGGGCGGGCGGGTATGCCGGTGCGGCATGCCCGCCGTCCCGCCCCGCGAGGGTCGGCGTGCCGGGGCCGCCCGGCCGGTGGCGCAACGCACCAGGCCACGGTACGGCGGAGGTCCGATCGGGGGGCCCGGCGGGCGCCGGGCGGTCGCTGATGGTGTGAAGCAGGCGATTCCGCATGCCTGTTGACAGTGTGAGGCGCCCCCCGCACGATGCAACGCGGCGTGAGGGTGTTCGACAACCGAACAAGACCGGTACCGACGGCGGGCCGCCCGGCCGATGGACGGACGGCCGCGCCCTCCCTTGCCACAGCCCTGCGCCCTTCCGTTCTTCCGCCCCGTACTGCGCCACGTACACAGCACTGGAAGAGGAGCGTCCGTGACCCCCCACCCCCCGCGTACCGCCGCCACCCGTGACCTCGTCGTCGCCGTCAGCCCCTTCGAGGAGCCGCACCCGCGGATCGTGACCGCAGCCGAGCGGGCCGGGGCCCTGGGGCTGCTCGACCTCGGCCGGGACCCGGACGCCACGCGGCGCGGCTTCGCGGCACTGGCCCGCGGGCTGGGGGCCGGGCGGCGCTACGGAGTACGGGTGCCCGCAGGCTGCCCCACGCGGCCGCGGGAGCTCGCACCCGAGGTGGACACGGTGCTGCTCGCCGACCCCACGGCCCACACCGCGGCCGAGGTGGCCGCCTGGGCCTCGGCTGCCGGGCGGCCCCGCGTCTGGGCCGAGGTCACCAGCCGGGCCGAGGCGGCGGCCGCCGTCGCCGCCGGGGCGGACGCCCTCGTCGCCAAAGGCCACGAGGCGGGGGGCCGGGTCGGCGGCGCCACCACCTTCGTGCTGCTCCAGCAGTTGCTCGGGGACCCCGGCGTCGGGGTACCGGTACGGGCCCACGGCGGGATCGGCCCGCACACGGCGGCAGCCGCCGTCGCGGGCGGAGCGGCCGGAGTCCTGCTCGACGTACAACTGGCCCTGACCAGTGAGGGAGAGGCCGGCTTACCCGGGCCGGCGGCGGCCGCCCTCAGGGCGATGGACGGCTCCGAGACCCGGCTCGTCGACGGACACCGCGTCTACGCGCGGCCCGACCTGGAACCGCCCGAAGGGCCTGTGCACGCCCTGCTCGGAGCCCGGGACCTGCGGACCCAGCTGCTGCCCGTCGGGCAGGACGGGGCCGCGGCCGCCCGGCTCGCCGCGCGCCACCGGACCACGGGCGGCGTGCTCCAGGCCGTCCGGGCCGCCATCGCCGGGCACCTGGCGGCGGCGGTCTCGGCCCGGCCGCTCACCCGGCCGCTGGCCGTCGCACAGGGCCCCATGACCCGGGTCAGCGACCAGGCCGCCTTCGCCGAGGCGGTGGCCGCCGCGGGCGGGGTCCCCTACCTGGCGCTCGCGGTGATGGAGGGCCCAGACGTACGCCGGCTGCTGACGGAGAGCGCCGAACGGCTCGGGCAGCGCCCCTGGGGCGTGGGCCTGCTCGGCTTCGCCCCGCCGGAACTCAGGCGGGAGCAGCTGGCGGCCGTCGCCGCGGCCCGGCCTCCGTACGCGATCATCGCGGGCGGCACCCCGGCGCAGGCCGCGCCGTTGGAGTCCGCCGGCATCCGGACCCACCTGCACGTGCCCTCACCGGGGCTGCTGGAGAGGTACCTCGCCGAAGGAGCCCGGCGGTTCGTGTTCGAGGGGCTGGAATGCGGCGGGCACGTCGGACCACGAGCCTCCTTCCCCCTGTGGGAGGAGCAGATCGAGCGGCTGCTCACCTGCCCCGAACCGGAAGCGCTGGACGTGCTGTTCGCCGGGGGCATCCACGACGAGCGCTCCGCGGCCATGGCGGTGGCGGCCGCCGCACCGCTGGCGGAGCGCGGGGCGCGGGTCGGCGTACTGATGGGAACGGCCTACCTGTTCACCCGGGAGGCGGTGACGGCGGGCGCGGTGCTGCCGGGCTTCCAGCAGGCGGCGGTGGACTGCACGCGCACCGTGCTGCTGCACACCGCGCCCGGCCACGCGACGCGCTGCGCCGCCACGCCGTACGCCGAGACCTTCGAGGAGACCCGGCGCCGGCTCGAGGAGAGCGGTACCGAGCCGCGGCGGATGTGGGAGGAGCTGGAGGGGCTCAACCTGGGCCGCCTGCGCATCGCTTCGAAGGGCCTGCGGCGGCCCGCGAGCAATGACGCCGGGTGGCCCCGCCCGGAGGGGACCGCGTTGGAGGAGGTGAGCGCCGAACAGCAGTACGCACAAGGGCTGTTCATGCTCGGCCAGGCCGCGACCCTGCGCACCTCGACCACCACGGTCGCCGAACTGCACGCCCAGGTGACCGAGGGGGCGACCGGGCTCCTGGAGCGGCGGGCCGCGGACCTCGCCGAACCCGGTACCGGTGCGGAGCCCCGGCCCGACCCCCTCGACATCGCCGTCATCGGGATGGCCTGCGCCTACCCCGGTGCCCCCGACCTCGCCGCCTACTGGGCCATGGTGCTCGCCGGGACCGACGCCGTGACCGAGGTGCCGCCCGAACGCTGGGACCCGGCGCTCTACTACGACGCCGACCCGGCCCGAGCCGGCGAGCGCACCCCCTCCCGCTGGGGCGGCTTCCTCGGACGGCTGCCCTTCGACGCCCTCGCCTACGGCATCCCGCCGGCCTCCCTCACCGGCATCGAGCCGGTCCAACTGCTCGCCCTGGAGATCTCCGCCCGCGCCCTCGCCGACGCCGGGTACGGCGACGGGCGCGAGTTCGACCGCTCCCGGACCTCCGTGGTCTTCGGGGCGGAGGCCGGCACCGAACTGGCCGGCGCGTACGGGCTGCGCGCCCTGCACCCCGCCTACCTCGGCGAGCTGCCACCCGCACTGGACGAGCAACTGCCGCGCCTGACCGAGGACTCCTTCCCCGGAGTGCTCGCCAACGTCATCGCCGGCCGGGTCGCCAACCGCCTCGACCTCGGCGGCGCGAACTGCACGGTCGACGCCGCCTGCGCCTCCTCGCTGGCCGCCCTGGACCTCGCGTGCCGCCAACTGCGCGACGGGGACTCGGACATGGTGCTGTGCGGCGGCGCCGACGTGCACAACGGCATCAACGACTACCTCATGTTCGCCTCCGTCCGCGCCCTCTCGCCCGGCGGACGCTGCCGGCCCTTCGACGCGCGGGCCGACGGCATCGCCCTCGGCGAGGGCGTCGGCGCGCTCGTCCTGAAACGGCTCGCTGACGCTGAACGGGACGGGGACCGGGTCTACGCCGTGATCAAGGCGGTCGGCGCCGCCAGCGACGGCCGCTCGCTCGGCCTGACCGCGCCCCGGCCCGAAGGCCAGCGGCGAGCGCTGGAACGGGCCTACCAGCGCGCCGGGATCACCCCGGCCGAGGTGGGCCTCGTCGAGGCGCACGGCACCGGCACCGTCGTCGGCGACAGCACCGAACTGACCGTACTGAGCGATCTGTTCTCCGAATCCGGGGCCGAACCCGGCTCCTGCGCGCTGGGCTCGGTGAAATCACAGATCGGCCACACCAAGTGCGCGGCCGGCCTGGCCGGACTGATCAAGGCGGCCAGGGCGGTCCACGCGGGCGTGCGCCCCCCGACCCTGCACATCGACACCCCCAACCCGGCCTGGCAGGCGGGGAACAGCCCCTTCACCTTCGCCTCCGAGGCCAGGCCCTGGCCGGAGCCCCCGCAGCGGCGCGTCGCGGGCGTCAGCGCCTTCGGCTTCGGCGGAACCAACTACCACGCCGTGCTCACCGGTCACGGGACGGCGGAGGAACCCGCGCACGGGCTGGAGCAGTGGCCGGCCGAACTGTTCTGCTTCCGCGGCGAGGACCGGCGCGCCGCCGGCCGGGCCATGGCGCGCCTCGCGGGCCGCCTGGAGGAGAACGACGCGGCCGGGCGACCGTGGCCGCTGCGCGACCTCGCGGCGGAGGTCGCCGCGGACCCCGGGCCGGTCCACGTGGCGGTCGTCGCCGCCGACCACGACGAACTGGCGGCACGGCTGGAACGCGCGCGGACCTTCACCCCGGGCGCGGGGGTCCGCGTACGGGAGGAGGCGGCCGACCCGGGACGGGTGGCGTTCCTGTTCCCGGGACAGGGCAGCCAACGCCCCGGCATGCTCGCCGAGCTGTTCACGGCCTTCCCCGCGCTGCGCGGGCTCCTGGAGGATGCGCCGGCGGGGGTGGTCCCGGCGATGTTCCCACCGGCGGCGTACACCCCCGAGGAGCGGGCCGCACGGCGGGCGGCCGTCACCGACACCCGGGTCGCCCAGCCGGCGCTCGGCCTGGCCGGGGCGGCAGCGCACCTGCTGCTCGGGGAACTCGGCGTACGGCCCGACTGCGTGGCCGGGCACTCGTACGGGGAGCTCACGGCGCTCTGGGCAGCCGGGGCGTACGACACGCCGGACCTGCTCAGGCTCAGCGTCCGCCGCGCCGAGGCGATCGTCGCGGCAGCCGGGGCGGACCCGGGGTCGATGGCGGCGGTGTCGGCGGCGCCGGAGGAGGTACGGGAGGTCGCGGAGCGCACCGGGTGCGTGGTGGCGAACCACAACGCGCCCCGGCAGTGCGTCATCTCGGGCCCCACGCAGGCCGTCGCCGCGGCGGTGTCGGCGCTGCGCGAGGCGGGCCTGTCGGCCGAACCACTGCCCGTGGCCTGCGCGTTCCACAGCGGGGTGGTGGCGGGAGCGGCGGGTGACCTCGCGGCGGAACTGGCGGCGACGGCGGTGTCCGCGCCGGTCATCGAGGTCTGGTCGAACACCACGGCGCGGCCGTATCCCGCCCCGGCCGATGAGGTACGAGGCCTTGCCGCGCGCCAACTCGCGGAGCCGGTCCGGTTCGTCGAGCAGGTGGAGGCCATGTACGAGTCCGGCGTCCGGACGTTCGTGGAGACGGGCCCGGGCCGGGTTCTCTCCGCGCTGCTGGGCCGCATCCTGCGCGAGCGGCCGCACACGGTGGTGCCGCTGGACGTACCGGGCGAGCACGGGCTGGTCCGGCTGGTGACGGCGCTGGCCGAGCTGGCGGCCGCGGGCGTGCCGCTCGCCCCGGAGGCCCTGTTCCGGGGCCGCACCTCCCGCCTGCCGGACCGCGCCCCGCGCCGCCCCGGCTGGCTGGTCGACGGCCACCTGGTCCGCACCTCGGACGGCACCCCGATCCCGGGCGGCCTCCGCCCGGCGGTCCGGATCCCGGCGCCGCCGGGGGCCGAGCCACCGCGGGGCGCTCCGGTGTCCGGTGGCGCCGAGCCGGCCGGCCGGGTTCCGGCCGAAGGAGTGAACGGTTTTCCGGCGTTCACGGGCGCCGATCCGGCGGGATGGGCCGCGCCGGGCCCGGCGCGGCGACCGGATCCGGCCGGCTACGGGATGAACGGGACCCCGGTCCTCACCGGCCCTGAGCCGGGGCCAGGGGCGGCGGCCACGGCTTCCGGCGCCGAGCAGGCCGTGCTGGAGTACCTCCGCGGAACCCGCGAACTGGTCCGGGCGCAGCGGGACGTCCTGCTGGGCTACCTCGGCGCGGCGGCGCCCGCCGGCGCCCGGACCCCGGCCCCGGCAGCCCTCCCGGCAGCGGTCCCGGCGGCGCCGGCCCACGAGGGTCGGCCCCTGAGCCCGCCCGGTGCCCGGCCGGGCGGTCCGGCCGCATGGCAGCCGGACCCGCCGGCGGCGCCCGTGCCGTTGTCCGCCGCCGGGCTGACGGGCCCGGACGCCCCCGAGGGCGGACCGGGTCCCGCCGGCGACGGCCTCCGGTCGGCGGAGGCGGTGATGGACGTGGTGCTGGAGATCGTCCACTCACGGACGGGGTACCCCCGGGACATGCTGGATCCGGCTCTGGACCTGGAGGCGGACCTGTCGATCGACTCCATCAAGCGGGTCGAGATCATCGGCGCGCTCGCCGACCGGATCGGGCTCCCTCAAGACACCGACGGTACGGCCGAGTCCGCGGTCGAGGAGCTGTCCCGCATCAAGACGCTGCGCGGCATCGTCGACTGGGTCGTCTCCCACACCTGCGCGCCCGAGCCCGAAACGGCGCGCGGGCCGGTGAACGCGGCCGTACCGGCGGCTCCGGCGCCGGGACCGGCCCCGGAACCGGCCCCCGCGCGGACAGGCACCGGCCTGCCACCCGCCCCGGCGCCCGCCGCCGGAACCACCGCCCCGGCGCACGTCTTCGCACCTCCCGCCCCGGCCCGCGCCGCCGCGCCTCCCGCCCCGGCAGCCCGACCGGCCCCGCCTGAGGGCACGGCCGGACCGCTCAGCCGCCTCCGGGTCGTCCCCGTGCCCCTGCCCCCGGCCGTCGGCGTCCCCGAGGTGCTGCGCGGGCTGCGGATCGGGATCGTCGGAGACGGCCAGGGTGTCGCGCTCGCGCTCGGCGAGGTCCTGCGGGACCACGGGGCCGAGGTGCGCGCGCTCGCCGGAGCGGAGGGCGCCCTGGACGCCGTCGTGGACCTGTCCGCGCTCCGGTCCGAGGGGCCCGAAGGCGACCCCGTGCTGCCCGAGGCCTTCCCCGGGCTGCGCGGCGCCCTGACCGGTGGGGTGCGCCGGCTGCTCCTCGTCACCGCCACCGGCACCCGCGGCGCGGGCCTGCACGGCTTCGCCCGCAGCGCCGCACTCGAATTCCCGAGCGCGCTGATCCGGGCCGTGGAAGTACACCCCAAGGAGGCCCCCGAGCAGATCGCGGCGCAGCTGCTCGCGGAGCTGACCAGCCAGGCGCCGACCGACGACGGCGGCCCCGCGTCCGTCGCCTACACCGCCCAGGGGCTGCGGTTCGCCCGCCTCCCCGAGCCCGCGCCCCTGCCCGCCACCCCCGCATCCCCACCCCTCGACGCCGGCTCCGTCGTGCTGCTCACCGGCGGCGCCCGCGGGATCACCGCCCGCACCGCCCTCGCGCTGGCCCGCGCCACCGGCTGCCACGTGGAGCTCCTCGGCCGCACCCCCGAACCACCCGCCACCGAGGACGGGTTCGGGCACGCGCACGACCGGGTCGCGCTCCGCGCCGCACTGATCGCCACCGGGCTGCGCAGGCCCGCCGAGATCGAGGCGGCGGCCTCCCGGATCCTGGCCGAGCGCGAGGTACGGACCACCCTGGCCGCCCTCGCCGCGGCCGCGGCCTCCGTCCGCTACCACCAGGCCGACGTCACCGACGCCCGGGCCGTACGGGCCGTCGTCGCCGACATCCGCACCCGGCACGGCCGGCTCGACGGCATCGTGCACGGCGCCGGAATCCTGCGCGACGGGCTGCTGCGCGACAAACGCCCCGCCGACTTCGCGGAGGTGTTCACCACCAAGGTGGCCGGCGCCCGCAACCTGGCCGCCGCGGCCGCCGAACACGGCACGGCGCCCGCACCCCGGTTCCTGGCCCTGTTCGGCAGCGTCGCCGGGGTCTACGGCAACCGCGGCCAGAGCGACTACGCCGCGGCCAACGACGCCCTCGACGGCCTCGCCCACAGCTGGGCGCAGTCCTTTCCCGGCCGGGTGCTGGCCGTCGACTGGGGGCCCTGGGCGGCGGAGGCCGGCGGCATGGTCACCCCCGAGCTGGAACGCGCGTACGCCCGGCGCGGCATCCCGCTGATCACCCCGGAGGCCGGTACCGCCGCGTTCCTCGCCGAGCTCGCGCACGGAAACGACGTACAGGTGGTCCTGATGGCGCAGGAGGCCCCCACGGCGCGCGAGGGGTTCGGCGATGAGTGACGGCCGCCGCCGCGGCGGTCCGCGCCCGACGGACGCCGCGATCGTCGGGATGGGCGCCGTCTTCCCGGGAGCGGCCGACCTGGCCGGATACCGCCGCAACCTCCTCGCCGGCACGGACTGCATCGGCGACGTCCCCCCGGGCCGCTGGGACCCGCAGGTGTACTACGACCCGGACGGCGCCGGCGGCCCCGTGGCGGGAGACCGCTTCTACTGCCGCCGCGGCGGCTTCGTCGACGGCCTCGCCGCCTTCGATCCGACCCGGTTCGGCATCATGCCGGCGGCGGTGGAGGGCGCCGAACCGGACCAGATGCTGGCCCTGCACGCCACCGCCGAGGCCATCGCCGACGCGGGCGGCGAAGAGCGGATGCCCGCCGACCGCTCCCGGATCGGCGTGGTGCTGGGACGCGGCGGATTCATGGGAGTGGCCACCGCGCGTCTGGACCAACGGGTGCGCACGGCACACCAGTTGGCGCAAACGCTGCGGGAACTCGCGCCCGAGCTGGGCGAGCACCGGATCGCGCAGGTGCGCTCGGCCTTCCAGGAGGCGCTCGGCCCCGAGCGGCCGGACGCCTCGATCGGACTCGTGCCGAGCTTCACCGCGGCCCGCACCGCGAACCGGCTGGACTTCCGCGGTCCCGCCTACACCCTGGACGCCGCCTGCGCCTCCTCACTGCTGGCCGTCGACCAGGCGGTGGGACTCCTGGCGGCCGGGCGCTGCGACGCGGTGGTCGCGGGGGCCGTGCACCACTGCCACATCGCTACCCTCTGGAGCGTGTTCACGCAGCTGCGGGCGCTCAGCCCCAGCGAGCGGATCCGGCCCTTCGACCGCCGCGCCGACGGGACCCTGCTGTCCGAGGGCACCGGGGTCGTGCTGCTGAAGCGGCTCGCGGACGCGGAGCGCGACGGCGACCGCGTCTACGCGGTGATCCGCGGTACCGGGGTGGCCGGGGACGGCCGGGCGGCGAGCCTGATGAGCCCCCTGGTCGCCGGCCAGGTCCAGGCACTGGAACGGGCCTGGCGGCAGGCGGGGCTCGACCCGCGCTCTCCCGGCGCGCTCGGGCTGCTGGAGGCGCACGGCACCGGCACCCCGGTCGGCGACACGGCCGAACTCGACACCCTGGCCCAGGTTTTCGGGCCCGCCGTACCCGGCGACGCGGGCGGGATCGGCTTCGGGTCGGTGAAGTCGATGCTCGGGCACACCATGCAGGCCTCCGGCATGGCCGGGCTGATCAAGGCGGCCCTCGCGGTGCACGAGGGGGTGCTGCCGCCGACCCTGCACCTGGAGGAGCCGCACCGGGACCTCGTACGGACCCGGATGCGGCCGGTGGCGGCGGCCGAGCCGTGGGAACGCGGCCCGGGGCCCCGGCGAGCCGGCGTCAACGCCTTCGGCTTCGGCGGGATCAACGCGCACGTGGTACTGGAGGAGGCCCCGGCGGCCGGCCGCCCGGCGGCCCCGGTGCGGCGGTTCCTGCCGCTGGGGGCCACGGCCGCGCCGGTGGGGCCGGGCCGTGCGGGGGAGGACGTGCTCCTGCTGGCGGCGGACGGCCCGGCGGAACTGGCGCGGCTGCTCTCGGAGCGGCTGACGGACCCGTCACCGGGTCGACCGGCCACGCCGGCGTCGGCGCCGACCGCGACACCGGTACCGGCGCCGGTGGGCGACGGGCCCTGCCGGCTGGCGGTGGTCGGCCCGACACCCCAGCGGCTCGCGCTGGCGGCCAAGGCGGTGGCGCGCGGCAGGCCCTGGCGGGGGCGCGGCGACGTGTGGTTCGCACCGGAGCCGCTCGGCGGCCGGACGGCTTTCCTCTTCCCGGGCCTGGAACCGGAGTTCGCCCCCGTACTGGACGACGTAGCCGACCGGCTCGGTGTGGCCCGGCCTCCGCTCGGCCGGGGCTCGTCCCTCGTCGAACGCGCCCTGGACGCGATGGCGACCGGACGGTTCTTCGCCGGGGTCCTGCCCGCGCTCGGCATCGAGGCCGACGTCCTCGCGGGCCACAGCCTGGGGGAGTGGGCGGCGATGGTCGCCGCCGGCATGTATCCGCAGGAGGCCGCCGACACCTTCCTGTCATCCCTGCGGCCCGGCGACCTCCGCGTCCCGGACCTCGTGTACGCGGCGCTGGGCTGCGGTGCACGGCGGGCGGAGGCGGCACTCCACGGCCTGGACGGGGTCGTCGTCAGCCACGACAACTGCCCGCACCAGTCGGTGATCTGCGGGGCTCCCGCCCAAGTCGGCTCGGCGGTGGCCCGGTTGCGGGACGAAGGGGTGCTCGGCCAGGAGCTCCCGTTCCGCTCCGGGTTCCACACCCCGATGTGGGAGCCCTACCTCGGTCAGGTCCGGGCCGCCTTCGAGCGGCTGCCGCTGCGGGCCGCGTCCCTCCCCGTCTGGTCCGCGACCACCTGCGCGCCGTTCCCCTCCGAGCCGGGCGCGGTGCGGGAGCTGGTGATCCGCCACCTCCTGGAGCCCGTCCGCTTCCGCGAGCTGACCCTGCGGCTCTACGAGGACCAGGGGGTCCGCCGCTTCGTGACGCTGGGCCCCGGCAGCCTGCCGGGCTTCGTAGAGGACACCCTGCGCGAACGCCCGCACCTCTCGGTGGCCGCGTCCTCCCCGCGGCTCGGCGGCCTCCCGGCGCTGCGCCGCGCCTGCGCCGCACTGTGGACCGACGGGCACGCCCCGCGCTGGGACCTGTCGGCCGAGGCGAGGTCCGACGGGAGGACCGAACCGCGGGGCGCCACGGAGGCCCGTACGGGGGCAGAACCGCAGAGCGACACACGGGCCGCGGCGCCTGCCGTCCCGGCGGCGCCGCCCCCCGCCCCGCGCCCACGGCCCGGCCGCGCCGTGCCCCTGGACCTCGGCTCCCCGCTGGTCCGCCTCGGCGAGGCGGCCCGCGCCTCACTGGCCGGTCTGCTGACGCCCACGCCCCCGAACGCGCAGGCGGAGCCGCCCGCCGCCCGGCCGGTGCTGCTGTCCGCCCTCGACGCGGTACTCGCCGACACCGGCGCGGCCGCCCGGAGCGTCACCGAGGCCTGGTCGGCGCTCCGGCCCCCACCCGCGGCACCCACCGGAGCGGGCCCCGAAGGCCCGGGTGGCGCCGTGGCGAGGGAGCTCCTGCGGGTGTCCCTCGCCGAGCTGCCCTACGTACGGGACCACTGCGTGTACCTCCAGCCGGACGGCTGGCCGGAGGACTCCGACCGGTTCCCCGTCGTGCCCATGACCACCATGCTGGAGCTGGCCGCCGGGGCCGCCCTGCGCCACGCCCCGCCCGGTCTCGCCGTCGTCGGCTACGAGGACGTCCGCGCCCTGCGCTGGCTCGCCGTCGAACCGGCCGTGGAGGTGGAGGTCACCGTACGGGGTGACGGCCCCGGCCGGGCGCGCGTCGCCCTCGGCGAGTACGCGAGCGTGGTCGTCCTGCTCGCCCCGCGGTACGAGCCGCCGCCCGCGCCCGACCCCGCCCCCCTGCGCGACCCGGTACCCGCCCCGGTCAGCGCGCAGGCGCTGTACCGCGACCGGTGGATGTTCCACGGCCCCCGGTTCGCCGCCGTGCACGAGGTGCGGTCCGTGGGCGCGGACGGCATCCAGGGGGTGCTGCGGGCCCTGCCCGATCCGGGGGCGCTGCTGGACGCCGCCGGCCAGCTGTTCGGCCACTGGATGCAGCTCCGGCTTCCGGTGGACCGGCTGGTGTTCCCCGCCACCGTGGACCGCGTCCGCTTCTTCGGGCCCACCCCGGCCCAGCAGGAGCTGGTCGCCGCCACCGCCCGCATCCGCGAGGTGCGCGCGGTCACCGTGCGCGGTGACGTCGAGCTCCGACGCGCCTCCGGCGCCGTGTGGGCCCGGATCGAGGGGTGGACGTACCGCCGCTTCGGCGCCGACGAGCGGGTCTGGCCGATGAAGTTCACCCCGGAGGTGTGCGGCATCGGCGAACCCCGGCCCGAGGGCTGGTGCCTGGCCCGCCGGCGCTGGACCGACCCCGCCTCGCGCGAACTGGTGATGCGCCGATACCTCGGCGCCGCCGAACGGGACGCCTACGAGCGGCTGTCGCCGCGCGCCCGGGACCCGTGGCTCCTGGGCCGGATCGCCGCCAAGGACGCGCTGCGCCAGGCGTTGTGGGACGCCGGAGCCGGACCGGTGTTCCCGGCCGAGGTGCCGGTCGGCAACGATCCGGCGGGCCGCCCCCTGGCCCTCGGGCCGCTGACCGGCGGCCTGCGGCTGTCGATCGCGCACAAGGACCGGATCGCCGTCGCCCTCGCCCACCCCTCGCGGACGGTCGGCATCGACGTGGAGCCCGTGACCACCGATCCGGACGCGCTGGTGCGCATCGCGTTCGGACCGGACGAACTCCGCCTTGCCGAAGCGCTGGCCGCCCGCGACGGCACCGGCCCGGCGGCCGCGCTGACCGCGCTGTGGTGCGCCAAGGAGGCCGCCGCGAAGGCGGAGGGCAGCGGGCTCGGCGGCCGGCCCCGCGAGTGGCGGGTCACCGAGGACGGCGAACTCCCGGACGGCACCCTGCTGGTGCGTCCGCCCGGCGGGCGCCCGTACCCGGTCCGCACCACCCGGCTCCCCCTGGAGCCGCTCGACCACGTCGTGGCCTGGACCGTCGGCCCCGCGGCGCCACCGCCCGTCCCCTTCCACCTCACGGAGGCCCGTCATGGCACCTGACATCCTCGCCGAGATCACCTCGATGCTCGTGGAGATCGTCGGCGACGAGTACCTGCTTGCCGAGGAGGTCACGATGAAGACGACGTTCAACGAGGACCTGGCCCTGGAGAGCGTCGAGTTCGTCGCGCTCGCCGAGCTGCTGCACCACCGCTACGGCGCCGAGGTGGACCTGATGGGCTTCCTGGCGGAGAAGGACATGGACGCCATCCTCGCCATGTCCGTCGGCGAACTCGTCACCCACATAGGCCGGATCACGCACGCCTCCCTCCCGCAGCCTGCGGCGTCCCCCACGCCCGGCACCCCACCCGGCACTGCGCCCGCGACTGCCACAGCCGGTGCCCCTGCGCCCCTCGTCCCCCCGCCCGTCGTCCCCGCGCCCGTCGTCCCCCCGCCTGTCGTCCCCGCGCCCGGCGCGTCCCCCGTCCCCACCTCGGCCGGCTGAGCCCGCCATGGCCTTCGTCCGAGCGGGCTCGCTCCGCTTCCACGTCCAGCGGCTCCCTGCCACCGGGTCCCCCGGCCCCGGCCGCCCCGGCGCCCCCGTCGTCGTGTTCCTCCACGGGTTGGTCGTCGACAACCTGTCCTCCTTCTACTGCCCGCTGGCCCTGCCGGCGGCCCGCGCCGGACACGAGACCGTCCTCTACGACCTGCGCGGCCACGGCCGCACCGAACGGCCGCCCACCGGCTACGACACCCGCACCGCCGTACGGGACCTCTTCACGCTGCTCGGCGCGCTGGGCCTCGCCAGGCGCCCCGTCCACCTGGTCGGCAACAGCTACGGCGGCACCCTCGCGCTGCACGCCGCCCTGACCCGGCCCGACCTCGTCGCCGGGCTCACCCTCCTCGAACCCCCGCTCAGCGGCGCCTGGGTGGAGAACATGTTGGACACCCTGTCGGCCGCAGCGCTCAGCCTGGAGGACACCCCGGTCCCCGCCGAACTGCTGACCCTGCGCCTGCGCAAGGCCGCCAACCTCACGGCCATCGCCGACGAACTCCTCAACCGCACCTCGCTGATCGACGACATCGCCGGGAGCCGCACCTTCACGCCGGCCGACTACGGGCGGCTGCGCTGCCCCGTCCTGATCGTCTGCGGCGAACACTCCGAACTCGTCCCCGGGGCGAGGGAACTGGCCCGCCACGCGCCGCGCCCCACCTCCATCGAGATCCTTCCGGGCCTGGGCCACGACGTGTTGAAGGAGACCAGCGGAACCCTGCGCAAGGCCGTACTGGCCCACCTCGACGCGACGGCCGACCTGGCCGCGCGCTCGCCGCGGGCGGGAGCTCTGATCCGATGAGGGTGCTCTTCACGGTCCCGCCCCTGGCGGGGCACGTCAATCCGACCGTGGCCGTCGGCGCCGAACTGGCCGCCCGGGGCCACGACGTCGCCTGGACGGGTCCGGCCCCGGCCCTGGCCGCCCTGCTGCCCGCCCGGGCCCGGATCCTGCCCTCCGGTGAAGGCACGGACACCGGCGCGGACGGCCCCGGTACCGGCGCGGGCACCGCCTACACCGCCCTGCACGAGCGCTGGCTCGATCTGCGCGGCGTCGCGGCGCTGCGCTTCCTCTGGGAAGAGGCGCTGGTGCCGCTCGCCCGGGCCATGGTGCCCGGGGTGACCCTGGCGGTGCGCGCGTTCGAGCCGGACGTGCTCGTCGCCGACCAGCAGGCCCTGGCCGGGCCGCTCGTCGCCCGCCGGCTCGGTGTGCCGTGGGCCACCTCGGCCAGTACGTCGGCCGAACTCACCCGGCCCTTCGCCGACTTCCCGAAGGTGGGACAGTGGGTGGACGGGCAGATCGGGGGCCTGCTCGCGGAGTTCGGGGACCGCGCCGGGGCCGGAGGCGGCTGGGACCCCCGGTTCTCGGACCGGCTCGTACTCGTCTTCTCCACACCCGACCTCCTCGGCAGCGCGCAGGACTTCCCGCCGCACTACGCCTTCGTCGGACCGGCGCTCGGCGCCCGTCCGGCCGCTCCCGGCTTCCCCTGGCAGCGGCTGGACCCGGCGCGGCGCCGTGTCCTGGTGTCCCTGGGCACCCTCAACCAGGAGGCGGGTGCCCGCTTCTACCGCGAGGTGCTGGGCGCCGCCGGCCTGCTCGCCGCGCACACCCAGCTGGTACTGGCCGCCCCGGCCTCCCTCGTGGGGGACGCGCCCGGGCACGTACTGCACCAGGAGCGGGTCCCCCAGCTGGACCTGCTCCCGCACCTGGACGCGGTGGTCTGCCACGGCGGCCACAACACCGTGTGCGAGGCCCTCGCGCACGGACTGCCGCTGGTGGTCGCACCGATCCGGGACGACCAGCCGATCGTCGCCCGGCAGGTCGTCGAGGCCGGCGCCGGCGTCCGGGTGCGGTTCGGCAGGACCCGGGCCGACGAACTGCGCGATGCGCTCACGGCCGTGCTGGACGAGCCCGGCCCCCGCCGGGCGGCCCGGCGGATCCAGGCCTCATTCGCCGCTGCGGGCGGTGCCGCCGCCGCGGCCGACCGGTTGGAGAAGCTGATATGACGCCACCCCCTCTCCCGCACGTCCGGTGGGTTCCGGCGGCGCTGCTGACCGCGCTCGCCGCGGGCACGGTGCGCACCCGGCGACGGCTCCGGGCGATCCCCGTACTGCCGCTGGTACCGCCCGAGGCGGCCGGTGAGGTGCCGCGCGCGGCCGGGTGGCGGCTGCTCACCGCCCCGGGCGTCGAGCCCGATGCGGCCACGTTCCTCAGCGCCTGCGCGTACGCCGAACGCGAGGGGCTGAGGGTGCTGGACCTGCTGCCGGCGGACCTGGACGCCGAGCGGGCGCTCGGACTGCTGCGGCTGGTGGACCCGGCACATTACCGGGAGGACCGGCTCGGCGAGGGACGCGGGGCCGGGCACGCCCTGCTCGTCGCGGAGGAGGTGCTCGCGCGGGCCGGGGCGGAACCCGGCGCAGCGCGGCCCGCGCCTGCGGAACTGCTCGCGCTCACCCGCCGTGTGAAGGAGTACGCGGCCGGCGCCACCGGGCTGGCCATCGCCCCGGCGCTCAGCCTCGGCCGGCCCGGCGCGGCCCCCTGGGGCGCGGGCTCCGGGACGGCGCGCGCCGCCGAGCTGCGGGCCCAGGGCCTGCCGCCCGGGCCGCTCGCGGCCGCCCAACTGGGCGGGCTCGCGCTGCTCGCCGGCGCCGCCGTACGCCAGGGCCGGTGGGGCGCCGCCGCGGCCGCACTGTACTGGCTCCAGCCCTATCTCGCGCTCGGCGGCCCCGGCTCCCCGCTGCGCCCGCACGACCTGGCCCGGTCCACGGCCGCCCGGCCGGCCCGCTCCCTCGCCGCCGCCCTGGCGACGGCCACGGCGGCCGCCCGGGACCGGCGCGGGGCGCCGGACCCGGCCCGCGCCGCCGCCTACCGGGCGGACCTGGCCTTTGGCCCGGACCGGTTCCTCGAACCGCGCCGCCCGGACTGCCCGTGGTGCGGCTCCCGGCGGCTCTCGGTCCGGGTCGAGGTGCCGGACCTGCTCCAGGCGAAGCCCGGCCGGTTCACCCTGGAACAGTGCGGGGACTGCGAGCACGTGTTCCAGAACCCCCGACTGACCCTGGACGGGCTGGAGTTCTACTACCGCGACTTCTACGACGGGCGCGGCGGCGAGGGCGCCGGCACCGTCTTCGGACGCCTCGGCGCCGCCTACCGGGCGCGCGCCGAAATGCTCCTCACCCGGGCCGAACCCCGCTCGTGGCTGGACGTGGGGACGGGCCACGGCCACTTCTGCAACGCCGCCCGGGCCGTCTGGCCGCGCACCCGGTTCGACGGCCTGGACATGGGCGACGGCGTCCGCGAGGCGGAGCGCCGCGGCTGGGTGGAGACCGGGTACCAGGGGCAGTTCCCGGAGTTCGCGTCGAAGCTGGCGGGCCAGTACGAGGTCGTCAGCATGTACCACTACCTGGAGCACACCCGGGACCCGCTCGCCGAACTCGACGCGGCGGCCGCCGTCCTCGCCCCCGGCGGCCACCTGACCATCGAGCTACCCGACCCCCAGTCGCGCATGGCGAACCTCCTCGGCCCGGTGTGGCTGCCCTGGTTCCAGCCGCAGCACCAGCACCTGATCCCGGCCCGGAACCTGCGCGAGGCGCTGGCCCGCCGCGGCTTCGAAGTCCTCGCCGAGGAACACGGCCCGGCCCACCAGGGCAACGACTTCTTCGGAGCGGTGGCCCTCACCACGACCCGGCTGGCCCCGGACCCCGACCGGCCGTGGGGGCCGCCGTCCACGCCACGGGCGCGGGCCCTCGCCACGGCCGTGCGGGCCGCCTCCCTCCCGTTCTTCGCCGCGGCGGCGGCCCTCGACGCCGTGCGCACGGCCGCCGCCCACCGCACCGACGGCGGCAACGCCTACCGGCTCCTCGCCCGCAAGGACGCCCCGTGACGGGCCCCGCCCCGGCGTCGTCCGACCTGGCCCGGCGGGCCACCGCCGATCCGCTGTTCCGGCTCGTCGCCTACGCCCTGGAGGCGGCGCACGGACGGCCCCCCACCGCCGTGTGGAGCGCCCCGTACGCCTTCCACCTCGGCTCGCCCGGACTCGTCGCGGCGGCCGGCTGGCCCACGGCCGCCGCCGCGGCCCCGCGCGCCGACGGGCTGGTCCGGCTCAGCTCCCTCGCCCACCCCGCGGACAGCTGCGACCTGCCGCTCACCCCGTCCGGTCCGGCGCCCTCCGCCCCCGACTGGGCGGTGCGCCCCTACGCGGTGCTTCGGGCCCTCGCCCGGGCCGGTATCGGCCGCGGCGGGAGCGACCTGCACGTGCAGGGCTCGCTCACCGCCGCCGCCGGACTCGCCACCGCCGAGCCCGCCGACTGCGCGATCGCCTTGGCGGTGGCCGACGCCCACGCCGCCCCCGGACGGCGGCCGGACCGGTCCGGTACGGCCCGGCTGCTGGCCGACGCCCTGCCCGACGGGGACGACGCCCTGCGCCGGGCGGTCCTCTTCGCCCGGTCCGGCCGGGCACTGCTGAGCCCCGTCCGGGCGGACCGGCGGCGGCGCTACACCGCCTTCGACCCGGCCGCCGAGGGCGCGCGGCTGGTGCTGCTGGCCGTACGGGGGGATCCGGCGGACCGGCCCGCGGAGCTGGCCCGGGCCGTGGACCTCAGCCGTCGGGCCGGGGCCCTGAGCGCCTGGCCGCCCGGGCGGCGGCCGGGCCGGAGCGTGCTGGTGCTGCTGCCCGAGTCCCGGCTGGCGGCGGCCCGGGCCGCGGTCGCCGAGGACTTCCGCGGTCGCGGACGGCCCGTGCCGCGGTTCCTGAACATCACCGTCTCGGGCGCGGCCCGGCGCGAGGAATGACACCCCGACCACCCCACCCCCAACCCCCACCGGAAGGAACTCCCATGCCCACCCCCTCACCCGAGACGGCCGCCAGACGCGGGGCACGGCGCTCCGCGCTCGTGGCCGCCCTCGGTGCGATCGGCCTGCTGGCCGCCTTCACCGTGGCCGGCTCCCAGGCCGCCGAGCGCGGCGCCGACGCCGGTCCGGCCGCCGCCGCGGCCCTGCCCTCGTACGACCACGTGGTGGTCGCCGTGTTCGAGAACAAGCAGTACGGCGAGATCATCGGCAACGCGAGCGCCCCGTACATCAACCAGCTCGCGAACGGCGGGGCGAGCCTGACCGGTATGAAGGCGCTGACCCATCCCAGCCAGCCGAACTACTTCAACCTCTTCTCCGGGGGCACCCAGGGCATCACGGGGGACGGCTGCTTCACCCCGCAGTCCATGACGGCCTCCAACCTCGGCCAGGAGCTGATCTCGGCCGGCAAGACCTTCGCGACCTACAACGAAGACCTGCCGAGCGAGGGTTCCACCGCCTGCACGAGCGGCAAGTACGCGCAGAAGCACAACCCGTGGTTCGCCTTCAAGAACGTACCGCTGAACACCGGCAAGACCTGGACGCAGTTCCCCCGGAACGACTTCGCCGCCCTGCCGAACCTGTCCTTCGTCGTGCCCAACCTGTGCAACGACATGCACGACTGCGCCGTCGGTACGGGTGACACCTGGACGAAGAGCAACCTCGACGCCTACGCGCAGTGGGCGAAGGCCAACAACAGCCTGCTGGTGCTGACGTGGGACGAGGACAACTACCTGGGCTCCAACCAGATCGCCACCGTCTTCTACGGAGCGAACGTCAAGGCGGGCACGTACACCACCGCCTACAACCACCACCACCTGCTGCGGACCTTCGAGGACCTGTTCGGGTCGCCGACGCACGCGGGCAACGCGGCCGCCGTCCAGCCCATCACCGAGGTGTTCACCGCCGGCTCCACCCCCACCCCCACACCCACCTCTACGCCGACCCCCACCCCCACCCCCACCACCGGTGATCTGAAACTGGCCGACCCCGGACCGCAGACCTGCAAGTTCAACCAGTCCTGCACCATCAACCTCACCGCGACCGGCGGCAAGGCCCCGATCCGCTACGCCGCCACGGGCCTTCCCCTGGGGCTGACCGCCGACCCCGGCACCGGCCGGATCAGCGGCAAGCCGTGGTCCGTGGGCACGGTCCAGATCACCGCGACCGCCACCGACTCCGCGGGCGCGACCGTCACCGCCGTGTTCCCCCTGACCGTCAACTGGTTCTGACGACACCCCCGCGGCGGGAGATGACCACCGCCCGTCCTGCGCTATAGTTGACCTTGAGCTCGGGGCCGCGAAACGCGGGCCGCGTGGCACGCGTTGGTGGTCCAAGGAAAGACACCCCACTTCCCGTGGGGGGATGCAGGTGCAAGGCCTGCCCAGCGCTCGATCAAGGCCCCGGCCTCCTCATGGAGGCCGGGGCTTTTTCGTCGTGTCCGTGACCGGGCAGGAATGGAGAAGCGAAACCCGTCCGTCGGCCGTAGCGTGGCCCGCATGGACACCGGCGGTACGGCCGGTCGCGAGGACGGAGAGACCACGAGCATGGCCACGAGGACGGACACGCAGTCGCCCGCGCCGCACGTCGCCGACACCCATGACGTGATCCGCGTGCACGGCGCCCGCGAGAACAACCTCAAGGACGTCAGCATCGAGATCCCCAAGCGCCGGCTGACGGTGTTCACCGGCGTATCCGGCTCGGGCAAGAGCTCGCTGGTGTTCAGCACGATCGCGGCCGAGTCGCAGCGGCTGATCAACGAGACGTACAGCGCGTTCGTCCAGGGCTTCATGCCGACGCTGGCGCGGCCCGAGGCCGACGTACTCGACGGGCTGACGACGGTGATCACCGTGGACCAGCAGCGCATGGGCGGCGACCCCCGCTCCACCGTCGGTACCGCCACCGACGCCAACGCCATGCTCCGCATCCTGTTCAGCCGGCTCGGACAGCCGCACATCGGCCCGCCCGGCGCGTACGCCTTCAACGTCCCCTCCGTCCGGGCGAGCGGTGCGATCACCGTGGAGCGCGGCGCCAAGAAGGCCGTGAAGGCCACCTTCAACCGCACCGGCGGCATGTGCCCCCGCTGTGAAGGGCGCGGCACCGTCTCCGACCTCGACCTCGCCCAGCTCTACGACGACACCAAGTCGCTCTCCGAGGGCGCCGTCACCATCCCCGGCTACGGCACCGACGGCTGGAACATGCGGCTCTACAAGGAGTCCGGCTTCCTCGACCCGGACAAGCCGATCCGCAAGTACACCAAGAGGGAACTGCACGACTTCCTCCACCACGAGCCGACCCGGATGAAGATCGCGGGCATCAACATGACCTACGAGGGACTGGTCCCCCGGCTCCAGAAGTCGATGCTCTCCAAGGACAAGGAGTCGATGCAGCCGCACATCCGGGAGTTCGTGGACCGGGCGGTCACCTTCGCCACCTGTCCCGAATGCGACGGCACGCGCCTCAGCGAGGGCGCCCGGTCCTCGAAGATCGGGGGGATCAGCATCGCCGACGCCTGCGCCATGCAGATCAGCGACCTCGCGGACTGGGTCCGTGGCCTCGAAGAGCCGTCGGTGGCGCCTCTGCTCGCCGCGTTGCGGCAGACCCTCGACTCCTTCGGGGAGATCGGTCTCGGCTACCTCTCGCTCGACCGGCCGTCGGGCACGCTGTCGGGCGGCGAGGCACAGCGCGTCAAGATGATCCGCCACCTCGGATCCTCGCTGACCGACGTGACCTACGTCTTCGACGAGCCCACGACGGGCCTGCACCCCCACGACATCCAGCGGATGAACGACCTTCTGCTGCGGCTGCGGGACAAGGGCAACACGGTGCTCGTGGTGGAACACAAACCGGAGACCATCGCCATCGCCGACCACGTCGTCGACCTCGGCCCCGGCGCCGGTACGGCAGGAGGCACCGTCTGCTTCGAGGGGACCGTCGAGGGGCTGCGGGGCGCCGGAACCGTCACGGGCCGCCATTTCGACGACCGGGCCGCCCTCAAGGAGAAGCCGCGGACGCCGACCGGCACCCTGGAGGTCCGCGGCGCGACCACCCACAACCTGCGGGGCGTCGACGTCGACATCCCGCTCGGGGTGCTGGCCGTCGTCACCGGCGTCGCCGGCTCCGGCAAGAGCTCGCTCGTGCACGGCTCGCTCGTCAAGGGCGGGGGAGCCGCCGGAGCGGGTGTGGTGTCGGTCGACCAGGGCCCCATCCGCGGCTCCCGGCGCAGCAACCCGGCGACCTACACCGGCCTCCTGGACCCGATCCGCAAGGCGTTCGCCAAGGCCAACGGCGTGAAGCCGGCGCTGTTCAGTTCCAACTCCGAGGGCGCCTGCCCCACCTGCAACGGCGCCGGGGTCGTCTACACCGACCTCGCGATGATGGCGGGCGTCGCCACCACCTGCGAGGAGTGCGAGGGCAAGCGGTTCCAGGCGTCGGTTCTGGAGTACCACCTCGGCGGCCGCGACATCAGCGAGGTCCTCGCGATGCCGGTGAGCGAGGCCGCGGAGTTCTTCGGCGACGGCGAGGCACGCACCCCCGCCGCGCACCGCGTCCTCGAACGGCTCGCCGACGTCGGGCTCGGTTACCTGACCATCGGCCAGCCCCTCACCACGCTCTCCGGCGGCGAGCGGCAGCGGCTCAAGCTGGCCACGCACATGGCCGACAAGGGAGGCGTCTACGTCCTCGACGAGCCGACCGCGGGACTGCACCTCGCCGACGTCGAGCAGCTCCTCGGCCTGCTCGACCGGCTCGTGGACTCCGGCAAGTCGGTCATCGTGGTCGAGCACCACCAGGCGGTCATGGCGCACGCCGACTGGATCATCGACCTCGGTCCCGGAGCCGGCCACGACGGCGGCCGGATCGTCTTCGAGGGCACACCCGCCGACCTCGTCGCCGCCCGCTCCACCCTGACCGGCCGGCATCTCGCCGCCTACGTCGGCGGCTGACCGCCCTCACCTCCGCCCGGCCGTGACGCCCTTCGCGACCTCGACGCGCGAAGGGCGTCAGACCGCGGGGGAGGGGATGTAGGCGAGCCCGTGGGCACCCGGTTCGCCCGCGCGGTCGACGTGCAAGGTCGCCACCGCCTCCCTGCGCGGCAGGTCCACCACCGTGACCGTGCTGGACGACACCGCCGCGACGTAGCCGTAGCGGCCGTCGGGTGAGGAGGTGATCGTCAGGGGGAAGGCGCCGACCTCCACCCGGCCGAGTTCCTCGCCGTCCTCGCCGTACACGTGCAAGAGCCCCGGCACCTGCTCGCCGAGCGCGGGCCCGCCGGCCCGCATGCGCAGTTCTCCCGCCAGGACCAGACCCGTGGCGGTCACGTGCACGGGGAAGACCAGGCCGTCCGTGCGGTGCGTACGCACCACGGCGCCGGTGGCCGTGTCGATCACCCGGACCCCGGCCCCGGGCACCGGGCCCGTGACGGTGAAGTCCCCCTTGGGCGCGGCCGCGTACACGTACCGTCCGTCGCGCGAGGCCGCGATGCCCTCGCTGCCGGGCACCTCGATCCGGCCGGCCGGCGCTCCCGAACCGATGTCGACCACCGACAGGAACGGCGCCTCCTTGTTCGCGCTGTACGCGCGGCTCCCGTCCGGCGTGAGGGTGAACCAGTGCGGGCCGGGCGCCCCCACGGGCAGCCGGCGTACGGGCTCCAGGGAGTCCGCGTCGAGCGCCACCAGGGCGCCCTCCTCGTCCCCGTGCGCTTCGACGCTCACCCAGAGCAGGCCGCCCGACGGGTCCAGGGCGATGCCGTGCGGCGCGCGTTCCGGTGCCAGGTCGACGACGTCGAGGATCCGGCGCCGGTCGGGATCGATCACCACGAGCTCGTGGGCCCGTCCGGCGTTGGCGTGGTAGTAGCCGGACCGGTAGGTGATCGTGGCGTACAGCCGCCGGCGTACCGGGTCGAAGCACAATTCGTGCGGTTCGCCGGGGACTTCCAGTACTTCGAGCCTGCGGAAGTCCACCGCGTCGAAGAAAGTGACCGTGGGGCCGCTCTGGCTCGCCACGGCGAGGACGTCGTTCGTGTTCCGTGTCATGGACCAGAGCCTGGACCGGCCGCAGGATTAACTCCAGTGCAGTTATGGCAAGGTGTGATTGCCTGCAACGCAAAGGTGCTGGCCGTGCCCGAGCCGCACGGCCCTTCGAGTGACGGGAGACACAGTGCCGGACGGCCCCGAACGGCAGTTGGACCTGAACCTGCTGGTCGCCCTCGACGCGCTGCTGGAGGAGGAGAGCGTCACCGGAGCCGCCGCGCGCCTGCACGTGTCCGCTCCCGCCATGAGCCGCACCCTCGGGCGCATCCGTACGGTCCTGCGCGATCCCGTACTCGTCCGCGCCGGACGGCAGCTCGTCCCCACCCCCCGTGCCGTCGAACTGCGACCGCGCGTCCGCGTCCTCGTCCACCAGGCACGCGCCCTCCTGGAACCGGAGCCCGTCACCGACCCGGCGCGGCTTAACCGCGAATTCACCCTCCAAGCGGGCGAGATGCTGCTGCCGCAACTCGCCCCCCGGCTCGTGCGCGCCGTCGTACAGCAGGCCCCCGGGGTCACCCTGCGGTTCATGCCGGAAGCCCTGGAGGGCACGCCCGCCCTGCGCGAGGGGCGGCTGGACCTCGAAATCGGCGTCATCGGCCACCCCGACCCGGAGACCCGGATCGAACTGCTCGGCCGGACCCGCCTCCTCGCCGCCGTACGCGCCGGACACCCCCTGGCGCGCCGCAAGACCGTCACGGCCCGGGCCTTCGCCGCCGCGGACCACATCGGAGTGTCCCGCCAGGGCCGGGTCCGCGGCCCCGTGGACGACGAACTGGCCGGACTCGGGCTGCGCCGCCGCGTGGTCGCCGTCGTACCGGGCTGGAGCGCCGCGCTCTTCCTCTGCCGGGAGAGCGACCTGGTCTGCCTCACCCCGGCCGGCGCCCCGTCCCGCCATCACGAACTGCTGGGCCTGCACACATTCGAGGTGCCGCTGGAACTGCCGCCCGTCGTCATCGGCATGGCATGGCACCCGCGCAACGACGCCGACCCCGCGCACGGCTGGCTCCGCGACCAGGTCCGGGAGATGTGGCGGTCCGGCGGCTTTTCGGGGTAGACGGGCCGCGAGGAAAGGACGGCCGGAATGGGCGAGTTGTTGGTCGGGACGTGTTCCTGGACGGACAAGGCACTGGTGGGCAGCGGTTGGTACCCGCCGGGCAGGCGCGATGCGGAGGGACGGTTGCGGCACTACGCCGAACGGTTCCCCGTCGTGGAGGTCGACGCCGGCTACTACGCGCTCCCCGTCGTGCGCAACAGCATGCTCTGGGTCGAACGCACACCGCCCGGCTTCCGCTTCGACGTCAAGGCCTTCTCCCTCCTCACCGGCCACCCGACCCGCGAGGCCGCCCTGCCCGCCGATCTCCGGGGCCGCGACAGCGGTGACCCGGAGCTCCTCGACGAGGTCTGGCGCCGTTTCGGGGCGGCACTGCGCCCTCTCGCGGAGGCCGGCCGGCTGGGCGCCGTACTGTTCCAGTTCCCGCCCTGGTTCGCCCCGGGGGCGCGGGCGGAGACCGTCTTGCACCGCGTGCGGAAGCGGGCGCCCGAGTGGCCGCTGGCGGTGGAGTTCCGCCACCCCGACTGGTGGCGGGATGACCAACGGGGGCACACGGAAGCCCTGTTGAGGGACCTGGACGCCACCGCCGTGGCCGTGGACACGGCCCCGGAGCTGCCCACATCCATACCGCCCGTCACGCCGGTCACGTCCTCGAAGCTCGCCGTGGTCCGCTTCCACGGCCGCAGCCGGGCCTGGGGCACGGGCAGCAAGGAGGACCGTTTCCGCCACACCTACACGCAGGGCGAGTTGAGCCAGTGGCTGCCGCGGCTGCGGACCCTGGCGGAGCGGGTCGAAGAGCTGCACGTGCTGTTCAACAACTGCTGCGGCGACGCCGCCGTACGCGCCGCGCAGACGATGCGGAACCTACTGGCCGACCACGGGCGGGCGGGCGGGCCGGCCCGGACGGGGCCTGACCTCACGTCGCCTTGAGCCGGTCGGCCGAGAGCAGTTCCTCCGCCACCCGGAGCGCCGCGTGTGGGCGTGCCGCCGCCCGGTCAGGACGCACAGGGTGTACGAGGCGTCCTCCAGCCGGCTGCGCGGCACGGTGGCAGAACCGGCCTGCTGCTGCCCCGTCCGCGTCTCCTCGATCACCGCACGCAGCGCCTCCACCACGGGCCCGGGTGGCTCCTGCCCCCGCCGCCGGGGGGCGGCGTCAGCCGCCTCGGCCAGGCCGACCCCGCCGCCTCCGCGAGCAGACGCCGCGCGGCACGGGTGTGGCGGGTGTGCAGCAGGTCAGGCCGACGGGGTGGGGCATACGCGTGGCACGGGGACTGCGGTGCCCCCGCCCGGGTGAAGACCCCGCGCCGCGCGCGCCCCGCGAGGTCGGGCGGTGCGGCCTATCCTGGAAGCGGCGGCCGGCAGCGCGAGCGGCCTCCCGGCCGCCGGGCCCGGCCACGGGCGCGCACCCCTCTCCGAACCACCGCGCCCGCGCGCCGGCTCAGCGCCCGGGTCACGACGCGGCCCCCGGATGGGCGACGCAGGCGGGAGGATCGGACCGTGCCGGAACAGGGTGAACGCCGGATCGTACTGGTCCGGCATGCCAAGGCGGTGCCCAAGAACGTCACCGAGGACTTCGAGCGCGCGCTCTCCGACCGGGGCTGCCACGACGCGCCGCGGGCGGGCGACTGGCTGGAGCGGTCCGGCTACGGCGTGGACCTGGCCCTGTGCTCCTCGGCCCGGCGGGCCCGCCAGACCTGGCAGCTGATGATGCCCCTGCTGAGCGCGCCGCCCCCCACCCTCTACCAGGCCCGGCTCTACGAAGCCGAGGCGCACGACCTCCTCTCCGCCGTCGCGGAGGCCGCGGCCGAGGTGACCGGGATCGTGCTGATCGGCCACAACCCGGCCATCCACGAAGTCGCCAGGAGCCTGTGCGGCGCAGGCCCGAAGAAGCTCGTCCGGCGCCTCGGGGCCGCCTTCCCGACCTCCGCCGTCGCCGTACTGACGGTGAAGGGCGGCTCGGACGGCGTCGCGCCGGGTGCGGCCCGCCTGGCCGCCTTCTGGGCACCGGGCGACGACTGAACCAGGGCCCGTGCGCCGCGGCGGACACCGCGCGACGCTGTCCCGGGTGGCACAGTGGGTGCATGTGTGGCCGTTACGCTTCCACCCGCGCCCCCGCCGACCTGGCCGGCCTCTTCGAAGCCCGCTGGGACCCCCGCGAGACGCTCGCCCCCAGCTGGAACGTCGCTCCCACCGACCCGGTCTGGGCCGTCGTCGAACGCAAGGACCGCGGAACGCACGCCGTCGAGCGCAGACTGCGCCCCGTGCGCTGGGGCCTGGTCCCGTCCTGGGCCAAGGACCCGGGCGTCGGCGCCCGGATGATCAACGCCCGGGTGGAGACGGTCCACGAGAAGCCCGCCTTCCGCCGCGCGCTCGCCAAGCGGCGGTGCCTGCTGCCGGCGGACGGCTTCTACGAATGGCAGACCGAGCGGACCGGGAACGACGGGAAGACCTACAAGCAGCCCTACTTCATCCGCCCCGAGGACGCGTCGGTGATGGCCATGGCCGGCCTGTACGAGTTCTGGCGGGACCGCAGCGTCGCCGACGACGACGATCCGGCGGCCTGGCTCACCACGGCGACCGTCATCACCACCGAGGCCGCGGACGCGGCCGGCCGCATCCACCCGCGGATGCCCCTGGCCCTGGACCCCGCGGACTACCAGGCCTGGCTCGACCCCGCCCACCAGGACGTCAACGCCCTGCGCGCCCTGCTGCACACCCCCGCCGACGGCCGGCTCGCGGTACGGGCGGTGTCCACCGAGGTCAACAGCGTCCGCAACAACGGCCCCCACCTCCTGGAGGACGCCCCGGCCCGGTGAGGAAGGCGGCCGCGCGCTCCCCCCAGGTGCCGACGTCGGCGCGGGTACGGGAGACGTGGAGTCGCGCTCCGGGCATCGAGCGGGCCAGGGCCCGCGCCGTCGACAGCGGATGGCCGGGATCGCCCTCCCAGGCGAGGACCAGGGCCGGCAGGCGCAGCGCGGAGAGCGCGGCCGGCGCGGGCAGGTCCGAGAGCGCGAGACCCCGCAGGACCGCCGGGAGGATGCGCCGCGGCGGTGTCGGCGGGAACCGGGGGACATCGGCCACCACCCGCGGGGGCCGCTGGGCCTGCCTCCCGGCGAGCCAGGCCTCCACGCCCCGCCGTTCGACGGTGTCGGCGGCGGCCCTGTCGGCCCGCGCGTGCGCCTCCCGCGTCGTCCACGCCGTGGGCGGGATCAGCAGCACCAGTGCGGAGAACCGCTCCGGCGCCCGGACCGCGGCATGCAGCACGGTGGCGCACCCCATCGAGGAGCCCATGGCGTCGGCGGGCCCGGAGGAGCCCAGGTGGCTCAGGAGGGCGAGCAGGTCCTCCGCGAGACTGCCGTACGTGTAATCGGCGTCGGCGGCCCCGCCCGTGGACCGCCCGTGCCCGCGGGCGTCGTACCGGACCAGGCGCCGCCCCGCCCGCAGGAGCGGCGCCCAGTCGAACAGCCCCATCCGGTCCTCGACGGCCTGGCTGACGAAGCCGCCGTGCGCGTAGACGACGAGCGGGCCCGCGCCGTGGTCGTCGTAGACCAGTTCGGCCCCGCGGTACCGGAAGCGGCCTTCGCGGCCGGTCGCGTCCATCACCGGGCCCCTTCGTGTCGGGCCGTTCGTGTCGGACCCCTCGCCCGAGGACGCCTCGTCTCAGGCAGCTGGTCTCAGGCGGCTCGTGTCACGTCCTCGTCTCCCACCGCACGGTCAGGACCGCTCGTCCTCGGGGGACCCGAAGTTGCCGTAGCCCTGGAGGTCGTGCGCCGTGCGGCGGCTGCCGTCCGTGGGGAACGTCTGCGCTTCGGCCGCGCGCCGCTCCTCGCCGTGCCCGGCGTCCGCCGGCCGCCGGGGCTGCTCGGCGGGGGTGGGCGGCTTCGGCTCGGCGGCGCGGCGTTTCATGCCCCACCACACCGCCCCGATCAGCACGACGACGACGATCACGCCTACCGTGGCGGCGAAGGCGGTTCCCGAGGCGCTCATCGCGAGCGCGGTGGCCGAGTTCATCATGGAGCCGTTTCCTTTCGTCGGGCGCCGCGGGGGGCCGCCTACGGCCCGCTGCGGACGTCCTCTTCTCCCCGTCGCGGCTGCCCGGCGCACGGCGGGTGAAACGGCGCGAACAGCACGCTCACTGCCGCGTGTGCCCGTTGGGGGACAGGTGGTAGACGGCGAAGGCCCGGTCGATGACGGGCATCGCGACGTTGCGCACCCGGATCCCGCCGGCGGTCATCCCGTGTTCCTTGCCGGCGTGGGCGTGACCGTGGACGGCGAGGTCGGCGCCCGCGTCGTCGACGGCCTCCGCCAGCAGGTAACTGCCGAGAAAGGGGTAGATCTCCCTCGGTTCCCCCGCGAGGGTGTCCTCGACGGGCGAGAAGTGCGTCAGCGCGATCCTGATGTCGCAGGCGGATCCGCGCAGTTCGTGCAGGGACTCCCGGAGGCTGTCGGCACTGCGACGGGTGTACTGGACGAAGGACTTCATCTCGGGCTCGCCGAAATCACTGGCACATCGCCCGGCGAAACCGCCGCCGAAGCCCTTGGTGCCGGCGACGCCGACTCTCGTACCGGCGATGTCGAGGACCACGCCGTCGCCTTCCAGTACGTGCACCCCGACCCGCGCCAGTTCCTCGGCGACGGCGGCCTGCTGGTCGCTCTGGTAGTCGTGGTTGCCCAGCACGGCGGCCACCGGGACGGGCAGCCCCGCCACTTCGTGCGCGACGACGCGTGCCTCCTCGGCGGTGCCGTGCCGGGTGAGGTCACCGGCGAGCAGCAGCAGGTCGGCATGGGAGCCGAGGGTCTCGAAGGCCGGCCTCAGCGTTCCCTCGCTGCCCGGTCCGAGGTGGATGTCCCCGACGGCCGCGACGCGGATCATGACAGCTCTTCCGAGTGGTCGGGCGGCGCCGCGCAGTTCACCGTCAAGTCCTGGTGCCAGGCCACTCCCGCCAGTTCCTCCCCGGCGATGCGCAGCACCTCCGCCCGGCAGTCGGCGCTGGTCACGCTGCCCGAGAGGTGCGCGGTGGCTCCGTGCATCTCGATCCGTACGCCCAGCTCGGCGATGTCCTCGCGGGCCAGCCGGTCCCGTAGGTGCTGGATGCGGTACTCGATCAGCTCGGCGGTGTTCATACCGTTCATGCGGGTTGTCCCCTCACTGCGACCTCGCTTACCGGGCCCTTGCCGGGCTCATGACGTTCGCGCCGTTCATGTGGTCGACGTTCTCCCTCGGCGCGATGACCCGCAGCCGTTCGAGCAGGTAGAAGAACGCGTCCGCCAGGGGCGCGTTCTGATGGGCCCGGAACATGCGGTCCCAGTCGATCTGTTCGCGCAGCATCCGGGCCATCGGCAGCAGATCGCCGAAGTCGCAGTAGTGCTCGCACAGTGCGGCGAGCCGGCTGTCCATGAGGTCGGTGGGGGACAGGACCGGCATCCACACCGAGTCCACGGGCAGCACCACCGCACGGTCGAGCAGTTCCCGGCTCACCGGACGGCGGGCGAGCTCGAAGATCAGGTCGATCTCCTCGCCGCCCGAGCGGCCCTTGACCAGCCAGTCCTCGGGGGCCCGGCGCATCGCGATCCCGCCCTCCTCCAGCGCCTTGATCACGGTCTCGGCGTCCTCGCGCATGACGCAGAAGTCGGTGTCGTGCTGGAAGCGCGGCGGCAGGCCGTGGGCGAACGCGGCCACGCTGCCGGCCAGCGCGAACGGCTGCCCCGACGCTTTCAGCAGCGCAGCGACCCGTTTGGTGGTCTCCAAGATGGCCTGGGTGTGGTCGTGCGGCAGGGGCCCGTCGCTCTGAGCGGGACCGCGCAGGTCCGAGGGGGAGACCTCGCCCTCGGGTCGGGCAGAACGGTTCTTCGCAGAGTGGCTCACGGCAATCACTCACTCGTCCACTGGCTCGTTCCTGAGCGGCCGCGGGGGTGCCCGAGCCGCGGAGGCCGGCAGTCAGTCCTCATCGCGCACGATATTCCACTTGGTGACGCGGCGCGCGGGCTCGTCGTCCCACCGGTCGTCCCTCGCCGGTTCTCCTCTTCGCTCGTGGTTTCACCGGTGAAGGACGGGTGCCCGCTGGACCGCGGCCCATTCGCTCAGCGGCCGCCTCCCGGCTCCGCCATGCGGTGGTGCATCAGGGCCTTCACCCGGTCGGGCAGGACGCGGTTGGCCACGGCGCCCTGGAGCTTCGTCTTCACCGAACCGGCGACGATCTTCTGCCGGCCCTCCGTCATCGCCTGGAACCCCTGCTCGGCCACGAGGGCGGGGTTGTCCTTCTTGGCGCGGCCGACGCGGGTGTCGAGCATGTGGGCCCGGCGGAAGAAGTCCGTGGCGGTGGCGCCGGGCATCAGGGAGGTGACGGTGACGCCGGTGTCCTTGAGCTCGTCGCTCAGCGCCTGGCTGAACGACTGGAGGAACGACTTCGACGCGTTGTACACCGCCTGGTAGGGCCCGGGCATCGTGGAGGCGATCGACGAGGTGATCAGTACCCGGCCGGTACCGCGGGCGACCATGCCGGGCAGCAGCCGTTTGGCCAGGTGGACCGTGGCGGTGATGTTCAGGTCGATGATGCGGGCGTCGTCCGAGAGGTCGGTGTCCAGGAAGGCGCCGCCCCTTCCGACGCCCGCGTTGAGGGCGAGTGCGCTCACCGGGCGGCCGTGGTCAAAGACCGCCCGGCACAGCGTTTCGACGCCGTCGTAGAGGGCGAGGTCGGCGCGCACGGCGGTGACCTCGGTGCCCTGCTCGCGCAGTTCCTCCGCGGCGAGGGCCAGGCCCCCGTCCTCGGCGGTGACGAGCAGGTCGTATCCGTGTCCGGCGCATACGCGGGCGAGTTCGAGGCCGATGCCGCTGGAGGCGCCGGTGATGACGGCCAGAGGGCGATTGGTGTCCATGTCGCTGCGGCTACCCGCCGCCCGGGGTGATACGCCCGACCCGTCTCTGAACGCCCCAGCTTGTTCCCATACACCCCTTCCGTGCTGATGCGCCCGCTCCCCGGCACTGTCCGCCGTCAGTCCTCGGCGGTCACCCGGACGCTCTTGACCTCGCTGTCGGCGGCGTCCGGTACGACCATGCCCGCTTCGACGCCCGTCCGCAGGTACCGCAGCACCTCGTGCGTCAGCCGGTCCCCCGGCACCACCACCGGGATGCCGGGCGGGTACGGGGTCAGCATCTCCGCCGAGATCCGGCCCACGGCCCGCTCCAGCGGCACCTGCTCGGCCGGACCGAAGAAGGCGTCGCGGGGCAGCGCCGCGGACTCCATCCGCATGCCGGCCGGGTCCGGGACCTCCACCCGGCGGGCCGGCGCAGGTCGTCCGCGTGCGCTACCAGGTCCCGCAGCGCGTCCAGGAGCCGGTCCGCGGTGTCCTGCCCGTCGGCGTGCGTCAGCTGGGCGCTGATCCGGCGGTGGTCGGACAGGTGCAGGTTGATCTGCCGGTGCTCGCGCAGCCAGTCGGCGGCCCGGTAGCCCGTCGTCCCCAGTCGGGTGATGTCGATGATGATCTGGAGCGGGTCGAGGTCGAACGCCAGGCCCGGACCGCAGAAGTCCTCGCGTCCGTGCACGTGCATGCCGTCGATCTCGCCGATCCGCTTGCGGAGCGACTCCGCCAGCGCCAGCGCGTCGTCGTACAGGGCCCTGCCGTGCTCGACCATCTGCCGGCGCCAGCCGTCCAGGGCGGCGTAGATCAGGACCGAGGGGCTCGTGGTCCCCAGCAGGTCCTCACGGCTCTTGAGCACCTCCGGCCGCACGAGATCACCCTGGAGGTGGAACACCGATCCCTGCTCCAGCCCCGAGCCCATCTTGTGCACGGAGGTGACGCACACGTCGGCCCCGGCGTCCATCGCCCAGGTCGGCAGGTCCGGGTGGAACGGCAGGTGCGCCCCCCACGCCTCGTCCACGATGAGCGGCTTCCCGTGCTGGTGGCAGACCCGCGCGATCGCCGCCAGGTCGCTGGAGGTCCCGTACGGGGTGGGGCCGGTGACCAGGGCGCCCTTGGCGTCCGGGTGCGCGGCGAAGGCGGCGGCGAACGCCTCGGCGGCCGGCGGGTGCGCGAGGTGGCGCTCCGCGTCCCAGCCGGGCTCCACCCACACCGGCCGGATGCCGGAAAGGATGAGCCCCGACACCACGGACTTGTGGGCGTCACGGCCCACCAGCAGTTCCTCGTGCGGTCCGGCCACCGACAGCATGGCGGACTTGACCGACAGCGAGCTGCCGCAGGTGGAGAAGAAGGCATGTTCCGCGCCGACGGCGTCCGCCATCAGCTCCTGCGCACGCTCCAGCACACCGTGCGAGGAGGTGCGGTCGTCGAGCCCGCTGGTCGCGAGCACGTCGGAGAGGAACACCGCGTCGCCCAGAACAGCGCGGACCCGGGGATCCGCACCGCGCGCCTGCTTGTGCCCGGGGGGTGTGAAGGGGGTCTGGCCGCTCGCGTGATAGGCCGCGAGGGCGTCGAGAACGGGGGCTTCCGACTGGTCCATGCGGCGCGCCTGCCCGGCCGGCCCCACCCGAAACGGCCCGCCGGGCGGGACCGTCCGCACGGGTGAAGGGCCCGGTCTGGCCGGGAGGGGCTCAGCCGAGCCGGATCGCCAACAGGCAGGCGTCGTCCTCGCGGTCGTCGGCGGGACCGGCGGACATCACCCGGTCGAGGGTTTCGGCCGCTCCCAGCCCCGCGCAGGACTCCAGCGCCTTGCGCAGGGTGTCGATCCCGTAGGTGATGTCCTGGCCGCGCCGCTCCACCATGCCGTCGGTGTACAGCAGCAGCAGGTCCCCGGTGCGCAGCGGGACGGTCGCCGTCGCGTACTCGTGCCCGGGCAGCAGACCGAACAGCGGCCCCCGGTGCTCCGTGTCGAGCGCCGTGGCCGAGTCCCCGCGCAGCAGCAGGGGAGCGGGGTGACCGGCGCACGCCCACCGCAGGTTCCGCGCGGCGTCGATGTGGCCGATGATGCCCGTGGCGGTCTCGGCCGCCGGGTCGGAGCACAGCAGCTCGTTCAGCCAGGTGGCCAGCTGACCGGCATGGGTGCCGGGGGAGTGCGCCAGGCCCGCCAGCGCGTGGCGCTGCTGCGCCATCCGGGCCACCGCGTCCAGCCCGTGTCCGCAGGCGTCCCCGATCGCGAGCAGGATCCGGCCGTCCGGCAGCAGACGACACTTGTACCAGTCCCCGCCGACCGAGGCGTCCTCCTCCGCCGGCAGGTACGCGGCCGCCACCGAGACGCCCAGTGCCTCCAGCTCCGCGGAGTGCGTGGGCAGCAGGGCCTCCCGCAGCGCCGACGCCACCCGGTGCTCGGCCGCGGCCTCCTCCCGCAGCCGCTGCGTCTGGCGGCGGGTCTCCGCCAGGCGCTGCCGACTGCGGACCTGGGCCGTGAGGTCGCGGGCGATGAGCCGCAGCAGCCAGGGCATCCCGTCCGTGGCGATGACCGGGTGCCCGACGAGGGTGAGGGTGCGGACCTCGCCGAGCACCGTGAACCGGACCTCGGCGCCCGGCGGCTCCTCACCGTCGAGCAGGGCCGTCATCAGCTTCGCGAAGCGCGGGACGTCCTCCGGCAGCACCGCGTCGCACAACTCCGTCAGGGACAGCGGCCGGGCCGGATCGGTGCGGAAGATCGAGGTCAGGCCCTCGGACCAGACGACCGCTCCCGACAGCAGGTCCCAGGTGCCCCACCCCATGGAGGCGATGTACTGGGCGTCGAGCGACATCATCTCCGTCCGGTTGAGGGCCGGACGCCAGGTCGCCAGTACCTTGTCCCCGCAGGAGGCGGCGTCGTACAGCAGCTTCGTGCGGTGCAGCCCGTCGCGGTGCTGCTCGGTGTAGTCCACGGCGTACGAGTGGACGGCGCGGCCGGTGTCCAGCACCTCGCTCAGGGCGCCCACCAGGCCGCCCGCCGCCGCCCCGGGCTGCACCTCCAGCAGGCGTCGGCCCACCTGGGCGTCCGGCGCGTCGAGCCACTGCGCGGAGCGGACGTGGTTGCCGGCGCGGACCGTGAAGTCGACGACCCGGCCGTCCTCGTCCCGTACGGGCGCCAGTAGCGCCGCGGACACCGGGATCGCGGGCAGGGCCGCGCACACGCACCCCCATGGGTCGTGGCCGTCCGGCCCGTCGGGGTCGTCGGAACAGGAGTGCGGGGCTCCCTCGCCCCCGCCGCACGGGCAGCTCCCCGAGGAGCCGCGGTCCTGCGGGGCCTCCGCCTCACGGCGCACTCCCGCGTCACGGCGGGCGGCTGCGCGCAGCGCCGCCACCTCCCGCGTGATCAGCAGTTTGAGGGAGGCGGTGTCCTGCGGGACGACCGGGCTCATCCGGCGGGACCGTCGGTGCCGAGGTCACGCAGCGCCGGCAGGAGGGTCGACTGCGCCCATTCCAGGAACGGCTCCTGGTGCCGGCCGCCGACCTGGACGAGCGCCACCTCCGAGAAGCCGGCCTCCACGAAGGGCCGTACGGCGTCCACGAAGACCTCGACGTCGTCCCCGCACGGCACCGACTCGGCGACGTCCTCGGGGCGGACGTGCTGGGCGGCCTGGTCGAAGGAGGCCGGTCCGGGCAGCTCCGCGTTGACCTTCCAGCCGCCCGCCGACCAGCGGAACTGCTCGTGGGCCCGCTTGACGGCCGCGTCACGGTCCGGGTCGTAGCAGACGGGCAGCTGGCCGACGCGCGGCTTTCCCGCGCCCCCTGCCCGGTCGAAGGCGTCCAGCAGCTCCCGCTCGGGTTCGATGGCGATGACCAGATCGGCGAGCCGGCCCGCGAGGTCGCAGGACTTGTCCCCGGAGACCGCGATGCCGATGGGCGGCGGGTCGGCCGGCAAGTCCCACAGCCGGGCGTTCTCCACGTCGAAGTACTGACCGTGATGGTTGACCGAGCCCCCTTCGAAGAGGGCCCGGATGATCTCGACGGCCTCCTCCAGCATCTCCAGCCGGACGTGCGCCGCCGGCCAGCCCGGCCCGACGACGTGCTCGTTCAGGTTCTCGCCCGAGCCCAGGCCCAGCCGGAACCGGCCCCCGGACAGCAGCTGCATGGTCGCGGCCTTCTGGGCGACGACCGCCGGGTGGTACCGCATGGTCGGACACGTCACGTACGTCATCAGCGGGATCCGCGAAGTGGCCTGGGCCGCCGCGCCGAGGACGCTCCACGCGTACGGGGAGTGCCCTTGCTCCGCCAGCCACGGGAAGTAGTGGTCGGAGGTGACGGAGAAGTCGAAACCCGCCCGCTCCGCTCCCACCACGTGCTCGACCAGTTCCCGGGGGCCGGCCTGCTCGGTCATCATCGTGTATCCGATTCGCACCATGGGCCGCGTCTTACCGGTCTGCTCCGCGGCGAAACCTGACCGTGGGCCGTATGGAGGAGGCGGGCGGGGCCGTGCGGCGCGCTCGGGCGTGCGAGGGGCCAGGCTGGGCAGTCGAAGGGATATTCCCTGCCGAAACGGATGACAAGGGAGTTCGTCGTGGCCCACGCAACCGACCCGCCCGCCCCCCGGCCGGCGCACGGCGGTGACCCCGGCCCCGCGCCGCGCACGCCGCACGACACGGCCGCCGGGGCCGTCCGCTCCCGCGTGACCCTGCGCGTCAACGGCGTCCACCACGACCTCGACCTGGACCACAGGGTCACGCTCCTCGACGCCCTGCGCGAGCACCTGGACCTGACCGGCGCCAAGAAGGGCTGCGACCACGGGCAATGCGGCGCCTGCACCGTCCTGGTCGACGGCCGGCGCGCCAACAGCTGCCTGCTCCTCACCGTCGCGCTCGACGGCTGCGAGATCACCACCGTGGAGGGCCTGGCCGCCCCCGACGGCGCCCTCCACCCGCTCCAGCGCGCCTTCATCGAGAACGACGCCTTCCAGTGCGGCTACTGCACCCCAGGCCAGCTCTGCTCCGCCGTCGGCGCGCTCCGGGAAGCGGCCGCCGGGCATCCCTCGCACGTCACCGCCGCCACGTCCCGGGCGACTTCCGGTCCCGCCGTGCTGAACGCCGAGGAGATCCGGGAACGGCTCAGCGGAAACCTGTGCCGCTGCGGCGCCTACCCCGCCATCGTGCGGGCCGTCGCCGAAGCCGGCGCGGACGCCGCGTCCACCGCGACCGGCGCGGAGGTGACCGCGTGAAGCCCTTCGCCTACGTACGCGCCACAACCCTGCGCGAAGCGGCCGACGCCTACGCCGCCCACCCCGGCTCCCGCTACCTCGGCGGCGGCACCAACCTCGTGGACCTGATGAAACTGGGCGTCGAGACCCCCGCCGCCCTCATCGACGTCTCCCGGCTCCCCCTGGGGGAGATCACCGAACTCCCCGACGGGGCCCTGCGCGTCGGCGCCACGGTCCGCAACAGCGACCTGGCCGCCCACCCCAGGGTGCGCACCCACTACCCGCTCCTCAGCCAGGCACTGCTCTCCGGCGCCTCGGGCCAGCTGCGCAACGTCGCCACCACCGGCGGCAACCTCCTCCAGCGCACCCGCTGCGGCTACTTCCAGGACCCCTCCAAGCCGTGCAACAAGCGCGAACCCGGCAGCGGCTGCGGTGCCCGCGACGGCGTCCATCGCGACCACGCCGTACTCGGGCACTCCGAGCACTGCATCGCCACCCACCCCTCCGACATGGCCGTGGCCCTGGCCGCGCTGGACGCCGAGGTCGAGCTGTACGGGGAGAGCGGCACCATCCGTACGGTCGCGGCCACCGAGTTCCACCGGCTGCCCGGGGACCGTCCCGAACAGGACACCGTCGTGCGGCCGGGGGAGATCATCACGGCGGTGCTCCTGCCCGCCCCGGCCCCCGGCGCCGTCTCGCTCTACCGAAAGGCCCGCGAACGCGCCTCGTACGCCTTCGCCCTCGCTTCGGTCGCCGTCGTCCTCGAAGTCGACGACGGCCGCGTACGCCGGGTCGCCCTCGCCTTCGGCGGCCTCGCCCACCGGCCCTGGCGCGCGACCACCGCCGAGGCCCGGCTGACCGGCGCCGCACCGCACCCCGACACCGTCCGCGCGGCCGTCGACGCGGAACTCGCGGCTGCCAGGCCGCTGCGCGACAACGCGTACAAGATCCCGCTCGCCCGCAACCTCGCCTGCGACGCCATCGCCACGCTGGCCGGCGCGCCGTAACCGGTTCCACCTGACCAGGAACAGGACCACGATGAGCCCGACCTCCGCCACCCTCGACACCACCGCATCCGTCCTCGGCGCCCCCGTCCCGCGGCGCGAGGGCCGGGAGAAGGTGACCGGCGCCGCCCGGTACGCCGCCGAACAGCACCTGCCCCGGCGGGCCTACGCCTGGCCGGTGCCCGCGACGGTCGCCCGCGGCCGGATCACCGCCGTCGACACCGCCGCCGCACTGGCCCTGCCCGGCGTACTGGGCGTCCTCACCCCCTACGACGCCCCGCGCCTTGGCCCCTCCGACGATCCCACCCTCCAACTGCTCCAGGACCTGCGCGTGCCGCACCGCGGCTGGTACGTGGCGCTGGCCATCGCCGACACCCTGGAGGGGGCCCGGGCCGCCGCCGACGCGGTACGCGTCACCTACGAGACCGAGCCGCACGACGTGACCCTGCGCGAGGACCATCCCGGCCTGTACACCCCCGAGCAGGTCAACGGCGGTTACCCCGCCCACCGCGAACAGGGCGACCCCGACGCGGCGTTCGCCACCGCGCTCGTACGCGTCGACGCCGTCTACCGCGTACCACCGCTGCACAACCACGCCATGGAACCGCACGCGGCCACCGCCGACTGGGACGCCGGGCGCGGCCACCTCACCGTGTACGACTCCTGCCAGGGCACCACCGTGGTGCGGAGCGTCCTGGCAGGGCTGTTCCGGCTGCCCGAGGACCGGATCACCGTCCTGTCCGAGCACGTGGGCGGCGGCTTCGGCTCCAAGGGCACCCCGCGGCCCCACGTCGTGCTCGCCGTGATGGCGACCCGGCACTGCGGACGCCCCGTCACACTGGCGCTGCCCCGCCAGCACATGGCGGCGACCGTCGGCCACCGCGCGCCCACCTTGCACCACGTCCGGCTGGGTGCCCGCCCCGACGGCACCCTCACCGCCCTCACCCACGAGGTCACCACCCACACCTCGCAGGTCCGCGAGTTCGTGGAACAGGCGGCCGTACCCGCCCGGGTGATGTACGCCGTCCAGGACAGCCGCACCACCCACCGCGTCACCGCGCTCGACGTGCCCACGCCCTCGTGGATGCGGGCCCCCGGCGAGACCCCCGGCATGTACGCCCTGGAGTCCGCCATGGACGAGCTGGCCGACGCCCTCGGCATGGACCCCGTCGAGCTGCGCGTGCGCAACGACCCGGCCACCGAGCCCGACAGCGGCCACCCGTTCAGCAGCCGCCACCTCGTGGAGTGCCTGCGCGAGGGCGCCCGCCGATTCGGCTGGCCGGGCCGCCGTCCGCCCCTGCGGGAGGGGCCGTTCCTCGTCGGGACCGGCGTGGCCGCCGCCACCTACCCCGTGTACATCGCCCCGGCGGGTGCCCGGGCCCACGCCCGCCCCGACGGGAGCTACCTCGTCGAGGTCAACGCCACCGACATCGGGACCGGCGCCCGTACGGTCCTCTCCCAGATCGCCGCCGACGCCCTGCGCGTCCCGCTCGACGCCGTCGCGCTGGCCATCGGCAACAGCTCCCTGCCCGCCGGCCCCGTCGCCGGCGGCTCCACCGGGACCGCCTCATGGGGCTGGGCCGTGCACGACGCCTGCACCGCCCTGACCGACCGGCTGGCCCGGCACCAGGGGCCGCTGCCCGCCGCCGGCCTCTCCGCGTCCGCCGACACCACCCAGTCGGCCAAGCAGAAGTCCCCCTACGCCCGCCACGCCTTCGGAGCCCACTTTGCCGAGGTCCAGGCGGACACCGTCACCGGCGAGGTACGCGTCCGCAGGCTGCTCGGCGTCTTCGCGGCGGGCCGCATCCTCAATCCGCGCACCGCCCGTTCCCAGCTCATCGGGGGGATGGTGATGGGCCTGGGCATGGCGCTGACCGAGCACAGCGGCCTCGATCCGGCGTTCGGAGACTTCGCGGAACGGGACCTGGCCGCCTACCACGTGCCGTCGAACGCCGACGTTCCCGCCATCGAGGCCCACTGGGTCGAGGAGCACGACAAGCACCTCAACCCGATGGGCAGCAAAGGCATCGGGGAGATCGGCATCGTCGGCGCCGCCGCGGCGATCGGCAACGCGGTGAGCCACGCCGTCGGCCGGCGCATCCGCGAGGTGCCGCTGACCCCGGACCGGGTCCTGGCCGCCCTCGAAGGAGAGCCGACGGCCGCGGCCGGCCCGGCCGGATGACCGCCCCGCACGCCCCGGCCGTGGCGGGCACGGGGGCCCGCCACGGCCGGGGAGCGGCGGCCGTACGGCGGCGTCAGTCGGAGGACAGGGCCTGGAGCAGGTCGCCCACGGCCGGGTCCGGCAGGGCCCGGGCCACATCGGCCTGGGCGACCATCCCGACGAGCCGGTGTCCGTCGATCACGGGCAGCCGGCGGACCTTGTGCTCCCGCATCGTGCGCAGGATCTCCTCCGCGTCGTCGTCCGCGCCGATCGTCACCGCCTCGCCCTGGGCGAGTTCGCCCGCCTTGCAGCTGGCGGGGTCCTTGCCCTGGCCCAGCACCTTCACCACGATGTCGCGGTCGGTGAGGACTCCCTTCAACCGGTCGTCGTTGCCGCAGATCGGCAGGGCGCCCACCCCGAGGTCGGTCATCTTCCGTGCCGCTTCGAGGACGCTCTCGTCCTCTCCGATGCAGTCGGCGCCTTCGGTCATGATTTCGCGTGCAGTGGTCATGGACGTGTCCTCTCCGCTGGAGTGCCTTCTTCTCGCTCCGGCGCCTTCCCACCTCCGCAACCGGATAACGCCCCGCGCGGAGATCCTTCGGCGCATCCCGGCTCCGCCTCCGGGCAGGGCCGCACCGAGACCCCGTCCGACACGACGAGAAAGGGCATTGCCATGACCGGTCCCCTCCACAGCGCCGCTCGACGGCCCACCGCGGCCGTGGTCACCGGAGCCGATTCCGGCATCGGCCGGGCCACCGCCGTGCGGCTCGCGGCCGCCGGGTTGGACGTCGGCATCACCTGGCACACCGACGAAGAGGGTGCCCGGGCGACGGCGGCCGAAGTACGCGGCCACGGCCGCACAGCGGTGCTCGCCCGGCTGGACCTCACCGAACTGCCCGGCGCGGCCGATGTGATCGACGCCCTCGCCGACGACCTCGGCCGGATCGACGTACTGGTCAACAACGCCGGCACCGGCACCGCCGAGCCGTTCCTCGACATCGGCCTCGACCGGCTCCGCCAGGTACTGGACGTGGACCTCGCCGGCCCCTTCCTGTGCTCCCAGCGCGCGGCGCGCCGCATGATCGGCCAGGGCGACGGCGGCCGGATCGTCAACGTCACCTCGGTGCACGAACACCAGCCGCGCGTCGGCGCCGGGCCCTACTGCGCCGCCAAGGGCGGCCTCGGGCTGCTCACCCAGGTGATGGCGCTGGAACTCGCCGAGCACGGGATCACCGTCAACTCCGTCGCTCCGGGGGAGATCGCCACGCCGATGACCGGCCAGGAGGACGCGGACGTGCGCCGCGAGCACCGGCCGGGCGTGCCGCTGGGCCGGCCCGGTGACGCCCGGGAGGTCGCCGCGGTCATCGCCTTCCTCGCGGGCGAGGACGCCTCCTACGTCACCGGCGCCTCGTGGGCCGTGGACGGAGGCATGCTCCGCATGGGCCCCATGGCCGGCTCCCACCTGGAGAGCGACCGCTGGCGGACCCCCTGACCGGACTCACTGACCGGGCCGCCCCGGCGTCCCGCGCCGCTCGGGCGTGCCGACCGGGGCGCCGAGGTTTCACCGTCCCCCGATGGGCAGACGCCGGGCATGCACGAACACAACCCCGACCCCGACCCGAAGAACACCACCGGACTCGAACCGGGCGGTGGAGTACCGCCCGGCGAGACCCCGCCGGCAGAGGGCAGCACCAGCTCCGGCGCGGGGCCTTACCGCCCGCTGAAGCCCGGCTGGGGCAACGGCCCGCTGGTGGCCATCTGCGTCGTCGCCATCCTCTTCGCGGCCTTCTTCCTCGCCTACGCGATCATCCTCGCCACCCGGTGAGCATCATCCTCGCCACCCGGTGAGCCACCCTGCTCCGCCGCCGGGCCCCCGGCCCGGCCGGAGGCCCCCCGCGAGACGGGGGCGCCTGATCACGGGGGTGGTTCCACTCCGGGGCCACGGTCGTGCCATGCTCAAAGGGTGCAGGCCGAATCCGCGGTTCCCGAAGACGGCGCGGTACCCGAAACGATCGCGTCCGCGGCTTCCGACGACGGCGCGGCGCCCGAGGTACTGGCGCTGGCCAAGGTCGTGGCCCGACTCCGCACGGAGATCGCGAGCCTGGAGGCGCTGGCCTCCACCGCGGCCGTGCTGGAACGGGCCAAGGGCGTAATGATGGCGCGCCGGGGCGTCTCGGCCGACGAGGCCTACGAGGCGCTCGTGGAGGCGGCCGAGGGACACGGCCGCACCCTCATGGAGGAGTGCTGGATCACCCTGGGATCCAGCCGCTCCCAGCGCGTCCCCGAGCCCGGACCGGCCCGCGTCCTCCTGCCCTCCAAGGGGCCGGAGCACGCCGGCTCCGTGTTCAGCTCGGGCCGCTACCTCGCCCGCGGCAGCCGGACCGGCGGCGTCCGGGCCGCCGGGGGCGGCGCCGGCGGCACGCGCCGGCTGCTGGCCGCGCTGGCCGGACGGCTGGCGGACGCGCGGACCGCCGACGACATCGCCGAATACCTGCGCGAGAGCCTGACGGGCTCCTTCGGAGTCGAAGGGGTGATGATCTACTCGATGGTCGGAACCGGCCGACTGGAGCTGGCCGGCCACGCGGGCATCGACCCGGACGTCGTGGGCCAGTGGCGCGACATCCCTCCCCTCGCGAACATCGCCGCACTGGACGCGATGACCGGTGAGGAGCCGGTCTGGCTGGAGGACGCGGCCGCGGACGCCGAGCGCTACCAGCTGATCGGCGGGAACCCGCGGCGCTGGCCCTCGCGCGCGTGGATCCCCGTACCGGGCGCCGGCGGTCCGGCCGACCTCGTCGTGGGCTTCTTCCGCGGCCGGCCCGGGCCCTTCGACGCACACGCGCGCACCGTGCTCGGCGAGGCGTCGGCGCTGTGCGCCGGACCCCTGCACGCCGTCCGCAGCCCCCTCACGGTGCCCCCGGACCACGAGGTGGCCGCCATCCAGGCCGTTTTCGAGGCGCTGCCCGGCACCGCGATCCTGCTGTCGCCCCTGCGCACCCCGACCGGCGAGGTGGAGGACTACCGGATCGAGGCGGCCGCCCCCGGCTCGGTGGACATCGCGGGCCGCCGGGGCAAGGAACTCGTCGGCCGGCGCGTCCTGGAGACGTACCCCACCGTGGCCGGCACCCCCCTGTGGCACGGCTACCTCGACGCCCTCACCACAGGGACGACCTACATCGGCGAGCCGTTCTCCTACCAGGAAGTGGTCGCAGGCGTCCCCGAGCAGTCCACGTACTCCGTCCGGGCGACACGGCTGGGCGGCAGGCTCGTCGTCACCTGGATCCGCCACGACGTCACGCGGCGCGAGGAGCGGCGGCTGGCCTCCATGGAGCGCCTGGGCAACCTCGGCTGGGCCGACTGGAACCTGGTCACGGACACCATCAACTGGTCCGACCACGTCTACGCCATCTTCCGCCGCGACCCGGAGCTGGGTCCCATGACGCTGGAGGAGCTCCCCGCGCACCTGCTGCCCGACGACCTGCCCGCCCTCGGCGCCGACGTCGAGCGGCTGCTGCGCGACGGGGCCGCGATCGACCGGCAGTTCCGGATCGTGGTCCCGGACGGCGTACGGCACCTGCGCATCGTCGCCGAGGCCGAGACGGATGCCGAGGGAACCCCCGTGGAGGTACACGGCTTCTTCCAGGACCTCACCGCGCAGCGCGACGCCGAACTGGCCCTGCGGGAGAGCGAGCGGGCCGTACTCGTCCAGCGCGGCATGCTCCAGGCCGAACGCACCCTCGCCGCGCGCCTCCAGCACGCCCTGCTGCCCACGCCCGAACGGTCGATGGACCTCGCCGGCCTGCGCGTGGACGTGGCCTACATGCCCTCCGACAGCGGGGTGAACGTCGGCGGCGACTGGTACAGCGCCATCGAACTCCCCGACCACAGCGCCCTCTTCGTCGTCGGTGACGTCGCCGGGCACGGTCTGGACGCGGTCGGCACGATGGCCCAGCTGAGGTTCACGGCCAAGGGCATGATCGTCACCGGCTCGGCGCTCGCCGACGCCCTGACCCGGCTCAACACCCTGCTGATCCACACGCCGCCGGACGGGTTCGGCACCTCGGCCACGGCCACCATGATCATGGCTCGGTACTGGCCGCAGGAGCAGCGGCTGTCCTGGGTGCGGGCCGGACACCTGCCGCCCCTGCTGGTGCGCGACGGCCGCGCGGAGTACCTGCCGCTGCCCGAAGGCGGCCTGCTCGGGGCCGGGTTCGCCAGCGCCTACGAGGAGGTCTCGCTCCGCCTGGAGCCCGGCGACCACCTGCTGCTCTACACCGACGGCCTCATCGAGGTGCCGGGGGAGAGCATCGACCGGGGCCTCGACCGGCTGGCCCGGGCCGCCGTCGACTGCGTGGCCGCGGGACGGCCCGAACCGCTGGCCCGGCTGCTGGCGGAGCTGCGCCCGGGCCGGCGCGACGACGTCTGCGTCCTGGACATCCACCTGCCCGCCGACCGCGCCCCAGAAGGGCGCGGCTGACGGGCGGGCGGGTCCGCGGGAGCCCTCAGGCGGACGCCGGGAAGCGCTCCCAGACGCGGTGGGTGCCCAGCAGCCCGATGACCTCGGACAGGGCCGTCGGGCCGTTCTTGGCGGTGACCAGGCCGGGCGCGCCGGCCGGCAGGCCCGCCTCCTGCCAGACGGTCTCGGCCCCGTCCCAGCCGGCGAGCGCCTTCGCGTGCCGGAAGGCCTCCGATACGAGCAGGAGGACCCGCGGGTCGGTGCCCGGGGCGCTCACGGCGGCCGCCTTGCGCCCGGTCTTCTTCGCTCCGGCCTTCGCGTCCCGCGAGGCCTTCGCGTCCGCGCCCGCGGCCGGGGCGCCGGCCACCAGCAGGGCGTCGAACTCGACGGAGCGGGCGTTGGCGAAGGTGCGCTGCACGGGCACCGCGTTCTTGCCGGTGCCCAGGGGCGCGGGGGTCGGCGCGATGACCAGGGGCACCATGCCTGCGTCGAGCACGCTCTGGCGCAGCGCGCGCAGCGCCTTCACGTCGCCGTCGGGTCCGGTGACGATGCCGACGACCCGCCCGTCGAGCGGCCAGGTCTGTCCGACCTGGGAGAGCGCGGGGCTCGGCTCCGGCTCGGCGAGCGGTTCGGTGGCGGCCGGGGCCGGCAGCCCGAGGCCCGCGGCGACCTGCTCGCACAGCTCGGTGTCGATGTTGGCGAGCACGCCGAGCACGCGCTGCCTGATGGTGGGCTCGTAGCACTTGCTCAGCTCGAACGTGTAGGCCGCGATGATGTGTTCCCGCTCGACGGGCGTCATGCTGAGCCAGAACAGCCGGGGCTGGCGGAAGTGGTCCGCGAACGAGTCCGGCGCCTCACGGACTTTGCGCGCCGCGGGCGTCTCCACCGGCACCTCGATGAACGCGCCGGTGTCGGCCCCCGCGAGGAACGGACAGCCGCCGTCGAGGGAGTTGGGCCGGTAGGGCGCCGCCCCGGAGTGCACGGCGCTCTGGTGCATGCCGTCGCGCAGCATGTCGTTGACGGGCGCGTGCGGCCGGTTGATGGGAATCTGGGCGAAGTTGGGGCCGCCGAGCCGGCTGATCTGCGTGTCGAGGTAGGAGAAGAGCCGCCCCGCCAGCAGCGGGTCGTCCGTGAGGTCGATCCCCGGCACCAGGTGACCGGGGTGGAAGGCGACCTGCTCCGTCTCGGCGAAGAAGTTCGACGGGTTCCGGTCGAGCGTCATCAGGCCGATCGGCTGGACCGGTGCGAGCTCCTCCGGCACGATCTTCGTCGGGTCGAGCAGATCGATCCCTTCGAACATCTGGTCGGGGGTGTCGGGGAAGGTCTGGACGCCCAGTTCCCACTGCGGGTGGGCACCGGACTCGATGGCGTCGGCGAGGTCGCGCCGGTGGAAGTCGGGGTCGGCGCCGGCCGTGATCTGCGCCTCCTCCCAGACCTGGGAGTGCACGCCCAGCTTCGGCTTCCAGTGGAACTTCACCAGGGTGGTGGCTCCCTTGGCGTTGACCAGCCGGAAGGTGTGGACGCCGAACCCCTCCATCATCCGGTAGGAGCGGGGGATGCCGCGGTCCGACATGTTCCACAGGGTGTGGTGCGTGGCCTCGGTGTGCATGGACACGAAGTCCCAGAAGGTGTCGTGCGCGCTCTGCGCCTGCGGGATCTCCCGGTCGGGATGCGGCTTCGCGGCGTGGATGACGTCCGGGAACTTCACGGCGTCCTGGATGAAGAAGACCGGGATGTTGTTGCCCACCAGGTCGAAGGTGCCCTCGGTGGTGTAGAACTTCGTCGCGAAGCCCCGGGTGTCGCGGACGGTGTCGGCGGATCCGCGTGAGCCGAGCACGGTGGAGAAGCGTACGAAGACCTCGGTCTCGGCGCCCTTCGCCAGGAAGGCCGCCTTGGTGATCCGCGCCGCCGTGCCGTACGCCCGGAACACGCCGTGGGCGGCCGCGCCCCGGGCGTGGACGACGCGCTCGGGGATGCGCTCGTGGTCGAAATGGGTGATCTTCTCGCGCAGGTGGTGGTCCTGGAGCAGGACCGGACCGCGCGCCCCGGCCTTGAGCGAGTGGTCCGTGTCGTAGAGGCGGGCGCCCTGCGCGGTCGTCAGGTAGGCGCCGGTCTGCGCCACCGCGTCCTGGGCGACACCGGTCGCCTGCCCGGTGGGGGTGAAGGTGTCCGGACCGCTCTGGTCGGCCTTGGGCGGCAGCGGCTCCCGCGGCTCGGTGGGCTCCTTGAGCGCCGGCGGTTCGGGTGCCGGGCGTCCGGGAGCGCCGTCCGCCTCCGCGGGCACGGCGGCCGGTGGGACCGAAGGGGTCTTCGGAGCGCTCTTCTTCGCCACGATCGCCTTCTTCGCCTTCTTCTGAACCATTGAGGATTGCCTTCCGGTCCGGTGGGTCGTGCGACGGATGTCCTGCGACGGGGGGACTTGTGAGGGACGGGTCTCGTGACGGCGGGCGCGCCCGGGGCTCACACGGCGCTGGGCTGCGGGCCGGGAGCCTCGTACCAGGCGCGACGGTCCGGCGGACGCCCCGGGACGCTCGCGCCGCCGCCGGCGCGGACGGCCCCGACGACACGGTCGTGCAGGAGGCGGCTCTGGTATCCCGACGGGCACGCGGAGGGGCTGCCGGCCACGGTGAACCACTGCGCCTCGCCGGTACGCCGGACGGTGACCCGGGCGCGCCCGTCGGTCCAGCTCGTGTGGACGTCGACGGTTCCCGTCAAGGCGCCCGCCTCCTGCGTCTCGACACCGCCCGGCCCGGCGGCGACCGAATTCGTCGTCCACGATGCCCATCCCATGGTGCTGCCTTCCTGCGCGCGTTCCGGGGGCCCGAGGGGGCGCCACCGAATCGGCGGTTACCCCCTCCCGCGAAAGGCATGCGTATGGACGTATGGGCCGATATGGGTGGAAAGCGTAAGCGACCGAGAAGCGGGTAGCGGAGCAACGTGGCCGCTTCACGCACGGCGTACGGGAAGAGGGCGGCTCGCCCCCGCGGGGCGGGCGCCGCCGCGCTGGCGGGGGTCGGCCTCCTCACCGCCGGTCTGCTGAGCGGCTGCGGCACGCCAGGGGTGAGGCAGGACGACGCGCGGGCGGCCGCGGACGGCTTCGAAAGGGCCCTGGGTGCCAAGGACTTCGCGGGTGTCTGCGCCCGCCTCGCGCCCCCGACCCGCGAAGAGGTGGAGGACTCCGAGGGCAAGGGATGCGCGGACGCCGTACCGGGCCTGTCCCTGCCCGGCGCCGGCAGCCCGGTGCGCGTCACGGTGTACGGCCGCCAGGCGCAGGTCACCGGACCGGGCGACACCCTGTTCCTGTCCCAGTTCCACCACGGCTGGAGGGTCGTGGCCGCGGGCTGCGAGCCCCGGCCGGGACAGCCGTACAAGTGCACGGTGAAGGGCGGATGAGGGATGCGCACCCTGTTCGTGCTGTGTCTGCTCGTAGTGGTGGGCGGGGTCGTCTACTTCAGCGCCCTTGGTCTGATGCACCGATGACCCCGCTCGGTCGTGTCCGGCCGCGATAGTGGAGGAGCCGTGGGTATGCGCCGCTTCGTCCGGGAGAACTCGCTCACTCTGGCGTTCGGACTCGCCTTCCTGCTCGCCCTCGTCGGTCAGGCCCTGGCGGGCTGGGCCGACTTCGACAACCACCTCGCCACCGACGGCCTCCAACAGGTCGGGTTCCTCGCCTACCTGGCGTCCTCCGACTTCGCGGTCGACGTGGCGGAGAACTGGCAGTCCGAGTACCTGCAGTTCTTCCTCTTCGTCTTCGCCACCGTGTGGCTGGTGCAGCGCGGCTCGCCGGAGTCCAAGGAACCGCACAAAGCGGGCACGGAATCGGACGCGGAGCAGAAGACGGGCCGCCACGCCGATGAGGGGTCGCCCCGCTGGGCCGGCGTGGCGGGATGGCGTGGAGGGGTGTACTCGCGCTCCCTGGGCAGCGTCATGGCCCTGCTCTTCCTGCTCTCCTGGCTCGCCCAGTCCATCGCCGGCACCGCCGCCTACGACGAACAGCAGTTGCGCGACCTCCAGGACCCCATCGCCTGGCACCAGTACGTGGCCTCGGCGGACTTCTGGTCGCGGACCCTGCAGAACTGGCAGTCGGAGTTCCTGGCCGTGGCCTCCATGGCCGTCCTCTCCATCTACCTGCGCCAGCGCGGATCCCCCGAGTCGAAGCCCGTGGGCGCCTCGCACGACGCCACCGGCGTGGAGGGCTGACCCGCCCCCGACGGCCGCTCACGGCCACGACGGCTCCAGGCGCGGCACCACCACCAGCTCGGAGACCACGCTCCCGACGGGCGCCGACAGCGCGTACAGCACGGTGTCGGCGACGACGTCCGGGCTCTGGAGCATCGACACGTCGGCGTCCGGGAAGCGCTCCATGATGAACGGGGTCTGCATCCCGCCCGCGATCACACCGGTGACACCGATCCCGGGACAGTCCCGCTGGGCCTCCTTGAACAGGGTGTGGGTGAACGCCCGCAGCCCCGACTTGCTCGCCGAGTAGGGGCCCGCCTCGGTCCAGGTGCGGTTGGACGCCGTGGAGAGGATGTTGACGATGTGGCCGCCGCCCCGGGCCACCATGCGCCGGTAGACCTCCAGGCACATGTACATCGGGCCGAGCAAGTTCGTCGTGACCACCCGGGTCACCTCCGGCGCCGTCAGGTGCTCGATGGGCCTGGAGACGTCCACGGCGGCGTTGTTCACCAGCACGTCCAGCGCCTGCCCGTCCTCGTCGAGATCACGGAACAGCGCCGCCACGGCCCCCGCGTCACAGACGTCGAGCTCCACGAACCGGGCCTCGCCGCCGGCCACCATCAGATCGGCGCACAGCTCCTGCGCCAGGTCCTTGCGCACGTCCGCCACCAGGACGGAGGCTCCCGCGGCGGCCAGACGCCGGGCGATCGAGGCGCCCAGCCCGCGCGCCCCGCCCGTCACCAGCGCCCGCTTGCCGTGAAGGTCGACCTGTACCCGACTGTCCATCTCCTGCCCTTCCTCGGCCCGTACCGGTCGCGCTGAGTGAGCGGCCGGTCGCCTGTCGTCTCCCACTGTGGGCGCGAGCCCGTCGCCGGGCACGCCGGACTAGGCCGCCCGCGGCCGGAGCGCCGGTGACCCGCGCCACAGCGCGGCGCGTCCGCCCGGGGGAAGCGGTTCTTGTGATGAAACCCACCAGAAGTCCACGGGCCTTACGGGGCAAGGGGGTCGGCCGCGGACGGCGGCCGGGGGAGCCGGCTCACACGCCGGCGGCCTTCCGCGTCTGCCACGATGTTCCGTCGGGACCGCACCGCCAGCGCCGCAACACCGCCTGGGCCGGTGCGCCGGCCGCGCGGCTCGCGCGCACCCCGCCCGAACCGCCGCCCCCGGCGACCGCCGTCCCGGCCGCCCCACCCGGCCACCCGCCCCAAGCCTGCCGAGCCCCGGGCTGCTCCCGCGAAGAAACCGACTGTGCCCTCCTCCACGACGCCCCTCGTGCCCGGCCCCCGCCCCGCGCCGGACGCCGCCCCCTCCTCCCCGTCCGCCTCCCGCTCCCCGTGGCGATCCCTGCGCTACCGCAGCATGCGCTGGTGGTCCGTGGCCAACTTCGTCTCCAACGCCGGGACCTGGATGCAGCTGACGGTCCAGAACCTGCTGGTGCTCCAGATCACGGGCTCCGCGGCGGCCACCGGGCTGTCCATGTCCGTGCAGGCGGCCCCCGGCCTGCTGATGGGCCTCGCCGGCGGCGCCGCCGTGGACCGCTGGCCCCGCAAGCTGACCGCCGCCGTCAGCCAGGCACTGCTGGGCGCCGTCGCGTTCCTGACCGCGTTCCTCGTCGCGTTCGACCAGCTCAACCTGGCCGTCCTCATGGCGCTCTCCGCCACCACCGGGCTCATCGCCACCGTCGACGGCCCGGCCTGCGCCCTGCTCGGCAACGACCTCGTCCGAACCGAGGACGTCCCCTCCGCCATCGGCGTCGGCTCCCTCGTGCACAACGCCGGACGGCTCGCGGGAGCCGCCCTCGCCGGGGTCACGGTCGCCGTCCTCGGCACCGGCGCCGCCTACGCCGCCAACGGCGTCTCCTTCCTGTTCGTCGCCGCCGTGATCCCCTTCCTCAAGGCGGCCCGGCACACCGGCCCGGCCACCGAACCGCCCGCCGCGGCCCCGCCCACCGCTCCCGCCGCGCCCAAGGGCCAGGGCGCCGGGGAGGGCATGAGCGTCCGCGAGGGCCTGATGTTCTTCCTGCGCCGGCCCCGGCTGGTCGCCCTCGCGGGCATCAGCGGCCTCAGCGCCCTGCTGGGGCGCAATTACGGCCTGACCCTGGTCGTGCTCGTCACCGGCCCCCTCGCGGGCGACGCGGCGGCCTTCGGCACGGTCTCCACGGTGCTGGCCGTCGGCGGCATCCTGGGCGCGGTGCTCGGCGCCCGGCTGCGCAAGCCCACGGTGCGCTTCGTCGGCGTACTGGCGGCCGGCGGGGCGCTGCTCCAGGTCCTGGCCGGGCTGTCGCCCTCGCTCGCCGTGCTGCTGGTGCTCGTCCTGCCGATGGCGGTGGCCGAGTCGGTGTCGGAGACCGCCGGGACCACCGTCCTGCAGACCGATCCGCCCGCCCATATGCGCGGGCGCGTGCTCGGCGTCTGGAGCAGCGTGAAGACCCTCTGGGGCCTCGCGGCGCCGCCGACGCTCGGCCTGCTGATGGAGCTGGCCGGGGTGCGGGGCGCCCTGGTCGCGGGCGGCTTGGTCGTCTTCACCGTCCTCACCGCGGGGCTGCTGCTGCGCGGCCGCCGCAGCGGCCCGGTCGTGGTCCCGGCGACCGGCGCGGTGCTCACGCCGGTCCGCTCCGGCCTGGAGGCCGCGGCCTGACGGCGTCAGCCGGCCGGGGTGGGGGCCGGCAGGCTCCGTACCGCCTCGACGACCTCCTCCACGGTGATCCTCAGCAGGCGGGGATCGGGCAGCGAACCGTGCGCGTCGCCCGGGCGCAGGGCGTCCTCACCCGGTCCCGGGTGCCACAGGATCCGGTGCCGGGCGCTCGGCGGCGGCCCCCAGAGCCGGGGGGCCACCGGCCCGAACAGCACCACGGACGGGGTCCCCAGGGCCGTCGCGAGGTGCGCGAGACCCGTGTCCCCCACCACCAGGCAGCGCGCCCGCGACACGAGCGCGCAGAGCGCCGCGAACGGCACGTCGGCGGCTCCGCCCAGCACCGCCCCGGGCGGCAGCCCCGCCTCCTGAGCCACCCGTCCGGCCAGCCGCGCCTCGCCCGCGCCCGCCGTCACCACGACCTCCTCGCCCGAGGCCCGCAGCGTGCGCGCCACCGAGGCGAACCGCTCCAGGGGCCACCGCCGGGCCCCGGCGTCCGCGCCGGGATGGATCACGACGGCCCCCTCCGCCGGAGACGGGCCGTCCGGCGCCGGGATCCGCAGGTCCTCGGGATCGGCCCGCACCCCGTACCAGGCCAGCAGCCGGCACCAGCGCTCCCGCTCGTGCTCGTCCGCCAGCCACTCGGGGCCCTCGATGTCCGGCGTCTCGGGATGCCGGTAGGCGAACAGCCGCCGCGGCCCCAGTCGCTGGAGCAGCAGGTGGCTCGGCGGCCCGTTGCCGTGCAGGTCCACGGCGAGCTCGGGCGGTGGCCCCTCCCACGCCAGCGCGTCGGGCACCGCCCGGCCCGGCGCCGAGGCGGGCAGCAGCCGGTCCACCAGCCCGGTGGCCGCGGCGGCCTGCGCCAGCCGGGCGGGCGCCGCCAGCACGATGTCCCGGCCCGGCAGGGCGCGGCGCAGCGCCCGCAGCGAGGGCACGGCGGTCAGCAGGTCCCCCAGCCCCAGCGCCCGCAGCACCAGCACGGTCGGCCGGGACGGGTTCCCGCGGGCGGCGTTACGAAGGTGGTGGCTCATGGGACCTCCCGGGAAGCGGGCGCACGTCAGGGCGTCGTCGGGACCACGGGCCGCGCGGCCCGGGCCGCGCGGTGGGCGAGCGAGGTGGTGGAGCGGCCGTCCAGGTACGGCAGGACCACGGCCTGCCCGCCCCACCGCCGCAGCACCTGCGCCTCCGGGAGCTCCCCGGCCGAGTAGTCGCCGCCCTTGACCCACACGTCGGGCCGCAGCCGCTCCAGCAGCCGCTCCGGCGTGTCCTCCTCGAACGGCGCCACCGCGTCCACGCTGCCGAGCGCCCCCAGCACCCGCATCCGGTCCGCGAGCGGGTTCAGCGGCCGCCCGGGCCCCTTGAGGCGGCCCAGAGAGGCGTCGGAGTTGACGCACACGATCAGGCAGTCCCCGATCCGCCGGGCGCTCTCCAGCAGCCCCACGTGCCCGGCGTGCAGCAGGTCGAAGCAGCCGCCCGTGGCCACCACCGTGCCGCCGCGCGCCCTGATCTCGCGGGCCAGCGCGAAGGCGTCCCGCTCCCGGGCCGGCCCCGGCGCGGCGGCGGCGCCGGTCCGCCACAGCGCACGGTTGCCGGCGCCGCCGGCCGCCACGAAGGCGGCCGCCTCGGCCACCCCCCGCTCCACCGCCTCCTCGGGCAGCGCCCCGTCCGCCAGCGCCGCCGCCGTCGCGGCGGCGAAGCAGTCGCCCGCCCCGCAGGGGTCGCCCTCGGCGCGGTACGGTGCGGGGACGAGCATCGGCGTCTGCGCACCGGGCCGCGTCAGCAGCGCCCCGCGCTCGCCGAGGGTCACCGCCACCGCCGCGGCCCGCCACCGCTGCGCCAGCTCGGCGCCCCGCTGCGCGTACGCCCGCAGGGAGACGCCCTCGACGTCGCTCAGTGCCCGGGCCTCGCCCGCGTTCGGCGTGACCAGACGGGCCCCGGGGACCGGGTCGTCCCCCTTGGGGTGCGGGTCCCATACCAGCGGGACCCGGGGGGCCACCGCCTCCAGCAGCCCCCGTACGGCGCGTGCGGTCCCGCGCCCGTAGTCGGCGACGAGCACCGTCCCTGCCTGCTCCAGGGCCTCCCGCACCGCGCGCGCCGGGGCGCCGGGGCTTCCTCCCCCGCGGTCGATGCGGACCAGGGGGCGCCCGCCGGCCAGGACACGGGTCTTGACCGGGAGCTCGCCGTCGAGCGGGATCTCCACCAGCCGTACGCGCCCGCGCAGCGCGGTCCGTACGGTTCCGCTGGCCTCGTCGTCGCCCAGCGCGGTGACCAGGACCACCTCGCGCCCGCCCCGCGCCGCCAGTGCGGCCGCGAGGCCCGCGCCGCCGGGCCGCCGCCGCTCGTCCGTGACGTCGACGACCGGCGCCGGCGCGTCGGGGGACAGGCGGGTGGAGACGCCCTCGATGTCCTCGTCCAGCAGGGCGTCGCCCACCACCACGAGCGGCTGGTGCCCGCTCACGGCAGCCTCCTGAAGACGGGTACCGCCCCGGTCCGCTTCGTCCCCGCCCCCCGGTCGCGGCCGCGCGCCGCCGGGCGGGCGCCGCCCGGAGTGGAGGCGGCGGAGTCGAAGGCCTCGCACAGCAGGTGCACCGCCACGAGGTGGGTCTCCTGCACGGTGGCGGCGGCGGGCGCGTCGACGTGCAGCGCCTCGTGCGCGGCCTCGGCCAGCGGGTTGGGTCCGGGACCGGTCATCGCCCACACCTCCATTCCGGCGGTACGCCCGGCGATGGCGGCGGAGATGAGGTTGGGGCTGCGGCCGGAGGTGGACAGCAGCACGAGGACGTCGCCCGGACGGCCGTGCGCCGCCACCTGGCGGGCGAACACCTGGTCGAACCCGTAGTCGTTGCCGATGGCGGTGACGCTGGAGGTCTCCGCGTGCAGGGCGATGGCCGAGTAGGCCGGGCGTTCCTGCCGGTAGCGCCCCACCAGCTCGGCGGTCAGGTGCTGGGCCTGGGCGGCGCTGCCGCCGTTGCCCGCGGCCAGCAGGCGGCCGCCCGCGGGCAGGACGGACGCGAGCCGGGCGCCCCAGTCGCCGAGCCGGCCGAGGCCATGGCTGCGCAGCCGGTCCAGGGCGTCCTGCAGCGACTGGCAGTGCCGGTGCGCGCCGTCGAGTGCGAAGTGATCGGTCATGGCGGCCGGGCGCCGGCCGGCCCGGGGGCCGCGGCCGTACCCGTCCCTCCTTCGGTAGTCGGTAGTGCGCGGTCGGGGTCCGGATGGGATGGAGAAGCGCAGCCGAGCTGGAGCGCAGGTTGCGGGTCCGCCCGGGGAACGAGGGCGGGCACGCGGCCGGAGCGGTAGCGAGGCGGAGCTCGTCAGTGGACTCCCGCCACCGCCATCCGGGCGCTGAGCACCGAGCGGTACGCCTTCTCGGTGGCCGCGGCGACGCTCTCCCAGCCGAACCGGTTCATCACACGGCTGCGGCCCGCGGCCCCGTACGCCTCCCGCAGCGCGGGATCGGCCAGCAGCTCACCGACAGCCGCGGTCAGGGCCCGCGCGTCGCCGGGCGGCACCAGCCGGCCGGTGACGTGGTCGGCGACGGTGTCGCGCTGTCCGCCCACGTCACTGGCGACGACCGCCCGGCCGCAGGCCATCGCCTCCAGCGGGACGATCCCGAACGGTTCGTAGTCCGCGGGGCACAGCACCACGTCGGCGCTGCGCAGCAGGGCCGGCACCTCGGCCCGGGGTACTCCGCCGGTGAAGCGGACCCGGTCGGCGACCCCGGCGGCCCGTGCCAGGTCGCGCAGCCGGCGGACCTCCGGGTCCGCGTCGACCCGATCCGGCGGGGGACCGCCCGCGACGACCAGTTCCGCGTCGGGCAGCCCGGCCAGGGCGGTGACGGCGACGGCGGCCCCCTTGCGGGGGACCAGCCGGCCCAGCTGGAGCAGCCGGTACGGCAGGGGTCCCCGATCGGCGACGGGGCCCTCGGGGGTGAACTCCTGCGGATCCACCCCGCAGGGCACCACGTCCACCTTCTCCGCGGGCACGCCCATGCCGGCGAGCTCCGCGACCTCGTCCCGGCAGGTGGCGACGACCCGGTCGCAGCCGAGCCCCACCTGCACCTCGCAGGAGATCCGGGCCGGCGGGCTGGGGTCGGCCTGTCCTTGGTGGCGCCGCTTCACCGTGCCGAGCGCGTGGTAGGTGTGCAGCAGCGGCAGCCGCAGCTCGCGCGCGACCTGGAGCGAGGCCAGCCCCGACATCCAGAAGTGGGAGTGCACCACATCGGGTCCCCGCTCCTGCCATTCCAGGGCGAGGTAGCGGGCGAACTCCAGCATGTGGGGGAGCAGTTCGTCCTTGGGCAGCTGCTCCGCGGGTCCGGCCGGTACGTGGTGGACCAGTACGCCCGGCCGCAGTCGGGTGGTGACCGGCAGGTCCTTGGAGTCCCAGCGGGTGTACACGGTCACCCGGTGACCGCGGTCGGCGAGCGCCCCCGCGAGCCGGGCGACGTGCACGTTCTGGCCGCCCGCGTCGACCCCGCCCAAGGCGGCCAGGGGACTCGCGTGTTCGGACACCAGGGCGACGGACAGGCTGCGAGCGGCGGGGCGGGTGCGGGGCGTCATGAGCAGACCTCCGTCATCACGCGCTCCCAGTCGGCCAGGAAGCGCTTGAGTCCGTACCGTTCCAGGACGGCCTGGCGGGCCCGCGCGCCGTCCTCGGCCGCCGCTTGCGGGTCCTCCCGGTAGTGCCGGGCGGCCCGGGCCAGCGCCTCGGGGCGGGTCGACAGCATTCCCGTGCCGGGCGGCACGGCCTCCACCACCTCCGTCGTGGCGAGGGCGATGACGGGCATGCCCAGGTGCATGGCCTCCAGGAGCGAGAGTCCCAGCGAGGTCCAGCGCACCGGGTGGATGTACATCCGGCGCGCGGCCATCGCCTCGTGCAGGGCCTGCTGGGGCAGGTCGGCGCTGCGGCACTGGTCGGCCGGTACGCCCAGGTGGTCCGCGAGGCCCTCCGTACGCATCCCGAACACGTCGAGCGGCACCGCCTCGCCGAGCGCGGCCAGCAGGTCGGTTCCGGTGTGCCGGCCCCTGCGGATCGGGTCGTTGACGACGACGGCGGCCCGGGGGAGGTGGCCCGAGTACAGGTGTCCCGGGTCGACGATGCCGTGTTCGATCACCTCGGTCCGGGTGGAGCCGTTGTCCCAGAACAGCCGGTTGAAGTGCGTGACGTGGACGAGGGTCAGGTCGTCCCGGTCGGCGAAGGGGTGGCGGGTGCGGGGGACGTCCCCGTCGGGCGCGTTGTGCTCCAGGTAGACGGCCGGTACGTCCCGGCCCGGGCGGCGGCCGCCCAGCCAGCGTTCGGCGAGCTCCGCCTCGTGCGGCCGCTGGAGGACGACGAGGTCCACGGGGGTGTCGCGGAGTTCCCCGGGCGTCACCTCCTTGACCGAGTCCGGCCAGGAGAAGGTGCGGGCCCGCCCGAGACCGTCCGGGTCGCGCGCCGGGGTGACGGGCACCAGATACGTGTGCGGCCCCTGGACGAAGGCGGTGGTCCAGGACCCGTGCACGTGCCACAGCAGGATGTTCATACCCTCGCTCCTCGCTCCGTTTCGGATGAGCCGCCCGGCCGGGCCGGCTGCGTCCCCAGTGCCGTTCCGCCGCCCAGCGTCGCCACCGCCGCCAGTACCTCCACGTCGCTCACACCGTCCAGGCAGGGGTGGCCCTCCACCGGACACCGGCGGGCCCTGGTCTGCGCGCAGCGGGCCCCCTGGTCGCCGAGCAGTACGTGCGGTACGCCGTACGGACGCCAGCGCTCGGCGGGGACCACGGGTGCGAACAGGCAGGCGACGGGGGTGCCCCCCGCCGCCGCGAGGTGTGCGGGACCGGTGTTGCCGGTGAGTACGACCCGGGCGCCGGCGAGGACGCCCGCCAGCTCCGCCAGATCGGCGGTGACGCCGCCGAGGTCCAGCGCGTGGTCGCCCGCCACCCGGGCGGTCAGGTCCTTCTCGGCCCGGCTGCCGGTGACCACCAGCCGGTAGCCCGCGCCGCTGAGCGACTCGGCGGCCCGCGCCGCCCGCGCGGCGGTCCACGCCCGGGCCGGGGCGGCCGCCCCCGGGTGCAGCACCACGTAGGGCTCCGGCCCGGTCAGGTGCGTGGTGTCGGGCGGGGTGCGCACGCGCAGCGCCCCGTCGTCGCCGCGCGGCAGCGCGAACCCGCAGTCCCGGGCCAGGTCGAGAGCGGCCAGCGCCTCGTGCCGGTGCGGCAGGCGCCGGTGGCGCAGGTCCAGCAGGGAGCCGGGGTAGTCCTCGCAGTCGGCGGCGGCCCAGGGGACGCCCGCCAGTTTCAGCAGCAGGGCCGCCGGCAGCGGGCTCTGGTGGTAGGAGACCAGGACCAGCGCCCGGTCGAACCGGCCGGCCGCGACCGCCTCCAGCAGCCGGGCGCACTCCCGGTAGCCGGCCGGGGCGGGTTCCAGCCCGACCCAGGGGGCGTCGTAGACCAGTACGTCGTCCACGCCCGGCAGGATCCGGGCGGCCTGCTCGCCGAGCGGCCCGCAGAGCATCGCGGTGTACGAGGACCCGGCCGCGACCGCCCGCACGGCGGGCCCGGCCAGCAGCACGTCACCCGCGCTGTCCAGCCGGACGACCAGCGTGCGCGGCCCGCTCACGGGGCGCTCCCCGGACCGGGTGCGGCCACCGCCGGGGTGCGGTCGCCCAGCACCAGGCGGACCGCCGCGAGCAGATCGGGCGCCGTCTCACCGGCCGCCGCGACCTCCTGCGGCCGGGTCCGCCCGTTCGGTACGAGGACGCCCCGGGCCCCGGCCGCGCGGGCCGCCTCCACATCGGCCCCGATGTCACCGATGACGACGGTCTGTTCGGGGGGCACCCCGAGGTGCCGGCAGGCGGCCAGCACCAGGCCGGGAGCGGGCTTTCGGCAGGCGCAGGCGTCGCGCGGCCCGTGCGGGCACACCGCCCACACCGCGAACGGCCCGAAGAGCCCGTCGACCCGCTCGCGCACCGCCAGCACCTGGGAGCGCGTCAGCAGGCCGCGGGCCACGCCCGACTGGTTGCTGACCACACCCACCGGGATGCCGAGCGCGCGTACGGCGGCCACTGCCTCGCGCGCGGTGGGCATGGGCGCCACCCGGCGGGGGTCTCCGTTGTACGGCACGTCGGCCACCAGGGTGCCGTCCCGGTCGAACAGCACGGCCAGTGGCAGGCCCGTACCGGCCTCGTGGGCCGCCCCGGTCCGGGGGGACGCCTCGAACAGCCAGGGGCCGTGCGGGAGCGGCGGGGTCATCGCGGGATCCGTTCCCGCACGGGAGTGCGTGGCGCCCGGGCGGCCGCCGCCTCGGGCCGGGGGCGCCACGGCAGCGCCCCGCGGTGGCGCAACTGCCCGCGCAGCCAGTGCCAGGTCGCCACCGGCGGGATCAGCACGCTGGTCACCGCCATGGACAGGACCTCCTGCCGGGTCCGCGGGCCCGGGGCGATCCGCGCCCCCGCGAACTCGGCCGTACCCGCCAGCCACCCGGTCGCGCACGCGACGGCGGCGCGGCGTCTGCCGATGACGGCGCAGGACACGGCCCCGGCGGCGGCGCCGGTGACCAGCAGGTGGCGCGGCAGCCGGCCGCGGGGCGCGCTCGCCCGGCTCCACCAGCCGCTGCCGTGCAGCCGGTTCATCAGGACGTCGTCGGCGTTGCCCGCCTGCTGGCGTACGGAGACCCAGCGGTCGGCCGGGCGCACCGGATGGGTGGTGCGGCGCAGGCCCTCGTCCAGGCTCCAGCCCGCGTCCAGGACCCGCAGGGCCAGATCGGCGTCCTCGCGGAACGCGCGGCGGAACCGTTCGTCGAAACCGCCCACGGCGTCCAGGACTTCGGGCCGGTAGGCCATGTCGGCGGTGATCCAGCGCGCGGTGGCCAACCCGGCGGTGCCGCGTTCCCAGTCGGTGGGGCGCCGGTCGCCGGGCAGTGGCACCGTTATCCGGGCCGAGATCCCGCCGGTCCGCTCGGAGGCCGCCGCGAGGTCGCGGGCCAGTTCCTCGCCCCACTCGGGCCCGGGCAGCACGTCGTCGTCGAGGAAGACGATCCAGTGCGCGACGCCGCCCGCCTCCCGGCGGCCCGTGTTGCGGGCGGCGGCCGGACCGCGGCCACCGCCGGGCACCGTCACCGTGACGCCGCGCAGGGATTCGGGCACCTCGACCGGCAGGGGGGCGGCGCCGGCGCGGGGGCGGTCGTCCACGAGGACGACCCGGACCGGCTTGGGCCCGGACGAGGCGGCCAGCGCCGCCAGGCAGCGGCTCAGGCTGGGCCGGCCCAGGGTGGGTACGACCACGGCGTACGGCGGGGCGGTCCGGGCGGGGGCGTACGCGGTCATCGGGACCAGCCTTCGTCGTCGGTGCGGTCGTCGGTGCGGAAGAAGGAGCCGCGCCGGATTGCGTACGGTCCGATCGCGAGGAGGTCGACTGGGGAGGATCCGAAGCACTCCAGCGCGTCGCGCGGATCGTCCACCATGGGCCGGCCGGCCGTGTTGAGGCTGGTGTTGACCACCACGGGCAGTCCCGTGAGCTGCTCGAAGTGGCCGAGCATCCGGGCCACCAGCGGTTCGTACGCCGCGTCCACCGTCTGGATGCGGGCGGTGCCGTCGACGTGCACGACGGCGGGGATCCGCTCGCGCCATTCGGGCGCCACGTCGTGCACGAACAGCATGTACGGGCTGGGGACGGGCCCGGTGAAGATCTCCGCGGCGCGCTCGGCGAGCACCATGGGCGCCACGGGCCGGAACTGCTCGCGCCCCTTCACGTCGTTGAGCCGCTCCAGGTTGCCCGCGTGGCCGGGGTGCGCGAGCAGCGACCGGTGGCCGAGAGCCCGCGGTCCGTACTCCGAACGCCCCTGGAACCAGGCGACGACGGCGTTGTCCGCGAGCGCCCTCGCGACGGTCTCGGCGATGTCCGGCGGCCGTTCGAAGGGCACCGCGGCCGTCTTGAGCCAGGCGCCGAGCTCGGCGTCGGACCAGTCGCGGCCCAGGTCGGCGCCGGCCATCGGCTCCGGCTCGTCCCCGGCGCCCGCGGCCAGCAGCAGGGCACCGCCGAGTGCGGTCCCCGCGTCACCGGCGGCGGGCTGCACCCACACGCGGTCGAAGGGGCCCTCCCGGGCGATCCGGGAGTTGGCGACGCAGTTCAGCGCGACACCGCCCGCCAGCGTCAGGACGCCGTCGTGGGTCTTGCCGTGCAGCCAGCGCGCCAGGTCCAGCAGGGTCTCCTCCAGGACGGCCTGCGCGCTGGCGGCGACGTCGGCGTGGTCGCGTGTCCACGGCTCCTCCGGCCCTCGGGGGGCGCACAGTTCGTGCCAAGGGACGCCGCTCGCGCGGAACCCGCCGTCGCCGGTCGGGTACACGTGGCGGCGCAGTTCCGCCAGCATCCGCGGGGTGCCGTGCGAGGCGAGGGCCATCACCTTGAACTCATCGCTGGAGCGCAGGAACCCGAGGTGAGCGGTGAGTTCCTCGTAGACCAGCCCCAGGGAGTGGGGGAGTTCCTGTGAGTGCAGGGGCTCCAGCCGGTCGTGGATCCGGCGCGCCGCCAGGTGCGAGGCCCGCTCGCCGCGCCCGTCCAGGACCAGCACCGAGGAGGTCTCGGCGCCCGAGGCGGCGAACGCGGCGGAAGCTGCGTGCGCCATGTGGTGCGGCACGAAGCGGACGAGGGCGGGGTCGAGCCCGGGCAGGGCGCTGCTCAGGAAGCCGGGCGCCTCGCGGGCGTAGGTCAGCCGCAGGTGGTCCCAGGGGTCGTCCAGGCCCATCTCCGCGGCCGGCCGGGCGAGTGCCGGGTCGAAGGAGTACGCCACGGCGTCAAGGTCCTGGGGGCGCAGGCCGGCCCGGTGCAGGCACCAGGAGGCGGCCTGCACGGGAAGTTCCCACGCGGAGAAGGGCACCGGGCGTTTGCCGTGCTTACGTCGGGAGAAACGTTCCTCCTCGGCGGCGGCGACGATGTGGCCGTCGATGACGAGCGCGGCGGCCGGGTCGTGGAAGAGGGCGTTGATTCCGAGGATGCGCATGTCGGTCGGGCCTTTCGGCGGAGGGGGGCGCGGGGACCGGACGGGGACGCGCCCCGGTGGGACGTGCGCCCCGGTGGGACGCGTCCCACTGCTTCGGCGTCAGTCGTCAGGCTGGGCGCGGAACCAGGCGATGGTCCGCCGCAGGCCGTCTTCGGCGGCCACCCTCGGCTCCCACTGGAGCTTGTCCCGGGCCAGCGTGATGTCCGGGCAGCGCACGCTCGGGTCGTCCGTGGGCCGTTCGATGAAGCGGATCTCGGAATCGGAGCCGGTGAGTTCGACGACCAGCCGGGCCAGCTCCAGCATCGTGATCTCGGTCGGATTGCCGATGTTGACGGGGCCCCGCATGCCGTGGGCGGCCATCGCGAGGATGCCCGCCACCGTGTCGTCGACGTAGCACAGCGACCTGGTCTGGAGCCCGTCACCGGTGACCGTCAGCGGCTCGCCCGCAAGAGCTTGGCGGATGAAGGTGGGCACGGCCCGGCCGTCGTAACCGCGCATCCGCGGCCCGTAGGTGTTGAACAGCCGCACGATGGCGGTGTCCGTCCCGTGGAAACCGGCCTCGGCGGTCGTCAGCGCCTCGCCGAAGCGCTTCGCCTCGTCGTAGACGCTCCGCGGGCCGACCGGGTTGACGTTGCCCCAGTAGCGCTCGTTCTGCGGGTGCTCCTGCGGATCGCCGTAGACCTCGGAGGTGGAGGCCAGCAGGAAGCGCGCCTCGCTGCGGTGGGCGAGTTCGAGGGCGTTGCGGGTCCCGAGGCTGCCGGCCTCCATCGTGTGCAGCGGCAGCCGCAGGTAGTCGGCCGGGGAGGCGGGGGACGCCAGGTGGAGCACCAGGTCCGGCCGGCGGGGCACGGTGAACGGCTCCGAGACGTTGGCCCGGAACAGGGTGAAGCCCGGCCGGTCCGCCAGCGCCGCGATGTTCTCCGGCCGGCCGGTACTGAAGTCGTCCACGCACGTCACCGCCGTGCCCGCGTCAAGCAGCGCGGTGCACAGGTGCGAACCCACGAAACCGGCACCGCCGGTGACGACGGCGTGCTCCCAGCGTTGTGTCGAGACGGTGCTCATCGAAGGTCTCCTCTGGCAGGTGGGTCGGCTCGCCACCCGTCGGCTCCGGCAGGCGGGGCACTCCCTCAGCGGTCCGTACCGGGCGGCGGGCCGCTGGAGCCCCGGCAATTGACCTCAGCCTCCGCCAGCGGGGAGGAACGGGCACTCGGGAGCACTGCATTCCGGTGAATCACGGAACGTGAACACGCTGACGGCCGGGCGCGGCGACCGGGTGCGGCGACCGGGCGTGCCGATCGGGCCCGTGGACCGGGCCCGGCGAGCCGGCCCCCGCCACCGCGCACCGCCCGGCGGCATGAATCCCGCCGTACCGGTCAGACGCCCGGTGTGAAGCTCAAGGACCGGGTCGTCGTCATCACCGGGGCCTCCAGCGGCATCGGCCGCGCCACCGCCCTGGCCTGCGCCCGGCGGGGCGCGTACGTCGTCCTCGCCGCCCGCAGCGCCCGGGAACTCGACCGCGTGGCACAGCAGTGCGCGCGCCGCGGCGGTCAGGCGCTCGCCGTCCCCACCGACGTGACCGACCCCGAGTCGGTGACCGCCCTCGCCGCGGCCGCCACCGCCCGCTTCGGCCGGATCGACGTCTGGGCCAACGTGGCCGGCGTGGGCATCCTCGGCCGGTTCGACCAGACGCCCCCGGGCGAACTGCGCCGCCTCCTCGACGTCAACGTCATCGGCGCCGTCAACGGGGCCCGGGCCGCCGTGCCCGTCATGCGCGGGCAGGGCGAAGGCGTCCTCATCGACGTCGCCTCCCTGCTCGGCGCCGTGGTGCAGGCCCCGTACATGTCGGGCTACGCGATGTCCAAGGCTGCCCTCGTCACCTTCGGCGAAAGCCTGCGCACGGAACTCGACCTCCTGGGGGCGAGCGGCATCAGCGTGTGCACGGTGCTCCCCGCCGGAGTCGACACGCCCTTCTTCCGGCACGCCGCCAACCACACCGGCCGCGAGCTGCGCTCCCTGCCGCCCGTGGCGACACCCGAGAGGGTCGCCCGGGCCGTCACCGCCGCGATGCGCCGCCCCAGACCCCGCGTGCTGGTGGGCCCGTACGCCCGGTCCCTGGCGGCCGCCCATGCCCTCGCCCCCGGCCTGACCCGCGCCACCCTCGCCTGGTGCACCGAGCACCGGTACCTGGACCGCGCCGGCGGCGCACCCGATTCACCGGGCACCCTGCACGCGCCCTCCGGGCGGAGCGCGGCGGTGCGCGGCGGACGCGGCAGCGGCTGGCGCACGGCGGTCCGCAGGACGGCGGCCGCCACCGCCCTGGGCGGAACGGCACTGCTCGGCGCCCGGGCCGCAGGCCGCCGGCGGGCCACCTGATCGATCCGGCGCCCGTATGAAGCCCGCCGCCCGGGGTAGGCGCCGGACACCCGTGTCACCGGCCCCTGGAGGAGCCATGGCAGTGCAGCACCTGCTCATACGCCGTCCGCCCGCCTGGGTGTGGGACGTCCTGCGGGACGGCAGCCGGTACGCCGACTGGGTGGTCGGGACCCAGGAATCCTGGGAGGCCGGCGGACACTGGCCGATGGAGGGCGCCACCATCGGCTACCGGGTCAAGCTCGGCCCCCTCGCCTACGAGGGACGGACCGTCGTACGCGCCTGCGAGCCACCGGACCGGCTCGAACTGGAGGCGATGGCGGGCAAGGGGGGCAGCGCCCGCATCGCCATCGAGATCAAGCCCTGGGGCAAGGACACGCTCGTCGTCATCGACGAACACCCCCTGCGCGGCCGCAAAGGCTCCTTCCACAACGCCGCCATCGACCTCCTCGTCCAGCTGCGCCACCGCAGCATGCTCGGGCGCCTGGCCCGGGCCGTCGAGTCCAAGGGAGCCCGGCCCGATGGCGACTCCTGACGCGGTGGTCATCGGCGCCGGCCCCAACGGACTGGTCGCCGCCAACGTTCTGGCCGACGCCGGCTGGCGGGTCGTGGTCCTGGAGGCGGCCCCCGAGCCCGGCGGGGCGGTCCGCAGCGACCGCGGCCTCGACCCGGATTACGTACACGACCTGTTCAGCGCGTTCTACCCGCTCGCGGCGGCCTCCCCGGTGATCCGGGCCCTGCACCTGGAGCGGCACGGGCTGCGCTGGAGCCGCGCCCCCGCCGTGGTCGCCCACCCCCTCGAAGACGGCCGCTGCGCCGTCCTCGGCAGCGACGTCCACGACACCGCGGCCTCCGTCGAGGCCTTCGCGCCCGGGGACGGAGCAGCCTGGGAGCGGCTCTACGCCCTCTGGCAACACATCGGCGACGACGTGCTGCGATGCCTGTTCACCCCTTTCCCGCCCGTCCGCGCGGGCCTCAGGCTCGCGGCGCGGCTGCGCGCGGCCGAGGGGCTCCGGGTGGCGCGCACCATGCTGCTGCCCGCGCGCAGGCTCGGCGAGGAGGAGTTCTCCGGTGAAGGCGCCCGGCTGCTGATCGCCGGCAACGCGCTGCACGCCGATCTCGGCCCCGAGTCCGCCCTCGGCGGCGGCTTCGGCTGGCTGATGTGCATGCTGGGCCAGGCGTACGGGTTCCCCGTACCCGTCGGCGGCGCCGGAGCCCTGACCGCCGCCCTGGTGCGCCGGCTGGAGGCACGCGGCGGAACCCTGTACTGCGCGCGGGCCGCCACCCGCGTCGTGGTCCGGGGCGGCCGCGCCGTCGCGGTACGCACCGAGGACGGCGTCGAGATCCCCGCCCGGCGGGCCGTCCTGGCCGACGTCCCCGCCCCGCTCCTGTACGAGCGGCTGGTGGGGGAGGAGCACCTGCCCGCGCGGCTGCGCAACGATCTGCGGCGCTTCCAGTGGGACTTCGCCACCGTCAAGGTGGACTGGGCCCTGTCCGGGCCGATCCCCTGGCGCGCCGAGGGCGCCCGGCACGCCGGGACCGTCCACCTGGCCGAAGGCCTGGACGAACTGACCCTCTTCTCCGCGCAGATCGCCATGAGCCAGGTCCCCCGCGTGCCGTTCGTGGTCCTCGGCCAGATGACCACCGCGGACCCCAGCCGCTCCCCGGAAGGCACCGAGTCCGCGTGGGCCTACACCCACGTCCCGCAGGCCATCACCGGGGACGCCGGCCGGGACGGAGCGGCCGCCATCACCGGCAAGTGGGACGAACGGGAGAAGGAGGAGATCGCCGCCCGCGTCGAAGCGCAGATCGAGCGCTACGCCCCGGGCTTCGGCGCCACCGTCCGCGCCCGCCGCGTCCTCGCGCCCCCCGACCTGGAACGCCTCAACCCTGCCCTGGTCGGCGGCGCCGTCAACCAGGGCACCACCAACCTGCACCAGCAACTGCTCCTGCGCCCCGTCCCGGGTACCGGCCGTCCCGGCACCCCGGTCCGCGGCCTCTACCTCGCCTCGGCCACCGCGCACCCCGGCGGCGGCGTGCACGGCGCCCCAGGCGCCAACGCCGCCCGTACGGCCCTGCGGGCGCGGGGCCTGCGGCGAGCCCCCGCATCCTGAGAGGCGACGCCCGGCCCCCTGTGCTGCACTGGGCTGTGGACGTGCGGCTCGTGAGAGAGGACTCCGTGACGACCGAGCGCGAGCGAGGCAGCCGACGCATGCTGACGGGCCTGCTCGCGGCCAGTCACCTCATGCCGATGGAACTCGTGCCGGTCCAGGCCCGCGCCCACGCCGAACACGCCGGTTTCAGCGACCTGTTCGTCTACGTGGCCGACGTACAGGGCCGCGTGCTGCGGCTGCTCACCGGAGAGGGGGTCGACGGACCCCCGCCGCCCGCCCGGGCCGCGGACGCCGAGGTCCCGGTCGAGGGCACCCTCGCGGGCCGCGCCTACCAGCACGGCGAGATCGTCCCCGTGACCGGGCAGAACGGCCTCCAGTGGTGGGTACCCGTGCTGGACGGCACCGAACGCCTCGGCCTGCTCAGGCTGACCACCCCCTACGACGACGAGATGGCCCGGCAGGACGCCGAGTCCCTCGCCTCGCTCCTCGCCCTGCTGATCGTCACCAAACGGGACCACAGCGACTCCTACGCGCGCCTCGTGCGCTCCGCGCCCATGAACGTCGCCGCGGAGATGCAGTGGCACCTGATGCCTCCGCGCACCTACGCGGACGGCCGGGTGGTGATCGCCGCCGCGATGGAGCCCGCCTACCAGATCAGCGGCGACGCCTTCGACTACGCCATGGCCGGCCCCGTCGTACACCTGTCGATCTTCGACGCCATGGGCCACGACACCGCGGCCGGGCTGGCGGCCAACCTCGCGGTCGGCGCCTGCCGCAACTCGCGCAGGCAGGGCGCGGACCTGGTCGGCATCAGCGAACGGGTGGAGGAACTGCTGATCGAGCAGTTCAGCCACCACTCGTACGTGACGGGCATCCTCGCCGACCTGGACACCGCCACCGGCGAGCTGACCTGGGTCAATCGGGGCCACCACCCGCCCCTCGTGATCAGGGGCGGCCGGTGGAGCACCCAGCTGGCCTGTCCGCCGGCGCACCCCATGGGCACCGACCTCAGACTCCCGGTCAGGATCTGCCGCGAGCAGCTGGAGCCCGGTGACCGTCTCGTGCTCTACACCGACGGCATCACCGAGGCCCGCCGCCCCGGCTCGAACGAGTTCGGGCTGGAGCGGTTCACCGACTTCCTCATCCGCCGGCACGCCGACGGACTGCCCGTGCCGGAGACCCTGCGGCGCCTCATCCAGGCGGTCATGGACCACCACGAGGGGCGCCTGGGCGACGACGCCACCATCCTGCTGTGCGAATGGCTCGGGCCGACGGCCGAGCCCGGGTGGGAGGCGGCGGCGCACACCGGCCTGACCGACCAGGAGCAGTGAGACGACACCCGCGAACCCCGTCCCGGCACGCCCGTCCCGGGAGCCCGTCAGGAGAGTCGGCCCGTGAACCACAGCGCCCTGCGACTGAACGTCCGCGAGGCGGACGGCCCCCGGCTGGTCGTCGCGCTCACCGGCGCCATGGACTGGAACACCGCCCCGCAGCTGCGCGAGGAGTGCGTGCGGCTGCTCGCCGCCAGCCCGCACCTCGTCCTGGACGTCTCCGCGGTCACCTTCTGCGACTCCTCCGGCCTCAGCGCCCTCGTGCAGCTGCGCCGCCAGGCCCTGAGCGCGGGCGGATCGGTGGTGCTCACGAACGTGCCGGAGCACCTGCTGCGGCTGTTGGAGATCAGCGGGCTCGGCCGGGTCTTCGTCGGCGCCGGCCACCCCCCGGAGCAGGGCGGGCCCACCGACCCCTGGTGAGCCGTCAGCCCCGGGGCGGCAGCCGGTGCAACCGGACCTCCGACAGCCGGCCCCCGGCGGCCACGGCCGTCATGTACGTGTGGAAGGGCTGGCGGCGCCGGTCGGTGGGGGAGCCGGGGTTCAGCAGCCTCAGGCCCCCGGGCGCGGTCGTGTCCCAGGGGATGTGGCTGTGGCCGAACACCAGGACGTCCAGGTCCGGGAACCGCCGCTCGCACCGTGCCTCCCGCCCGGCGGCGGCCCCGGTCTCGTGCACCACTCCCACCCGCACGCCCTCCAGTACCGCCCTCGCCACCTCGGGCAGCCGCTCGCACAACCCCGGGCTGTCGTTGTTGCCGTGCACCCCGATCAGCTCGCGGGCGTGGCGCGCGACCAGCGCGTAGGCGTCCTCGTCGACCCAGTCACCCGCGTGGATCACGACGTCCGCCCGGCCGCACTCCTCGACCAGGGCGGCCGGGAGCGCCTTGGCGCGGGTCGGCAGGTGCGTGTCGGAGATCAGCAGCAGGCGCATGCCGCCACCGTACGGTCATCCGCCCGACGCGGCCTGCGACCGCAGCTGTGCCCAGGCCGTCTCCTTCAACGCGGGGTCCAGCAGCACGTCCGCCGCCGTGCAGGCCAGCGCCCGCGCCGAGGCGAGCATCGCCCGCCGTCCCCGCGGGGCGGCCGCGGCGAGAGCGAAACCAGGGGTGTGGTCGGAACCCGGCTCGTCCATGATGGCCACGAACGGGTGGATGGCCGGGACCCGGTGGCTGACGTCACCGATGTCCGAGGAGCCCAGGTACACGCCCGGCGCCGGATCCCCGAGCGCGACGCCGGCCCGCCCGATGTGGTGGGTGAACCGGTCGGACAGCGCCCGGTTGTTGCGGAAGTGCCGGTAGCCCGTTCCGACCGGGGTGACCTCGGCCTTGGTGCCCGTCGCCTTGGCCACTCCCTCGGCGCAGGCTTCGAGTTCCGCCGCCAGTTCCTCCAGCGCGGCCGTCGTCGCCCCGCGCAGCCCGAACAGGCCCTCCGCGTAGGCGGGTACGACGTTGGTGGACTCGCCGCCGTCCGTCACGATCCCCTGGACGTGCGAGCCGGCGGGCAGCCGCCGACTGAGGACGGCGGTGGTGTTGAACAGCTGCACCAGAGCGGCGAGCGCGTCGATGCCCTCCGTCGGGTTGCCGGTGGGGTGGGCGGCGCGGCCGTGGAAGCCGACCCGGAGCTGACGCTGCGCCGTCAGCGGCGCCCACGCCCAGCTGTGCACCCCCGGGTGGAACATCAGCGCGGCGTCGACCCCGTCGAACACCCCCGCCGACACCAGCTCCACCTTGCCGCCGCCCCGCTCCTCGGCCGGCGTCCCCACGGCCAGGACCGTGCCCCCGCCGGCGCCGAGGGCCGCCCGTACCGCGGCCGCCGCGCCCAGCCCGGCGGCCGCGATCAGGTTGTGCCCGCAGGCGTGCCCCAGGCCGGGCAGCGCGTCGTACTCCATCAGCAGGGCCACCCGGGGCCCCTCCCCGCCGCCCGACCGGGCGACGAACGCGGTCGGCAGCCCGGCCGTGCCCCGTTCGACGGCGAACCCCTCCCGCTCGAACTCCGCGCTCAGCAGCGCGGACGAACGGTGCTCCGCGTAGGCGGTCTCGGGATCGCGGTGCAGGGCGCAGCTGATGTCCCAGAGCCGGTCGGCGCGCCGGGCCACCTCCTCCTCGATCCGGTCGTACAGGGCCTCGTGGTCGTGTGACACATGTCCTCCGATGTCAGGGGAGCGGCGTCCCGCCGGTGGCGTTGAGGATCTCCGCGGTGAGGTAGCTCGCCTGCGTGGAGGCGAGGAAGACGTAGGCGGGCGCCAGTTCCGCGGGTTGGGCCGGACGGCCCAGCGGCGACTGCGCGCCGAATTCGGCGGTGTCGGGCATGGTGGCCGGGATCAGCGGGGTCCACACGGGTCCGGGAGCCACCGCGTTGACCCGGATGCCGTCGGACGCCGTCATCTGCGCCAGTCCCTGGGTGAAGGTGACGATGGCGCCCTTGGTCATCGCGTAGTCCAGCAGCGGCGGGCTCGGCTTGTAGGCCTGCACCGAGGTGGTGTTGATGATGCTCCCGCCCGACGGGATGTGGGGGAGGGCCATCTTCGAGAGCCAGAACATCCCGTAGAGGTTGGTGCGCACGACCCGGTCGAACTGCTCGGTGGTGATCGCGGAGATCCCCTCCGGCTGCGCCATCTGGTAGGCGGCGTTGTTCACCAGGACGTCGATCCGGCCGAACTCGGTGACCGCCCGGTCCACCAGCGCCCGGCACTGCTCCTCCTCGCGGATGTCGCAGACCACGGCCACCGCCTTGCGGCCCGCCTCCTCCACCAGGCGCTAGGTCTGCCGGGCGTCTTCCTCCTCCTCGGGGAGGTAGGTGAAGAGCACGTCGGCGCCCTCGCGGGCGTACGCGATCGCGACCGCCCGGCCGATGCCGGAGTCCCCGCCCGTGATCACGGTCTTGCGATCCTCCAGCAGGCCGTGGCCCCGGTAGGACGTCTCGCCGTGGTCGGGCGCCGGCTCCATCGGCCCCGTGCGGCCCGGATGCTCCTGGTCCTGCTGTGGGAAATCCGGCCGGGGGTACATGGTGGTGGGGTCAGGGGTCCCGCTGCTGCGTTCCACGTGGCACAACCTCCTCGGTGAGCGCTCCACCGCCCCCGGGTCCGGGGGCAGGCCGAAGCGCGCGGACGCCGTCGCGCGTGCCCCGGCACGGTGCGGCTAACCGCTGACTGCCGGTCCAAACCCGGACGAACGCAGCGAACCCGGCCGGTAGGAGTCGCCCATGCTGGGTAGGCCGTGGGGAGGGAAGCGCCCGGCGAACGAAGTCGGCAGCGAAGTACCCGGACACACGAAGTACCCGGACACACAGCAGTGACGTCGCGAGCGACACGGAGGAGCGGACGGATGCCGAACGAGCGAGCGGGCCAGCAGGCGCGGGCGGAGGACCTCATCGACGTGTCCCGGCTGGTGACCGCGTACTACGCCCTGCACCCGGATCCCGCCGATCCGGACCAGCGGGTCAGCTTCGGCACCTCGGGGCACCGCGGATCGTCCCTCGCGACCGCCTTCAACGAGGACCACATCGCGGCCACGAGCCAGGCCATCTGCGAGTACCGGGCCCGGCAGGGCGTGGACGGCCCGCTGTTCCTCGGCGCCGACACGCACGCGCTGTCCGAACCCGCCCGGGTGACGGCCGTCGAGGTGTTCGCCGCCAACGGCGTGGACGTGCTCCTCGACACCGACGACGGCTACACCCCCACGCCCGCGGTCTCGCACGCCATCTTGACCCACAACCGCGGACGTACCGGCGCCCTCGCGGACGGGGTGGTCGTCACCCCCTCGCACAACCCGCCCGCCGACGGCGGGTTCAAGTACAACCCGCCCCACGGCGGGCCCGCCGGTTCGGAGGCGACCGGCTGGATCCAGGAGCGGGCCAACGAGATCATCGCCGGCGGCTCGAAGGAGGTGCGCAGACTGCCGTACGCCCGGGCCCTCGCGGCCGCCACCACCGGCCGGTACGACTTCCTCGGCGCCTACGTCCGCGACCTGCCCTCCGTGCTCGACCTCGACGCCGTCCGCTCCACGGGCGTGCGCATCGGCGCCGACCCGCTCGGGGGCGCCTCCGTCGCCTACTGGGGGCGCATCGCCGAGGAACACCGGCTCGACCTGACCGTCGTCAACCCGGAGACCGACCCGACCTGGCGGTTCATGACGCTGGACTGGGACGGGAAGATCCGCATGGACTGCTCGTCCCCGTACGCGATGGCCTCCCTGATCGAGGGCCGGGACCGGTTCGACCTGACGACCGGAAACGACGCCGACGCCGACCGGCACGGCATCGTCACACCGGACGGCGGCCTGATGAACCCCAACCACTACCTCGCCACCGCGATCGATTACCTCTACCGCCACCGCGAGGGGTGGCCGGCCTCGGCGGGCATCGGCAAGACGCTCGTCTCCTCCGGGATGATCGACCGGGTGGCCGCCGACCTCGGGCGTGAACTGGTCGAAGTACCCGTCGGCTTCAAGTGGTTCGTGGACGGGCTCGCCGGCGGCGCCCTCGGGTTCGGCGGCGAGGAGTCGGCCGGGGCCTCCTTCCTGCGCCGCGACGGCTCCGTGTGGACCACCGACAAGGACGGCATCCTCCTCGCCCTGCTCGCGTCGGAGATCCTCGCGGTGACGGGGCAGAGCCCCTCCGAGCGGTACGCCGCGCTCACCGCCCGGTTCGGCGAGCCCGCGTACGCGCGGGTCGACGCACCGGCCACCCGGGAGGAGAAGGCGGTACTGGGCCGGCTCTCCCCGCAGCAGGTCACCGCGGACACCCTGGCGGGTGACGCCGTCACCGGCGTGCTGACCAGCGCCCCGGGCAACGGCGCCGCGTTCGGCGGGATCAAGGTGACCACCGGCCACGCCTGGTTCGCTGCCCGCCCCTCGGGCACCGAGGACGTCTACAAGATCTACGCGGAATCCTTCCGGGGCCCCGGGCACCTCGCCGAAGTCCAGGAAGCGGCGCGGTCGGTGGTCTCGCAGGCGCTTTCCGCCTGAGCCGCCCCACGGCCGGGCCGGTCCGGGGACTCCCCGCCCGCCCGGCCGCGCGGCAGGATGGGAGCATGGACATGTCGCAGCGGCCGGCCCAGGGCTTGCGGGAACGGGTCGGCACCAGCCTGTTCACCCACGTGGCCGGGCCGGCCGGCCGGCAGAACCGCGCCCGCATCCACGGCACCCCCGGCCCGCGCTGGTTCGGCCCCGGGCGGCCCATCCGCACCGTCCACGGGGACGCCTCCATGTTCATCGGCGGCCTCAGTGCGCTCCTGCTGCAATCCCTGCACCCGCGGGCGATGGCCGCCGTCGCCGCCCACTCCGGCTTCCGGGGCGACCCCTGGGGTCGGCTCCAGCGCACCAGCACCTTCCTCGCCGTCACCACCTACGGCACCGCCGAGGACGCCCAGCGGGCCGTCGACCACGTGCGCGAGGTGCACGAGCGGATACGCGGCACCACCACCGCCGGGGAGCCCTACCACGCCGCCGACCCGCACCTGCTGTGCTGGGTGCACGTGGCGGAGGTCGACAGCTTCCTGCGCGCCCACCAGCGCTACGGCGCCCATCCTTTGGACGGCGCCGGCTGCGACGCGTACATCGCCGACGCCGCCCGGGTGGCCCGCGCGCTCGGCGTACCCGACCCGCCGGCCGACCGTGCCTCCCTCGCGGCCACGCTCGCCCGCTACCGGCCCGAACTGCGCGCCACGCCGGAGGCCCTGGACGCGGCCCGCTTCATACTGCGCGAGCCGCCGCTGCCGTGGATCGCCCGCGGCCCCTACGCCCTCCTGGCGGCCAACGCCGTCCGTACGCTGCCGCCGTGGGCGCGGGCGGCGCTGGGGCTGCGCGCGGCGCCGTACCTGCCGGAAGGCCTCGTACTGCTGTCCGGGCGGGCGGTGACGGGGACGATCCGGTGGGCGATGGGGGCCCTACCGCCCCGCGAGGAGCCCGCCGGGCCCCACTGAGCGGTACGCGGAAAACCGCCGGGCGCCGGGCTTATCCCGCCGGCGTCGGGGAAGACGCCGCTGCGAAGGTGCTCCGGACACCAGCAACGGGGCCGACGGAGGGAGCGCGGACGGTGAACAAGGCCAAGATCGCCTACAAGCCGGTGGGACTGGCGCTCGGCGCCGGCGCCGGCATGCTGGCGGGCGTGGCGTTCAAACAGGTCTGGAAACTGGCGGGCCACGAGGACGACGCGCCGAACGCCACGGACGAGGGCAGGGCCTGGCGCGAGATCCTTCTCGCGGCCGCCCTGCAAGGGGCGATCTTCGCCGTGGTCAAGGCCGCGGTCGAACGCGGCGGCGCCACCGCCGTACGGCGCGTCTCGGGCACCTGGCCCGCCTGACCGGCGGGCAGGAAACACGACAACCAGGCGAACACCGAGCCGAGGAGGTCACCATGGCCGGCAAGGGCGGCATGGACAAGGCAAAGGGCAAGATCAAGGAAGTCGCGGGCAAGGCCACCGGCAGCGACAAGATGGCCGCCGAAGGCAAGATGGACCAGGCCAAGGGCGAGGCGAAGAGCGCGCTGGAAGAAACCAAGACCCGGGCCAAGGGTGCAAGGGGCACCAAGGGCTCGCTCTGACACCATCCGGCACCTGCCACCACGGACACACGAGAGCCGACGGCTCCGCCCGGTGACCACCGGGCGGAGCCGTCCGTTGCGTCAGGCGTCCCCGTCGTCCTGCGACGGCTGCTGCTGCGCGCCGGCCAGCGTCTCGGCGGCCTTGAGCGCATCGTGCGGCGTGCGGCGGCCCATCATCACGCACAGCGTGTACACGGCGTCGTCCAGCGCCCGCTGCAGGGCTAGGTCCCCCGGTGCCGCCAGCACCTCCCGGCGCAGCGCCCGGAAGCGGGCGACGTGCTCGCGCAGGACGTCCGGCCGCGGGAGCAGCCGCGCCCCGGCCCCCTGCTCCGGCCCGGACCTGGCCCGGCGCATGGCCGTGCGCAGTGCCTCCTGGACCGGGGTGGGCCCGTCCTGGCCGGAGAGCAGGGCCACGGCCGCTCCGGCGCTCTCCTGCGGCGTCGTACCGGCTTCCTCCGCGGCCGCCTGGAGCAGCCGGCGCGCGGTTTCCGCGCTGCAGGGAACCAGGGCCATCAAGATCCCCGTCGCCAGCTCGGTGCGGGCACGAGCCGCCGTCGCGGCGGTGACGGCGGGGTCGCCGGCCGCGGGCGTGCGGCGGCGCTGGGGTAGGGGTGTCTCGGTCATCCGCTCGTCGCCTCCGCTTCTCCTGCCGCTTCGGGCCTGAGCGTGCCCGGTATCGGGCATCCAGTATCCCGCTATGCGGTCAAATCGTGGTCAGAGGCGCGTTCCGGCCGGGGCCCGGCGGTCACTCCAGGGCGATACGTGCGTGGATGGTCTTCCCGCCGTCCGCGGTCGGCCGGATCTCGACGGATTCGGTCAGGTGGTGCACGAGGTTCCACCCCCAGCCCCCCAGCCCCCTGTGGTCGGGCGCCCGGGGCGTGGGCGGGTGCGGGCTGGTGTCCGTGACGTCCACGTCGATCGCGCCCCCGTGCAGCGTCAGAGTGAGGGTGCAGGGGCCGTCGGTGTGGCGCAGCGCGTTCGTGACGAGCTCGGTGACCAGGAGCAGCAGGGTGTCCGGGGCCGGGTCCGGTACGGCGCGGCCGTGCTCCCTCGCGTCGGCCAGGAAACGGTGGGCGGTGTCGCGGGCGACCGCGTTGGCCCCCGGCCGCGGGGCGAGCGTGATGCGGTGCTGGACGAGTGAGGTGTCCATGGACGCTGTCCTTCTGCGCGCCGTGGCGGTGACGTGGGTGCGCCTGCCCGTGGCGCGACCCCCCCATGTGCCGCAGAGCGGTGCTTTTGCCGCCGTTTCCTGCGAAATGCGCCGTGCGGCGGAACCGCGCGGCGGAACGGCGCCGTGTCCCCGCACGGCGCGGCCGCGCGGCGGCCCCGGAGGCCCGAGGCCACCGGTCTGCGGAGCCGCCGCCCCGGGGGAGCGTCAGTCCTTGCCCCGCCCGCTCATCGCGTCGCGCAGCCGGTCGACCATGCCCACTCCGGGAGCGAGCAGCTTGTTGGCCGGCGGCTTGTCGGGCGCCGCGGGGTGCGGCCGGGTCGGGGCCGTCTTCTTCGCCTGGCGGACCTTGTCACCGAGCTTGTTGAGCATGTCCGGGGTACAGGCGGCGCGCAGCTGGGGGAAGAGGTTGTTCTCCTCGTCGGCCACGTGGGCCCGGATCTCGGCCATGAGCTTGGTCATCAGGGCGTCGAAACGCGGGTCGTCCGCGTCACAGCCCTCCAGGTCCTTCATGGTGCGCTCGGCCATCGCGTGGTCCTCGAGCTCCTTGTCCGCGATGCTGTCCCCTTGGGGAAGGTGCTCGCGGACGGCCGGGTACAGGTACGACTCCTCGGCCACGGAGTGCCGGACCAGCTCCATGATGGCCTGGTCCGCGTAGTGCTTCCTGCGCGCGTCGCCCGACGGCAGTTCCTGGATGTTGGTGAAGAGCTCCTCCACCTCCTCGTGGTCCGTGGTGAGTTCCGCGATGACGTCGCCGCCGTGGCCCATGCCGCTCTCCTCGCTCGTGCCGGTGGTCTGATTCAGGCCACCCAGTGAACCGCCGCGCAGTGAGCCGTCGGGGCATTGCTCCTCACGTAGCGTGTCGTGACATATCCGGTGTGTACTGCGCGCGCCGCACCGCGTTGATCTTCACGCGAAGGGGAAAGGGCGGGTCATGTCACTCTCTGCTCCATTGCGTCAGCTGGTGCGCCGGCACCGGGAGCCCGCCGTCGTACAGACCGTCCGTTCCACCGCGGCCGCCGTGATCTCGTACGTCGTCGCCCTGCGGCTCAGCGGTGAACCGGCCCCGCTGACCGCTCCGCTCACCGCGCTGCTCGTCGTACAGGTCACCCTCTACTCGACCCTCACCACCGGCATCCGCCGGGTCAACTCCGTGGTGGCCGGGGTGCTGCTCGCGATCGGATTCAGCGCGCTCGTCGGTCTGACCTGGTGGAGCCTCGGTCTGATCATCCTGGTCTCGCTCACCATCGGACCGCTCGTGAAGGCGGGCGAGTTCGTCCCCGAAGTCGCGATCAGCGCCATGCTGGTCCTCGGCGTCACCCGGGTGGCCGACACCGCCTGGGACCGGGTGCTGGAAACCCTGATCGGCGCCGCCGTCGGCCTGCTGTTCAACGTGCTGTTCGTGCCGCCCGTATGGGTCGGGCCGGCGAGCGAGGCGATCACCGACCTCGCCCGGCGGATGCGCGCCCTGATGGTGCACATCACCGACGAACTCGACGAGCACACCCCGGTGGAGAAGGCCGCCGCCCGCCTGCACGAGGCGCGCCGGCTCGACAACGACATCGCCCAGGTCGACGCCGCCCTGCGGCAGGCCGAGGACAGCCTGCGGATGAACCCGCGCGTGCGCGAAGGGCTCCTGTTCCGCCTGGTGCTGCGCACCGGACTCGACACCCTGGAGATCTGCGCGGTGGTGCTGCGCGTCTCCTGCCGCACGCTGACCGACCTGGCGCAGACGCGGCCCGAGGGACCGCTGTTCCCTGCGCACATCGCCCAGGCGCTGCGGGAGCTCTACGCGCACACGGCCATCGCCGTCGAGAGCTTCGCCCAGCTGATCACCGCGCAGGTCAGTGCCAACGCCGAGGAAGCCGAGAGCAGGCTGACCGAAGAACTCAAGACCGCCCGCCAGAGCCGGGACCGGCTCGCCGGGCTGCTCCTGGAACAGGTCCGCACCGACCCCGGTCAGTGGCAGCTCTCGGGCGCCCTGCTCGCCGAGGCGGACCGGGTGCTGGACGAACTCGGCGTGGAGAAACGTTCCGAGCGGCTCATCGAGGAACTCGACCGGCACTCGCAGCTGCGGCGTGAGCGCTTCCCCCGCCTGCACCGCCTCGCCGACCAGTTGCGGCTGCGCCCCGCGAACGACGAGGGCCGCCGGCCGCGCCGGTGGTGAGGCGACCCGAAGGGGATCGCGCGCCCGGCGCGAAAAGGCCCGGACGGGCGAAAGCCGGCCTCCCGCGCAGCGGCGGGGGCCGGCTTTCGCCAAGGGGCGGCCGTCAGGTGCGCCTGTGCCCGGCGATCAGCCGGTAGACCAGCAGCACGATGACGGAACCGACGACGGCCGCGATCCACGTCGAAAGGTGGAAGAAGCCGTTGATCGAGTTCACCCCGAAGATCACCTTGCCGAGCCACCCGCCGAGCAGGCCGCCGACGATGCCGATCAACATCGTGATCAGGCAGCCGCCGGGGTCCCTCCCCGGGGTGATGGCCTTGGCGATGAGCCCGGCCAGCAGGCCGATCAGGATCCAGGCGATGATGCCCATGCGCAGTGGTGTCCTCTCAGCGGTTGAACTCGGTCAGGAAGGTCTTGCAGAACACCGGCAGGTCATCGGGCTTGCGGCTGGTGACGAGCGTGTTGGGGCCGGCCGTGCACACCTGCACGGCCTCGTCGACCCAGGTCCCGCCCGCGTTCTCGATGTCCGTGCGCAGGCTCGGCCACGAGGTCAGCGTGCGGCCGCGGACGCGGTCCGCTTCCACCAGGGTCCAAGGGGCGTGGCAGATCGCCGCGACCGGCTTGCCGCTGTCGAAGAAGCTCTGTACGAAGGCCACCGCCTCGGGCTTCATCCGCAGCGCGTCCGGGTTGGCCACACCACCCGGTAGGACCAGTCCGTCGAAGTCCTCCGCCGAGGCCTGCGAGACGACGAGGTCGATGGGGAAGGTGTCCGCCTTGTCGAGGTGGTTGAAGGCCTGGACGCGGCCCGGCTCCGTCGAGACGAGCTGCGGGTTGCCGCCCGCGTCGATCACTGCTTGCCACGGCTGGGTGAGCTCGATCTGCTCGACGCCCTCCGTAGCCGTCAAAAACGCCACACGCATGGGTCGGTCCTTCCTGTGTGCATCGGGATGAGATTCGTGACGGGTGCGTCGCCTATCGCCCCTTGCCGTGCGGCGGGCCTCTCAAACCAGCTCATTTCGTACGGGAAAGCGAGTGACCTTGCCGGCGACCCACGGACGGGCGTGCGCGCCCGGCGGCCGGTGGGCCCGCGCGGGAGGGGGCACCGGCAGGCGGCGGCCCCGCGCGGCGGGCGATGCCCCGAGGAGGCGTTCTTCGTACCTCCCGAGGGCCAGCACCGCGGCCAGCGTGACGGGGGGAGTGAGCAGCGCGACGGCGAGCATGGGGATCCTTTTCGTCGGACGAGCGTGTCCCTGTCACGCGTGCCCCGTGGCGCCGCACGGAACCGGCCGGACCCGGCGCGAGGGTCCTCAGGAGCGGCAGCGGCGCCGGTGTGCGACGAAGGCCGCGGCCACGGCGAGGGCGCCGGCCGCGGCCGTCATCACCGTCCGGCGGCTGTCCTGGAGGGAGAGGGCGACCTGGGCCGCCTTCTCGCGGGTCGGCTGGGGCGGCACGTTCCCGTTCGGATGTTCCACCTCGCGGGCCTCCTCTCGTACGTCGGCCGGCCCGTCGGCCGGGGAGCTGCGGGCGTTTCCCGGGCGGTGCTCAGGGAGGTGATTCCGCCCACGACTCGGGGCCCGGGCCGCGCCACTCGACGAGCTCGGGATCGGTGAGGTCCAGTTCCCCGGGATCCTCCATCCCGGCCGCGCTCAGGAAGACGAGGATGTCGGAGGGCTTGTGGGCCACGCCGATGGCGACGCCGTCGTAACGCACCCGGCGCCAGCCGTTCTCGTCCGGAGGGTAGATGACCAGTCGGGCGGACATGCCCCCATCCTCGGTCGTGTCGCCGCGCGCGGCGCCCCCTGTCGCGCGTACGGGTGGACGCTCCGGCGAGCCGTCGACGGCGCGCCGGGCGGAATGCGGCCTCCGTCGCGGCCGGGATGGCCAAGACCGCACCCCGCACGGCGGCCCCTACCCGGCGCGGTTCCCCGGAAACGGGCCGCGCGCCCCGCTCAGCCCGCCAGGGCGGTGTCCGCCCCAAGGCAGTCCAGCAGCCCCGGGCGGTGCAGGTCTGCTATCGGCGCCAGCAGGTCCGGGTGGCGCAGCAGCGCCGCCGCGTCGCGGTCGTTCGCCTCGGGATCCGTCAGGCGCCGGAAGGCCACCGGGACGGCGCCGGCGTGGTCGGTCCCGGCCAGCGCTTCCACCGCCGCCGAGGCCAGCGGGGGCGCGGTCAGCAGGCACGCCGCCCAGCTGGCCACGACCTCGTCGACCCAGCTGCGCCAGACGTCCTCCCGCTCCTCCTCGGAGGAGGCGTCCGCACCGGTGATCCAGTCCAGGCGGCCCGAGCCGCCCGGCCCGGTCAGCGCGACCAGCTGGGCGTCGAGGTCCGTCGGGTACCGCAGCCACGCGGCGGCCGTGACGGCCTGGCGGGCCTGGGCCTCGGCCAGGCCCCGCTGGAGCGCGCCGCCGCCGGCGGGGTAGGCGCGGACCAGCCAGTGCGCCGTCGCCGCTATGAGCGGGGACAGGGAGGTGTCTACGGGCACTGGTGACCATCCGGGGCGGATAGGAAAAGGGGGAATCGTCACGATAACGGCCGCATCAGCCCCATTGGAATGACCAGGCGCGGATCGTGGCGTACGACACGGCCGCCACGGTCCGCACCCGGGGCTCACGGGCGCAGTCGCAGCGGATGGTCCGCCGGCACCTCCACGACGGCGATCCGCACCCCGTCCGGGTCCTCGATCCACATCTCAATCAGCCCCCACGGCTCCTGCAGCGGCGGCCGCAGCACCGCGACCCCCCGCCCCAGCAGCTCCCGGTACGCCGCCTGCACGTCGGCGACTTGGAGCCACAGCCGCATCCCGGGGGCCGGCGGGGTCTCGGAGCGGCCGGAGACCTCCAGGAACCCGCCGCCGAGGAAGTAGACCGTCCCCCGCTCGGGCCCCGTACCGAACTCCCGGTACACGGCGAGGCCCAGCGCCCCGCCGTAGAACGCGCGCGAACGGTCGGGGTCGGTGGGGGTCAGCAGCATCCTGCTGCCCAGTACGTGCACCATGCGGACGAACTCTAGTGCTGTGGCCGCGACCTGGTGGACCTTTCCGGTCGCGGCACTGGACGCCGCCCGGGCCACCGGTGGCACGGACGCGCGTACCGGGGAGTATCCCCACGGGAACGGGGCAGACGCCGGGCGTCAGCGGAGGAGGACCATGCGGCTGCGCACGAGTTGCCCCGACCGGCCCGGATACGTCCGGGTACGCCACGGCCGGGGTTTTCGCTACCTGGACCTGACGGGGGCCCCGATCGCGGACCCCTCGGAACGCGAGCGGCTGCGCGCACTGGCGATCCCGCCCGCCTGGACCGACGTATGGATCTGCCCGTGGCCCGGCGGCCACATCCAGGCGATGGGGACCGATGAGGCGGGCCGCCGGCAGTACCTGTACCACCCGGCGTTCCGGGAGCGCCAGGAGGCCGCCAAGCACGAACACGTCCTGGACGTCGCGACGCGTCTCCCGCGCCTGCGCCAGGGCATCGAAGCGGACCTCGGGACGCGGGGCCTGGGCCGGGACCGGGTCCTGGCCTGCTCGGCGCGCCTGCTCGACCTCGGCTTCTTCCGCGTGGGCGGAGCCGCCTACCGGCGCGACCACCAGGCGTACGGGCTGACCACGCTGCTACGGGAACACGCCGTCTGCAGCCGGGGCGAGGTCTGTTTCCGCTACCCCGGAAAATCCGGGCAGGAGCAGACCCGCGCCCTGGTCGACCCCGCCGCGTACGCCGTCGTGAGGTCCCTGCTGCGCCGACGCGTCGGGCAGTCCCAGCTCTTCGTGTACCGGCAGGGCGGCGTCTGGCGCGACGTGCGCGCCGACGACGTCAACGACTACCTGCGCAGCAGGTCCGGTACGGACATCACCGCCAAGGACTTCCGGACCTGGCACGCGACGGTCCTGGCCGCCGTCGCCCTCGCCGTCTCGGTGGACGTGGCCGGTGAGTCCCGGGCCCGGCGTACGAAGGCGGTGGCACGTGCGGTGCGCGAGGTAAGCGGCTACCTGGGCAACACGCCGGCGGTCTGCCGCTCCTCCTACATCAACCCGAGGCTCTTCGAGCTCTACGAGGGCGGTGTCACGATCAAGCCCGCGCTGGACCGGCTCGGCGCGGACGTCGTCTACGGGCACCCGGCCACCCACGGCGAAGTGGAGGCGGCGGTACTGGAACTGCTCGGCTGAACCGGCGGGCACCCGCCGGACCTCCGGTGCGGGGCCGGGTGCCGCGGGCTCAGGTGCGCAGGTGGCTGTTGGTGCCGTCGTGGCCGTCGGCCTGCTCCTCGTCGAACCAGTAGTCGCCCGCGGCGAGGTACCGGAACGTGTGCGTCTTCTTGCCGCTGAGTTCGATGGTCACGGCGCGCAGGCCGTCCTCGCGGGGGGCCAGCACGTGGGTGCCCGGCTGCCAGTCGTTGAAGTCGCCCACCACGCTGACCGGCCCCGGCGGATTGTCGGCCGGAAGGACGAAGGTGACTTCGGTCCCGTTCTTGCGCCGCTTGCGTTCGAGCACGTGGAACTCCTTTGCCGGAGGTGGGTGCGGCCACTGTGCCAGCGGGGTGACCGGCCGACGGCCCGGGGCGCGTGACACGGCGGAAGGTTTCACCCGTACGCCCATCCCGTTGTGGACGCCCGGGTTTGCCGAAGGGGCCGGACGGGGGCGGTCGACGGGGCGGCGTACCTCCGGGTGGCTGCTCCGGGGTGCGGGAGCCGGCGCCGGCCCGCAGCATGGCCGTGTCCACCCCTGTGCGTCACCCCTGTGCGTGAGGAGAACTGCGATGCCCCGAGGATCCAGCGGTAAGCGCGAGCGTCAGTACGAGCACATCAAGGAGTCCGGTCAGGAGCGCGGCATGTCGGAGGGCCGGGCGAAGGAGATGGCCGGCCGTACGGTGAACAAGGAGCGGGCCCGCTCCGGCGAGACGAAGTCGTCGAGCCGCAGCTCGTCCGGCTCCGGCTCCGGCCGTGGCACGGGCTCCGGCAGCGGTTCCTCGGGGCCCACCCGCGAGGCGCTGTACGAGGAGGCGAAGAAGCGGGGCATCGAGGGCCGCTCCGCGATGAACAAGGAGCAGCTCAAGAAGGCCCTCGGGCGCTGAAAACGGTGGAGCGCCGCCGCCGCGGGGGGGCGGGGGGCCCCCCGCGCCCCCCCCCCCCCGGCGCCCCCCCCCCCCCGGGCCCGAGCACCCCCCAGGACCGGTGGGAATGGGGCCGGGTTTAAAGCGAATCACGGCCCGC
>NZ_JBITDH010000003.1:343781-624019 GCF_044454045.1 Streptomyces sp. NPDC051578
ACTAGGCGGGCCAGCGGGGCCCGCCCGCCCATCAACACGCAGCCGCTCACCACGCCCCCGGGGCGCTCAAACGGGTGGCGCCCCCCCCCCCCGGGCCCCGGCCCCCCCCCCGGCCCCCCGCGCCGCGCGTGAGCGCCCGCGCCAGGGCCCGAAGCACCCCGAAGGACCTGAGGAAAGGCGACGTGATGAACAGCGAAGCACGGCACGCGGACGACGCGGTGCTGGTGACGGCCACCGACTGCTCGCCGCAGTGTGCCCGCACCCTCATCGGGTTCCTGGAGCGGGCCTTCTCGGACGACGGGGCGGAGGGCATCGGGACGCAGGCCCGGGACCACACGGGGGAACCCACCGTATGGAGCACGACCATCGACGCCGGCAGAGCGGCGACGCCCACCGGGCCCGTCGCGCTCGACGGCACGGTCCGGGTCGGTGTGCAGGGCGGCCCGCGCGCCGTGGACCGGGTCCTGTTCGCACTGACGGAGGCCTTCACCGTCGAGGCCAAGGGCACCGTCGCCGGGGACCAGGAGCGGGAAGTCGAGCTGCTGTTGCGCTCGGCGTGACAGGCGCGCCCCGCCAACACCGGCGCGGGACGGCCCGGTTCCGGCGCCGTGGGGTGGGGCCCCGGGGCGGGACCTTGTAGACTCCGTACCCATGTCGAAGCCTGACGACCTCCTTGTCGCCATCGCCGCCGCCGTGGAGTCGGAGCCGACCAATCAGATGGCCCTCACCGTCGTGGTGCACGGCGCCGTGATCACGGGGCGCCTCGCGCCGGAGAGCGTGTGGCGCCAGCGCGTGGCCGAGGTCCTCAAGGACTCCGACCAGCTCGGCGCCTTCGCGGACATCTTCTCGGACGCGGGGACGATGTCCCCTTCCCCGCAGGTGGCCCCGCCCGCGTACCTCCACTTCCACGTGGCCCGGATCCTGCAGGGCACCGTCGGCATCCCGGAGACCGGCGGGATGTACCGGATCGCGATCAAGGACGTCAGCGCCTGGACGATGGGCGATTTCAGCTTCTCCGAGCGCTGAACCGCCCACGCCGGGCCCTACTGCCCGTCTGCCTACTCGGGACCCTTGGCCGGGCCCCTGCCCTCCCGGCCGCGGTCGCGGTCCCGTTCGGCCTGCTCCGATCGCCGGTCCTGCGGCTCGCCGCTCCGAGCCGGGCGTTCCCTCTCCTGCTCCTTCTCCGGCCGGTCCACGTGGGGCCCGCGGCGCTTCGCCTCGCCCTCGTCGTGGTGCAGGGGCACGCCGCCCGCTCCGCCCTGGTCGTCCATGGCACTCTCCCTCCGTAGTTCCGGTTCCCGGCGGCTACCCGCCCCCCGGGCCGGGCATGCGGCCGCGCGACCCCGGCCGTGTGAGCCCCGCCGGACGGGGTAGGCGCCCGCCGAGGGCCGTCACACCAGACCCGGGGAAGGCGATGATCATGGCCAGCGACACGCAGGGCGACGAGGTGTACCAGCCGCAGAACGGTGACCAGCGCGCCGAGTACCAGCCGGACATGGAGAACGCGCTCGACGAGCCGGACGCCGACCAGCGCCTCGACGAGGGGTACGACACCCCCGACCGGCCCCGCGCCGTCTCCCGCTACGGCACCACCGCTGCCGAGCAGCGCCAGGGCGAGAGCCTGGACCAGCGCCTCGCCCAGGAGACCCCCGATGTGGGGCAGAACGGCCGGGACACCGGCCCGCATCCCGAGCCACTGCCCGGCGACACCGTCGGCCGGCTCGCCCCCGTGGAGGACAACCACCCCCAGCGGGCCTTCGACGTACTGGCCCACGACGTCGGCACCGACGGAGGGGCGGAGTCCGCGGAAGAGGCCGCCATGCACGTGGTGGGCCGCAACACCGCCCCCGAGTACGGCGGGGACGCGCGCCGACGGGAAGAGCCCGGACCCTCCCGCGGCGGGACGCCATAGCGCGCCCCAGTCGGGGTAGGCGCCCGCCATGGACCTACGACACACCGCACTCGGCGCCGCGGGCAACGGCCCCGGACCCGTCCTGACCGCCATGGAGCGGCTGGAGCAGACACCGGTGGCCGACGGGGCCATCGAGGTACTCCGCCGCGCCGTACGCGCCCTCCCGCTGGGAGCGGCCCGCGACGTCCTGCACGGCCGCCCCATCGGCCACCCCGCGCACCCGCCGCTCGTCCAGGTGCCGCTCGGCGCCTGGTTCTCCTCAGCCGTCCTGGACCTGCTGCCCGGCCAGCGCCGGGCGGCTCACGTCCTGATCGGGGTGGGCGTGGTCACCGCCGTCCCCGCCGCGCTCGCGGGCTGGACGGACTGGGCGGAGCTGCCCCCCGAGCAGGCCCGGGTGGGGCTCGTCCACGCCCTCACCAACAGCGTCGGTCTCTGCCTCTACGCGGGCTCCTTCCTGGCCCGCGCCCGGGGCCGGACCTGGCGGGGCAGGGCGCTGTCCGCGGCCGGACTCGCGGCCGTCTCGGCGGGCGGCGCGCTGGGCGGCCACCTGGCCTACCGGCAAGCCGCGGGCGCCAACCACGCCGAAGCGGTCACCCACCTGGTGGGCGAGGGCTGGCACCGCGTCGGCCCCGTCGCGGACTTCGCCGTCGACCGGCCCGTCCGGGCGAGCGTGGACGGGGTGGACGTACTCGTCGTCCGCGCCGCGGGCGGAGACGTACGCGTCCTCGCGGACCGCTGCTCTCACATGGGCGGGCCGCTGTCCGAAGGCGAGATCACCGACGGCTGCGTACGCTGCCCCTGGCACGGCAGTGTGTTCAGGCTCGCCGACGGCTGGAACGTCGAGGGCCCGGCCACCGCCCCCCAGCCGTCGTTCGAGACGCGCGTCGTCGACGGTCACGTCGAGGCACGGCTGCGCCCCTTCCACACCCCACGGCCGTCGTCCCCCTGAAACCGGGGCCGCGGCCGCGCAAGCCCTCAGGAGGTGTAGTGCATGGCCAAGAACAGGAAGTCGGGACACCCGTCACACGGTGAGGGTCCCAGTCGGCACGAAGGGACCGAGCAGCACGGATGGTCGCCCGACGTGGACGCCACCCGTCAGCAGGACAACCCGAGCGCGGAGCGCTCCTTCCACCCCGACGAGTACGCGGGTGAAGGCCCCGACCGCCGCTCCGGGACCAAGGCGTCGCCGACCAAGGCCGACGAGGGCACCCCCGTCAAGACGGGCGGACGGCGCGGGGAACACAAGAGCAAGGGGTCCGGCTCCGGCGACAAGGGCCACCACGACATGGGCGAGAAAGGGGCCTCCCGGCGCCCCAGCGGAACCAAGGACGCCTCCGCGTACACGGGCGTCGACCCCCAGGACCCGCCCGGCGGACGCCGTGGCGGCTGAACGGGCAGGCCGACGGAGTGCCGGACCGGCGGCGTCATGACCTACGACCACCCGAGAATCCAGGTCCTCCTCGACGAGGACGGGGTCCGGGTGGTCGTGCTGTCCGGCGAGTTCGACGTCGACGGCGTCGGGCCGCTGGCGCAGGTGCTGGCCGACGCGGCCCAGGAGGGCGTGCGCCGGGTGGTGGACATCGCCCGGGTCACCTTCGCCGACTCCTCGCTGCTGAACACCCTGCTCGCCGGCGACCGCGAGGAACACCTGGTCCTGGCCGGCCCCGTGCCGGAGCAGTTCGCTCAGATGCTGCGGCTCTTCGCCGCGGAATCCAAGCTGGAGATCGCCCCGACCCTCGCCGAGGCGCGCGCCCGGTCCGTCCCCCCGCCGTCCTAGCCCAGGGCGGAGGCGGCCACCGAAAGGTCGTCGACCAGCCCCCGGAACGCCGCCTCCCGGTCGTCGGAGCGCAGCACCGAAGAGGGGTGGACGGTCGCCAGCAGCTGTCCCGGAAGCGGATCCCCGGGGTCGTCGCCCAGGGCGGGCATCGGCCGCAGCACACCGCGCTGCTCGCCCACCTTGAAGGAACTCCCCAGCAGGGCGCGGCCGGCGGTGGCGCCGAGCACGACCACCACCTCGGGCTCCACCAGGCGCAGTTCCGCCGTCAGCCACGGCCTGCACGCGGACATCTCCCGCAGGTTCGGGGCCTTGTGGATACGGCGCTTACCCCGCGCGGCGGTGGTGAACTTGAAGTGCTTGACGGCGTTGGTCACGTACGTGTCCTCGTCGCCGAGGCCCGCTTCCTCCAGCGCCCGGTGCAGCAGCCGTCCCGCCGGGCCGACGAACGGCTCGCCCTGGCGGTCCTCCTGGTCACCGGGCTGCTCACCGACCAGCAGCAGCCGGGCGTGCGCCGATCCGGCGCCGAACACCGTCTGGGTGGCGTGCTCGAACAAGGGGCACCCCCGGCAGCCGGCGGCGGCCCGGCGCAGGTCGCCGAGGCCGCCGCGGCCCGGCAGGTAGGGACTGGCGTCGTACTGCCGTCCGACAGAAGGGAGGGTGCCGGGGTCGGTGCGCGCACCGTCGGCCATGGGTCCCACCTCCCTGCCATGCCGCCCGTCCGGCGGGGGTCTCGCGCTCCGGTGGCGTTTGGTCCGCCCTGCGTTCGTCACCGCAGGGCGGCATGCGGCTTCTGCCCGACGGCCCGGCCCTGAAACCCGTCCCGCGGGTCGGCGGCTACCGCTCGGCGACGGCTCCGGTCTGGGCGCGGACCGCCTGCATGCAGGCGGCGCAGTAGTGGTCGGCGGAGGGCTCGATCGCCGGGGGCGGCACGTGGCCGGGGTTGAGGAGGGATCCGCACAGCGTGCTGAGGGTGGTGTCCTTCGCTATCACGTGCCACAGCAGGTGGCCCCGCTCGGCGCTGGACTCGGCGCGCATCTCGTACATGGGCGTACCTCTTTCATGCTCGACGCGGCAGAGGGAACGGCCTGATCTCCATGAGAGCGCCCCGTGCGTGAAGGGGCCAATGGGGGTAGACCAGGAGGAGGAAAACGAGGCGGGGGAGGTTTGACGGACGTCGGCTCCGCCGACGACATGGCACGGGAGGAGCGTGGCCTATGGCCTGGGCTTCGTGGACGACGACGGGGATCTACCCGGGGGCCGGCGGGGTCCGCACGGAGGAAGCGGGCGTCATCTCCGGCAACCTGACGCTGCACACCACCTGGACGGGCGCGGCGGCCCAGGTCGCCGTCCAGTACAGCGGTTCGTCCGACTGGTTCACCCTGGCGGGCAGCCCCGTCGAATGCGACTCGGAGCAGGACAGCCGCGACCTGCACCAAGCGGTGGTCGAGGCGCTCCGCAACGGAGGCGGCGCCGGTGTCCCGGCCGAGTGGGCCGGGCACGCGGTATGACGGGGCCGCCTCCGTGCGGGCGGCGGCCTCAGGTCACCGGGTCCGGAGCCGGGACCGGGCCGGGCAGCGGTCCGGGCGCCGGGAGCGGATCCGGACCCGGCGCGGGCTCGGGCCGCGGGTCCGGCTGGGGCTGCGGCGGCACCGGGTCGGGGCCGCCCGGCCCCGGGACCGGCCCCGGCAGGGGTCCGGGCTGCGGTCCGGGGCCCGGACCGGGCGCGGGGGTCGGGTTGGGAGGTACGGGATCGTTCGGAGGGGTGGTCATGGCGCCCTTCTCGGCTCGGGCCGGCACGGGGTGCCGGCTCTGACGGGTGATCTCTCGTCAGGCGGTTACCCGCAGCGCGCGCCCTGACACGAGCGCACCCCCGACGCCCCGCACCGGCCGCGCCGCGACGCCCCGCACCAGCCGGGGCGAGACGCCCCGCCCACGGAAGGCCCCGTCCCGCGGGAGGGCAGCTCCCGCACGCCGACCGGTTACCGGTCTCAGTCGTCCCCAGCGGCGAGTTCGAGGGCGAGCGCCTGGAGGATCTCCTGCGCGGACATCTCCGGATCGGACTCGTCGTAGGCGTCCGCGACCGCTTCGAAGGCCAGCACGAAACCGGTGACCAGGGCGCTCCACGGCCCCGACAGCTGGTCCAGGACGGCGAGTCCGATCTCCGCCGGATCGGCTTCGGCGGGTACCAGGAACTCCGCCGGCGTCACCTCGCTGAGCAGGGCGGAGACGTAGTCCGTACCGACGTCGCCGCGCACCCCGGTGAGCACCGCGATGGCTTTCAGCTTGATCTCGTTCTCGGTCATCCGGCGAGAGTAGGGGGAAAGGGGCGCGGCGCCCCGCTGGCATGCCGGGCAGCGGCCCGGGGAAGGGCGGACGGGGCGCGGGCTCGGGGGGAGTGGCCGAAGGGGTGAGAATCGCCGCCGGTCGCCCGGCGGTACCGGCCGGGGATGAGCGGATGGCACATGATGACGCAGAGCGGGCCCCCGGACCCCGAGACCCGAGGGTCCGCTCCTGGGGCGAACCGGCCCCCGGCCTCCGGCCGGTGACGGGACCGGTCCGGTGCGCGACCGGGGGCGGACGGGGATCAGGCCGGCACGATGTTCTCGGCCTGCGGCCCCTTCTGACCCTGGGTGACGTCGAAGGTCACCGCTTGTCCCTCCCACAGTTCCCGAAAACCGGTAGCGTTGATCGCTGAGTAGTGGGCGAAGACATCGGGGCCGCCCCCGTCCTGCGCGATGAACCCGAAGCCCTTCTCCGCGCTGAACCACTTCACCGTTCCGGTAGCCACACAGGTCCCTCTCCTCGACGGTCGGCCTTCCGCACCATGCGGAACGCCCGAACGACGGGAAGGTACAACGCGAGCGCACCGGTTCCGAACACAAAACGACGCCACACGCGACCCCACCCGTCCGGCCTACGTCCGGCGGACGGGTTCCCCGGACCGCTCCCCGGCGCCGTCGGCCCTCACAGGGACCGCAGCGCCTCGCGGTGCGCGGCGAGCCAGGTGGCGAAGTCCTGCAGCTCGGGGTTGAGCGCCCGGATGGCCGCCAGATCCCTCGCATGGGTGAACCGGTCCTCGCACTCGGCGTAGTACTGGAACATGTTCCCCGACTCGTCCGCCCCGGGGAACCCGAGCGCGCGGTAGTCGTCCGGGTCCATCGGCGCGTACCGCACGGGCTCACCGATGACCTCGCTCATCGCCGCCGCCATGTCAGCGACCGGCAGGTGCTCGCCGGCGATGCTGACCGTGGCGCCGATGAGGTCGGTGCCCCGCTCGAACACGGCCAGCGCCGTCTTGCCGATGTCGGCGACGGCGATGCCCGACAGCCGGCTGCCGCCCATCGGGAAGACCAGCCGCAAGACGCCGTCCTCGCCGCGCTGCGGGGCGGACATCGTGAGCAGGTTCTCCCAGTAGAACGTCGTGCGCAGGAAGGTGGTCGGCGCGCCGGCCTCGGGGAAGTACCGGTCGGCCTCCGCCTTGGCGTCGAAGTGCGGCACCTTGTACGTGCCCTGGAGCGTGGGCATGCGGTCGTCGTCGAGCGGGATGCACTCGCGGGTGTCCTCCAGCGTGGACCAGACGGCGTGCTGCACCCCCGCGTGCCCGGTCGCGTGGGCGAGGGAGGCGGCCTGCCGCTTCTCCCGCTCCGCCGACATGTGCTCCCAGAAATCGGTCACCAGGTACGCCCCGTACGCGCCCTCCAGGACGGGACCGAGGCTCGCCTCGTCGTCCAGATCGGCCCGGACCACCTCCGCGCCGAGCCGCGCCAGTTCCCGCGCACGGTCCGATTCCGGACGGCGGGTCACCGCGCGCACCGAGAACCCGCTGCCCGGGTCGTCGAGGATCGCCCGTACCAGACTGCCGCCTTGCGCGCCCGTCGCGCCGAACACCGTGATGACGCGTGTACCGGCCATCGCCGACCTCCCTCTCGTAACGATCCGCGTCCGATCGGACGGATGGTCACGGACTGTATGCGCGCGCCCGGGCCGGTCGGGGAACGGGCGCGCCCGACGCACGGGACTCCACTCCATCGCGCGGCCGCGCCCCGGGCGCCGCCGCACCGCCGAGTGGCAGCGCCCCCTGCCCGCTTTCGAGTGACGCCAGCGCTCGGCCTCGCGCCGCCGCGCCCGGCGGTCCCCGAACATCGCAGGCGGCCGGACAACCCCCGGCCCACCGTGCGCGAAGGCGCCTGGCCGCTGGGAGACCGAGTGCGCATCCTGCTCGTCGCGAGTGCGTTCAACAGCCTGACGCAGCGCGTCCACGCCGAGCTGCGGGACCACGGTCACCGAGTGGCCGTCGAACTCGCGCTGCCCGGCGGTTCGCTGACCGACGCCACGCGCCGCCACCGGCCCGACCTGATCATCGCGCCGATGCTGAAGACGGCCGTCCCCCGCGAGGTGTGGTCCACCCACACCTGCCTGATCGTCCACCCGGGGCCGGTCGGGGACCGCGGTCCCTCCTCGCTCGACCGGGCCGTCCAGGAGGGCGCCACCCACTGGGGCGTCACCGTCCTGCAAGCCGACGCCGAGATGGACGCCGGCGACGTCTGGGCCTTCGCCGAATGCCCCCTTCCCGAGCTGGCCAAGAGCGACGTCTACCGCGGCGAGATCGCCGACGCGGCGCTGCGGGCCGTCCTGCTCGCCGTCGAACGCGTCGCCTCGGGGACGTACGTGCCCACCCCGCAGACCACCCACCGCACCCGGCCCTACATGCGTCAGGACGAGCGCCGCATCGACTGGGCGGCGGACCCCACCGACCGCGTCCTGCGCGTCCTGCGGGCCGCCGACTCCCAGCCCGGTGTACGGGACGAACTGCTCGGCGGTGTCTGGTTCCTGCACGGAGGCCACCCGGAGGACCGGCTGCGCGGGCGCCCCGGAGAGCTGCTGGCCACCCGCGCGGGCGCGGTCTGCCGGGCGACCGCCGACGGCGCCGTGTGGATCCCGGAGCTGCGCGCCTGCCGGGCGCCGGGGGAGCCCGTCCCGGTGAAGCTGCCCGCCACCCTGGCGCTCGGCGACCGGCTGCCCCCGCTGCCGGAGGACCCCGCGCCGCCGTACGGCGGCCCCCCGCGCCGTACCTGGGCCGACATCACCTACCGGGAGGAGGCAGGGGCCGGTTTCCTGTCGTTCTCCTTCCCCGGCGGCGCGATGAGCACCGACCGGTGCCGGCGCCTCCTGGACGCCTACCGGGCCGCTTGCGAGCGCCCCACCTCCGTCCTGGTCCTCGGCGGCGGCCGCGACTTCTTCTCCAACGGCATCCACCTCGGCGTCATCGAGGCGGCCGCCGACCCGGCCGCCGAATCCTGGGCGAACATCACCGCGATGGACGACCTCGTCGAGGCCGTCCTGACCACCACGGACCGCCTCGTCGTCGCGGCCCTCGGCGGCAACGCCGCCGCCGGGGGCGCGATGCTCGCGCTGGCGGCCGACGAGGTCTGGTGCCGCTCGGGCGTCGTCCTCAACCCGCACTACCGGCTGATGGGCCTCTACGGCTCCGAGTACTGGACCTACACGCTGCCCCGCCGCGTCGGGGAAGCCGTCGCCGAGCGGCTCACCACCGACGCACTGCCGCTGAGCGCCGCCGCCGCGGCCGCACTCGGCCTGGTCGACCGTACGGTGCCCTGCGCACCGGGGGAGTTCGCCGGCGAAACGGCCCGGCTGGCCGGGCTGCTGGCCGCGTCCCCCACCGCCCCGTCCCGGATCGCCGCGAAGAAGGCGCGGCGGGAGCAGGACGAGGCCGACACCCCGCTGGCCGCCTACCGCGAGGCGGAGCTGACCCGGATGCGGGCCACCTTCTTCGACCCGCGGGCCCCGTACCACGCCCTGCGCCGTGCCTTCGTCCGCAAGGAGCCGGTCGCCGCCACCCCGCCGCACCTGGTCCGTACGGTCCCGGCCGGCCACCGCCGGACTCCGGACCCGGTCACCGCACTGGCCGTACAAGACAGCGCACCGGCCGCCGGCCCCTGTTACGAAGAAGGGTGAGAGCGGAGCGCCCGCCCCTGGCTCCCCCTCAGCCCACCTCCCCGATTCCCTGCCCAAGGAGGCATCCTCATGGATGCACAAACGCCGAGCACGGTAGAGGACCCCCCCATCCACATCCTCTGGATCAACGCGGGGCTGAGCTGCGACGGCGACTCGGTGTCCCTGACGGCGGCGATGCAGCCGAGCATCGAAGAGATCGTGATGGGTGTACTGCCGGGTCTGCCCAAGATCGCGGTGCACTGGCCCCTGATCGACTTCGAATGCGGTCCCGTCGGCGGCGCCGACACGTTCATCGAATGGTTCTTCAAGGGCGAGCGCGGTGAGATCGACCCGTTCGTCCTCGTGATCGAGGGGTCCATCCCGAACGAGAAGATCAAGGCCGACGGCTACTGGTGCGGCTTCGGTGACAACCCCGAGACCGGCCAGCCCATCACGACCAGCGAGTGGATCGACCGGCTGGCGCCCAAGGCCCTCGCGGTCGTCGCCATCGGCACCTGCGCCACGTACGGCGGCATCCACGCGATGGAGGGCAACCCCACCGGCGCCATGGGCGTCCCGGACTACCTGGGCTGGGACTGGAAGTCCAAGGCCGGCATCCCGATCGTGTGCGTACCGGGCTGCCCCATCCAGCCGGACAACTTCTCCGAGACGCTCACCTACCTGCTCTACCAGGCGGCCGGCTCCGCTCCGATGATCCCGCTCGACGACAAACTGCGCCCCACCTGGCTGTTCGGCGCCACCGTCCACGAGGGCTGCGACCGGGCCGGCTACTACGAGCAGGGCCAGTTCGCGCACACCTACGACTCGCCGCAGTGCCTGGTCAAGCTGGGCTGCTGGGGCCCCGTCGTCAAGTGCAACGTGCCCAAGCGCGGCTGGATGAACGGCATCGGCGGCTGCCCCAACGTCGGCGGCATCTGCATCGCCTGCACCATGCCCGGATTCCCGGACAAGTTCATGCCGTTCATGGATGAGCCGCCCGGCGCCAAGGTGTCCAGCAAGGCCAGCGGCGCGTACGGCGCCGTCGTCCGCAAGCTCCGCCAGATGACGGCGCACACCGTGGACCGCGAACCGAAGTGGCGGCACACCGGGGAGACGCTGACCACCGGCTACCGCCCGCCCTGGTGACCGGCGGCCCCACCGCCCCCCGTACCGCGCAACCCCCGCAGAGCCCGCTCCGAAGAAGGGTCACGGCACAGACGATGGCACCGAAGACGAAGGCGTCCGGCGACGGCTTGGTGGAGATGGCCTGGGATCCGATCACCCGGATCGTGGGCAGTCTCGGAATCCACACGAAGATCGACTTCAAGCAGAAGCGCGTGGCGGAGTGCTACAGCACCTCGTCGGTCTTCCGCGGCTACAGCGTCTTCATGCGTGGCAAGGACCCCCGCGACGCACACTTCATCACCAGCCGCATCTGCGGGATCTGCGGCGACAACCACGCCACCTGTTCCGTCTACACGCAGAACATGGCCTACGGGGTGAAGCCGCCCCACCTCGCCGAGTGGATCATCAACCTCGGTGAGTCGGCGGAGTACATGTTCGACCACAACATCTTCCAGGAGAACCTGGTCGGGGTCGACTACTGCGAGAAGATGGTCCGCGAGACCAACCCCGGCGTCCTGGAACTGGCCGAGCGCACCGAGGCCCCGCACGCCGGCGACCACGGCTACCGCACCATCGCCGACATCATGCGCTCCCTCAACCCCATCGAGGGCGAGTTCTACCGCGAGGCCCTCCAGGTCAGCCGCTACACGCGCGAGATGTTCTGCCTGATGGAGGGCCGCCACGTACACCCCTCCACCCTCTACCCGGGCGGCGTCGGCACCATCGCCTCGGTCCAGCTCTTCACGGACTACATGAGCCGCCTCATGAGGTACGTCGAGTTCATGAAGCGCGTCGTCCCGCTCCACGACGACCTCTTCGACTTCTTCTACGAGGCCCTGCCCGGCTACGAGGAGGTCGGCCGGCGCCGGGTCCTGCTCGGCTGCTGGGGCGCCCTCAACGACCCCGAGTACTGCGACTTCACGTACGCCAACATGTCCGACTGGGGCCGGAAGATGTTCGTCACCCCCGGCGTGATCGTGGACGGCAAACTCGTCACCAACGACCTCACCGAGATCAACCTCGGCATCCGCATCCTGCTGGGCAGCTCGTACTACGACGACTGGGCCGGCCAGGAGCAGTTCGTCACCCGCGACCCGCTCGGCAACCCGGTCGACCCCCGCCACCCCTGGAACCAGCACACCATCCCCGCCCCCCAGAAGCGCGACTTCGACGGCAAGTACAGCTGGGTGATGTCACCGCGCTGGTTCGACGGCAAGGACCACCTGGCCCTCGACACCGGCGGCGGCCCCATCGCCCGCCTGTGGTCCACGGCCCTGTCCGGGCTCGTCGACGTCGGCTACGTCAAGGCCACCGGCCACAGCGTGGTCATCAACCTGCCCCGGACGATGACCAAGCCGGAGACCACCTTCGAGTGGAAGATCCCCAAGTGGAGCAACGCGCTGGAGCGCAACCGCGCCCGCACGTACTTCCAGGCCTACGCCGCCGCCATCGCCCTGCACTGCGCCGAGATGGGCCTGGAGGAGGTCCGCGCCGGCCGCACCCAGACCTGGGAGAAGTTCGAAGTCCCCGACGAGTCCATCGGGGTCGGTTTCACCGAGGCCGTACGGGGCGTCCTCTCCCACCACATGGTGATCCGCGACGGCAAGATCGCCAACTACCACCCCTACCCGCCGACCCCCTGGAACGCCAGCACCCGCGACACCTTCGGCACACCGGGACCCTACGAGGACGCCGTGCAGAACACGCCGATCTTCGAGGAGAACACCCCGGAGAACTTCAAGGGCATCGACATCATGCGCGCCGTGCGCAGCTTCGACCCCTGCCTGCCCTGCGGCGTCCACATGTACGTCGGCAACGGCCAGACCGTCAAGCAGATGCACGTGCCCACCGGCCTGAGCGGACTGGGCGGATGAGCGCCCCCGCCGACTCCCTCCAGACGGGCCGCCGCGTCGAGGAGGTCCTCGGCCGGCTGGCGGACACCGGCGACCGGGACGTCTGCGCCGCCGCCGAGGAACTGGTGCGCGTCCTGATGGACTTCTACGGCTGCGGGCTCGCCCGGATCACCTCCCGGCTGGACGCCGCCGCCCTCGCCCCGCTGCTGGACGACGAACTCGTCTCCAGCCTGCTGGCCCTGCACGACCTGCATCCCGAGGACGTGCGTACGAGGATCGCCCGGGCCCTGGACACCCTGGGCGAGCCGGTGGAACTCCTCGGCTTCGAGGAGGCTTCGGGCACAGTGCGCCTGCGGGCCACCGCGGGCGGCGGCTGCGGCTGCGGCAGCACCGGGGACGCCGTACGGCAGGCCGCCGAGGCCGCGCTGGCCTCCTTCGCGCCCGAGGTGACCACCGTCGAACTGGAGCCGGCCGGGGCGCCGCCGCAGCCGCTGCTCCAGATCGGCACCCGCCCGCAGGCCCCGGTCCGGGTGCCGTGAGCGCGCCCCGCGCCTGGGCCCCGCCGTCCGCGCGGACGGCGGGGCCGTCGGGCCTGCGCCGGTTCGCCCTGCCCCGGGAACCCCGGCCGCAGAGCTGCGAACTGTGCGGGGCGGCCGTGGCCGAGGACGGCCACCGCCACCTGGTCGAGACCGAGAAGCGGGCGCTGGTGTGCGCCTGCACCGCCTGCGCCCTGCTGTTCGACCGGCCGGGCGCCGCCACCGGCCGCTACCGCGCCGTGCCCGACCGCTACCTCCACGACCCCGGCCACCGACTCGACGACGGGGCCTGGGAACTGCTCCAGATCCCCGTCGGCGTCGCGTTCTTCTTCCGCAACGCGGCACTGGACCGGCTCGTCGCGCTCTACCCGAGCCCCGCCGGAGCCACCGAGAGCGAACTCGACCCCGCTACTTGGCAGGCGGCGCTCGGCGACAGCGCCCTGGCCGCACTGCTGCGACCGGACGTGGAGGCGCTGCTGCTGCGCCGCCGCGAGGGGCGCACGGACTGCTACCTCGTCCCGATCGACATCTGCTACGAACTGGTGGGGCGCATGCGCCTGCTGTGGCAGGGCTTCGACGGCGGCGCCGAGGCCCGCGCCGCGCTCGACTCCTTCTTCGACGGCGTCGAGCGCCGTGCCAAGGTCCCGGCGGGGGAGGCCGCGCCGTGACGGAGTTCGGCTTCACCTGCACCGGCGTGCGCGCGGACCCGTACGCCGCCGGTCCCACGCTCGTCTTCCGGCTGGCCGTCACCGCCTCCGGCAACACCCGGGTGCACGCGCTGGCCCTGCGCTGCCAGATCCGGATCGAACCGGCCCGCCGGGGCTACGGGCAGGCGGAGGCCGAGGGCCTGGCCGACCTGTTCGGCGAGCGCGCCCGCTGGGGCAGCACCCTCCAGCCCGTGCAGTTCGCCCAGGTGACGCTGATGGTGCCGAGCTTCACCGGCTCCACCGAGGTGGACATGGCCGTGCCCTGCACCTACGACATGGACATCGCCGCGACCCGCTACTTCACCGCCCTGGACGACGGCGAGGCACCCCTGCTCATGCTGTTCTCCGGCACCGCCTTCACCGGGGCCGGCGGCTTCCACGTCGAGCCCGTCCCCTGGGACCGCGAAGCGGCGTACCGGATGCCGGTGCGGGTGTGGCAGGAGATGATCGAGCAGCACTTCCCCGGCTGCGGCTGGCTGCGGCTGCCCCGCGACGCCATGGACGAACTGCTCGCCTACCGCTCCCGGCACGCGCTCGCCTCCTGGGAGGCGACCGTACGCGCCCTGCTCGCCGAGGCCGGGGCAGCCGCCTCGGCCTCCCGTCCCCGCCCGTCCTCCCCGCCCGAGCGGCTGCGCGCGGGACTGCTGCCCCGAGCCGGCGAGAGGACGGCGCCATGACGACCACCGCCGCCCTCGACGCACGTTTCGAGACCGCCCGCCAAGTGGCCGACGCCGTCCTCTTCGAGGGGTACGTGCTCTACCCCTACCGGGCCTCGGCCGCCAAGAACCGGCTGCGCTGGCAGTTCGGCGTACTGGTGCCCCCGGCCTGGGCGCCCGAGCAGGGCGAGCACTGCCTCCAGCAGACCGAGCTGCTGATGGAACCCAAGGGGGACGCCGCCCTCTCCGTCGAACTCCGGTTCCTGCACGCCCAGCGGCGCACCGTGCAACGGAGGTCCTCCGACGGCACGTTCACGGACGTCGGGGAACTGCACCTGGCCGACCGCGTCCTGGTCCCCTGGGACGAGGGCACCGAGGAACGCGTCGAGCTCACCGTCGCCGTTTCGGAGCTGGAGGGCGACGGTGTGAGCCTGCCGTTCACCCGCCCCGCCGGTGAGGAGAGCGAACCCGTCCTCGACGCCGACGGCCGGACCGTCGGCCGCCTGGTGCGGCGGACCGAGGCGATCAGCGGCGTCCTGCGCCTGCGCGCGGGCGGACTCGACTGCGCCTACCGGGCGTTCAAGCTCACCGCGGTCGTGGAGAACACCAGCGGCTGGCAGCCCGGGGAAGCGGGCACCGGCCGCGACGCGGCCCTCTCCCGTTCCCTCGTCGCCGCCCACCTCCTGCTCGGGCTCGACTCGGGCCGGTTCCTGTCGATGACCGACCCGCCCGAGTGGGCCAAGGGCGCCACCGCCACCTGCGTCAACCGCCACACCTGGCCCGTCCTCGCGACGGAGCCCGGCCGCGCCGACGTGGTCCTGTCCTCCCCGATCATCCTGGAGGACCACCCCGGCATCGCCCCCGAGAGCATCGGCGCGATGTACGACGCCACCGAGATCGACGAGATCCTCGCGCTGCGCACCGCGGCGTTGACCGAGCAGGAGAAGCGGGAGGCGCGCGGTACGGACCCCCGCGCCGCAGCCGTGATCGACCTCGCCGAATCCATGCCGCCGGAAGTCCTCGAACGCCTGCACGGCGCGGTGCGGGCCCTGCGGGAGATCACCGACCCCGGTGTGCCGCCGGACACCCCCACCGGCCTGGGAGGCCTCGACGGGCAGGCGGTGTTCAAGCCCGACACCCCGTGGTGGGACCCGGCGCACGGGGACACCGCCGGGCCGACCCCCGACCACGTCCTCGTCGACGGGGTCCCGGTGGGCGTGGGCAGCCGCGTCCTGCTGCGGCCGGGTCTGCGGCGTACCGACGCCCAGGACCTGTTCGTCCGCGGCCGCGCCGCCCAGGTGGAAGCCCTCCTGCACGACGTCGACGGCGGCGTGCACCTCGCCGTCACCGTCGAAGGGGACCCCGGCGCCGACATCCGGCGCGAGCAGGGCCGGTTCCTGTACTTCCAGCCCGACGAAGTCGAACCCCTGGACGCCGCCGCACCCCTGGAGGAGCGGTGAGGGGCGGGACGCTGATCGCCGGGATCGGCAACGTGTTCCTCGGCGACGACGGGTTCGGCGTCGAGACGGTGCGCGCACTGGCCGCGCACCCGCTGCCCGGGCACGTGGAAGCGGTGGACTTCGGCGTCCGCGGCGTCCACCTCGCCTACCAGGTCCTCGACGGCTACGACACCCTCGTCCTGGTCGACGCCACCGCGCGCGGCGGCGTACCCGGCACGCTCTACCTGATCGAGGTCGAAGGACCGGGCGGGATCACGGGCGGCGCCGTCCTGGACGGACACCACATGTCCCCGGACGCGGTGCTGGCCCTGCTGGACACCCTGTGCGCCGGCACGGGCGGCACCCCGCCCCGCCGCACGCTCGTCGTCGGCTGCGAACCGGAGACCGTCGAGGAGGGCATCGGCCTGAGCGATCCGGTGGCCGCGGCGGTGCCGGAGGCCGTCCGGATGCTCCTGGAACTCGTGCAACACGATCCGGCCGCGGAGCCGGCCCGAACCGAGGAGACAATGCGATGAAGAAGGCCGTCCTCTGCGGCGTGAGCCTCGCCGCCCTGCTGGCGGTGGCCGTGCAGATCGCCCCCGACCTCAAACGCTACCTGCGCATCCGCAGCATGTGAGAGGCGCGCATCCGCGGCACGCGGGCCACGCGCGTCCGCGGCACGTGACGCGTCGCCCGCCCGCCCCGGCGCCCGAATGGCGTACGGGGCGGGCGGGCGACGGCGTGCCCGACCGCTCCGCAGCCGCCGTGCCGCTCTAATGGGGCCCGGCAGAACGGAGCCCGATGCACGAGATGTCGATCGCCATGGCCGTGGTGAACCAGGTGGAGGAAGCGGCCGCGGCCGCCGGCGCGCACACGGTGAGCGCCGTCCGGCTCCAGGTGGGAGAACTGGCCGGAGTGGTCCCCGACGCCCTCGCCTTCTGCTTCGAACTGGCCTGCGCCGGGACGGCGCTGGAAGGCGCCGCCCTCACCGCCGAAGCGGTCGCGGCCCGCGCCCGCTGCACCTCCTGTACGGGGGAGTGGGCCGTCGGCATGCCCCCCGACCTGTGCTGCCCCGCCTGCGGCAGCGCCACCGGAACCGAACTGGTCTCGGGACGCGAGCTGCGGATCCTCGACGTCACCTGGGACGACGAACCGCAAGGCGCCGCGGTCCCCGCCCCCGCGCACACCCGCCAACCGATCCCCGAGGAGCGCTGAACCATGTGCCGAGTGGTCGACCTGCAACAAGCGGTACTGGCCAAGAACGGGGCGGCCGCGCAGACCCTGCGCGTCGGACTCACCGCGCGCGGCACGACCGTCGTCAACCTGCTCTCCAGCCCCGGCAGCGGGAAGACGGCCCTGCTGGAGCGCGAGCTGGGCCTCGCCCGCGAGCGCGGCGTGAGCGTCGCCGCCCTCACCGCCGACCTCGCCACCGAGAACGACGCACGGCGCCTGGGCCGTTCCGGCGTCCCCGTGAAGCAGGTCCTCACCGACGGGCTGTGCCACCTGGAGGCCGCGATGCTGGGCCGGCACCTGGACGGGTGGCTGCCGCAGGACACCCGGCTGCTCTTCGTGGAGAACGTCGGCAACCTGGTGTGCCCGGCCTCCTACGACCTCGGGGAGTCCCTGAGGGTCGTCCTGGCCTCCGTCACCGAGGGCGAGGACAAGCCGCTCAAGTACCCCACCGCCTTCGGGCTCGCCCAACTCGTGGTGATCACCAAGACCGACATCGCCGGGGCCGTCGGGTTCGACGAGGCCGCCTTCCGGGCCAACGTCCAGCAGGTCAACCCCGGTGTGGAGGTGGTGCTCACCTCCGCCCGCACGGGTGAGGGCCTCGGCACCCTGCTGGGGCGGGCGCTCGCCGTCGCCGACGGCGATCCGGCGCACACACCCGTGATGGCCGCCCAGGACCACGGGCACCACCACGGCCACGGTCACGACGCCGGGCACGACCACCACCACGACGACCCCGGGCACGGCCACCACCACGACGCCGGCCACGGCCACGCGCACCCTCCCGTGGTGCGGACCCGCTGATGGAGGCCGTCGAACGCCGCCGGGTCACGGTGCGGGGCGTGGTCCAGGGCGTCGGCTTCCGCCCGTACGTCTACGGCCGCGCCACCGCGCTCGGCCTGGCCGGGCACGTCACCAACACCCCCGACGGCGTGGTCGCGGAGGTCGAAGGCGCCCGGGCGGCGGTCACCGAGTTCTGCGACCGGCTCGCGAGCGACGCCCCGCCCCTCGCGCTCATCGACGCCGTCGACCACTGCGAGGTGCCCCTGGCGGGCGGCGCGGGTTTCACCATCATCGCCTCAAGGAGCGGAGGACCCGCCCGTACGCTCGTCTCCCCGGACGTCGCCACCTGCGCCGACTGCCTCGCCGAGCTGGGCGACCCCGCCGACCGGCGCCACCGCCACCCCTTCATCACCTGCACCCACTGCGGCCCCCGCTTCACCATCGTCACCGGACTGCCGTACGACCGGGCCCACACCACCATGGCGCCCTTCCCGATGTGCCCGGACTGCGCCCGCGAGTACGCCGACCCCGCCGACCGCCGCTTCCACGCCCAGCCCGTGGCCTGCCCCGCCTGCGGACCGCAACTGCGGCTGCTGGCCGGGACACCGCCGCGCGAGGTGCCGGACACGGACCCGGTCACCGCGGCCCGCCGGCTCCTGGCCGACGGCGCGGTCCTCGCCGTCAAGGGCCTCGGCGGCTACCACCTCGCCTGCGACGCCTCCGACGAAGCGGCCGTCGCCACCCTGCGCCTGCGCAAGGGCCGCGGCAACAAGCCGTTCGCCCTCATGGTCCGCGACCTCGGCGACCTCGGCGACCTCGTCGCGGCCGGCCCCGAGGAGCGCGCCCTGCTCACCGGGCCCCAGCGCCCCGTCGTGCTGCTGCGCCGCCGGCCCGCGTCCGCCGGCGGCCCTGCTGTCGCCGAAGGCGTCGCCCCGGGCAGCCCCGACCTCGGCGTGATGCTCCCGTACACGCCCCTGCACCACCTGCTGCTCGGCCTGCCCGGCGACCCTCCCGGGCCCCGCCTGCTCGTCATGACCAGCGGCAACCTGTCGGGCGAGCCCATCGTCACCGACGACGCCGAGGCCCTGGAGCGGCTCGGCGCGCTGGCCGACGCCTGGCTCACGCACGACCGCCCCATCCACGTGCCCTGCGACGACTCGGTGGTCCGGTTCTGCGACGGCGAACCGCTCGTCCTGCGGCGCTCGCGCGGCTACGCGCCGCTGCCCCTCACCCTCCCCGTGCCGGTACCGGCGACGCTGGCCGTCGGCGGAGACCTCAAGAACACCTTCTGCCTCGGTGAAGGGCGCCGGGCCTGGCCGTCCGCCCACATCGGGGACATGGACGACCTCGCCACGCAGTACGCCTTCGAGCGCGCGGCCGGACAACTCGGGTCCATCACCGGGGTTACCCCCGACCTGCTCGCCGCCGACCGGCACCCCGGCTACCGCTCCGGACGATGGGCGGCCCGCAACGCGGGGTCCCGGCCGCTGCTCCGCGTCCAGCACCACCACGCACACGTCGCCTCCGCGATGGCCGAACACGGCCTGACCGGAGACCGGCAAGTCATCGGTGTGGCGTTCGACGGCACCGGCTACGGCGACGACGGCGCCGTGTGGGGCGGCGAGTTCCTCCTCGCCGACTACGCCGGCTACACGCGCTTCGCGCACCTGTCCTACGTACCGCTGCCCGGCGGTGACACCGCCGTACGGCGCCCGTACCGCATGGCACTCTCCCACCTGCGCGCCGCGGGCATCGACTGGACCCGCGACCTGCCGTGCGTCGAAGCCTGCCCGGCGGACGAGATGCGGCTGCTGCGGGTCCAGTTGAGCCGCGACCTGAACTGTGCCCCCACCTCGAGCATGGGCCGGCTCTTCGACGCCGTGTCCTCGCTGGCGGGCATCTGCCACCGCACGGGCTACGAGGCCCAGGCCGCGATCGAGCTGGAGGCCGCGGCGCTGACCGCCTCCGGGGCGGAACCCGGATACGCGTTCACCCTGAGGCCGGGGCAGCCCGCCGGGGACGCCCCGCTCGTCGCCGATCCGGCCTCCGTCCTGCGGGCCGCCGTCGCCGACCTGCGGGCGGGCACCGAACCGCCGCTGATCGCCGCCCGCTTCCACACCTCGGTCGCCTCCCTCGTCACCACGGTCTGCGCGGCGGCGCGCGATCGCCACGGCCTGGACACCGTCGCCCTCACCGGAGGGGTCTTCGGCAACACCCTGCTGGCCTCGGCCTGCACCGCAAGGCTGCGCGAGAAGGGCTTCACCGTACTGCGCCACCGCCTGGTCCCGCCGGGCGACGGGGGGCTCGCGCTCGGCCAGCTCATGGTGGCCGCGGCCCGCCACACCACCACGGAACACCCACAGCGAGGAGAAGCCCATGTGCCTGGCGGTACCCGGCAGAGTGCTTGAGATCGCGGAGGAGAACGGCACCCGCATGGCCACCGTCGACTTCGGGGGCGTGGTCAAGGAGGTGTGCCTGGAGTACCTGCCGGACCTCCAGGTGGGCGAGTACGCCATCGTCCACGTCGGCTTCGCCCTCCAGCGCCTGGACGAGGAATCCGCCCGCCAGACGCTGGAGCTGTTCAGCGAGCTCGGAATGCTCCAGGAGGAGTTCGGCGACCCCTGGGAGCAGGCGGCGCAGGCGGGCGGAGCCCCCTGGCCCTTCGAGGAAGCCGCCCCGGCCGATGAAGGGGCCGGGGACGGGGGCCGGCCCGAGGGCCCGGCCGCAGGGCACGTAGCGCAGGAGGCGCGGCAGTGAAGTACATCGAAGAGTTCCAGGACCCCGACCTCGCCCGCAGGCTCCTGGACGACATCCATGCCACGGTCACCCGGCCATGGGCGCTGATGGAGGTCTGCGGCGGCCAGACCCACACCATCATCCGGCACGGCATCGACCAACTCCTGCCCGACCAGGTCGAGTTGATCCACGGCCCGGGCTGTCCGGTGTGCGTGACGCCCCTGGAGGTCATCGACAAGGCGCTGGAGATCGCCTCCCGCCCCGATGTGATCTTCTGCTCCTTCGGCGACATGCTCCGCGTCCCCGGGACGGGCCGTGACCTGTTCCAGGTCCGCAGCGAGGGCGGTGACGTACGGGTCGTCTACTCCCCGCTCGACGCCTTGAAGGTCGCGCGGCAGAACCCGGGGCGCGAGGTCGTCTTCTTCGGCATCGGCTTCGAGACCACCGCGCCGCCGAACGCGATGACCGTGTACCAGGCGAAGCGGCTCGGCATCCCCAACTTCAGCCTGCTGGTCTCCCACGTCCGGGTGCCCCCGGCGATCGAGGCGATCATGCGCTCGCCGAGCTGCCGGGTCCAGGGCTTCCTCGCGGCCGGGCACGTGTGCAGCGTGATGGGCATGGGGGAGTACCCCGAACTGGCCGCCCGGCACCGGGTGCCGATCGTGGTCACGGGCTTCGAACCGCTCGACATCCTGGAAGGCGTACGACGCGCCGTCCGGCAGCTGGAACGCGGCGAGCACACCGTGGACAACGCCTACGCGCGCGCCGTGCGCCCGGAGGGCAACCCCGCCGCGCTCGCCATGCTGGAGGACGTCTTCGAGGTCACCGACCGGGCCTGGCGCGGCATCGGCGTCATCCCCGACAGCGGCTGGCGGCTGTCCGAGCGCTACCGGGAGTTCGACGCCGAGCACCGCTTCGCGGTCACCGGCATCACCACCCGGGAGCCGGCCGAGTGCCGCAGCGGCGAGGTTCTCCAGGGCCTCATCAAACCGCACGAGTGCGAGGCCTTCGGCACCACCTGTACGCCGCGCACCCCGCTCGGGGCCACCATGGTCTCCAGCGAGGGCGCCTGCGCCGCGTACTACCTCTACCGGCGCCTCGAACTCACCCCGGCCCGTACGGCGCCCCCCGCGCCGGCGGCCCCGCACGAGAGCACCGCACCGCTGGAGGCGAGCCCCGTTGCCTGACACGACACTGCCCGAAAGCGCTCGGCCCGAAAGTGCTCTGCCCGCGCAGTCGGCCACCGCACTGGACGTCACCGGCTGGACCTGCCCGGCCCCACTGCGCGACCGCCCCCGTGTGGTGATGGGGCACGGCGGCGGCGGGGCGCTCTCCGCCGAACTCGTCCAGCACCTCTTCGCGCCCGCCTTCGGGGGCGAGGCGCTGGCCCAGCTCGGCGACTCCGCCGCGCTCTCGCTCGGCGGGGTCAGACTCGCCTTCTCCACCGACTCCTACGTCGTGCGCCCGCTGTTCTTCCCCGGCGGCAGCATCGGCGACCTCGCCGTCAACGGCACCGTCAACGACCTGGCGATGAGCGGAGCCCGCGCCGCCTACCTGTCCTGCGGCTTCATCCTCGAAGAGGGCGTCGAGATGTCGGTGGTGGCCGGGGTGGCCCGGGCCCTCGGCGACGCGGCGCGCGCGGCCGGGGTGGAGGTGGCGACCGGCGACACGAAGGTGGTCGAGGCGGGCCACGGCGACGGCATCTACGTCAACACCTCCGGGATCGGGCTGATCCCGGACGGCGTCGACCTGCGTCCGCAGCGGGTGGTCCCGGGCGACGTGGTGATCGTCAGCGGCGAGATCGGACTGCACGGCGTGGCCATCATGAGCGTGCGCGAAGGCCTGGAGTTCGGCGTGGACGTCGAGAGCGACTGCGCTCCGCTCGGCGGCCTGGTGGAGGCCATGCTCGCGGTCACCCCGGACCTCCACGTCCTGCGGGACCCCACCCGCGGCGGTATGGCGGCCGCCCTGAACGAGATCGCCGCCGCCTCGGGCACGGGCGTGGTCATCAGGGAGGGCGCCGTCCCCGTCCCGGACGCGGTCGCCAACGCCTGCGCGATCCTCGGCCTCGACCCCCTGTACGTGGCCAACGAGGGCAAGCTCGTCGCTTTCGTGCCCCGCGAGCACGCCGACGCCGTGCTGGAGGCGATGCGCGCGCATCCCCTGGGCCGCCGCGCGGCGGTGATCGGCGAGGTGGTCGACAGCCACCCGGGCCTCGTCGTCGCCCGGACGGGCCTGGGCGGCACCCGCGTGGTGGACCTGCCGATCGGCGAACAGCTCCCGCGCATCTGCTGATCCCCACCGGCCGCACGGGCGGCCCCCGGTGAACGGGGGGCCGCCCGCCGGGCCGGTCAGGAGCACACGGGCCCCGAGGGGGACGGTGACGGTGTCGTCCGCCGCCGGTCGCCGTCGCACCCGGGGCTCGGACGGGTCGTCAGCGGGCCGTCCAGCCGCCGTCGATGACCAGGGAAGTCCCCGTGATGGAGCCCGAGTGCGGCCCGCAGAGCATGAGTGCCGCCGAGGCCACCTCTTCCGGTTCGATGAGCCGCTTGACGGGGGACCGGGCGAGCAGAACCTCGCTCAGGACGTCCTCGGCGCTGACCCCGTGGGCCCGTGCCTGGTCCTGGATCTGTCCTTCCACCAGGGGGGTGCGGACGTAGCCCGGACTCACGCAGTTGCTGGTGACGCCGTACGCGGCGCCCTCCAGCGCGGCGACCTTGCTGAGCCCTTCCAGGGCGTGCTTCGCGGCCACGTAGGCCGATTTGTAGGCGCTGGCGCGCAGCCCGTGCACGCTGGAGATGTTGACCACCCGGCCCCAGCCGCCCGCGTACATGTGCGGCAGTACGTGACGCAGCAGCAGGAACGGCGCCGTCACCATGACCTGCTGGATGAGGGCGAAGCGCTCCGGGGCGAACTCGGTGATCGGGGCGACGTGCTGGAGTCCCGCACTGTTGACCAGGACGTCCACGGCGCGCGGCAGGGTGGCGATCGCCGCGGCGTCCGTGAGGTCCACGGCGTGCGCGCGGCCGCCGATCGACGCCGCCACGGTCTTCGCGGCCTCCTCGGCGATGTCCACCACGTGTACGGTCGCGCCGGCCGCGGCCATGGCGAGGGCGCAGGCCCGCCCGATACCGCTGCCGCCGCCGGTCACCAGGGCCACCCGCCCGCGCAGACCGGCGGCGGAGGGGGCGGGATGTGTGCTCGTCATGGCTGCACACACTAGGCGCGGCGCCGGGCGGCGCCCATGGGGCACGTCCACACAGCCGCCCGGACCGCTGTGGCGCACACCGCCATCCGTGGCGGGAGGATCCGGACGCGTGTCCGAGGCTGCGCCGGTCGGGCTCATCCCTTCGCGGGAAAGCGGCTCCAGGAGTAAAGCCGGGACCCGGCAGCAGACGAATGAAGGAGTGCGGACCTGAACCGGACCGTGCGACGCGCACCTCGCGGGTCGCTGGATGCATCTGAAGGAGACACCTCGTGTCGCGTGTTCTGAAGAGTGTCGCCATGGCCCTTGCCGCCGGTGCACTGGTGGTGGGCGGAGCCTCGGCGGCCTCGGCCGACGCCAATGCGGAGGGCATCGCCGTCGGTTCGCCGGGAGTGCTCTCCGGCAACGTGGTCCAGATCCCGATCCACGTCCCGATCAACATCTGCGGCAACTCGATCAACGTCATCGGTGCGCTGAACCCGGCGGGCGGCGCCGTCTGCGTCAACGACTGACCCTCGGCACGCCCTGACCCACGGGCCCCTCACCCCGCCGCTCCGGCGGCGGGGTGAGGGGCCCGCTGCGCGGCGGCCGTTTGACAGGCCCGTCCTCCCCCTCCATGATTCCATTAATCATTTAATGGAATCATGGAGGGGGACGAGGTGTGGGGGAGATGACCGTTCCCGGTCCCGCCGGCACCCGGTGGGCGCTCGAAGCGCACGGGCTGGGAAAGAAGTACCGCCGGGGGTGGGCGCTGCGTGACTGCTCGTTCCGGATCCCCGCCGGTCGCATCTGCGCCCTCGTCGGCCCCAACGGGGCGGGCAAGAGCACGCTGCTGAGCCTGGCGACCCGCCTCACCCAGCCTTCGGCCGGTGAACTGCGGATCTTCGGGGCTCCGGCCGGCGAGACCGCCGCGATGCCCCGCTGGGCCTACCTGGCCCAGGACAAGCCGCTGTTCAAACGATTCACGGTCGCGCAGACGCTGCGCATGGGGGAGGAACTCAACCCCGGCTGGGACCGGGCGGTCGCCGAACGGATCGTGCGGGCGGGGAAGGTCCGCCCCGACGCCCGCGTCGGCGAGCTGTCGGGAGGCCAGCGCACGCGCGTCGCCTTCGCGCTCGCCTTCGGCAAACGCCCCGAACTGCTCCTGCTCGACGAGCCGATGGCCGACCTGGACCCCGTCGCCCGGGACGAGATGGGCGCGCTGCTGATGTCCGAGGCTGCCGAACACGGCACGACCGTTCTGATGTCCTCGCACCTCCTCGGCGAGCTGGAGCAGATGTGCGACTTCCTGCTCGTCCTCGACGCCGGACGCGTCCGCATGGCCGGTGAAACCGACGAACTCGTGCCCATGCACACGCTCGTCACCGGCGTGACCACCGCCGAGGGGGTGCTGCCCGACGCCCTCGCCTCCCACACGGTCATCGAAACCCGTACCGCGGGGAGGCAGTTCACCGCCCTCGTGCTGCGCCAAGGGCCGCTGGACGAGGAATGGCAGCGCACCGAACCCGGTATGGAGGACGTGCTCCTCGGCTACCTGCGCTCACCCGGGGCCCCCGCACTGATCGCCCCGACGGCGGCGCCCGCACATCGAGAGGACCACGCGGCATGACCACGCCCACCCACACCGAGGCCGCCCGGGACGGCCTGGGCAGCCGGGACGTCCGGCGCCGCGGGCCCCGCGGACTGCTCTGGCTGATGGTGCGCCAGCACCGGATCGCCCTCCTCTCCTGCCTCGCCGTGAGCGTCGTCGGCGCCGCCTGGATCCTCTACCAGCGCGGCGCGATGCTTGACACGCTGCACGGCGCCGGCTGGCCCGCCACATCCGCCGACGCCCTCGGCGGCGATCTTCCGAACCAGGTCACCAACCGCTTCAACTCCGCGGCGAGCACCCTGGCCTCCCTGCCCGCCCTGCTGGGGGTGTGCCTGGGGGCCTCGCTCATCGCCTCCGACCTGGAGCACGGCACCGCGCGCCTGGTCACCACCCAGTCCGTGCCCCGCAACCGGTGGCTCCTGGCGAAAGTCGGCTTCGCCCTGACCCTCGCCACCGCCACCAGCCTGCCGCTGAGCCTGCTCTTCGGCTGGTGGCGCGATTCCGTAGGCCCCTTCGCCGGTACCAACTGGTTGCACGACGCCGTTTTCGACGCGTCCGCCCCGGTCCTGGTCGCGACCGCCCTCTTCACCACCTCGCTCGGCCTCGTCATCGGGGCGCTGACCCGCCGGGTGGTGAGCGCGATCGTCCTGACCCTTCTCGCCTCGTGGGCGACCATGGTCGCCGGTGACATGTTCAAGGACGATCTGGCGACGCCCCGCCGGTTCTCCTACCCGCTCGGCAGCGATCTGCCGGCCGCACTCGACCACGTGGTGCAGGTCGACCAGTGGGTGGGCACCGCTTCCGGGAAGCTCTACGGATGGGGCACCTGCGTCCACGACGCGTCCCCCGAGGCATGCCGGGCGAGCCTCGGCATCGTCAACTCGGTCTGGGCCTACTTCGGCGACGACCAGCGGAGCGGCATGGAGTGGACGGCCGCCGCGGTGCTGGTGGCGGCGAGCGCCGTCCTCATCGCCCTGTTCCTCTGGCGTCTGCGCCGCGCCCCGCTCACGCCATAGGCTACGGACCACCGCACGGCAACGAAGGAGGCGGGCACCATGGTCGTATTCCACATCGAACGGCGCGGCGGGCTGCCCGCCTACCTGCAGATCGTCCGGCAGGTGGAACTGGCCCTGCGTATGGGCGCGTTGACCGAGGGGGACAAGCTACCCACCGCCGCACAGGTCGCCGCGGCCACCAAGGTCAACCCCAACACCACCCTCAAGGCCTACCGCGAACTGGAACGCGCCGGTCTCGTCGAAGTCCGCCAGGGCGCCGGCACCTTCGTCACGCACGTCCCCCGGCCGACCGGCGCGCAGCCCGCGTCACAGCTGCGCGGCGGCCTCACCGCCTGGATGCGGGAAGCGCGCGAAGAGGGTCTGGGTGCGCCCGACGTGATCGCCCTGTTCGATGACGCCATCGCCGAGGTCTTCCCGGCCAACACCCCGTAGGACTGGCCGCCCGGGCGTTTTGGTTTGGCGGACCATCCTCAATACGATCCGGCGATGATCACAAGAAAATGGGTGGCGGCCGGGGCCTGTGGCCTGCTGGCCACACTGGCCGTCGGGCTCCTCCCGGCGACCGCCTCCGCCGGTGAACCCGTATCCAAGGAACCCCCCAAGGTGGAACTGGTCCTGGACGTCAGCGGTTCCATGCGGGCCACCGACATCGACGGCCAGTCCCGGATGTCCGCGGCGAAGCAGGCGTTCAACGAGGTGCTCGACGCCGTGCCCGACGAAGTGCGGCTCGGCATAAGGACGCTGGGCGCCACCTACCCGGGCGACGACCGCAACGTCGGCTGCAAGGACACCAAGGCGCTCTACCCCGTCGGCCCCCTCAACCGGACCGAGGCGAAGACGGCGGTGGCCACCCTCGCCCCCACCGGCTGGACGCCCATCGGGCCGGCCCTGCTCGGAGCAGCCGACGACCTCAAGGGCGGTGACGCCACCCGGCGGATCGTGCTCATCACCGACGGCGAGGACACCTGCGCCCCGCTCGACCCGTGCGAAGTGGCCCGGGACATCGCCGCCCAGGGCATCCACCTGACCATCGACACGCTCGGCCTCGTCCCGGACGCCAAGACGCGCGACCAGCTCGTCTGCATCGCCGAGGCGACCGGCGGCACCTACACGTCCGTACAGCACAAGGACGAACTCTCCGGCCGCGTACGGCAACTCGTGGACCGGGCGGCCGCTCCGGTCGTCACCCCGGTCGCGGCCCAGGGTGCCAAGGAGTGCCAGAGCGCGCCGAAGCTGGGCGCGGGCCTCTACAGCGACCGCGAGACGTTCGGCGAACACCGCTGGTACAAGGTCGACGTCAAACCCGGCCAGGAACTGCGCGCCTCGGTCAGCCTCGCCGCGGACCGCGCCGTCAACAACGACTACGGCGTGATGCTGCGTGCGTCGACCGTGCACGGGCGGGAGATCGTCCGCGGCTCCGAGGCGGGCGACGGACGCACCGACCTGATCTCCACGGGCCTGCGCTACCCGAAGGCCGTCCGCGACGACGCGGACGGCAACGCCGAGACGGCGCCCGAGACCGTCTGCCTCCAGGTGAGCAACTCCTTCTCGGCGCCCGCGTCGGTGAAGACCACCCCGGGCATGCCGGTGGAGCTCACGATCGACCTGGTCGACGGCCCGGACCACGCGTCCGACGCGGCCGCCTTCGGTCTCGGCCGGGGCTGGTGGCTGCTCGGCGTGCTGGTCCTCGCCGGCCTCGTCGCCGGTCTGGTCTGGGGCTGGATCTCCCGCTGGCGTATCTCGGTCTGGAGGACCAACTGATGCCTGCCGCACGCCTACTGGCCGCCGCCCTGCTGACCGGCGCCGCCCTGCTCGCTCCGGCGGGCACCGCCCTGGCCGACAGCCCCTCGCCCAAGCCCAGCGGTTCCGCCGCGGGACCGACCGAGGCGGGCACCGCGTTCCGTACCGCCACACCGGTCAAGCTCGGCCAGGAGGCGACCGCCGACGCCTCCACCGGTGACTACCTGTACTGGTCCTTCCCGCTGGACGCGGGGCAGCGCAGCACGGTGCGGGCCAAGGTGGCGCTGCCGCCGTCCGCCTCCCGGCACGCCACCTCCACCTGGCGGATCGACGTCTACGACGGACTGCGCCGCCGCCAGCCCTGCATGTACGGGGTCCAGGCCGCGCCGGCGCCCAAGGAGAGCGCCACGCTGGAACTGTCCTGCACGCTGCGCCCGGTCCGCACCGGCGCCGACACGTGGTCCGACGATCCGCTGCCCGGCACCTACTACCTGCGCCTGACGGTCACCGACCTGGCCCAGGAGGACCTCGGCCAGCCCGTACGGGCGCAGGTGCGGGCGGACGCGAAGGACCTGGGCGGCGCCTACGCCGTGGACGGCGCCCTGGCCGCTCCGCTGGTCCCCGGCATCACCGCGGCGCGGCAGACCGCGTCCGGCACGGAGCCGGAGGACGGCTGGTCCGGCGGCCGGTGGTCCGACCGGTGGATCTGGACCGCGGCCGGGGGACTGCTCGGCGGCCTCGCCGGCATCGCCGGGTACCGCCTGACCCGCGGCTCGGGCCGGCCCTCGCCCCGCGGCTGAGGCGCAGGGCGGCCACGGCACCACGCCGTGGCCGCCCCTGCGCGCGCACGCGGCGCCGGTCGGCGCGGGGTGTACTGGAGGTGTACCGGTACCCGCCGGCCGTGAGGAGGGCCCGCACATGACCACCGCAGAGACCGCCCGTGACGCCGTCCGCCGGATCCTGGGCGAGGAGGCGCACGCCGATGTGACCACCCTCCCGGCCGGGAACCTGGCCATCACGGTGACCAGCGGCGAGCACACCGCCACCATCGACGGCGACGACTCCGCCGGGTGGGGATGGACCGTCGACCCCGGTACGGACGACGGGTTCACCGGCCACGAGCTGATCGCACCGACCCTCGAAGAGGCGCTGGGCGGCGTACGGGAGACCATCGGCGCCTGAATCGACCGGAGCACCGATCACACCTTCATTTCCAAGGGGCTTTGGCGGATACACCGACGGAAACGCATGTTAGTGTGCCCGCTCCTGGATGTTCATCCACCCATCCGTTTCTCCCCTCGGACGCTCCGCGCTTCGAGGCGTTGCGAGGTGTCTTGTACGTGTACAGCACTCCGTTCTCCCCCGCCGAGGCCCGCTCCGCACGCGAACGCGTGGGCCTGACGCCCGCGCAGGTGGCGCAGTCGATGGCGGCCTGCGGCACCCCCGTCCACCCCGAACTGGTCGCCGCCTGGGAGGTCGGCTCCTACGCGCCGACCGACCAGCAGCTCTTCGCGCTCGCCAACGCCCTGTGGTGCGACACCACGACGCTGATGGGCGTCACGCCGCGCACCCTCGCCGAGTTCCGCCTCGCCCGCCAGCTGACGGTCGAACGGCTGGCCTACCGCATAGGCATGGACGCGCACGAGTACCGCGCGGCGGAAGCCGGAGGTACCTGGCACGGGGACACCTGGCAGACCCGGGCGCTGGTGGAAGCGCTGGGCCTGTCACTGCGGGCGCTGACCGGACTCACGGGCCGCGACGACGAACTGGTCGGCCTCCTGCGCACGGCCATCGAGGGCCGGTGGAAGGCCTGCGTGGGGCCGGTGGCCGAAATCGTCGTGGTCGACACGACGAGCGTGGGGGACGCCCTGCGCACGATGCACGCCGAGTTCGCGGACTTCGCCGAGCGGTACATGGGCCACCTCGTGGCCCTCAACGACGACGTCCGGCTCAAGGAGATCGCCGCCGAGCGGTCCGCGTACCTGCGCCGGCTCGTCGACCACTTCTGGGAGTTGCTCGGCGAGGCGGGCGAGGAGTCGCCGTACCCGCTCGGCGGCCGCTGAGCCGCGGAACTCCCGATGACCGGGACGGACCCGCGGGCCCCCGGCCCGGCCAGCGGGTAGCGTGACCGGCCTGATCACCCCTCAAAGAGGCACACGCCTCGGAGTCGCCTGCCAACTCCCCTCGTCCGCGGCGCGCTTCGCGCGGCCCGCCGACCGCGCCCCCGCCCTCTCACCCCCGGAACCCGGCATGCAGAATGACCCGTATGTCGATAGCAAATACCCCGAAAACGGCATCGCTCGACGACGCACCGCTCATCAGCGGCACCCTGGCCCGCGCCTTCGACGACGATCCGATGATGCGCTGGTTCTTCCCTGACGCCGCCTCGCGCGAGGCGACGCTCACCCGTTACTTCGGCACCCTCTTCACCCGCCAGTACGCCCTCCACGGCGTCTGCGAGCGCACCGAGGCCTCCGCCGCGTTCTGGGTACCGCCGGAGGCGCAGGCCAAAGCCGTGCCCGACGCGGAGACCATCCGGCAGCTGATGGGCATCCTCGGCGACCGCGCCCCGCTGTTCGGGGACGCCGTCGGCGAGGCCGCCCGGCACACCCCCGAGGAGCCGCACTGGTATCTGGCGCTGATCGGCGCCGACCCGGCCGCCCAGGGCCGGGGCCACGGCGCGGCCCTGCTGCGCTCGGGCCTGACCAAGGCCGACGCGGCGGGCATGCCGGCCTACCTGGAGTCCTCCAAGCCGGAGAACCTGCCCTTCTACGAGCACTTCGGCTTCGCCGTGCGCAAGGAGGTGCGGCTACCGGGCGGCGGCCCGGTGCTGTGGGGCATGTGGCGCGAGCCGCACCGCCCGGCCGCCGCCTGAGCCGCTGCCGCGGCGCGCCCACCGGGCCGGCCACGAGCGGCTGATCAGGTGGGCGGCCGACGGCCGGGAGACGACCCTCGCCGGCGTCTCATCGGGACCCGACGCGGACCGGGGCGACAGGACCTAGCCGGCGCCCTGCGCGTAACGCGGCTGGAGCGGGACGTCGTCCTCCATGTCGTCCCAGTCGATCTCCATCGTGGAGCGGCTGGTGAAGACGTTGAAGAGCAGGTTCAGGGAGATCGCCGTCAGCGCGCCCAGCGTGATGCCGCTGTCCAGTACGGCCCGGACGTCGTCCGGCATGCGCTCGAAGAACGGCGCCACGGTGGTCGGCAGCAGCGCCGCGCCCAGACTGACCGCCAGGATCAGGGCGTTGCGCTCCTCGCGCAGGTCGACCTTCCCCAGGATCTGGATGCCGACCGCCGCCACCATGCCGAACATGGACAGCGCGGCCCCGCCGAGCACCGGGTTCGGAATCGAGGCGACCAGGCTGCCCGCCTTGGGCAGCAGCCCCAGCAGGACCATGAACACCCCGGCCGCGACGACCACGTACCGGCTCATCACCTTGGACATGCGCACCAGGCCGATGTTCTCGGCGAAGGCCACGTACGGGAACGAGTTGAGGATCCCGCCGAGCAGCGTCGCGACGCCGTCGGCCCGCAGCGCCCTGGCGACCGTGTCCGTGTCGACCCGCTTGCGGGTGATCTCGCCGATGGCGTACACGTCGCCGGTGGTCTCCACCATCGTGATCAGCATGACGACGAGCATGGCGATCATCGGCAGCGGTTCGAAGCGCGGCATGCCGTAGTGGAACGGGGTGGTGACCCCGAACCAGTCGGTGTCGCCCACCGCCGAGAAGTCGGCGTCCCCCAGCACCCAGGCGAAGGTGGTGCCGCCGACCAGGCCGAGCAGTACGGCGACGCTGCTCAGGAACGGCTTGCCCACCCGGGCCACGGCCAGGATGAAGAGCAGGGTGCCCAGGGCGTACGCGAGGTTCTTCGGCTCGCCGTACGCGGGGGTGCCGATCAGGCGCGCACCGCCCGCCGCGTCCTGGAGGGCCACCGGGATGAGGGTGATCCCGATGATGGTGAGGATCGTACCGATGACGACCGGCGGGAAGTACGGGACCAGCTTGCTGAAGACGGGCGCGAACAGGAAGGTCGCGATGCCCGCGGTGATCACCGCGCCGTACACGACGAGCAGTCCGGCGGTGCCGCCGCCCGCACCGAGGCCGATGGCGATCATGGGGGAGACGGCGGTGAAGGTGACACCCTGGACCAATGGCAGCCGGGCGCCTATCTTCCACACGCCGAGCGCTTGGATGATCGAGGCGATCCCGCAGGTCAGCAGGTCCGCGTTGATGAGGTGGACGAGTTCGGGGCGGGTGAGCCCGAGGGCGCTGCCGAGGAGGACGGGAACGATGACGGCCGCCGCGTAGAAGGCGAGGACGTGCTGGAAGCCGTACAGGGCGAGTTGGGGGATCGGCAGCAATTCGTCTACGGGATGCGTCTGCTGGTGCCGGGTGGACTGTCGGGTGACTCGTGCCATCTCTGCCTTGCCTTCGCGAGGTAGGTGAATGAGAAGACCGCCGCCCTCCAGCACCGGGGATGACGGGGCGAGGGCAGGTCGGCTCGTACCGAGCCGACGCCGGGCGGTGTTGCCGACACCACGTCGCTCCGCACTGGAACATGGGCCCTGGATTGGCAGGTTGCCCTTCGATCGGCGCGCAAAGGCGCGCTTCTCCTTGCGATCCGAAGGAGTCTTGGACCGAGGGCGCTCACCATAGCCACATCCGGGCTTTCCTCGCGAGTAACCGGAGACCGGGTACGGGGGCCGTGGCGGCGGGTGCCGCTCCGGGGGAGTCCGGCGAGGTCAGGCGCGGGGGTCCGGGGCGGCCTCGATGTGGTCGGCCACGGCGACGAGCAGTACGCGCGTGCCCTGTTCCAGGGCGCGCCAGCGGTGGCGCACCCCGCCCGAGAGGTAGAGCGTGTCGCCGCGGCCCAGGCGGTGCGTGCGGCCGTCCGCCTCGACTTCCACCGAGCCGTCGGCGACGTACATCAGCTCGTCGTTGCGGTGCTCGAACGCCCGGTCCGCGTCGTGGTCCCCGGTGAACTCCAGGGCGTGCATCTGGTGGTGGCCGCGCACCAGCGGACGGACCCGGGCCGCCGGATCCAGACCGGGATCGGCGTCGGCGCGCACGACGTTCACGCGGCGCGGGGTTTCGGCGGCGGCCATCAGCTGGACGGCGGTCGTCTCCAGGGCGTCCGCGATCAGCTGGAGCGAGCGCATGCTGGGGCGGGCCCGGTCGTTCTCGACCTGGCTGAGGAACGGGGAGGAGAGGCCGGTCGAGGCGGCCACCTCCGCCAGGGTGAGGTCGAGGCTCCTGCGCCGGCGGCGGATGCCCGCGCCGATCCGTGGTGCGGTCGCCTCTGGCGCTTCGTCTCTCACGTGACTCCTCGGTTCAGGTCCGCTCTGCGGATCATCTTCTCGCAGCCCGCGAGGGGCTTCGCACGGCCGTCACAGTGCCGCAACACTCCGCCGTTACCTTCTAACCCAGTTGCTGTCATCAAAGAAAGTTTCACAGGAGGACCGGAATGTCCGCAGTCGACCAGAACGCCCGCCGCCGCCGGGGCACCGGCCTGATCGCGTTCGACCCCGACGTCAGCGAAGGCGGCTACACCCTTTTCGCCCCCCTCACCGGCGACGGCGAGGTGTACCTCATCGACCCGCACGGCACGGTCGTCCACCAGTGGAAGTTCCCCTACCGCCCCGGCCGCCACGCCCGCATCCTCGCCAACGGGAACCTCGCCTACAGCGGCGTACTCCCCGGCGAACCGGCCCTCTTCCCCATGTGGCACAAGTACCGGGGCGGCGTCATGCTCGAAGCCGCGCCCGACGGCACGGTCCTGCGCGAGTACCGCGACCCGCTCCAGCACCACGACGCGCACCACCTCGGCGACGGCCGCCTCCTGTACACCGCGCTCGAACCGCTGCGCGGCGCCGACGCCGCCGGTGTGCGGGGCGGCGTACCCGGCTCCGAGACGGACGCCACCGTGTGGGCCGACACCATCCGCGAGGTCGACGCGGACGGGACCGTGACCTGGGCGTGGAGCGCCGCCGAACACCTGGACCGCGAGGAGTACGCGCTCCACCCCGCCTACTCGCGCGAGCACTGGCCCCTCATCAACAGCGTGGTACCGCTCGCCGACGGCACCATCCTGGCCAGCCTGCGCAGCGTCTCCGCCGTCGTCGTCATCAGCCGGGAGACCGGCGAGGTCGTCTGGCGCACCGAGCCCGGCGTCGTCTCCCAGCAGCACGCGCCGACCGAACTCGCGGACGGCAACGTGCTCGTCTTCGACAACGGCGTCTTCCGGCCCCACTCGGACGTGCCGTACTCACGCGTCATCGAGATCGAGCGGCCGTCGGGCAAGGTCGTCTGGGAGTACCACGACCCGGCCCGCGAGTCGTTCTTCGCGCCCTTCATGGGCAGCGCGCAGCGCCTCGCCGGCGGCAACACGCTCGTCACGGACTCACCCTCCGGCAGGCTCTTCGAGGTGACCCCCGAGGGCTACCTGTGCTGGGAGTACGTGGTCCCCTACTTCGGCGGCTACCGTGAGTCCGAGGTGCGCGGGCTCTTCCCCTCCGAGCCCAACGCCGTGTTCCGCGCCTACCGTTACTCCGCCGGGGAACTGCCGTGGCTGAACGCGCGGAGCACGTCGTGAGCGCCCCGCCCGCCCTCGCTCCCCGCTCGCCGCAGCCGGTGCGACCGGTCGACGAGCGGGTGCCGCTGCGCCGGCTGGTACCGCTGTCCGCGCAGCACGTCCTGGCGATGATCGCAGCGCCCGTCTCCACCACCTTCCTGACGGGCCAGGCCCTCGGACTCGACGCCGCCCGCACCGCGTCCCTGCTCAGCGCCACCCTGTTGCTGTGCGGGGCGGGCGCGCTGCTCCAGTCCCTCGGGCTGTGGCGGATCGGGGCCCGCCTGCCGTTCGTCATGCTGCCCGGCGGGGCGGCGACCGCCCTCTTCCTCCAGATCGCCAAGGACCACGGCCCGGCGACCGCCACCGGGTCCGTGCTCCTCGCCGCGGCCCTGCTCTTCGCCGTGCTCCCGTTCTACGCGAGGATCGTGCGGCTCTTCCCCCCGCTGGTCATGGGCACCACGGTGCTGCTGATCGGCATCGCGATGATCCGGGTCGCCGCCCAGCTGATCACCGGCACGCGCGGCACGCCCGGGTACGCCGCTCCCCCGGCGGTGGTCCTGGCCGCCGCCACCATCGGCAGCACCGTGCTGCTGCTCCTGGTCCTGCGCGGGGTCTGGCGGCAGACGGCGGTACTGCTCGGCATGGGCGCGGGCGCCCTGATCGCGTTCACCACCGGGCTGGGTGACTTCACCCCGGCAGGCGACGGGAGCCTCGGCGCGCCGGCACTGCCGCACCTGCTCCCGTACGGAGCGCCGCACTTCGACGTGCTCGCCGCACTGCCGCTGCTCGTGTTCGGCCTCACCACCCTCGCCGAAGTCACCGGTCAGACCGTCCTCAACAGCGAGACGGTGGGCCGGGACAGCGACCCCGGCCGCGACGTGCCGCGCGTCGCCAGGGCAGATGCGCTGATCTCCGTGTTCGGCGCCCTGTTCGGTACGTCCTTGCTGGTCACCAGCGCGGAGAACATCGGAATCGGCCGTTTGACGGGTGTGCGCAGCCGGTTCGTCACGGCGGGTGCCGGCGTGCTGCTGGTCATCGTGGGTCTGATCGCCCCGCTGTCGCGGCTGCTCGCGGCGATCCCGGCGGCGGTCGTCGGGGGATCCGCCCTCGTGATCTACGGGATCATCGCGGTCATGGGCGTCACCATGCTGGGACGGGCGCTGCCGACCGCCGCCGACCAGGCCCCGGGAGGGAGTTCGTACCCGACCGTCGCGGCACTGGCCCTGACGGCCGGTCTGCTCCCGGTGGTCGCCCCCGACCTCTACCAGGGGTTCCCCGGCTGGGCCCGGACGGTCCTCGGCAGCGGGGTCGTGGCGGGCACCCTCGCCGCGGTACTGCTCCACGCGCTGCTGAGCCGGTCCGCCCCGGTGCGGCGGGCCGCCCCGTAACGGCCGGGGACGCCGGGCCCCTGCGGCGTGAAGGAGCGCACCGGAGGCCTTCCGCCGATACTGAGGAGCGTGAGGCGTACCCGAACGGCGTTGCTCAGCGTTGCCGGAATCGTCGCCGCGATCCTGCCCACCGGCATCCCCTCCGCCGCGGCCGCCACGGCTGCCCCGGGCGGCCCGCAGGCCTGTGTCTCCTCTCCGAAGACCGACGGCGGTCAGGCGGCCCGGGTCAGGGACGTCGTCCGGCAGGCGTCCCAGGACCTGCACCTGAACTCGGTGGTCTTCAAGGTGGACTCGGGAGACCGGGACGTCGTCACGGGCGCCGTGGGGGAGTCCATGACGGGCGTCCCCGCCGACCCCGCCATGCACTTCCGCTCCGGTTCCGTCGCCATCGAGTACATGGCCACCGTCCTGCTCCAGCTCGTGGACGAAGGCAAGGTGAGCCTGGACGACCCGGTCTCGCGCTGGCTGCCCACGCTGCCCCACGCCTCCGAGATCACCCTGCGCATGCTCGGCAGCTCCACCTCCGGACTCCACGACTACGTCACCGACAAGAAGTTCCTCGCCGAACTCGAAGCGGCCCCCTTCCGCCACTGGTCCTTCTCCGACGTCGTCGACATCGCCACGGCCCCGCCGCTCTGGTACAAGCCGGGCACCAGCTGGAGCTACTCTCACGCCAACTTCCAGATACTCGGCGTCGCACTGGAGAAGATCACCGGCACTCCCCTGGACCGGCTGCTGGCCGAACGCATCACGACCCCGCTCGCACTGAAGGGGACGCACAACGCGTTCACCCCCGAGATCCCGGCCCCCGCGCTGCACGCCTTCACCTCCGAACGCGGTGTCTACGAGGAATCCACCTACTGGAACCCCTCCTGGACGACCGCGGCCGGCGCGGTGCTCACCAGCGACATCTGCGACCTGGCCCGCTCGGCCCGCGCCATCGGCAGCGGTGAACTCCTCTCCCCGCAGGGCCTCAGGACGCTGCTCGACCCCGGCACGGTCGGCCTCGGCGGCAAGACCGGCACCTGCCCCGCCGACGTCTGCCTCAAGAACACCGCCGCACAGCACTTCGGCTTCGGCGTCCTCGTCGTCCACGACTGGATCCTCCAGAACCCGTCGTTCAGCGGTTACGCGGCCGTGCAGGCCTACTTGCCGGCGCGGAAGCTGTCCATCGCCGTCACCACCACGCAGGGCCCCAAGGCCACCGAACAGAACCCCGGCCAGACCATCGCCGCCCGCATCGCCCAGGTCCTCGCCCCCGACCATCCGCTGACCACCCACTGAACCCGCCGCCGGCCCGGGCGTACTCCCCCGGGAGTACGCCCGGTCGCCCCGTCCGGCGGACGACGGGGAGGGGCCCGCCCGTCTAGCGTGGCCGCATGGCCAAGTGGCGGCGGCGCGGCGCGGCACGGTGGGCGGACCGGGCGGAGCGGACCGGATCCGGCGGCCTGCCGTGGCGGTCCTCGCTGCTGGTGGCCGTGATCGCCGTGGCCGGCAGCGGATGGGCCGCACGCCTCCAGCCCGGCAGCGAGCCGCTCGGCGTCACCGGCCGGGTCCTGCTGCTGACCGGTCCCGCCCTGCTGGTCCTGCGCCACCGCCACCCGGTGCCCGCCCTGTGGGGCGTCTGCGCCGTCACCGTCGCCTACCTGGCGGGCGGGTACCCCTACGGCCCGGTGTTCATCAGCGTGGCGCTGGCCTGCCTCGCCGCCGTCCTCGCCGGCCACCGGTACGCGGTCTGGACCGCCGCCGCCCTGCTGTGGACGGGGCACCTGCTCATCGGGCACTGGCTCTACCGGTGGCTCCCGCCGCCGGGCGACGGACCCGCCGGCTGGGGTACCGAGGCCGGCGTCACCGCCTGGGTGGCGGCCGTGCTCGCCGCCTGCGAGCTGATCCGCCTGCGCCGCGAGCAGTGGGCCCGCGACCGCGCCGAGCGGGCGGCCGCCGAACGCCGCCGGGCCGGGGAGGAGCGGCTGCGCATCGCCCGCGAACTGCACGACGTCCTGGCCCACAGCCTCTCCGTCATCCACGTCCAGGCGGGCGTGGGCCTCGCCCTGCTCGACTCCGACCGCGAGCAGGCCCGTACCGCCCTGACCACCATCAAGGCTGCGAGCAAGGAGGCACTGGGCGAGGTCCGGCAGGTCCTGGACACCCTGCGCGCCCCGGGCGAGGCGCCCCGCGCCCCCGCCCCCGGCCTCGGCCGGCTCCCCGAGCTCGTCGCCCAGGCGGCCTCGGCCGGACTCACCGTCACCGTCGAAGGGGAACCGGGGGTCCTGCCCCCGGCCACCGACCTCGCCGCCTTCCGCATCGTCCAGGAGGCCCTGACCAACGTGGTCCGCCACTCCGCCTCCCGCACCGCACGGGTCCGCATCAGCCGCGGGCCGGGCCGGCTGGAACTCGACGTGGCCGACGACGGCCCCGCCACCGGCGACGAGGCGGGCGGCAGCGGCACCGGACTGATCGGCATGCGCGAGCGGGCCGCCGCCCAGGGCGGCACCCTGGAAGCCGGGCCGCGCCCCGACGGCGGGTTCCGGGTCCTGGCCCGGCTCCCGCTGACCGCCGCCCCGGCAGACCCCGTACCGAGGGAGGCCGGATGATCCGCGTCCTGCTCGCCGACGACCAGCAACTGGTCCGGGCCGGCTTCCGGGCGCTGCTCGACGCCCAGCCCGACATCGAGGTCACGGGCGAGGCGGCCGACGGGGCCGAGGCGGTGCGCCTGGTGCGCGCTCTCACCCCCGACATCGCCCTGATGGACATCCGGATGCCCGTGCTCGACGGCCTGGCCGCCACCCGCACGATCACCGCCGACCCGGCCCTGACCTCGGTGAAGGTGGTCATGCTGACCACCTTCGACCTGGACGAGTACGTCTTCGAGGCGATCCGCTCCGGCGCGTCCGGCTTCCTCGTCAAGGACACCGAGCCGGAGGAACTCCTGCGGGCCGTGCGGGCGGTCGTCGCCGGTGACGCGCTGCTCTCGCCCGGGGTGACGCGCCGTCTGATCGCCGAGTTCGCGGCGCGCTCCAAGGCGCCCGCGGCGGCCCAGGGCGCCGCGGGACTGGACCGGCTGACCGAGCGGGAGCGGGAGGTGATGACGCTGGTGGGCCTGGGCCTGTCCAACGAGGAGATCGCCCGCCGGCTGGTGGTCAGCCCGCTCACCGCCAAGACCCACGTCAGCCGGACCATGGTCAAACTCGGCGCCCGCGACCGGGCGCAGCTGGTCGTGCTCGCCTACGAATCCGGTCTGGTGCGGCCCGGCTGGCTGAGCTGAGCGCCTACTCCGCCGGGGGTACCCGTACGGCCGCCACCCGTACGACGACGCGGGCCACCGGCCCGGGCAGTCTCGGAAGCGACGGACGGACCACTTCCGAGGAGCTGAACGAGATGAACACACTGGCATTCGACGGGCCCGGCCCGTGGATCCTCTTCTTCCCGCTGATCTGGGCGGCGGTCGTCGTCACGGTCGTCACGGTCCTGCGCCGCACGGCGTGGCGGGGCCGGCCGTGGGCCGCGGGCCGCCCCTTCTCCGGCGGCCACGGATCCCCGGGTGAGGCAGGGCCGATCGCCGTCCTCGGACGGCGTTTCGCCTCCGGGGAGATCGACGAGGACGAGTACTGGCGGCGGCTGTCGGTACTGGACGAACAGTTCGGTCCCGCGGCCGAGGAGGCCAGGGGCCGCCGCCGCTGAGGTCAGGTCGGGGCGGTGGAGCGCAGCGCCTGGCCGGCCGACCACAGGACCGAGACCAGCGGAACCGCGACCACCGCCCCCACCACACCGGCGGCGATGGCGCCCGCGATCACCGACAGCGCCACGATCACCGGGTGCAGCCGCACGGCCCAGCTCATGACGAGGGGGTGCAGCAGATGGCCCTCGATCTGCCCGATCACCACGATCAGGACGATCACCAGCCCCGCGATCAGCGGCCCCCGGGTGGCCAGCGCGATGATGGCGGCGACGGCCAGGGCCACGGGTGAGCCGATGAGCGGGATGAACGCCGCGACGAACTCCAGCAGGGCGAGCGGCACGGCGAGCGGCACGCGCAGCACCAGCAGGGCGACGCCGACGAGGATGGCGTTGGTCCCGGCCACCAGCACGATGCCCCGGGTGTAGCCGGTGAAGGTGCTCCAGGCGGCACGGCCGACCACGGCGACCCGGTGGCGCGCGCCGGCCGGGAGCTGGCCGCAGAACCACTGCCAGTGCCGGTCGCCGGAGTGGATGAAGAACACCGAGCAGAAAAGGGCCAGCGCCGCGACGGTCAGGACCTCAACGAGCCGGCCCGCCCCGGTGACGGCGGTGTTCACGATGTCCGAGCGGTGGCTGGAGAGGTACTCGCCGATCCGGGCCTGCGCATCGCTCAGGGCGTCGGCGTTCAGCCGCAGCGGCGGGCGCTCCAGCCACGGCTGGATCCGGGCCAGCCCGTCCCTGAACTCGGTCACCAGCGAGTCCCATTCACTGGCGACGGTCTCCCCGACGAACGCCAGGATGCCGAGGACCAGGACGATGCTGCCGATCAGGGCGAAGGCGACGGCCAGCGGGCGCGGCACCCACCGCGCCAGGAGATCGGCGAGCGGCCGGAGCATCGCCGTCACCACCAGGCCGAGGAACACCGCCACCGCGACCTCGTGGAACCGCCCCAGGACGACGAAGATGGCGTAGGCGAAGGCGGCCAGGACCAGGATCCGCCAGGCGTACCCCGCCAGCGTGACGAGCAGCGGGGCCACCGCGGACGGGCCCGGGACGGGGTGTCGGCCGCGTGCCCTGCGGGCGGCCGTACGGATTCGGGCGCGGGTCTCGTCCGTGTCCCGGCGCGCCGGGCGCGCTGTGGGTCGCCTGGGCATCACGCGCCGTCGTCCGGGCCCTCGTCGGCCGCGGCGGCCGTGGCGGCCACGGCCGCGTTGCGACGGGTGACGACGACGGTCGCCGCGGCCGCGCTGACGGTGAAGGCCAGCAGCAGCACGGCCGGCCGGTCCAGCCGGTGACGCGTGAAGTGGTCGAGGGAGAACTGCCCCGGCCCCGCGAGACCGAGCGCGGCCGCGACGAAGCCGAGGAAGGCCGGATACTCGAAACCGCCGCCCTGGGCGAAGAACCCGGCGGGCGCGTGGACGGAGACGGCCCCGGCCATCGCGCCGGCCGCGGCGGCGCCCGCCGCCGGGGTGGCCAGTCCCAGCGCGAGCAGCGCACCGCCGCCGGCCTCTCCGAGCCCGGCGGCGACGGCACTGGGACGCGCCGGGGCGAACCCCATGTGCTCCATGGCCTTGGCGGTGCCCGTGAGGCCTCCGCCGCCGAACCAGCCGAAGAGCTTCTGGGCGCCGTGTGCCATGAGCACGCCGCCCGTACCGAGGCGCAGGGCCAGCAGTCCCAGGTCCTTGCGAGGGCTGAACGGCATGGGATCGGACCTTTCCCTAGGCGTGAGACCGGAAGAAGACCTGATCACAAGCCTCACCCGGGCCCGCCGCCCGCGCGCGCCGCAGCAGCCGAATGGCCCACGCGCTCAGTTGTTCTGGGTGGCGTCCGCGTCCGCCTGGGCGGCCGCGTCGTCGGCGGCGTCCAGTTTGTCCTGCATGTCCTTGACCTTGGCGTCGTCCGACACCGACTGGGGGGCCTTGTGCTGGGCGCCGGCGGCCGGTCCGCAGCCGGTGAGCAGCAGGGCCGCCCCGGCGGCGAGCGCGGCGAGGCCCGCGGCGGCGCGCCCGGTCACTTGGACTTCTGGGCGGAGCACCAGGTGCTGACCGCCTTGAGGTCCGCCTGCCGCTTCTGCAGCGTGGGCAGCAGGTTCTTGCGGGCCGTCAGACGGTCGTTGAGGTAGGTGTAGATCTCCGTGTGACCCTCGGACTTGGCGTTGTTGACGCGCTGCTCCAGCCGGGCGATCGATCCGGAGACGGTGGCGTCCCCGTTCAGCCGGGTCACGGCGGCGTTGACGCGGTCCTCGGTCTTCGGCAGACGCTTGCAGATCGCCTTGGCGCCGTCGCCCTTCGGCGCGGACTTCGGCGAGGCGCTCGCGCCCGGGGCGCCGGCGTCGGCCTGCGCGGGGGCGGCGGCGAACAGGGCGCCGGTCAGTGCGACGGCGCCGATCGCGGCGGCGGTCCTGCGGTGGTGCGGCATGGTGGTGTCCCCTTCGTGTGACTGGCCGGCTCTCCTTGGGCGGGTCGGCCGAGCAGGACGGTAGGGGGCGTCTTTGTGGTTTTCTTGTGGGTCCCGGTCGGGTGGTTGCGGCCGGCGGTTCCGGTCGGGTGGTTGCGGCCCGGCGGTCCCGGTCGGCGGCTCCGGTCGGGTGTCCCGGCCCGTGGTTCCGGTCGGGTGGTTGCGGCCCGGCGGTCCCGGTCCGGTCCGGGCGTCCCCGGTCCCGGGCTCAGTCGCCGCGCGAGATCCAGTCGCGGCGGGACGGAAGCGGCGCGGCGGGAGCGTCCGGGGCCGGCAACGGCAGCCGCACCTCGAAGCGGGCGCCCGCCGTGCCCGGCGCCGTGCCGATGGTGACCGTACCCCCGTGCAGCGCCACCTGCTGGGCGACCAGCGTCAGTCCGAGCCCGGAGCCGGGGCTGCCCGGGCGGTGGTGGAAGCGCCGGAAGACGGCCTCTCGCTCACCGGGCGGGACGCCGGGCCCCGAATCGTCCACGGTCAGCACCGCGTACCCGCCCTCGGCCCGAAGCCGCACCGCGACCACGGGCGCCTCGCCCGGCCGGTGCCCGTGGGTCACGGCGTTGCCCAGCAGGTTGTCGAGCAGGATCCGCAACCCGGCGTCCCAGCCCCGGACCGGCAGCTCGGCGGGGAGCTCCGCGGTCAGCCGGGCCTCGGGCCGGCGCCGGCCGGCGTCGCCCACCGCCGCGTCCACCAGCTCCGCAAGGTCCAGCGGGCCGAACGCGGACGCCTCCACCAGGTCGCCCCGGGCCAGCATCGCCAGCGCCGTCAGCAGCTCCAGCAGCCGGGCGTGATCGCTCTGGAGGTCCCGCACCACCTCGGCCCGTTCACCGGGGGAGAGATCGGGGTGGGCCGCGAGCACGTCCAGGTCCGTCCGCATGCTCATCAGCGGTGTGCGCAGCTCGTGCGAGGCGGCGGACGAGAAGGAACGCGCGGTCTCCAGCGCCTGCGCCGTCCGCAGCGCCTGCTCGTCGTAGCGGGCCAGCAACTGGCCGATGGCGGCGGACAGCTCGTCCACCTCGGCGATGTTCACCGGCGCCGTCGCGAAGGCCGCGGCGCCCGCCCGAGGGTCGAGCGCGGCGGCCCGGCGGCTCAACCGCCGTACGGAGGCGGTGGCGCGCCCGGCCAGTCCGTACGCGATCAGGCCCGACGCAGGAGCCGACACCAGCGCGACCAGCAGGACCCGGCCGCGCACGGCGACGAGCTGCGGGTCCGTCGCGGAGGCGGGGACCGTCAGCCACAGCGTGCCCGGCGCCGCCCCGCCCACCGGGACGGCCAGCACCCGCCAGGCGTGCCCCTTGGACCGGACCGTGACGGGCCCGTCCGGGGTCCGGTCGGGCAGCCGGGTCGGATCGGCGGGATGGGGACCGCCCTCCAGGACGAGGTTCCCGTCCGCGCTCCGCACCGTGATCCCGGCGTCGAGCGCATCACCGAGAACCTTGCGGTGCTGGTTCTGCTCCACCTTCGGACGGCCTTTGAGGTCGGCGGCGAGCAGCGCCCTGACGTCGGGCAGGACCGCGGAGGCCCGGTCCCGCAGCCGGGAGTCCTGCTGCTGGTGCAGGTCGCGGGTGACCAGCCCGAGCACCAGCAGCCCCGCCGCGAGCACCAGCAGGGGCACCACGACGGTGACCGAGAGCGCGATGCGGGTGGCGAGCTTCACGGCCGGCTCCGGTCGTCCGGCACCCGCAGGACGAAGCCCACACCACGCACCGTGTGGATCATCCGGGGCCGGCCGCCCTCCTCCAGCTTGCGCCGCAGGTAGCTGACGAACGTGTCGACGGCGTCGGTGCGCACCTCGAAGTCGTACCCCCACACCCGGTCCAGCAGCCGGTCCCGGGTGAGGACGATCCCGGCGTTGCGTACGAACTGCACCAACAGCTCGAACTCCCGCCTGGTCAGGTGAACTTCGGCGTCGCCGTTGCGCACCTGGCGGGTGGCCTCGTCCACCACCAGGGAACCGGCCCGCAGTACGTCCGAGGGGGCCTGGGCCGGCCGGCGCCGCAGCAGGGCGTGCAGCCGCAGCACCAGTTCCTCCAGGGCGAACGGTTTCACCAGGTAGTCGTCGGCCCCGGCCTGGAGTCCGGCGACCCGGTCGGCCAGCTCGTCGAGCGCCGACAGCATCAGGACCGGAGTCTCGTCGCCCCGCTGCCGCAGATCACGGCAGACCTCGGTACCGGTCAGGCCCGGCATCGACACGTCCAGGACGACGACGTCCGGGTTCCGGTCGGCGAGCAGCCGCAGTGCGCCCGGACCGTCCTCGGCGAGGAGCACCGTGAAGCCGCTCAGCCGCAGCCCGCGCTCCAGCGAGCGACGGATGGCGGCGTCGTCGTCCGCCACCAGGACCAGCCCTTGGGACGCCGTACCGGTCACCCTGCCCTCCTCCTGTCGGGCCCGACCCTCTCACGCCCCGGGCCCGCCCCGGCACCCGGGCCCCCGCGCGACGGAGCCGGGCCGAGGACTCAGGGCCGGATCAGCAGTTTGCCGCGGGCGTGCCCCGACTCGCTCAGCTGCTGCGCCTTCGCGGCGTCCGCCAGGGCGAACACCTCCCCGAGACGCACCTGCAAGCGGCCCTCGGCGGCCAGGCGGGCGTGCTCGGCCAGACCGGCGCGGATCGCCGCCGGGTCCGTACCGCCGCCGCTGAACAGGACCCCGTGGTCGGCGGCGGTCGGATCGGCGATGGTGACGACCCGCTCGGCGGAGCCGCCGGCCAGCTCGATCGACAGCGGCAGCACACCCTGGCCCGCCGCGTCGAACACCGCGTCCACGCCCTGCTGCGCCACCGCGAGCACCCGCCCGGCGAGGCCGTCACCGTATTCGACCGCCACGGCACCCAGGGCGCGCAGGTAGTCGTGGTTGGGCAGGGAAGCCGTGCCGATGACGGTGATCCCCGCGGCCACCGCCAGCTGCACCGCCACCGAGCCGACCACCCCGGCCGCCCCGTGCACCAGCAGTGTCTCGCCCGCCTTCACCCGCAGCAGGTCCAGGACCCGCTGCGCGGTCTCGCCGGCCACCGGCAGCGAAGCGGCGCGCTCGAAGGACAGCCCGGCCGGCTTGCGGACGATGTCGTCGGCGATGGCGTACTCGGCGTACGCGCCCGTCCGGGTCCAGCCCAGGACCTCGTCCCCGACGGCGACATGGGTGGCGCCCTCGCCGACCGCGTCGACGACACCGGCGAACTCCAGCCCGGGGACCATCGGGAACACGCTCGGGTAGAACTCCTCGACCCAGCCGTAACGCCGCTTGTAGTCCAGCGGGTTGACGCCGGCAGCCACCACCTTCACCCGGACCTCCCCGGCGCGCGGCTCCGGCTTCCCGATCCGCTCGTGACGCAGGACTTCCGGCCCGCCGAACTCGTTGTAGACGATCGCTTCCATGTCAGTGTCTCCCCGCTGTGGATCTTGTTCGTCGATGGCTCAAGCCTCTGGCCGGACGGCGGGGAATCCGGCCCGTCTTCGGACCAGTGGTACCTGGCCGAAAGTCCAGTGGGGGTCAGGGCCGCGCTGGCTAGGCTGACCCCATGGAGCTGATCGCGACCGCCGCGCCCCTCACCACCCCGACCACGCCCCCGCTCGCCGCGGGGGAGGCGACACTCGCCGCGCTGGCCGCCGGGTACGACGTCATCCGGCAGCCGTTGGGGGAGATCCTGCCCCGGCTCTCGGCGGTCCTCTCCGGACTCGTGCCGCACCGGGCCGCCGCCGAACTGTCCACGCACTGCGCCCACTCACCGTTCAAGTCCTTCGGCGACGAGGTGTACGCGACCCGGATCAGCACCGCGGACATGGAGCCGCTGTTCCGGGCGGGCACCGCCGGACAGCCCTGGCAGGGCAGGGCGGCCATCGCCGGGGCCGACCGGCCGGTCATCGCGGTCATGACCGACGCGACCCGGCGGGGCGCGCTCCTGGTCCTCGTACGCGACGAGGACGCGGCTCCCGCCGAGGACGCGGCACTGGCCGTGGTCCAGGCGCTGTGGACCCTGGTGGTCAGCCACTTCGACCGGCTGGCCGCGGAGGCCGCCCCCGGCGCCCTCGCCCGTTCCCGCGCCGCGGCGGACACCCGCGCCCGGGTCATCGCCGAACTGAGCGCCCGTCACAGCGCCACGCTGACCGCCCTGCTCGGGGTCCTGCGCAGTCGCAACCTCCACGACTCGGCGGCCCGCTCGACCGCCACCGAACTGGCCGTGTCCGGACTGGCCGAACTGCGCGCCGAGGCGGAACGCGACCAGGCCATGGCCGAGGAACGGGCCGACGAGGCCTTCGCCCGGCTCGCGGACTCACTGCGCCCGCTGCTGCGCCACAGCCCCGTACGGCTGGAGCTGGGCGCACCCGACTCCACCCGCAGCGTGGCCGCCGACGTGGCCCACACGGCGCGGGCCATCGCCCGGGAGCTGCTGCTCGCCGTCCTGGAACAGGACCCCGTCACCCGCGTCCACGTGGGCTGGCAGATCACCGGCCAGGAACTACGGGTGACCGTACGGGACGACGGGCCGGGCGGCATGAGCTACTGCGGCCTCGGCCCCACCCGCATCGCGGACCGGCTGGAGGTCCTCGGCGGACGCCTCGACATCGACCCCGTCCCCGGCTGGGGCACCACCGTGTCCGCGGTCATCCCCCTGACCACCCCGGACGCGCCCGCGGCCACCGCCATCGACCCGCTGGCCGCCCTGGGCGCACGGGAACTCGAAGTCCTCATGCGGCTGGCACAAGGACACCGCAACCGCGCCATCGCGCAGGAACTGCACATCAGCGAATCGACGGTCAAGTTCCACGTCGCCAAGATCCTGACGAAGCTCGGTGTCGCCTCCCGCGGCGAGGCGGCGGCCTTCTTCCACGCGGCCGCGTAGCCGGCCCCGGCCCTAGACTGCCGCCATGGCGCCGCCCGACACGCACGCACTGGTGCGAACCTGGGAAGTCCTGCCCTCGCGGGGGTACACCACGGCGTGGGCGGAGCTCGCCACAGGGCGGTTGCGCGCCCGCGGCCGGGCGGTGGCCCTGGATCCGGCGCCCTACTGGCTGGCGTACGAGATGGAGACCGGACCGGAGTACGTGACCCGGCGCCTGTCCGTCACGGTCGAGACGCAGGACACGACGGCCCGCCTGGAGCTGCTCCGCGACGACGAGGGACGGTGGACGCAGAACGGGACACCGCGGCCCGACCTCGACGGAGCCCTCGACTGCGACCTGGGCCTGTGCCCGCTCACCAACACCATGCCGGTGCTCCGGCACGGCCTCCACCGCCGGCCCGGCGCCGCCGCGCGGACCTTCCTGATGGCCTGGGTCTCCGTGCCGGACCTCATGGTGAGCGCGGACCGTCAGACGTACACCCCGCTGGAGCGGGGCCCGTCCGGGTCCCGGATCCGCTACGAGTCCGGTGACTTCCGCAGTGACGTCACCTTCGACGCCGACGGCCTGGTCGTCGACTACCCGCGGCTCGCCACCGCCGTGCCCTGACCCCACCGGGCGCGGGCCGGCCGTGCGATGGCCGCTCGCGCACCGCCGGGCCACCATGGAAGTGCATCCTTCGCGCGGGGGACCACACATGGGGAGAACGCCATGGCGCACCACGATGCGGCACACGCGGACGTCCTGGTGGCGGGCGCCGGACCGGTCGGTCTGACGGCCGCGGGCGAACTGCGCAGACGGGGGATCTCCTGCCGCATCGTCGACCGGCTCCCGGCCCGGCTCCCCTATGCGAAGGCCGTCGGCATCCAGCCCCGCACCCTGGAGCTCTGGGACCGGATCGGCCTCGTCCGGGACGCCCTCGAAGCCGCCGTCCCGATGCGCGGGCAGTTCATGTACCTCAACGGCACCGAGAAGGGCCGCATCGATCTGGCACTGCCCCCCGAGGTGCCGTACGGCTTCGCCGCCCTGCCGCAGTACGAGACCGAGCGCATCCTGGAGGAGTACCTGAACCGGTTCGGGACCGCGATCGAGCGCGAGACCGAGCTGGTCTCCTTCGCCCAGGACGCCACCGGCGTGACCTGCGTGCTGCGCACCCCGCACGGCGATGAGGAGGTACGGACCCGCTTCCTCGTCGGCTGCGACGGCGCGCACAGCAGCGTGCGCAAGGGCCTCGGGCTGGCCTTCGAAGGCGGCGCACTGCCCGACGAGTACATGCTGGCCGACGTGGAGGTCGACTGGGACGTGCCCCACGGGTACGGCGTCCGCAGCGAACACCGCGACGCCGAAGGCGCCCTCGACGACCTGCTGGTGTGCATCCCGCTGCCCGGCGTACACCGGTACCGCATGTCGATGCTGGTGCCGCCCGAACTCTCCGCCGGGGCGCCGGCCGGCGGCGACGGGGTGGCGCACGGCCTGGAGGGCGGCCGGGCGCCCGACCTGACCCACGTGCAGAAGGTGCTCGACCGGCTGTCGCCGCAGCCCACGACCGCGTCCGCGCTGCGCTGGTCCTCCGTGTTCCGGATCAGTCACCGGCTGGCGGGCCGGTACGGACAGGGGCGGGTCTTCGTCGCGGGGGACGCCGCGCACATCCACCCGCCGACCGGCGCCCAGGGCATGAACACCGGCATCCAGGACGCCTGGAACCTGGCCTGGAAGCTCGCCCTGGCCGTCGAGGGGACCGCCGACCCGGACCTGCTCGCGAGCTACGGCACCGAACGCCGCCCGGTCGGCGAGGAGGTGGTCGGACGCACCGTACGGCACGCCACCGCGGGCATGGACGCCGACCCGGAGGACCCGATGACCCTGATGCGGCGCGAGGCGCAACTCCTCGTCGGCTACCCGGACAGCCCCCTCGTACAGCCGCCGGAGCCGGACGCCGGCCCGGGCCCGCAGCCCGGCGAACGCGCGCCCGACTGCGGCGGGCTCGTCGCGGAGGTCACCGCGTACCCGCTGCGGCTGTTCGACGTACTGCGCGGCCGTGAACACACCCTGCTGCTCTACGGGCCCGGGCCCGAGGTACCCCACATCGAACAACTCCATGAAGTGATCGAGGAGTTGGCCCCGGGACAGGCGAACATCTGCGCGGTGCTCGCCACCACCGACGCCGGCACGGCGGCCCCGGTCCCCGTGTACCGGGACGCGCGGGGCGAGTTCGCCCGGATGTACGGGGCGGGGGAGGGGCCGGTGGCCTTCGTCGTGCGCCCCGACGGCTACCTGGGCGCCCGGCTGAGTCCCCCGGCCGGCGCGGGCCTCGGCTCGTACCTCTCGCGCATCTTCGCCCCGTAGCCGCCGGACCGGCCGGAAGGAGGCCCCCGGACATGCGCCGACGTCCCCGCGCCGCCGTGCTGGTCGCGGTCGCCGCCGCGCTGACGCTCTGCGCGGGGGCGCCCGCCCCCGCCCGGCCACCGGCCCCCGCGCCTTCCGCCGACGGCGGTGACACCGTGCAGCACGTGGCTATCGGCGGCGGGCGCACGGTGTACCTGCACTGCCGCGGCAGCGGCGCGCCGACCGTCGTCCTGGTGGCCGGCCTGCACGAGTCGTCCGACAGCTGGACCCTCACCGACACCGCGCCGCCCGTGCCCAAGGCGCCGGCCGTCTTCCCGGGCGTGGCGACGTTCACCCGGGTGTGTCTGTACGACCGGCCCGGCACCCTGCGCTACACCGATCCGCCGGCCCTCACCACCCGCAGCAGCCCGGTGACCGGCACCCGGGAGCTGTCCGCCGTGGTGCGGGACCTCGACCGCGTCCTGACCGCGGGCAAGGTGCCGGGACCGTACGTACTGGTCGGGCATTCCTACGGGGGCCTGATCACCCTGCTGTACGCGAAGCAGCACCCGGACCGCACCCGCGGCCTCGTCCTCCTGGACGCGCTCGCCCCGGCGCTGAAACGGGGCCTCGGGGCCGTCTGGCCCGCGTACGTGGACGGGTTGCGCCATCCCGGCACCCGCTTCGACGACGATCCGGCGTTCGAACAGGTCGACATCGACGGGGCGGTGACGGCCGTCGAACGGGCGGGCCCGCTGCCGCACGTCCCGCTCGCCGTCCTCAGCAAGACGGAGCCCTTCGCGGCGCCCGCCTCGATGGGCCGGGAACTCCTGGCCCGGCTGGAAGCGGCCTGGCCCGAGGCCCAGCAGTCGCTGGTGGCACTGGCCCCGCAGACCCCGCACCTGCTGGCCACGGGCAGCGACCACTACGTCCAGCTCCACGACCCGGACCTCACGACCGCCGCCGTCCGCCTGGTCGTGGAACGCGCCGCCGGCCGCTGACGGGGTCCGCTCCGCCCCCGCCCCGGCTGTCAGTCCGCGCGGGTGCGGGCCAGCTCCCTGTTGAACTGGGCCCCCGCCAGGAGCGCGAGGTTGGCGAACCACAGCCACACCACGAAGACGATGACGCCGGCCAGCGAGCCGTACAGGCGGCCGTAGGTGTTCAGCTGCGTGTAGAGGGTGAAGACCAGCGACGCGCCGAGCCACAGGGCCGCGGCCAGGACGCCGCCCGGCAGCCCCCGCCGGGTACCGCGGGTGCCGGCCGGCCCGGTACGGAAGAGGATCAGGATCAGCAGCGTGACGACGGCGAGCAGGACCGGCCAGCGCAGAACGGTCAGGCTCCCCACGCCCACCCCGGCGGCCGCGGCGAGCCGGCGGGCCAGCGGACCGGAGGCCACCAGACCCACGGCGCCCACCATGAGGAGGAGCAGCAGCAGGCCGGAGGTGATGAGCAGCATGTGCGCCGCGCGGAGCGGCGGCCGGGTGTCGGGGACCCGGTGCATCGTGTGCAGGGCCCGGCGGAACACGGCGAGGTAACTGCAAGCCGACCACAGCGCGCTGACCACCCCGCCCATCGCCAGCGTCCACACCGAGGTGTGCGCCGCCGAGAGGCCGTTCAGCGCGTCCTGGAGCACCTGCGCGGACTGGGGAGGCGCGTAGGAGGTGAGTTCGGCGACGAGCCGCTTGCGCGTCGGGTCCCCGAGCAGCCCCACCAGGGAGACGGCGACCACCAGCGCGGGCAGCAGCGCGAGCAGGCCGTAATAGGTCAGCGCCGCCGCCGAGTCCGCCACGTTGTCGTGCCAGAGCCGTACGGCCGTACCGCGCAACGCGCCGCGGGCGCGCGCCGCGACCGCCGTGGCGGGGGCGCGCCCGCGGCGCCCTTCGCTGCTCAGAGTCGATGTCACAGCGCGCTCGTGCCCCTCACGCCCGTGCGCATGCGCCCGTGCGCGCCGTGTCAGGAAAGTCCCGACCACACCGCGGTACGGCGCTTGGTGAAGTAGTCCGCGTCCTTGGGCCGGGCCGGGTCGTGGCTCACGGGGCGGGGAGCGGGTTCGAGGTGCGGTATGTACTTCGAGCAGTGGATGTACGCCTCCTGGACCGTGACGTGGACCCACAGCTGGGGTCCCCGCCCCGGCGCGACGTCGGTGGGCAGTTGGGGATGGACGCGGCGCAGGTCCGCGTCGTCGTAGAGCCGGGCGACGCCGTTGACGTGCAGTCCCACGTGGTGGTGGGTGAAGTCCACGAAGAGCATGCCCAGGTGGGGGTTCTCGGTCATGTTGCCGGCGCTGGCGAGCACCCCGTTCCCGCGGAACTCCGGGTAGGCGAGCGTCCGGTAGTCGATGACGTGGACGAATCCCGGCGGCCCGGCGCGGAAGCTGGCGTCGCACTCTCCGTGGGAGTCGGCGGTCGCCAGGAACACCATGCTCTGGAAGCCGATGAACTCCCGCATCTCGTCCGTCAGGTGGGGGCGTACCTGCTGGTCGTAGAAGCGGGCGGCGCGCTCGGCCGTACCCAGCTGCTGCTGCAACCGGTGCTCACCGGCCGAACCGGACGACGGTGGGGGGAAGATCACTGGACTGCTCCTGGGAGTGGGGACGGGGATCCGGTTCAGCGGGCGGACAGGACGGGCGTCTCGAACGGGTCGTGATGGATACGGTCGGGCAACGTACCGTGGCGGGTCAGCGTTTCGCTGGCGGATGCGACCATTGCCGCCGGTCCGCTGAGGAACGCGTCGTGCTGGTACCACGGCCCGTACTCGGCCAGCACCTGCGGCAGTGATCCCCGCAGACCCGGACCGTTCTCGTGGGAGACCGCGCCGCGCAGGGTCAGCCAGTGGTGCCGCTGGACCATCCGCAGCATGTCGTCCACCCCGTACAGTTCGTTGCCGGTGCGGGCGCCGAGGAACAGGTCCACCTGGTGGCGTCCCCCGCGGCGGGCGACCTCCTCGATGATGGCGCGGATCGGGGCCAGCCCCGTACCGCCGGCCACGCAGAGCAGGTCCTTGTGCACGGCCGCGTCCAGGACCATGTCGCCCAGCGGGGGGCCCAGCCGCAGTACGTCGCCCACCGCCGCCCGGTGCACCAGCGCTTCGCTGACCGAGCCGCCGGGCACCGCGCGGACGTGGAAGGTGAGGGTGCCGTCGGCTCGAGGTGCGTTGGCGGGGGAGTAGTAGCGCCACAGCTTCGGCCACCACGGCGTCTCCATGCTCACGTACTGCCCGGCCTGGTACGCGTAGGGCTGGTGCGGGCGCACGGTGATCTCGGCGATGCCGTGTCCGCGGGGGAGGTGGTGCACCACCGTGGCGGGCCAGACGGCGGGCCGCACCGCCGCGTCCTCCTCGGCCGCGCTGATCATGACGTCGGAGACCACGCCGTACGCCTTCGTCCACGCGTCGGCGATGTCCTGCGTCCAGGCCGGACCGGCATAGCGTGCGAGGGAGGCCAGGAGGCACTCGCCGACCGCCGGGAAGTGCGCGGCGAGGGTGCCGAACTTGCGGTGGTCGCGGCCGAGGTGCCCGCAGAAGCGGACCAGGTTCGCCGGGTCGTCGACCACGTCCACGATGTGCAGGAGCGCGCGCAGGAGGCGACCGCGCTGGGTGTCCATCCCCGGCGGGAACATCGGACGCACTTGCGGGTAGCGGGCGAACAGGATGGCGTAGAAGTAGACCGTCATCTCCTCGGCCACGGGGGCGACCACCGATGCCGAAGACTTGATCAGGTGTATCTCGTACTCCGACAAGGGTGCTTCGGAGGCCGGGGGCGGGGCGCTGACGGAAGGGGATGCCGGTTCTTCCGTGGGCCGGTGGGCGGGCGGATTGCTGGGACGGCCGATCCGGAACCTCAAAGGACCAGCGCTCCCCCGCTCGTTGTCCGGACGGATCTCCATATCGCGGCGGAGGTGGGAATGTCGTGTCGGGAGAGCATGGATCCTCATCGTGTAGGGGCGCCTGGACATAGAAGCGGATGAAATGCTTCCGGACCGCCCATGATCCTCAAACAAGTTGTCGATTTGGGGAAGGGTCGTATCCGCTAGAACTCGCCCTCAGATCTTGTCGCATTGGCCGGGTCGGTCATGGGGTATGGGCGGAACGGATTACGGCGGGGCGGGGCACGGGAGTCGTCGTGCTCAGCAGGCGCCCGCGGGAGGTTCGGGGTGCTCGGCCGTGATCTCGGGCTCCAGGCCCTGTACGGGTGTGGTCCTGGGCCGCCCGACATCCGCCCGCCAGGCCTCGAACGCCAAGGTGGTCGCCGTGACCACGGCCAGCCCGAGCAGCCAGCCCCCCACCACATCGCTGACCCAGTGCACGCCGAGGGCCACCCGGGTGTACCCTACGCCGATCACCGAGACCGCCGCGAGGGCCCACGGAAGCGGACGCCAGGCCCGGGGCACCAGCGGCAGCAGGGCCAGCAGCAGGACCGCGCAGGACGTGGTGGCCGCCAGGGCGTGACCGGAGGGGAAGGAGAACCCGGGCGCGTGCGCGACGGGATCGGGCAGGTGCGGCCGGGTCCGCTCCACCACGTTCTTCACCAGCATCCCCAGCAGGCCGCCGGCCGTCGCGGTGACCGCCGCCCACAGCGCCAGGCGCACCGCCCCGCGCAGCAGCAGCCACACCACCAGCGCCGCCACCAGGAGGCGCATGGTGAGCGGCCCCCACACCACCTGCGTGAGGAATTCGAGCACCCGCACCCAGGCGGGATGGTCCACAGCGGCACGATGGAGCCGCTCGGCCGCTCCCTGGTCGAGCCGGTGCAAGGGCCCCCACCGGGACTCCACCAGCACCAGGGCGACCGCGAAGGGCACCGACACCAGCGCGGTGGCGGCCACCGTCGTCACCAGCCGCACGCCGAACCGCGCGTCGGGCCCCGAACGGCCGGACAGGAGCCGGGTGACGTGTCGCCTCAGCCGGATGGAGCGTCGTGCCATGTTCCTCGTGGTTCCTTTCACAGTTGCGTCGTGCCCGGCCGGAGCCCGTCGGTGTCTCGTGCCCCCTCCGGAGCCGTCCGACACCGGGCCGCGTCAGACTCCGGGGTCCTCGGTGACCGGTTCCCTCACCCCGGCCCGTACGGCCTCCAGTTGGGCGGCGAACGCCAGGCCCAGGAAGAGGGCCATCGAGGTGAGGTAGGACCACAGCAGCAGCGACACGAACGCGCTGAGGGGCCCGTACACGGTGGCGAATGAGCCGCTGGCCCCGACGTACAGGCTCAGGCCCCAGGTGGCGAGCAGCCACAGCACCAGGTAGACCGCGGCGCCGAACGCCAGCCAGGTGTAGCCGGGCTGGGTGCGCCGGGGCGAGAGACGGAAGATGGCGCTGGTGGCGAGGATGGCCAGCAGGATCCCCAGCGGCCAGCGCAGCACGTCCCACACGCGGATCACGTCCGGGCCGAGGTGGTAGACCTCCGCCACGGCGCGGCTCAGCTCCGCCCCGAGCACGGTGACCGCGAAGCTGAGCCCCAGCGGCAGCCCGGCCAGCAGGGACATCACCAGCCCGCGCGTGTACTTGGACAGGAACGGCCGGTCGCGTTCCGTTCCGTAGATGCGGTTGGCGCCGCGCTCGACCTGGCACAGGCTCGTGGTCACGTTCACCACCGAGAAGAGCAGACCGAGCCAGAGGGCGACCTGGCTGCCGTCCCCGGCCCGGTGGTGGCTCTGCGCGAGGGCGTCGTCCACCACGTCCTGACTGGGGCCGCTCGCCAGCCTACGGATGGTCAGCTCGGCGATCCGGCCGATGTCCTCGGTGTGCAGCACGCCGGACAGGCCGACGACGGCGATGGCGAGCGGGACGATCGACAGGACCGTCTGGAGCGCCAGCGCCCTGGAATGGCTGAACCCGTCGGCGTACCGGAACCGGATGAAGGAGTCCCGCACCAGGCTCCAGCCCCCGTACCGGCGCAGCGCGGACCAGGCCTCCTCGGCGGACAGCTCCTCGCCCTCCACCTCCAGCTCGGCCTCCACCGCCACCACCTCGCTGCGTTGCGGTACCCGCGTCGCGGTGCCCATGTGCGTACCCCCTGTCTGACTGGTGCGGTGCGCGGCCGGAACTCAGCCGCCGACGGTGGACGGAGCCTGTTCGGCCGGGGCCGCGGCGACCTCGGTGGTCAGTGGCCGGGGCGGCAGAAAGATCCGCAGCGCACCCGGCTCCACCTCGGCCGTCAGCCGGGTCCCGGAGCCGACGACGTCACCGTCGAGCTCGCGCGGCTGGGGCTTCGCGAAGCGGATGTCGACGCGTACGGCGCTGAAGTACTCCAGCGCCCCGCCGGCCACCGCGCCGCGCGCACCGCGGGCTCCGCCGGAAGCCCGGGTCGCCCGGCCCGGCAGCATGCGCGAGCCGATGTGCCCCGCCGCCGCGAGCCAGCCGCGCGCGCCCCTGGGGTCCAGCAGCACCACCTCCAGGCGCCCGCTGTCGGGCCGGGCGTCGGGCAGCAGCGGCAGCCCGCCCTGCAGCGTGCCGACGTTGCCGATCACGACCATCCGGGCCCGGCGCTCGAGCACCGCGCCCCCGTCCAGCCGCACGGACAGGCGCATGCGGGGGTCGCCGAGGTGGCGGACCGCCGAGAGGACGTACGCGGCCCAGCCGAGGCGCTCCTTGACGCGCTCCGAGGCGTCCCCCACCATCGCGGCGTCGAAGCCCGCTCCCGCCATGACGGTGAACAGGACCGGCTCCAGCCCGTCCCCCCGCACCCGGCCCACGTCGATCCGGGCCGTCTCCCCGGACAGGGCCGCCTCCAGGGCGGCGGCCGGATCGGAGGGGAGCCGCAGGTTGCGCGCGAGCAGGTTGCCGGTGCCGCAGGGAACGACCGCGAGGGCGATACCGGTGCCGGACACCACGTCGGCGCAGGCCCGTACGGTGCCGTCCCCGCCGCAGACCACGACGAGCCCGGTGTCCGCCTCGGCGACCAGGCGGGCGAGGGCGCCGGCGGGATCCTCGGCGGAGGTCGGGGTCCACACCTGATCGGCGTAACCGTGGCGGCGCAGGACGCCCCGCACCCGCCCGGCCAGTTCCTCGCCGCAGCCGTGCGGGTGACGCACGACCACGACCCGCCGCCCCCGGGCGGCGTCGGCCACCCCGTCCTCATCGGTGGCGCGGGCCGAGGGGAGCGACTCCGCGTGGGCCGAGCCCGCCGCCCGGGGCCGCCCCGGAAGCAGCAGCGCGTGGGCCACGACCAGCAGGGTGCACGCCCCGTTGAGCAGACCGGCCACCACGTCGGAGGGGTGGTGCATGCCCCGGTACACCCGGGAGAACGCCACGGCCACCGGGACCAGCACCAGCGCGGTGATCACCGCGTACCGCACCCATCGCCGCGCGCCGCGCAGACGGACGGCCACCAGGACGGCCAAGCCCCCGAACAGCGCCACGGACGCCCCGACGTGCCCGGAGGGAAAACTGGAGGTGGGCGGCGCCGGGTCCAGGTGCGGCACGCCCGGGCGGGGCCGTTCCACGATCATGGTCACCAGCAGGAACACCGCCGACTGCGCGGCGACGGCCACGGCGAGGAAGACCGCTTCCCGCAGCCGCCGTCCCCGCGACACGGCCAGCAGGGTGACGACGGCGAGGAGGGTCAGGGTGATCACACTCTGCGTGCCGGCCAGCAGGGACAACCACTCGGAAAGGGGCGTCGCGGGGCCGCCGCGGTGCGCGGCCAGGGCGCGGTTGACGCCGTCCTCCGCAGCCAACGGCCACAGCTCGGCGAGCGGCCCGGTGACCAGCAGCCCCACACCCACCATCAGGGCCGCCTGTACCGGTAGCAACAGCAGTACGGGCACGCGTCCGGCGCTCACGGCTGCGCCGCGTTCAGGTCTCATTGACGCCGTGTTACCCGAGACGGCCCGCTCATGCGCGTCCGGCGGTGATCAGCCGTCCGCGACAGTAGCGTGACCACATGCGTACATGGACGGGTAAACCGTATCCCCTGGGAGCGACGTACGACGGCTCCGGAACCAACTTCGCGCTCTTCTCCGAGGTCGCGGAGGGTGTGGACCTGGTCCTGCTGGACGATGACGGGCGTGAGACCCGCGTCCCGATGACGGAGATCGACCGGTCCGCGTGGCACATCTACCTGCCCGACGTGGGCCCCGGTCAGCGGTACGGCTACCGGGTCCGCGGGCCGTTCGACCCGGCCGCCGGACACCGCTGCAATCCGGCCAAGCTCCTGCTGGACCCGTACGCCACCGCCATCGAGGGGCAGCTCGACCACCACGAGTCCCTGTACGGCCACCGCTTCGCGGACGGCGCGGAACCGAACACCCTGGACAGCGCGGGCCACACCATGCTGTCGGTGGTCACCGACCGCGGCTTCGACTGGGGTGACGACACACCCCCCGGCCACGCCTACGGCGCCAGCGTCATCTACGAAGGCCACGTACGCGGCCTCACCCGCACCCACCCGGCCCTGCCCGAAGAACTGCGGGGCACCTACGCGGGCATCGCCCACCCCGCCATCATCGGCCACCTGACCGGCCTCGGGGTGACCGCCCTGGAACTGATGCCGGTGCACCAGTTCGTCCAGGACGGCCACCTGGCCGAAAAGGGCCTGTCCAACTACTGGGGCTACAACACGATCGGCTTCTTCGCCCCCCACAACGCATACGCCGCGAGCGGCGGCCGCGGAGCGCAGGTCACCGAGTTCAAGCAGATGGTGAAGGCGCTCCACGCGGCGGGCATCGAAGTCATCCTCGACGTCGTCTACAACCACACGGCGGAGGGCAACGACAAGGGACCCGTGCTGGCCTTCAAGGGCATCGACAACAGCGCGTACTACCGGCTGTCCGACGAGGACCGCTCCCAGTACTACGACACGACCGGCACCGGCAACAGCCTGCTGATGCGCCACCCCAACGTGCTCCAGCTCATCATGGACTCGCTGCGCTACTGGGTGCAGGAGATGCACGTCGACGGCTTCCGCTTCGACCTCGCCGCCACGCTCGCCCGCCAGTTCCACGAGGTGGACCGGCTCTCCGCCTTCTTCGACGTCATCCAGCAGGACCCCGTCATCAGCCGCGTCAAGCTCATCGCCGAACCGTGGGACCTGGGCGAAGGCGGCTACCAGGTCGGCAACTTCCCTCCCCTGTGGTCGGAGTGGAACGGACGCTACCGGGACGCCGTCCGCGACTACTGGCGCGGCCGCGAAGGCACGCTCGGCGAATTCGCCTCCCGCATCACCGGCTCCGCGGACCTCTACGAACACGACCGGCGCCGCCCCCTGGCCAGCGTCAACTTCGTCACCGCCCACGACGGGTTCACCCTCCGCGACCTCGTCTCGTACGACCGCAAGCACAACGACGCGAACGGCGAGGAAGGCAGGGACGGCGAGGACGACAACCGCTCCTGGAACTGCGGCGCGGAAGGCGAGACGGACGACCCCGCGGTGCTGGCCCTGCGCGAGCGCCAGCAGCGCAACCTGATGACCACGCTGATCCTCTCCCAGGGCATCCCGATGATCAGCCACGGGGACGAACTCGGCCGCACCCAGGGAGGCAACAACAACGCGTACTGCCAGGACAACCCCACAGCCTGGATCGACTGGGAGCTGGACGAGCGCGGCGAACGGCTGCTCGACGTCACCTCCCGCCTGATCCGGCTCCGCCGCAAGCACCCCGTCCTGCGCCGCAGGCGCTTCTTCTCCGGACGCGCCGCCGGACACACGGGTCTCCCGGCCGACGTCGAATGGCTGCGTCCGGACGCCTCGCCGATGGAGGAAGAGGACTGGACGCTGCCGAACGCCGGCACCCTCACCATGTTCCTCAACGGCGAAGCCATCACCGAACCCGACCGCTACGGCAACCGGGTCACCGACGACTCCTTCCTGCTGCTGTTCAACAGCTCCGGCGCCGCCGTGGACTTCCGCCTCCCCGGCAGCCGATTCGCCCCCCGTTGGACGCTGCTCTTCGACACCGCGACGACGGACGTCCCGGACGAGCGGGAACTGAAACCGGGCGGCTTCCTCCGGCTGGAGTCGCACAGCACGGTCGTGCTCCGCAGTGACCGGGAGGACGACGGCCGCCCGAAGCCGTGAACGCCGCTCGGGGATCCGGGGGTGGCGGTTCAGCGCAGGATGCTCACCGCCCTCGCGATGACCAGCAGCGAGGTCAGCAGGGCCGCCACGCTCTGTACGGCCATGAGGAGTTTGGCGCGGGCGGACAGCGGCATCGTGTCCGTCGGACTGAAAGCGGTCGAATTGGTCACGGAAACGTACAGGTAGTCGACCAGGGTGGGGACCCAGTCGGAGACCTTGCTCGCGCCGTCCGCGACTTCCTGGACCGCGTCGTCGTTCTCGTCCTGCGAGAAGCGGAAGTCCGCCAGCTGGAGCTCTTCACGAGGGGTCTGGGTACGGCTGACCGGACCGCCGCGGTCGAGCTCCCAGTAGGCGAGGCCGAAGGCGATGACGTTGGTCAGCCACACCTGGAGCGCCGCCACGAGCAGCGAACGGCCGTCGTCGACCCCGGCGTAGAGCAGCTCGTGGACCAGGATGCCGAGGGCGGTCAGGTTGCTCGCCACGATGATCAGGACCAGCGTCACCGACATGAACCGGAACGCCTTCGTCTGGCGGGTCAGCCGGCGCGGGTTGATCGCGATCAGCGGCAGGAGGAGCAGTACCTCCAGGGCCGGGAGCACGTAGCGCGGAGCGATCAGCAGCCGCTGGGGAAGCGCGAGGTAGAGAAAGATCGCCGCCAATGTGACGAGGACCGCGGGAATCCTGGCTTCGCCGCGCCGCTCGTGCCGCGGGTGAAGGGTGGGGGCGTCGGTTCTTTTACGCGACACGAAGGTGACCGCCTTTCCTCCTGTACGGGCTGCTCGCTGCCCTGGAAAGCGGAGCATATTACTTCTCCAATTCCGCAGCGGGAATGACGGAACACCGTAGTGGGCCCGTACCGGAAAAGAACCGGTACGGGCCCACTGCGGTCGGCGCGCTGGTCAGCGAACTACCAGCGGTACCATCGGCCGCTGCCGCCCTTCGGACGGGCAACGAATCCGAGCAGCCAGATCACCAGGACGGCGATCGCGATCCACCAAAGGATCTTGACGGCGAAGCCGGCACCGAAAAGGATCAGGGCCAGCAGGAGAACGAGTAGCAGGGGAACCATAGTTATCAACCTCCAGGCAGTCCTCTGCCCTGCCGGGTGCGCCGCATTCGTTTCTTTTGGAAGTTTCTTGTGCGCGTTCGGGGGAACAGGGGTCCGCTCGCCCGGGGTGCTCCGAACCGGCCGCCGCACAACGTTTTTGGAACGGGCGAACCGGGGCACGGGCGGGACCGGGAGACGGACTCCCCGGTTCCGTCCGGCGGGCAGGACCCGCCGGCGGCCGTGAACAGGAGGGCGAAACCATGTCGAAGGTCGAAGAGTCCATCGAGGTCGAGGTCCCCGTCCGTACCGCCTACAACCAGTGGACGCAGTTCGAGACGTTCCCCCACTTCATGGAGGGGGTCGAGCGGATCGACCAGCGCACCGACACCATGACCCACTGGGTGACCAAGGTGGGCGGCGCGCAGCGGGAGTTCGAGGCGGAGATCACCGAGCAGATCCCCGACGAGCGGGTCGCGTGGACGACGCTGGGCGGCGAGGTCCGGCAGGCGGGTGTGGTCACCTTCCACCGCCTGGACGACAGCCGGACCAAGGTCATGCTCCAGCTCGACTACGACCCGGACGGGTTCACGGAGAACGTCGGCGACAAGCTCGGCTTCGTCAAGCGGCAGATCACCGGTGACCTCAAGCGCTTCAAGGAGTACATCGAGACGCGCGGGCAGGAGACCGGATCCTGGCGCGGCCGGGTCTGAGCAGCGGGCCCGAGCGGCCTCTGCTCCATACGGGTGCGAGCCGTACGGAGCGGACGGGCGGCGGGAGCCGCCCGCGTGTGGGAACCGTCCGCCGGGGCAGGCGGGCCGTTACGAGGTCCCCGCTCCTCCCGTCCTCCTGACAGGACGGCGGGGCGGAGGGGACCGACGAACCGATCAAGGAGATGTTCGCATGTCTGGGAACGTATGGGGCTACCGCGAGACGTCCGGCCGGGCGCCGGGCGCCGACCTGACGGGTTACAAGGTGGAGGCCGTCGACGGCAGCATCGGTAAGGTCGACAAGCACTCGGACGAGGTCGGCTCCTCCTACATCGTGGTCGACACCGGGCCGTGGATCTTCGGCAGGGAGGTCCTGCTCCCGGCCGGCACCATCACGCGCATCGACCCGCAGGAGCAGAAGATCTACGTCGACGGGACGAAGGAACAGATCAAGGACGCTCCCGAGTTCGAACGGGACAAGCACCTCCACGACGATGACTACCGCGGCCAGGTGGGCGGCTACTACAGCGGCTTCCTCGGCTGAACACCCCTCCCGATCCGGCAGACGGGCGGCACCGGTTGATCCGGTGCCGCCCGCCCGCGTTTCGAACACCCGCGCGCCCGGGGCCGTTCCGGCGTGGGAGCGGGATCCGGACACATCACGGTGACGGACAACCGCCCGAGGCGGCGGACTGAGGCGACAAGTACGACATGCCGACCTTGCGCCGCAGGGACGCAGACCCATTACGGCCATGCGCCCCCGCGTGCCCCCGATGGTCACGTTCCGGCGGCCGGTACCTGGGCAACCGCTTGGTGCTGATGAAGCCTTGACCGCCCGCTCAGAACCGAGTTCGGAGAGTCACCATGACGAAGGTCCTCGTACTGCACAGTGTCAGCCTCGTGGGTTCCGCCCTCGCGGCTCTGCTGAGATCCGAAGGCGACTTCGACGTCACGGCCGCGGGCTGGCGGACGGCGGCGCGCCGCGCCGAGTCCTTACGACCAGACGTGGCCGTCGTCGACGTCGACTGTCCGGGGGCGACGGCCGTCCTCACGGGCGAAGGGACGTGTCCTGGAGGTCTGTTGACCCGGCCCACCCCGCTGCTCGTCCTGGCGACGGCCAAGACGCCCGGCACGCTCGGCCGCGCCTTCCAGGCCAAGGCCCTCGGTTACGTCGACAAGGACGGCTCACCCGGCCGGCTCGTCCGCGCCGTCCGCAAGGTGGCCGCCGGTGAGCGGTTCATCGACGCCGCGCTCGCCTCCGCCTTCATGCAGGCCGATCCCGTCCCCCTGAGCCCGCGCGAACTCAGCGTCCTGGCCCGCGCCGCGCAAGGCGACTCGGTCGCCGAGATAGCCCGCGCCCTGCACCTGGCCAGCGGGACGGTCCGCAACTACATGGCGGCCGTGACCCGCAAGACCGGCGCGCGCAACCGCATCGACGCGATACGCATCTCCCGCAGCGCGGGCTGGGTGTAAGAGACACCCCGGGCAGGCGGACTCAGGCGGGCGCGACCGGTTCCTCCCCGTCCCACACGCCCACGAGGTCCCGGTAGAGGGCTGACCGCTCCGGAAGCTCCTCGTGCGTGCCGCACACCGCCCGGGTCCCGTCCAGTACGAGGACCCGGTCGGCGCGCGCGGCCGACGAGATCCGGTGGGCCACCACGACGAGCGTGCCGGGACGCGCCGCCAGGGCACGCTCGGCGTGTTCCTCGGCCTCCGGATCCAGATGGCAGGTGGCTTCGTCGAGCAGGAGCAGCGGAGCGGGGGAGAGGTAGGCCGCGCCGAGCGCCAGCAGCTGCCGCTCGCCCTGGGAGAGCCGGAGCGGGTCGAGGACCGCGTCGTAGCCCCCCAGCCGGGAGACGAGGGCCTGTAGCCGCAGTGCGGCGACGGCCGCGTCCAGCCGGTCGTCGGACACCGGCCCCCGGCACAGGTGGCTCAGGTTGTCGCGCAGGCCGGCGGTGAACACGTACGCTTGCTGCGGCAGCAGCGTCCGCCGCGGGTCCGGCCCGCCGCCCCCGGCCGGGCGGGCGGGGGCCCCCGCGACCAGGACCGCGCCCCGGTCGGGGGTCAGTAGCCCGGCGAGCAGCGCGGTGAGCGTGGACTTCCCGATACCGCTCGGCCCCACCACCGCGAGGTGTTCGCCGGGCCGCACGCGCAGGTCGAGACCTTGGAGCACGGGACGGGCGTGGGGCCCGTACGCGAAGGTGACCCCCCTCAACTCGGCGGCGACGACGCCCTCCTCGCTCCCGGCCGGACCGGCGGTCGCCGACCGGGACTCCGGCGTACGGGGCTCGGGCGTCGGGAGCTTCGGCGCCGGGGCCGCGGTGAAGCGCTCCAGTACGACCAGCAGCCGCGTCCCCGCCGAACCGAGGGCGGCCATCAGGGTGTCGAGCGCGGGCAGCAGGGACTGCACCAGATACGTCACCGCACCGGCGAGCGTGCCCGCCGTGATCCCGCGCCCGAGCAGCCAGGGCGTGGCGGCCAGCAACGAGACGACGGGTGCCCGTCCGGCCAGGCCGAGGGCGAGGGTACGCAGTGCGCCCCAGCCGGCCAGCCGGCCGGCCAGCCGCTCCTGCGCCGCGATCAGCGGTTCCAACTCGGCGGCCACGGCCGCGCCGCCGCCGCAGGCCGTGATGTCGCGCAACGCCCCCGCGGCCTCTCCCACCCGCGAGGCCAGGGCCTCCTCCGTGTCCAGCGCCTCCCGCTGGACGGCCGCCATCGGGCGCAGCGTGGCCAGGAAGGCGGCCAGTCCCAGCAGCAGCGGCGGCAGCACCACCAGCAGCAGTACGGGGGCGAGTGCGGCCATCCCGACGAGCGCGCCGACGGCGGTGAAGACGAACGAGCGGGCCGTCAGGACCAGACCGGCGAAGGAGTCCCGGGCCATCTCGGTCTGCTGGGTCAGCCGGGACACCGCCCGGGCGTCGGCGGCCCGGGCGGGATCGGCGACCGCCGCGGCCAGCGCCTGGCGCACGGCCCGGCGCACGAGCCCGTCACGCAGCGGTTCCACCAGGTCGGCGAGCCCGGCGAACACCCCGCGCAGGGCGAAGCCGCCGAGCAGCGCCCCGAGGCCGGCCGCCGCCAGCCAGGCCGCGCCGGTGGCGGCCCGTCCGGCGAGGAAGCCGTCGTCGAGCGCGCGGGCGACGCCGTAGCCCCCGAGGAAGGTGTGAGCGGACTCCAGCAGCGACCAGAGACCGAGGACGGTCAGCGCCCGGACCCGGGACCGGAGGAAGCGCCGCGCGTCACCCGCCACCAGCGCCCGCCCCCCGCCCCGGCTCACGACCCGCCCCCGCCGCCGGCGCCCGGCCGCCCCACCGCCCCCACGACCGCCCCGGAACCCGGGACCGGCCCGGAATGCGGGTCGGGCGGGGAGCCCACGACCGGCCTGGAGCCCGGAACGGGCCTAGAACCGGGAGCCGCGCCGGAATGCGGGTCCGGCGCGGAACCCGGGACCGGCCTGGAGCCCAGGACCGGCCTGGAACCTGAGTCCGGCGCGGAGCCTCGAACCGTCCCGGAACCCGGAACCGGCCTGGCACCCGGGACCGGCCCGGAATGCGGGTCGGGCGGGGAGCCCACGACCGGCCTGGAGCCCGGAACGGGCCTAGAACCCGGAGCCGCCTCGGAGTGCGGGTCCGGCGCGGAGTCCACGACAGGCGCGGCGCCCACGACCGGCCTGGAGCCCGGAACGGGCCCGGAGTTCGGGGTCGGCGCCGAGCCCGGAACCGGCCTGGCACCCGGGCCCGGCCCGGAATGTGAGTCCGGCGCGGAGTCCACGACCGGCGCGGCGCCCACGACCGGCCTGGAGTCCGGAACGGGGGCGGAACCCTCGGCGGGCCCGGAGACCGGAACCGCCCCCGAACCCGGAGCCGCCCCGGAATGCGGGTCCGGTGCGGAGCCCGCGAGCGGCGCGGAGGCCGGGACCGGTTCGGAATCCGAAGACGGTGCGGGCCGCGGCGCGGGGTTCGGTTCCTCCTCGCGGCCCCGTTCCGCCTCCACGGCGAACACCGCCCGGTAGGCCGGGTCCCGCCACAGTTCGGCGTGGCTTCCGGTGGCGCGGATGCGGCCCTCCTCCAGCCACACCACCAGGTCCGCCCGGGCGGCCGAGGAGACCCGGTGCGCCACCACGATCCGCGTCCCGCCCGGCACGCACCGCGCGAGCGCCCTTTCCACCTCGCGGGCGGTCAGCGTGTCGAGGCTGGACGTGGCGTCGTCCAGCACCAGCAGCCGGCCTGCCCGTACGAACGCCCGGGCCAGGCCCAGGCGTTGGAGCTCCCCGCCGGACAGCGGGGCCTCCGCGAGGACGGTGTCGTACCCCTGCGGCAGCCGCAGCACGAACGGCTCCGCCCCCGCGGCCCGCGCCGCCGCCCGCACCTCCTCCCGCGTGGGCCGCGGACTCGCCCCGAAGGCGATGGCGTCGGCGACGCTCCGCCCGAGCAGCGCGGGCCGGTCGAAGGCGTGGCCCACCTCCCGGCGCAGCGCCGCCGCGGAGAGCTCGTCCAGCGGCACCCCGTCGAGTCGGACGCGGCCGGAGTCCGGATCGGTGAGACGGCCGGCCACCGCCGCGAGCAGCGACTTGCCCGCTCCGGAGCGGCCCACCACGGCGAGGGTGGCGCCGCCCGGCACCACGAGGTCGATGCCGTCGAGGACGGTCCTCCCGTCGCGCACCACCCGGACGCCGTCGAGTTCCAGCCTCCCGGCCCCCCGTGGCGGCAACTCCTTTGCGCCATAGCCGAGTTCCGGGAGATCGAAGACGGCCGTGGTCCGCCGCGCGGCGGACCTGGCGCGTACGACGGCGGCGATCCGGCCGGTCACCGCGCCGATGCCGGCGGCGAGCCCGGCGTAGCGCACGGCGGCGAGGAGTTCCCCGACACCCAGCGCCCCCGCCACCAGCCGCAGGCCTCCCACCCCGAGGACCACGTACAGCAGCAGCGGCATCAAGGCGGAGGTCCGGGCGCTCGTGCCGCCGTAGACACGCCACATCCGCCGACCCTGCGCCCCGAGTTCGGGCAGCCCGCGCAGGATCCGGGTGCGCTCGCGCTCGACGGTGCCGGCGGCGGCGATGGTCCGGGCTCCGGCGAGGGCCTCCACCAGACGGCCCGCCATGGCCAGCTGGGCCTCCTGGTAACGGGCCGTGCTGGCACCGGAGTCGCGCGCGAAGGACCGCAACAGCCAGAAGAGCAGCGGGAGTCCGGCGAGGAAGGCGAGGGCGGTCCACGTGTCGATGAGGAACAGGGCCACGAGTCCGCCGAGCGGGGGCAGCAGGGAGGCGACACCCGCCGCGGCGGCGGCCGGCCCCGTCCCCGCCTCCGTGGCGTGCGCGGTCAGGCGGCCCGTGAGGTCACCGGGGGAGTGGCGGCCCGCGTGGTGCGGGACCGCGCGCAGCAGCGCGGCCAGGCCCTTGCGGCGCAGCCAGGCAGTGCTGCGGCCGCCCACCTGCCCGGCCATCCGGGCGGTGACGGCGTCCAGGAGCACCTCGGCCGCGATGACGGCCGCACACCCCAGGGTCCAGGAGGGCCCGGCCGGGTCGCGGCGCAGCAGGAGGTCGAGCGCACGGCCGAGCACGGCGGGTTCGGCGAGGGCGGCGACGGCGGCGGCGACGGAGCACGCGCCCACGGCGGCGGTGCGCACACCGCTGTGCCGGGCGGCTGCCACCAGGGCCCGGTCGCCGCCGCGTCCGGACACAGCCTCGCCTGGACGAGCGGGGGAGGGGCTCGGGGACGGGGGCGCGGTCATGGTCGAGGCTCCCAGGGCTCGAGGAAATGGCTCCGGGCCCGGGCGGTGAACCGCCCGGGCCCGGAAGCTACCTGATCAGTGACAGGTCGTGAGGCTCAGGCTGCTGTCGCCGCAGAGCAGCAGGCTCGCCTGGCTGCCACCGCCGCCGCCGTGCAGGGCCGCCTCGGTGGTCTCTTCCTTCACGGTCTCCATCGACTGCAGGTCAAGAAGGGTCATGTCATGTTCCTCTCGATGAGTTGGTGCGATGGGGTCACGGCCTCGCGGTGGTGCGCGGCCGGCTCTGGGACCGCCGCGGCGTGCCGCAGCGGTGGGAGGAACGGCAGCTGGGCGCGCCCGCCGGGCGTCGCGCTGCCGAGGGCGAGCAGGATGCCGGCCGTGCCCGTGGAGAGATCCATGGACAGACGCATCAACTGTTCGCCGGGGAAGGCCAGATGGCCTTGGTAGGGGACGGCGTGCCGGGCCAGGTCCGCGATCTGGCGGCCGAGGTCGGCACTGCGCGTGTCATCGGGGTCGGGCGTGCTGGTCCGCGCCAGGTGCACGACCATGCCGGCCGCGCCCCGGAACAGGCCCGGCTGCGCGTAGAAGTTCGACCGGGCGGCCCGTACGATCTCGCGCCGGGCCTGCTCGAAACGCGGGTCCTCGGCGTGCTCAGACCAGTCGTCCAGCACCATGCCGATGCCCACGCTGCCGGCGCCGAGGTAGGGCATCGTGCGCCAGCCCTCGTCGACTTGCAGGGTGCCGAACGCGCTGGTCACGCACCGGTCGAGATCGCGGTGCAGGGCCTGCCCGGCGCGTACGAGGTATTCCTCGTCGCGGGTGCGCTCGAACAGGCGCAGGAAGAGCAGCGCGGGCCCGGAGTTGCCGTACAGCAGTCCCGCGCGGGTCAGCCGGGGGGCCGAGCGCGCCGCGAGTTCGGCGCAGCGCACGGCGGCCGCGTGGAACTCGCCGTCGCCGGTGGCCGTGCCCAGCGCGTCCAGGGCCAGTCCGATGCCCGCGAGCCCGCTGTGCAGGTCGGGTCCGGTCTCCTGCCATGGCTGGCGCAGCAGTTCCCCGGCCAGGGCGAGGGCCTGCTTGCGGTGTCCCAACCGCTCCAGGGTCCAGGCGGTGCCGGCGAGGCCGTCGTAGAAGCCGAGCGGAGTCCCCGAGCCCGGGGACCCGGCCCGGGCCAGCAGCCATTCCTCGGCTTCGGGCCAGGGTTCGGCGCCGGTCTCGGCCAGCGCGTACAGCACCCCGGCGGCGCCGTAGCCGAAGCCGGTGCCACCGCCTTCGATGGTGAACTGGGCTATGTCACCAGGGAAGAAACGATCCTCCCGGTCCGGCGTGGCCGAGGCGCGCAGGGCCGCCGCCATGGAGCGCCGGGCCGCGGCCCCGTCCCCGGGCGCCACCGGGAGGTACGGGCCGTCGGGCGCGGGCACCGGGCCGGTCCCCGCCCCGGCGGGTTCCCCGTCCGGCCCCGCGAGGATCTCCGCGACGGCCTCGTCCAGGAATCGCCCTGGTACGGGGAAGCGTTCGGCGGCGACGGCGGCCAGGTGCACGGCCTTCGCCCGGTCGAGGACGAGCAGGCTCGTCAGCGGCAGGAACAGGGCCAGGCGCAGGCACGCGAGGGCGTAGCGGTCCACGGCGAAGCCTCGGCGGTCGGGCGGGGCGACGAAGGCGGGGTTGGCCACCGTCTGCCGCAGCCCCTCGTCGACGTGTGCGGCGGCTTCGAAGTCCAGCAATGCGACGGACGGCTCGCCCGCCGGGTCCTCGCGGACCATGATGTTGAACAGGTGCAGGTCGTTGAAGACCACCCCGCGGGCGTGCACGGCCGCCACGGCCTCGGTGACCCGCTCGTGGATCTTGAGGGCCCAGGCGGTGTAGGAGGCGAGCGCGTCCGGCGCCGGGTCCGCGTCGATCAGCGGGTGCTTGCGGGCGAAGTAGGTGTTGAGCGGCTTGCCCTCCAGGTATTGGAGCACCAGGAAGTGGTGGTCGCCGACCGTGAACGCGTCGCGGACCGCGGGTACGCAGTCCAGACCGGCCAGCCGCTCCAGCGCCGCCCGCTCCCGGTGCAGCCGTGCCACGGCGTCCGCCCCGTCCGCGGCGAGCCCCGCGTAGGGCCGCCCTTCCTTGAGGACGACCGCCTCACCGGTGCGGGTGTCGCGGCCGGCGTAGACGCCCCCGCCGTTGGAGAAGTGCAGGGCCCGCTCCACCGTGTAGGGCAGGCCGGCGAGGCTGACGGCGGACCGCGCTTCGAGGTGCGGTTTCAGGAAGGGCGGCAGCTCGACCCACTCCGGGGGCTGGAACACCGGCCCGCGCGGATCGGGCACGAGGCGCCCGTCGGGTGCCTCGATCGCCGGGACGACCTCGCCGTGCTCGTCGTAGCAGTGCCGCAGGGTGAAGCTTCCGTAACGCAGGTGGACGGGGCCCGCGCCCCAGCGCAGATCGCTGAGGATATACGGGCCGGGCTCGCCGGCCAGCAGGCCGTCCAGGTCCTCGCAGATGCGGCGGCACTGCTCGGTGTCGGCCGGGTAGACCGTGAGGAACTTGCCGCTGGCGGCGCGGTCGGCGTACTTGGCGTTGCGCAGGTGCAGCAGGTACCGGCTCGGCACGAACTTGAACGCGATGCCCCCGTCCACGCAGTAGTCGTACACACGCGCCAGGACGGACTCGGCGTTGTCGAGGGTGGCCGATACGTGGATCTTCCAGCCCTGGGAGGGCAGTTCGAGGCCGAGCGGCCGCAGGGCGTACCAGCTGCCGTTGCCGTGGGCGCGCCACCCCGCCGGTACGGGGGCGAGCGCGGCCGGATAGCTCTCCTCGGCCCGCCGGTACGGCGCGTCGTAGAACCAGCGGTCTGCGTCGCAGAAGGCGGCGTACCCCTTGTTCACCCGTACTCCCTCGGTCGGTTGGTGGCGAGATCAACCGTGCCAGCCGGACCGGGCACGGCGACAGTCACGGCTGTCACCGATGGGGTGTGCAGAACGCACGGGTGGCCGGCCCGGGGAGGAATTTCGGAGACCGGCCGGGGAGGCGCTCGGCGCCCGGGAGGGGAGGCGCCGCACGAGGCCGTCCCGCAGGATGGGAGGATGTACAGATGGACATCCTCCGCAGAAACAACGTAACGGTGAGCGGACGCGAGGGCGCCCCCGTGATCATGCTGGCGCACGGCTTCGGCTGCGACCAGAACATGTGGCGGCTGGTCGTGCCGGCGCTGGTGGAGGAATACCGCGTCGTGCGGTTCGACTACGTGGGCTCGGGCCGCTCCGACCTGACCGCATGGAACGAGGAACGCTACGCGTCGCTGGAGGGCTACGCCCGCGACGTCGTGGAGATCTGCGACGAGCTCGACCTGCAGGACGTCGCGTTCGTCGGCCACTCGGTCAGCGCCATGATCGGCGTGCTCGCCGCCGCGGCCGCCCCCTCCCGGTTCTCCTCCCTCGTCATGATCGGCCCCTCCCCCTGCTACATCGACGGCGAGGGCTACCGGGGCGGGTTCAGCGCCGACGACATCGACGAACTGCTCGACTCCCTGGAATCGAACTACCTGGGCTGGTCCGGGGCGATGGCACCGGTCATCATGGGTAACCCCGACCGCCCCGAACTCGGTGAGGAACTCACCGAGAGCTTCTGCGCCACCGACCCGGACATCGCCCGCGTCTTCGCCCGCACCACGTTCCTCACCGACAGCCGCGAGGACCTGGCAAAGGTCACCGTCCCCACCCTCGTCCTGGACTGCACCCAGGACGTGATCGCACCCCGCGAGGTGGGTGCCTACGTGCACTCCGCCATCCCCGGCAGCAGCCTGGTCACCCTCGACGCCACCGGCCACTGCCCCCAGCTGAGCGCTCCGGAGGCCACGGCCACCGAGATCCTGGCCTTCGTCCGGGCGTTGCGGTGATGTCCTGTACGGGGCACAGCGCCGAGCAGCCGGGCGACAGGGCTGCGACCGACGCGTTGTTCACCTCACTGCTGGAGGACAGCGCCGACGACCTGTACGAGTCGGCGCCCTGCGGCTACCTCTCCACCCTCCTCGACGGAACCATCGCCAAGATCAACGACACGTTGCTGACCTGGCTGGGCCGCTCGCGCGAGGAGGTCGTGGGCCGCATGCGCTTCGCCGACATGCTGACGGTCGGCGGGAAGCTCTACCACGAGACCCACTTCGCGCCACTGCTGCGCATGAACGGCCAGGTCAGCGGCATCGCCTTCGAGATAAAGGCGGCCGGCGGGGCCCGGCTGCCGGTCCTGGTCACCTCCACCGTGAAGACCGGCGGTGACGGCCAGCCCCTGCTCATCCGAACGACCGTCTTCGACGCGAGCGAGCGGCGCTCCTACGAGAAGGAGCTGCTGCGCCGGCAGAAGGCCGCGGAGGAAGCCCGCGCCCAGGCGGAAGCGGACCGCAAGCGGCTCCAGGAGGCGCTGTCGGTCCTCCAGCAGAGCCTGCTGCCGACCACTCTGCCGGACGTCCCCGGCATGGAGGCCGCCTCCCACTACCACACCGCCTCCCTGGAGCGGCTCGGCGGCGACTTCTACGACCTGTTCCGGATCGACGGCACCCGCTGGGCGTTCTTCCTCGGAGACGTCTGCGGCAAGGGGCCCCAGGCCGCGGCCGTGACCTCCCTGACCCGGTACACCCTGCGCGCCGCCGCCCTGCACGACCCGGATCCCGTCGCCGCGCTCACCACGCTCAACGCCGTCCTCCACGAGCGGTACACCGGCGGCGATCCCCGCTACTGCACCGCGATTTTCGGGGTACTCGAACCCGTGGGCGACACCGTCACCGTCGAGCTGGCGTCCGGCGGGCACCCGCCGGCGCTCCTCGTGCGCGCGGACGGGAGGGCGGAGTACCTGTCCACCCCCGGCGGGCTGCTCATCGGGGTCCTGCCCGAAGCGTCGTTCACCCCCGCCAGGACCGTCCTGGAGCCGGGTGACATGCTCCTCCTGTACACCGACGGCCTGACCGAGGCCCGTATCGGTGAGAGCCGCGAGCTGTACGGGGAGGAGGCGCTGCGCGACTTCGCCGCCGCGCATCCCGCCGTCGGCCCGCACGAGCTGATCAGCGCCCTGAGGGGGCTGCTGGACAGCTTCGGCGAAGGGCTGGACGACGACACCGCCCTGCTCGCCCTCGGCCTCCCCGCATCCCCGACACCTCCCGGAGCGACAACCTGACATGAGCCCGTTGACGATCACCGTCCGAGACGCCGACACCGGTCCCGTGCTGCGAGTCACCGGCGACCTGGACTTCGACACCGCGCCGCGACTGCGCCAGGCGGTCGACGGGCTCGCCCTCGCCCCCGGCGACCTCCTCGTCCTGGACCTGGGCGGTCTGGAATTCTGCGACTCCAGCGGCATCAGCGCCATGATCACCGCCCACAACAAGGCGTCCGCGGCGAAAGCCGCCATGGCGCTCGCCGCCGTACCCGACAACATCACCCGCGTCCTCGGCATCGTCGGCCTCGACAAGATCTTCGCCCGCCACGAGCCGGCCCCGCCGAAGACCCCCTGACGCCGGGGCGCCCGGGCCCGCGGGGGCCCCGGGCTCCCGCGGACGCCGGGCGCCGGCTCACCAGGCGACGGGCAGCGCCTGCGGGCCCCGGTTGACCGTGCCCCGACGCCAGCGCACCTGTTCCGGGGGTACCGCGAGCCGGAGCCCCGGTGCCTTGCGCAGCAGCGTCGACAGCACCGCGTGGCACTGCATCCTGGTCAGCGCCGCGCCGAGGCAGTAGTGCGGACCGTGCCCGAAGGCGAGGTTCGGTGCCTCGTCCCGGGCCAGGTCGAGCCGGTCGGGAGCCGTGAAGACCGCCGGGTCCCGGTCGGCGGCCAGGTAGGACACGTACACGGCGTCCCCGGCCCGGATGGTCACTCCGCCGACGGTGACGTCCTCGGTGGCGATCCGGGGCATGCCGACCCCGTTGCGCTGCGGGACGAACCGGAGCAGTTCCTCGACCGCCGAGGACAGCAGCCCGGGATCCCCGCGCAGCGCCGCCAGCTGCTCCGGGTGCGTGAGCAGGGCGTAGACCATGTTCGTGCACTGGTTGCGGACCTGGTCGAGCGCATTGAGGACGATCATGACGGTGAGGGAGACGAGCTCGGGGCGGCTCAGCGCGCCGGCGGCCTGGGCGGCGCTCAGTTCACTGAACAGGTCGTCGCCCGGCTCCCTGAGGCGGTGGTCGGCCAGCTGCCGGAAGTAGGCCGCGATGTCGGCCTTGACGGTGCTGCTCCGCGCCGGGGACGCGTCCGTGGACAGGATGACGGCACGCCACTGCTGGAGCCGGCCGAGGTCCCCGCGCGGGACGCCGAGCAGCTTGCCGATGACCCGTTCGGGCAGTGGCCCGCTCACGTGCCCGGCGAGGTCCGCCGGGCACGCGTGGTCCATCATGTCGTCGACGAGCCGTTCGGTGACCGCCTCGGTCTCCGCCCGCAGGGCGGCCGCCCGCTTGCGGTTGAAGGCCTGCGCCACGAGCCGGCGCAGCCGGGTGTGGTCGGGGGCGTCGGTGCGGCCGATGCCCCGGGCGGGGGCGATGTTGTGGGGCGTCATGCCGGTCACCGGCCGGTCGACGGTGAGCGCGCGGCTGAACCGGGGGTCCGAGGTCACCTCCTTGACGTACTCGTAGCGGGTCACCAGCCAGGCGTGGCCCTCGCCGAACCGCATCCTGACCAGTGCCACGGGCTCTTCGCGCACCAGCCGGTGCAGCAGCGGGTCGAAGTCGAGGGCGTCGAGGTGATCCACCGGCCAGTGGTGCACGGTGGCGGGGGCGCCGGGGCGGGGGCGGTCGCCGGTCCTCGCCTCCGGCAGCGGCACGGCGGTGTCCGCGGCCGTGGGGTGTGCGGGGGCCGGGGGCGCGGGGGCGGGGCGGGCGGCTTCCGTCACGGTGCGGCCTCCAGCGGCCCGGTCGGCGGGACGTGGCGCAAGGGCGTGAGCTGTTCGATGTCGTAGCGGATCCGGAGTTCCTCGACCGCCGCCCGGTCGATCTCGCCGCCACTGTTCAGCAGGTCGAGCAGTTCCTCGAAGTAGCGCTCGTGGTCCGGGGGAGGAGCCGCCTGGAGCAGCATCCTGGCAGGGCGGCCGGTCGGATTGGCGAAGGCGTGCGGGCACCCGGGCGGTACCAGGATCATCGTGCCCGCCGTCGCCCGTACGTAACGCCTGCCGGTGCCGGACTCCCACTCCCGCCAGTCGTCGCGGGTGCGGACCTTCGGCTCGAAGGCCATCACGTCGAGTTCGCCCTCGATGAGGTAGAACAGCTCCTCGCTGCGGCTGTGGGCGTGGGCGCCGACGTCGAAGCCGGGCGGCACCACCACCTCGAAGGTGGAGGCGACCGACGAATGCGCGCCGGTCACCTTGAACGTCACCTCCTGCGCGGCCGTCTTGATGGTCCGGCCGCCGCCGGGAGGCACGATGAGGCCCTCGGCGCGCGCGGTGTCGAGTTCGTACACGCTCGTCTCCTGCTGGTATCGGTGCGGTCGCCTGGTCACCACGTCACCGGCAGTTTCTCGGGGCCGCGGATCAACGCCCCCCGTTCCCAGGCGAGTTCGTGCTCCGCAACGGCGAGCCGCAGCCCGGGGAAGCGGCCCCACAGCGAGCGGAGCATGATCTCGGACTCCATCCGCGCGAGCGTCGAGGCCGGACAGAAGTGGGGGCCGTGGCCGAAGGAGACGTGCGGGTTGTGCACCCGGTCGAAGTCGAGCCGGTCGGGATCGGCGAAGACGTCCGGGTCGCGGTTGGCGGTGAGGTACGAGACGTAGACCGGCTCGCCCGCGCGGATCAGGACCCCGCCCACCTCCACGTCCTCCAGGGCGATGCGCGCCAGCCCCACCGCGTTGCGGTGCGGGATGTAGCGCAGGAGTTCCTCCACGGCCTGCGGGACGAGCTCCGGCTCGGCGCGCAGCCGGGCCAGGTGCGCGGGATGCGTGAGCAGCGCGTACACCATGTTGGCGCTGTTGTTGCGCACGGCGTGCGCGCCGCCGATCTGGACCAGGACGGCGAGCCCGACGGCCTCGTCCGGGCTCAGCACGCCTTCGCCGACGGCGTCCGCCAGGGCGCCCCGGAGGTCTTCCCCGGCACCGCTCCCCTCGCGGACCGGCGGGCGGCGGAAGTAGTCGGCCATCTCGGCCTTGGCCCGTTCGCTGGCCTCCCGGCCCCGTGCCGCGGACAGGATCGTGTCGGTCCACCGCGCCATCCGGGGGCGGTCCTCCTCGGGCACCCCCAGCAGCGCCCCCACCATGGCCAGCGGGAAGGGCCGGTTCAGGTGGGCCACCAGATCGAGCGGTCCGCCGTGCTCCTCCATCCGGTCCAGCAGGCCGTCCATCACCTGCTGCGCGTACGCGCGGAGCCGGCTCAGCGAACGGGAGGTGAAGGCGCGGGCGACCACCCGCCGCATCCGCGTGTGGTCCGGCGGATCGCAGACCCCGACCGCCCCGTCCATCGGGATGAAGTGCGGTGCCAGGCGGGTGATGTCGCGGCCCATGACGGCCCGGCGGCCGAACCGGGGGTCGACGGAGACGAACCGTACGTCGTCGTACCGGGTCACCAGCCAGGCGTCCCCCCGGCCGTGGGGCAACGTCACCCGGGCCACCGGCTCCTCGTGCAGCAGGCGCGCGAGCAGCGGGTCGAAGGTGAGCCCCGGGAGGTCCGGCGGGGCCCAGAAGTGCACGCTCCGCTCGTCGCGCGCCCGGTCCGCGGCCGGCGCGGGCGCTTTGGCGGGCGCAGGCTGCAGGGCAGTGGTGGCGCCCGGGCGGGCCCGCGGGACCGTGGGAGCGGCCCGCCCCCCGGCAGCGCGGGAACCACCCACGGCCGCCCCCACCGGCACCGCTTCCTCCACCGACGTCCAGTGGCCGAGCGCCATCTCGGCGGTGATGCCCGGTCCGAAGCCCGCGATCAGGCCCGGGGCACCCTCCTGCGCGCCGCCTTCGTCGAACAGGCGGCCCAGGGCGTCCAGTACGACGACGCTGGCGACGTTTCCGTACTCGGTGAGCGTGGCCCGGCTGAAACGGAAGGCCTCCGGCTCGACGTTCAGGAACTTGGAGAGGTCGTCGAGGATGCGCGGGCCGCCCGCGTGCACGATGTAGAAGCCGAGCCGGGACACGTCCCAGCCGTGCCGGCCGGCCATGCCGCCCAGGACGGGTGCCAGAGCTTCCATCGTCCCCGGGACACGCTTGTCGAGGAGGAAGTGGAATCCGGTGTCGCGCACCGCGTACGCGATCCAGTCCTCCGTGCCGGGCACCAGGTGGGAGGCGTTGCGCTCCAGCAGGATGCCGGTGCCGCCCTCGCCCCTCACGACGGCGGCGGCGACGGCGTCGCCGAAGAGGCCGTTGGACAGCAGGGTGCCCACGCCCAGGTCGGCGGGCTGGTAGCTCAGCGAACAGAACTCGCACGCCACGATCAGCACGTTCGCACCCGGATAGGCCCGGCAGAAGTCGTGCGCGCGGTTGACGGCCGCGCCTCCGGCGGCGCAGCCGAGCTGGGCGATCGGTACCTGGCGGGTATCCGGCCGGAAGCCCATGGTGTTGATCAGCCACGCCGTGAGGGACGGCATCATGAAGCCCGTGCACGACACGTACACGATCAGATCGATGTCGTGTGCCGACAACCCGGCGCTTCCCAGCGCCTGCCGCACCACCTGGGGAACCCGGGCTTTGGCCTCGGTCTCGTAGAGCTTGTTCCGTGCCTCGAACCCAGGATGGCGCAGCGTGTCTTCCAGGGGCTGCACGAGATGCCGTTTGCCCACCCCGGTGTTCTCGATCAGGCGCAGGGCGAGCCCCAGTTGGGGATGGCTGTGGTGGACGCTGCGGACGAGGTCGAGCGTCTGCTCAGCGGTGATCACGTACTCGGGCACGGCGACGGCGGGGCGGCACAGGACGGCCATGGACAAGCATCCCAGGGGGGTGGCGAGGAGAGACGCGCCGAGGACGCGGTGACGCGCTCCGGGCGGGCGGCTGGACAGCCTTCGCAAATCCTTGCAGGCCGTGACCGCCAACCGGTCCGGGAGCGTTCAGCAGTACACAAAAGTGTCATCGCGGGATCAGCGGTGTTCCCGAATGTCCGTCCGATCAGTCGATGACGAGGTCCGCCCGGCTGCGCCCCGGCGCGATCAGGCGGGCGTTCGCCTCGTCGGAGCGGGCGACCCAACGCCGGGCGTACGCCTCGTCCTTGCCGTGCCGCACGTGGCGGTCGACCAGCCGCCGCACCCGTGCCGTGTCGTCGGGGGCCAGGAACCACGCCTCGTCCAGCAGTGGCCCGACCTCGGCCCACACCCCCGCGCCGTGCAGCAGGTAGTTCCCCTCGGTGATCACCAGCGGTACGTCGGGCCCCACCCTGATGCTCCCGGCGACCGGCTCCTCCAGGGTGCGGTCGAAGGCCGGCGCGTACACGGCTTCGGCAGCCTGCTCGCGCAGCCGCCGCAGCAGGGCCACGTAGCCCGCCGCGTCGAAGGTGTCGGGCGCGCCCTTGCGGTCGGCCCGGCCCAGCCGCTCCAGCTCGGCCTGGGCGAGGTGGAAGCCGTCCATCGGCACCACCACCGCCACCGCCGGACCCAGCGCGCGGGCCAGCCGCGCGGCGAGCGTGGACTTCCCCGCGCCCGGCGCCCCTGCGATGCCGAGGATCCGCCGCACGCCGTCCGACTGCCCGCCCGCCGCCGCGAGGCGCCGGGCCCGGTTTTCCAGCTCTGTCGTGTCCATGTTGTCCGCCTCCCCGCGGCCGCTCAGGACGGCGCTGCGGGCGCCGGTGCCGTGACGCGGCGTACGGACTCCACGACCGCCGCGCGGTGCCGGGCCAGCCGCTCCGGTGACCAGCCGGCCTCCGACTCGCCTGCTGCCGGGCCGCCCACCGCGCCGAACCACGACTGCGACAGCCCCATCACCAGGGTCAGCAGATCGGCGGGGTCCGGCGCGGGGTCGATCCGCCCGGCCCGCTGCGCCCGCTCGACCGCCGCGACCTTGCCCCGGTAGGACTCGGCCTCGGCCTCGGTGACCCCGGGGCGCTCCAGCTGCTTCCACGCCACGAGCCGCATCAGGGAGGGCCGCTCCACCAGGTGGTCGAAGACGGCGCCCGCGTACCCGGGAAGGTCCTCCGCGTCGAAGGGCACCGTCTCGGAGCCGGTCTCCAGCGCGCGCTGCAGGACGGCGTCGAAGAGCTCCTCCTTGTTGCCGAAGTAGACGTAGATGAGCCGCTTGTTCGCTTGCGCCGCCTCCGCGATCCGGTCGACGCGCGCGCCGGCGATCCCGTACGCCGCGAACTCGGCGAAGGCCGCGTCGAGGAGCCGTGCCCTGGTTGCGCTGGAGTCCCGTGCCATGGCGGCAGCCTAGCAAGTAACTATCCAGTTATTGACACCCCTGCCAGGTGTACTGCATGCTCAAACTATCCAGTTAGTTACTTACTCGGCGGAAGCAGCCGGAGCAGGAGAGAAACACCATGGAGATGCGCACACTGGGCGGTCAGGGCCTCACCGTCGGCGCCGAGGGCCTCGGACTCATGGGCATGAGCGCCCACTACGGAGCCACCGACGACACCGAGTCCCTCGCCACCATCGACCGGGCCCTGGAGCTGGGCGTCACCCTGCTGGACACCGCGGAGGGATACGGCCCCTTCATCAACGAACAGCTCCTCGGCAAGGCGCTCACCGGCCGCCGGGACGCGGCCGCAGTCGCCACCAAGACCGGCGTCGAGTTCACGGACCAGGGCGGGTTCCGCGGCCACAACGGCACCCCGGAGTACATCCGCCGCGCCGCCGACCGCTCGCTGCGCCACCTCGGGACCGACCACATCGACCTGTACTACCTGCACCGCGTCGACCCGGCCGTGCCGGTGGAGGAGAGCGTAGGCGCGATGGCGGAGCTGGTGGCCGCGGGCAAGGTGCGCCACATCGGCCTGTGCGAGGTCGCGCCCGCCACCATCGCCCGCGCCCACGCCGTCCACCCGCTGGCCGCCGTGCAGACCGAGTACAGCCTCTTCGAGCGCGGCATCGAGCACGACGGCGTCCTGGAGACCCTGCGCGACCTCGGCATCGGTCTCGTCGCCTACTCCCCGCTGGGCCGGGGCTTCCTCTCCGGCGCCATCACCAGCCCGGACGACTTCGCGGCGGACGACTTCCGCCGCACCGACCCCCGCTTCCAGGGCGAGAACTTCGACCGCAACCTGGCCCTCGTCGCCCAGGTGCGCCGCTTGGCGGCGGAGAAGGGCATCACCCCCTCGCAGCTCGCCCTGGCCTGGACGCTGCACCAGGGCGCGGTGCCGATCCCCGGCACCAAGCGGCGCCGCTACCTCGAAGAGAACGTCGCGGCCACCGCCGTGACGATCACCGACGCCGACCTGGCCGCCCTCGACGCCGTCGCCCCGCACGGGGCCGTGTCGGGCGACCGCTACGCCCCGGAGCTGATGGCGGCCCTGAACGGCTGACCGTACGGCGGGCGGGCAGGCGGGGCCGACCCTGCGGGCGCGTGCCACGGTGAGCGCCCCTGCGGCAGCCCGCGCCGCGGCCCCTCCCGCAACCCGTGCGCCACCAGTGGGCCGACCGGGTGAGGCTGCGCGCGGCCGCCGCGGGCCGTCCTCACTTCGCGCGCAGGCCCCAGGTGAACTTGTCCCCGCCCTCCCAGCGGACCACCGACGGGTCGTCGAGATCGGGGTGGGGGATGCCGACGGCCCGGAGCAGGTGGATCACGTCGATCACGTCGTGCGCCCGGCCGGCCACCTCCCCGCAGACCTGCACGATCCGGAAGGGCGGGCTTCCCGCCATGACGGGTGACACGACCACGTTCGAATACGACCCGCCGGCCGCGGATTCGGTCATCGTCAGCCTCCTCGCTCTCGGCACCCTGCCCAGCTGGCTCCATGTTCACCCCAGGGGCCACACGTGCCACCCTGGCACCCGCGTACCCCCGGCGCTCAGCGGTATTCGACGGTGAGGGTCGCCCCGGCGGCGGGGGCGAGGAAGACGTAGGCGGGCGACGTCTGGTCCTGGCGGAACCGCAGCCTGACCTGCGTCGTCCCCGACCGGTCGATCGCCGGCAGCCCGGCCGCCGAAAGGTCCGTGGACACCGCGTCGCCCGCGGCGGAGGAGGCGATCCGGGCCGCTTCCGGCGCTGTCGCCTCCGCCGCCCAGTCCCCGGCCTCCACCGCGCAGCCGCCGAAGCAACCCCGCCGGACGTCGACGGCCATCACGTTCCCCGGCGGACTGGACCAGGGGTCCCCGGCGCCACCGACGCGCGCCACCGTCAGGTAGGCGCGCACGAGCTCCTTCCCGGCCGGGATCCGCGAGGTGTCGAAGGACAGCACGGCGCGGTTGAACCTTCCGTCGCCGCCGCGTCCCACAGCCAGTCCGTACGCCCCCTCCAGGGTGCCGACCGCCGCTCCCGAACCGTCGGCGGCCGCTTTCACGTAACCGTCCTGCGCGTCGGTGCTCGGGAGCACCACGCTGTTCTGCCCGGGCGGAGTGGTCGGCGCGGCGCCGCCGAGCGCCCTGACCATCGCCATGATCGTCTCGATCTGGCCGCCGCCGTGCCGGGCGTACGCCGCGTCCCCCAGGTAACCCCACCAGTTCCAGCAGCCGTTGGGGTTGTCGAGGGTCGTGGTGGCAATGGCCTGCGGGTACAGCACGAGCAGGTCGTTGGTGTCCGCGTACTCGTTCAGGTAGGCCGTGTCCATGAACCGGCTTCCGAAGCCCTGGTACGAGTAGCCCTGCTTGCAGCCGTGCAGGGCGACCACCAGCCGGCATTGCGCGCCGCCCGCACAGCTCGTCGGCACGTACAGGAAACCCTTCTCGTCCATCGAGACCTGCCGGGCCGATCCGCCCGGGGCGTACGGGTTCTGGTCGAACCGGACCAGGGAGCCGCGGGGCGCGTCGTCCGGCGCGGACACGGAACCCAGCAGATGGCCCAACAGGTCGTGTTCGGCGTCGAACCCGCAGTTGTTGACCCACGGGGCCTGCGTGACGGTGCACGGGTTCGGGCCGAGCGGACTGATCCACGCGTGACCGGCCGCCGTGCTCCTGTCGTAGCGGACCCGGGCGCCGAAACGGCCGTAGAAGTCGGCCAGGGCGTCCGCCACCGGCCGCTTGACCGTCGTGTCCCCGGAGCCGCTGAACACGTAGACGGGATCGCCCGCCAGCTGGGACACGGGGTCGGTCAGACCACGGGCCGACCAGTCACGGGTGGTCCGCTCCAGCGCGTCGAGCCGGAGGTCCTGCGTGGTGTCCATGCAGGCGCCCAGCGCCCTGCCGAGATCACCTTGCGCGCAGCCGTACGGACCGGAGGCGAACACCGCGGAGCCGCTGAACGTACCGGAGTACGCGACATGCAGCTGGGTGGCCATGTAGCCGCCCGAGGAGACGCCCGCGCTGTACACCGCCCCCACGTCGTACCGGGACAGCCCGCCGGGCACGGGGACGGGCGACGCCGCCTGCGCGGGGGCGGTGAGCGCCGGCACCTGAGCGGCGCAGGCGAGGAGCAGGACGGCCACGGCCTTGCGGAACCGGGCGTTGAGCGGAAGTCGCATGGACCCTCCAGGGTGGCTCGACCGCATGGTTTTCCCGGAGGTTAGGGGCGTGCCGCAGCAGCGGACATGTGCGCGGCAGCCACAAAAGACGGCCCGGAGATGGAGGCGGCGGCACGCACCCGCCAGACTTCTTCCGAAAACGTGCGTCGGGGATGTCGAAATCCCGGAACCTGCTTCTACCTCCCCGTGAGAGCGGCCCTCCGACGCGGCGGGGCCGGCGTACAGGACGAAAGAGGCACGGGACCATGAAGTACATGCTGCTCATGCAGTTCAGCGAGAAGACCGCCGACTTCCCCGGTATCGACCAGTGGACTCCCGAGGAGCTCCAAGCCCACATCCGCTTCATGAAGGACACCAACCTGGAGCTGGCCGAGGCGGGTGAGCTCGTCGACGCCCAGGGGTTGGCGATGCCCGAGACCGCGCGGATCGTACGGTCGCACCAGGGCGGGGCGCCCGTGATCACCGAGGGACCGTTCCCGGAGACCAAGGAGTTCCTGGCCGGCTGGTGGATCGTGGACTGTGACGGCGAGGAGCGGGCGGTCGAGATCGCCGCGCAGGTCTCCGCCGCGCCCGGACCGGGCGGGCGGCCGCTGAACATGCCGATCGAGGTGCGCCAGGTGATGTCGGCGCCGCCGACCGAGCTGTGACCGGGGCGAAACGTACCGTCGAGGACCTGCTGCGCGAACTCGCGCCGCAGGTCGTCGGCGTGCTCACCCGTCGCTACGGAGACTTCGCGACCGCCGAGGACGCCGTGCAGGAGGCACTGCTGGACGCCTCCCGGCAATGGCCCGTGGAGGGGCTCCCCCGCAACCCGCGGGGCTGGCTGATTCAGGTCGCCGTCCGCCGGATGACCGAGTACGTGCGCGGCGAGGAGGCGCGCCGTCGGCGCGAGGACCTGGTGGCCGCCCGGACCCCCGCCGACCGGCGGTCCGCCCCGCCCGCCGACGCGCCGGACGCCACCGCCCACGACGACACCCTCACCCTGCTGTTCCTGCGCTGTCACCCGGCACTCTCGCCCGCCTCGGCGATCGCGCTCACCCTGCGCTCGGTGGGCGGGCTCACGACGGGGGAGATCGCCCGCGCCTTCATGGTGCCGGAGGCGACCATGGGCCAGCGGATCAGCCGGGCCAAGCAGCGGATCAAGTCCTCCGGGGTGCCGTTGCGGATGCCCGGCGCCGACGAGTGGCCGACCCGGCTGGACGCGGTGCTGCACGTGCTGTACCTGATGTTCAACGAGGGCTACACGAGCAGCTCCGGCCCCGACCTGCAGCGCGCCCCGCTCGCCCGGGAGGCCGTCCGCCTCGCCAGGGCCGTGCACGCGCTGCTCCCCGACGACGGCGAGGTCACCGGGCTGCTCGCGCTGATGCTCCTCACCGATGCCCGCGGGCCGGCCCGTACCGGGCCCGGCGGTGAACTCGTCCCGCTCGCCGAACAGGACCGCGGCCGCTGGGACGCCGCCGCGATCACCGAGGGCGTCGCGCTGATCACCGCGGCCCTGCCGCGCGGCCCGGTCGGCCCCTACCAGGTGCAGGCGGCCATCGCGGCCGTCCACGACGAAGCCCCCAGCGCTCAGGAGACCGACTGGCCGCAGATCCTCGCCCTGTACGGGGTCCTGGAGCGGCTGTCCGACAACCCGCTGATCACCTTGAACCGGGCCGTCGCCACCGCGATGGTCGACGGTCCGCGCGCGGGGCTCGCCCTGCTCGCCGCCACCCCCGCGCTGACGGACCACCACCGCCTGTACGCGGTACGCGGCCACCTCCACGAGCTGGCCGGCGACCGCGAGGCAGCCGTCGCCGACTACCGGGCCGCCGCCCGGCGCACGGCGAGCCTCCCGGAACGCGACTACCTCAACCTCCGGGCGGCCCGCCTCGCGGCCACCGAGGACGGCGCCGACCAGACCGCTCCGCCCGCCGACGCACCCCGGCCGCCCGGCGGTGGCCTCACGGCGTCACCGGTTGACGCTGGGCCGGATGGGACGCGGCCATCCGCACCAGATCCGCGGTGAGGAAGTCGAGCCAGGCCACCGCCGTGTAGTAGCGCGGCGGGGCGTCGAGCGAGGAGTCCGAGGCCTGCGGCCCGGCGCCCGCGGGGGAGCGCCCTGGAGGACCGGTCGCGCTCCCGGGCACGTCGTAGCGATCGGCGGCGGTCCGGAACCCCTCCGCCACCCACGCCCCGTACTCCCCGACCCGCCGCTCCGCGCCCGGCGCCGGCGGCCCTCCGCCCGCCGCACGGACCCGCCGGGAGCCCCACAGGACGTGGTGCCCGGCCATCAGGGCGCTCTGCCAGTCGGCGCCCGGGCCCGCCGGACGCTGGGCCTCGCCCTGGTACTGCGCGTACGCGGACTCGGCGAGCACCAGCGCCCGCCGGACCTCGGCCTCCTCCGGCTCCCCGGCGTCCTCGGCCCCGGCGGGCCCGGGACCCCCGCCGCCCCGGGTGGTGGCCGCGACCTCGGCGGCCGCGGCCCGCAGCAGCCGGGCCACGGCCCTGCCCAGCTCGTCATGGGCGCCGCGCGGCCACGCCAGCAGACCGCAGGCCAGCCCGATGACGCTCCCGATCAGTACGTCCAGGAACCGGTACTCCGCCAGCCGCCAGTTGGACGGCGCCAACTGCGCGAACGCCATCGCGACCACGTTCGTGAACATCGCCTGCCCCCACCCGACACCGTGCAACGGGCCGGTGGCGAAGGCGACGAGCATCAGCGGCGGCAGGACGAAGGCGTACACGGTGCTCGCCGTGCCCGCCAGCGTCAGGATGCCGCCGGCCGCCAACGCGCCCACGCAGGTGCCGATCAGCGCGCTGCGCACGGTGTGGCGGGTCTGCACGGCAGTGGTGCGGGTCAGGCTCAGCACCGCCAGCATGGCCCAGAAGCCGTGCGGCAGGGTGTCCAGCCCCGCGATCGTCCGGGCCACCGCCAGCGCCACGGCGATCCGTACGGCGTTCTGGAAGTGCACGGACCTCGGGCCCGCGTGGGCCGCCAGCCGGTGCCACCACAGCCGCGGCGCGCGCAGCCGGGCGTACCAGAAACGACCGGAGCCCGGCTCCCCGATGGCGGCGCGGCGGCCGCGGACGGAGATGTCCGCCGCGTCGGCCAGCACCAGGGCGGCGTCGGCCACCTCCAGCACGCTCGCCTGCCGGCGCCGGTCGGCGGGCCGCGGGGGAAGGGCGGCCGCCACCTCGGCGCGTGCCCGCCGCAGGGCCCGTACGGCCTCCGCGTCCTGATCCCGGGGGCGGGACCGGCCGGCGGGCGGTACGTCGGCCAGCAGCGCGGAGGTCTCCCGCGCCGCCTCCTCCACCGCCCGCAGCAGGACCAGGCTCTCCGGCAGCGGCCGCACGCCTTCCGGCACGGCGGGCAGGGCGTGCAGCCGGGCGAGGAGGGTGCGCGCGGCCAGACCGGTGTGGGCCAGGGCCCGCTCCCGGATCCCGGGACCGGCGGGCCGCTCCGCTTCCGGGGACTTGGAGGGCCGCAGAGCCTCGCCCGCGGTCACCGCCTCCTGCGCGGCCGCGGGGGGCAGCGCGTAGGGCGGCGCCGCGAGCGCTGCGGCGCACCGGGCCGCGACCTCGGCCGCCTCCGCCGCCCGGTCGCGGTAGGAGGGCACGGGAGGATCGGGCAGGACCCAGGCCTCGGCGAGGATCAGCAGAACGATCCCGACCACGGCGCCGACGAGGCGCTCGCCGAGGTCACCGGGGGAGTACGGGGGGAAGCACGGCAGGATGAGCAGCAACTGGAGTCCGGGCGCGGCCCCGGCCTGACGCGGTCCGGCGGCCGCCGAGAAGGCCAGGCAGAAGCCGATGACGAGCATGCCGGCGACCGCGGCCCAGGTCCGTACGGCGAGCAGGGTGCCGAGCGTGACCAGTACGCAGGCCAGGGGCAGCACCCGTACGAGCTGCGCCGCCCGCTGGCGGCCCGTGCCCGGGATCCGGGACAGGACGGCCAGCGAGATGGCGGCGAACAGGGCGTACGTGGCCGGGACCGGGCGGTCCAGGACGTGGAGGAAGGTGTAGAAGCCGACGCACGCGGCGAGGGTGACGCGCACGGCCCGCCGGGCCGCCGCCGGCGCGGGGCCGGTCCCGGTGCGCAACAGCGTCAGCGCCCGGGAGGCCCGGCGCTCCGCGCCGGCGCCCGCCGTACCCGTTCCGGTGCCCGGATCCGTAGGGATGCCCATCTGGTCTCCGCCCGCCGTTCGCGGCCCCCGTTTCAGGGTGCCATTGCCGGGCGGGGACGCCAGCGGGCGCGTCCTGCGGGGTCAGCCCAGGAGGTTGCCGTAGTAGCCGCCGATGCGGCTGTAGTAGGCGGGGTCCTCGACGTGCTGGTCACCGATGAACTCGGGGGCCGACTCGATCTCGTCCTTCGTCCGGTCGACGTGGATCGTCTTGTCCTGCGCGTCGACGCGGGTGACCGTACCCGCGGGCAGCAGCACCTCCCGGCCGAAGATCCACGGCCCGGTGTCCACGACGATGTACGACGAGCCGACCTCGTCGGAGTGCTTGCTGACCTTCCCGATCCCGCCGTCCGCCGCCGCCACCTTGTATCCCGTCAGATCCAGGGCGCCCACCCGGCCCGACCCCTCGCGGTAACCCCACACGTTGATGCCCATGGGCATTTCCTCTCTTCCGGTACCGGGCGGCCGTCGCCCCCTGCACGGCTCCGGGGCGGGGCGCCCCTGCCGCGACCGCCCGCCTGCCCCGAGCGGCGCACCCTCACACCTGTCTGAGATCCTCCAGACCAGCAGACGCTCGCCGCTGATCGAGGTCGGTGAGTTCTCCTACGACGACGACCCCGACGACCCGACCGCCTTCGAGACGCGCAACGTGCTCTGCCACTACGGGCCGGAGAAGCTGGTCATCGCGAAGTTCTGCGCGCTGGGCACGGGCGTGCGGTTCATCATGAACGGCGCCAACCACCGTATGGAAGGTCCCTCGACGTTCCCCTCCCCGATCATGGGCGGCTCGTGGGCGGAGCACTTCGACCTCATCACCGGCCTGCCGGGACGGGGCGACACCGTGGTGGGCAGCGACGTCTGGTTCGGCCACGGGGCCACCGTGATGCCCGGTGTGCGCATCGGCCACGGAGCGGTCATCGCCTCCGCCTCCGTCGTCGTGCACGACGTCCCCGCCTACGGCATCGTCGGCGGCAACCCCGCCCGACTCGTCCGCCGCCGCTACGGCGACGCCGACGTCGACCGCCTCCTGGAGCTGGCCTGGTGGGACTGGCCGCTCCAGCGGATCACCGAACACATCCGCACGATCATGTCCGGCAGCATCGAAGAGCTGGAGGCGGCGGCCGCTTCCTGGGCGACGGAGCCGCCCGGAGCCGGCCCGTGACGGTTCAGGACGCCGGGGGCCGGTGGCGCAGCAGGTACAGGCCCGTGGCGGCGGTCACCAGGATCGCGCAGGCGCTGAACGTCAGCCCGGCGCCGACCAGGCCCAGCCACAGCGTCAGGGCGCCGACGCCCACCACGGGCAGCGAGATCCCCGTGTAGGCCACCACGAAGAACGAGGAGATCGTGGCGCCCCGGTGCGCGGGCGGCGCCGTGTCGCCCACCGCGGTGAGCCCCGCCCGGAAGGCCACGCCCTGCCCGAGGCCGCCGACCAGCGCCCCGGCCACCAGCAGAGCCGGCGACTCGGCCCAGAGCGAGGCGGCGACCAGCAGCAGACCGGCCACCAGGACCAGACAGCCCAGCGGCAGCGCCCGCGCCACCGCGATGTGGCCCACCAGCCACTGGCCCAGCGTCGAACCGAGGAACACCGAGAAGACCACGAGCCCCACCACCGCGTGGTTGCGCACGCCCAGCGTCTCGGCCAGGAAGCTCGGCGCCAGCGAGGTGAACAGCCCCAGCAGCGCGAACCCGGCGAAGGCGGCCAGCGCGCACGGCACGAACACGCCGCGGACGGACGCCGGGACGGACAGGCCCTGCGGCCGCAGCGGCGCCCACCGGCGGGCGTCGTCCACCGTCTCGGGCAGCGCGAGCACCACGGCACACGCCACCGCCAACAGGGCCAGATGGGTGACGAAGGGCAGGACGAGCGGCGCGGGGGCGTACTGGGCCAGCACCCCCGCGATGAGCGGACCGCAGCCCAGGCCGCCCATGTTGGCGGCGGTCGCGACGAGACCGGCGCGCTCCTTGTGCCCCGGCGGAGCCAGCTCCAGCACCGCGACCGTACCCACCCCGCTGAGGAGCCCGGCCGAGAACCCCGACAGCACCCGCCCGGCGAACAGCAGCGGCAGGCCGCCCTCCAGCAGGAAGCACAGCGCGCTCAGGGCCCCCAGCCCGAGCGCGTAGAACAGGACGGGGCGGCGCCCCGCGACGTCGGAGTAGCCCCCGGCCACCAGGAGGGTGAAGATCACGCCGACCGCATAGGCGGCGAACACCAGCGTCACCGTCAGGTCCGAGAAACCCAGTTCCTGCCGGTACAGCCCGTACAGCGGGGTGGGTAGCGTCGTGCCGGCCATGCCGATGGCGAACACCGCCCCGGCGCCCGCGTAACCGAGCCGGCGCGGGCGGCGTGTACGGGAGGGGGCACTGGTCCGTGTCATGGACAACACCCTAGGCGCGGGGGCGGGCGCCGCCTCTCGAAGGCGATGCCCTCTCACGGGGTACCGGCGGGTTCGGGGAGCGCACCGCGCAGTTCGTGGAGCAGGCGGCCCGCGTCGGTGAGGAGCGCGCCGCACAGCGTCCGTACCGGGGCGGGGACCGCGGTGTCCTGCTGCACCTCGTACTCCAGGTCCTCGTGGAGGGTCAGCCCCTCCTCGACGAGGGCGTCGAGTTCCCGCCGGTCGGTCCGGGCGGGCCGGCCGACCTCCTCCATCGCCGCGGCGACCGTGTTCAGGAGGGCGCCGTACCCCGACAGGAAGCGGCGCGGCACACGCGAGTAGTGGCCGCTGTCCACGGAGTAGGCGAGGCTCCGCAGCAGCGAGCGCAGGTGCGCGGCGCTCCGGCCGGCCGCCTGACCTGCCTCCTGGGCGCGCGGCAGGACGTCCGCGTCCCTGCCGTCGGGGCGGCGGGGATTGAGGCGGCTGTTCTCGGCCTCCGCGTCGACGGACGCCTGGACGTGCGGCGCGTCCGCGGCCACCCGGTCGCAGGCGTGCCACCACCGCCCGACCTGCTCCCCGGTCGGTCCGTCGTCCGTCCCGGCGGCCGCAGCCAGCTCGGTGACGACCTCCCGCAGCCGCTCGTACAGGTCGGCCACCGCCTGCTGGCGGTGGCGCACGTGCCGGGCCGGCGCGAGCAGGAGGTGCGCCGACAGTCCGCAGAGCGCGCCGAGGGAGACCGAGCCGGCGAGGTGGCCGATGTAGTCGATGCGCCCGTGACCGGAAGTGAAGGCGAAGAAGCCGACGACCGCCACCTGGAGCCCCTGGGAGCCGAGGTGCCGTACGCGCCCGGTCACGAGCGCGAGGAGGGCGAGCAGCCCGAAGGACCAGGCGTGGATGCCCAGTCCGGCGGCGAGCCCGGCGGCCAGGGCCGCGCCGAGCACCATCGCCCCGAGGTAGCGCACGCATTCGCGCACCGAGCGGTAGAGCGTGGCCTGGAGGGCGAGGATCGCGGTGAACGGCGCGAACGTCGTCACCGTCGGCGGCAGGAGGCGGTGTGCCAGGGCCCAGGCGACCATCGCCGCCACCACCGTCTTCGCCTGCCGGATCAGGTCGTCACGTTCGGTACCCGGCGACTCGAAGCTCCTGCGGACGTACGCGACGGCTTCCTGCGCCGCCGCGTACATCCGTCGTGCCGGACCACGGGTCACGGCCATACGGGCCTCACCTCCACAGCGTCCCCGGGGCGGGACCGCACGCTTGTGCCCGCGACGCCGCGCCGCATGCGAAGGCGCACCGGTGGTCGGTCAAGGGCCCTGTGGCAATGCCGACTTGAGGGCGCCCGGTCGCACCCGGCGGAGGTGGACGCGGCCCCACGGGGTAGATGCAAGGCATGGAGACCTCTTCGCGTACCCCCGAGCAGCCGGTCATCCCGCGGCGCCGGGGCAGGACGCCGTGGTGGGCAGTGGTGGCAGGGGGACTGGCGCTGCTCCTGGCGTTGTTCGTGGTCGTGGGCCGTTTCGGCCTGCTCCCCGGCCTCGGCGGACTCTTCGGCGAGGACACCCGGGACCGCTCCGGGCCCGCGCTGCTCAAGTCGATCCAGGACATGCACCGGTACGAGGGCGCGGTCGGCAACTTCCAGGTGGTGGTCGACCTGGAGAAGGACGCGGCCTTCCTGCCGGACGCCATCCGCGGGACGCGCACGCTGTACGTCGGCGCGGGTGCGGTCAGCGGATACGTCGAACTGGGCGGCTTGGGCGAGAAGAGCGTCACCGTGAACGACGACCGGACCGAGGCCTCGATCCGGCTCCCGCACGCGACCCTCGGCCCTGCCTCCCTCGACCCCGATCGCTCCTACGCCGTGTCGAAGCAGCGCGGCCTGCTGGACCGCCTCGGTGACTTCTTCTCCGACAATCCGGCCGGCGAACAGGCCGTACAGCGCCTTGCCGTCCAGCACATCAGCGAGGCGGCGCGCGACAGCGGTCTCGCCGCGCGCGCGGAACAGAACACCACGGCGATGCTGGAGGGCCTGCTGCGCTCGCTCGGCTACCGCAAGGTGAGCGTCAGCTACGGGTGACCGCGATCTCGGTCGCTGCCCTGCGGAGTGGGACCGGGCGCGCCGGGGCAGGGGCGCGGTGAGACGCAGGGGCGAAAGGACGGGTCATGGTGGGAGCGCTGGTCGCAGGAGGGTGGGGACTGTTCGCCGGTGCCGCACTGCTGGTGGGCGCGGCGGTGGGAACGCTGTTCCGGGTTCCGGCCCAGTGGATCGCGCTGATCATGGCCTTCGGCAGCGGCGTACTGATCTCCGCGGTGTCCTTCGACCTGATGGCCGAGGCGTACGAGCAGGGCGGCGTCGTGCCCACGGCCTGCGGGGCCGTGGCCGGGGCGGCCGTGTACTCCCTGGCGAACGTACTGCTCGCCCGGCGGGGAGCCCGGCACCGCAAGCGGTCGGGCGGGCGCCAGCCGTCGGAGGAGGAACAGCCCGGCTCGGGCAACGCCATCGCCCTGGGCGCACTGCTCGACGGCATCCCGGAGTCGGTGGTCATCGGCACCAGTCTGCTCGGCGGGGGCAGCGTGGGGATCGCCACGGTCGCGGCCGTCTTCATCAGCAACGTCCCCGAAGGCATGGCCAGCGCGGCCGGGATGAAGCAGGCGGGGCGCAGCCGCACGTACGTCTTCACGCTGTGGGCGGTCATCGCGGTGGTCTCCGCCCTCGCGGCACTGGCCGGGTACAGCCTCCTCGGCGGTGCTTCCCCCGGCGTCATGGCGGCGATCACCGCGGTGGCCGCCGGGGCCATCCTCGCCATGATCGCGGACACCATGATCCCGGAGGCGTTCGAGGAGGCGCACCTCCTCACCGGGCTCACCACGGTGCTCGGGTTCCTGGTCGCCTTCGTCGTCTCCCACGCCTGACGCGCGACCGATGACCCGCCCCGGCGCGAACCGGCAGCGGTGTCGCGCCGGTCGGAACGAGGGCGTGGCCCGGAGCGGACTCCGGGCCACGCGAGAGCTCCGACCGTCAGCGCCAGTCGATGCCCGCCCACTCGCAGCCGCCCGCGAAGCCCGGGTTGCCGTTGTGGACGCCGCCCGCCAGGTTGCAGGCGCCGTGATGCGCCGAGCCGCTGTTGTGGTCGTCGTCGCCGTGGGCGAGTGCCGTGGCGGCGCCTCCGAGGACCATGGTGGCGGCAAGGGTGAGGGTGGTGACTGCGGCGCGAATGCGCATGGCTACTCCTTGGGTAGCGAGGGGTTGGTGTGCTCATCAGAAATCACCCCTGCCGCGTCCCCGGAAACACGCCCTGCGTCGGATGGACGAGCGGCCTGCGGGGGCGGACGCCGATCCGGTTGCGCGAGCGGGAACTGCCCTTGGCGCACCCGGCACCCGCAGTCCCGAGCCGCCGGTGCCCGTGGCCGCACCGGACGCCGCGTCCACGGCGGCGAAAGGCGCGACATGCCGCCGTTCGGCCCAATGTCACCGACGCGCGAGTCGCTCCACCTGTTGGAGGGAGCGCGAGGCGGTTGGCGGACCGCCCGGCGGTTGGACGCCCGCGCGCTGGGTAGCCGCCGCATGCCGGGCGGGCCGGCGCGGGACGACACGAGGAGCTGCGAATGGCGGAGCTGGACCTGGACCCGTTCACCGATGTGATCGACGGTCCCATGTACGTGGTCACGGCCGCGGCGGACGACGAGCAGGCTGGCTGTCTCGTCGGCTTCGCCTCGCAGTGCTCGATCCACCCCGCGCGCTACATGGTGTGGCTGTCCACGGCCAACCACACCTTCGGCGTCGCCCGCCGGGCCACCCACCTCACCGTGCACGTGCTGCGGCGCGAGCAGCGCGAACTGGCCAGGTGGTTCGGCAGCGAGACCGGCGACCACGTGGACAAGTTCGAGCGGGTCGACTGGCGCAGGAGCGCAGCCGGCAGCCCGGTGCTCACGGAAGCCTGCGCGTGGTTCGTCGGACGGATCGAGGAGCGCGTGCCGGGCGGTGACCACGTCGGTTTCCTCCTGGCCCCGGCCGAGCAGTCCCCGCCGGTCCAGGGGACGCCCGCGCTGCTGCGGTTCAGCGACGTGAAGGACTTCGAGCCGGGCCACCCGGCCTGACGCGGGCCCCTCTCAGCGGTGGGCCCGCGGCGGACCGAGTACGGCCGCGCAGTCCTGCCATGCCTGAGGGCTGAGCAGCGGCCGGAGCCGGGCGAAGAACGCCAGCAGGTGTGCTCCCGACCTCTCGCGGAAGCCCGCGTCGACGCGGGCGATGTCCAGCTCGTTGGCGGCCGAGAGCTCGGCGAAGTCCTCGCGGGAGCGGAGCGTGGGGACGAAGGTGCGGCCGGTGAACCGGTCCCGGAACACCGCGTCGGCGTCGGCGAGGGCCGGGTAGGTGGCGCCGCGGTCACAGCTCGCGTAGAGGTACACGATGGCCTCGGCTTCGGCGCCGATCAGTTCCCTGAGCCGGGAGCGCTCCGCGAGGGGCAGGGGAGCGGTGGCGAACCCGTCCGTGCCGTAGAACGCATGGCACAGTCCGGCGAGTTGCAGTGCCGGCCGGGCCGCCCAGTGCTCCAGCTGCTGCTGAACCCGTTGCAGGTGCGCGCCGAGGGTGCCGCCGGGATGCGGGGTGGCCGAGGCCCCGAGGTCGTCCAGGAGCCGGAGGGCGGCGGATACGGGGTCTGCGGGAAGCGGCGGCATCTGAACCACACCTCAGGCTATGCGGGGTCGTCGGACGGCCAGGGGTCGCCCTGGACGCGTGCGTGGAGGTGCTCGTCGTGCCACCCGTCGGCGTGCAGCAGGGCGCTGCGCATCACTCCCTCCAGCGGGAATCCCGCCCTCGTCGCGACCCTGCAGGACGCGGGGTTGGCAACGGAATGCGTGATCCGCAGGCGGTGCAGGCCCAGTTCGTCCACGGCCCACCGGCTGATCCGGACCGTCGCGTCGACCATGACCCCGTGCCCCCGCCCGTCCGGCAGCAGCCAGTACAGGAACTCGGCGTCACCACCCCGCAGGTCCACATCGGCCAGCCCGATCAGCCCCACGGGCCGCGCCTGCGCGCAGCGGCATACCGCCCAGATCGCGGCTTCCTCGGCCTGCCAGACCTGCTGCCAGCGGGCGATCTTCTCGATCGCTGCGTCCAACGTGAGGTCCACGGGCCGGTTCCACTGCCGGACCGCGGGATCGCGGCAGGAGGCCACCAGTACGTCGGCGTCATCGGGCTGCCACGGACGCAACACGAAGCCACTCGCGAGGCGGAAGGACGGCTGCCCCCCGCCGCTCATCCTGCCGGGTGGGACCACGGGGGCCGTCGAAGCGATCATCAGAGCATCATGCCGAAGCGCGGCGGCGGCCACCACCCCGGCGTTCGCGCCGTGCGGTCAGGGCGAAGCCCCGGCCTCCTCGCGGAGACCGGGGCCGTTCTTCATGCGTGCCGACCATGGGTCACGCCGAGCAGTCGGCCGGCCGGGCCGGTCGTGGTGTTCGTGCGGGACGCCCACGGCCGGCCCGCTCCCGGTGGAGCGGCAGGTCAGCTGTTGGCGGACAGGTTGCCGGAGAGGACCGGGATGTTGTCCAGGATGTGCGACAGCGACTCGTCGCCCTTGGCCTGGGTGGAGTTCTCGGTGCACTGCTGGTTCTGCGGGTTGGACAGGACGTTGATGTCCTGGACACCGACGTTGACCAGGGCCACCAGGGACTGGGCGTTGACCTTGACCGGCAGGCCGACGCAGGGCTTGTTCAGCGTGCCCTGGACCAGGCTCAGCTGCGGGCTCATGGCGCCCTCGGTCTTCTGGTTGCCGTAGATCTGCGCGGCGCCGTTGCCGTTGACGGTGTTGACCCCGTTGTCGTTGCCGATGGCCATGGCCGGCGCGGCGACGGCAGCGCCCGCGCCGATCGCGGCGGCGGTGGCTGCTGCGGTGATCATCATGTTCTTCAGCATTCTCGCGCATTCCTTAGTTTGAGCGGAAAAGGCCCCCTGACGGGGAAGTCGCCCTGCCTAACGCGACAGTGGCCACCGATGTGGCGGCATGTCACCCGATCGCGCGTGCACCTGCCCCGCAAAAGGGGTTGGGCCGATGTCCGCATGTGCCTAGGGTGACGTGATGGTTGAGGTTCGGGAGATGTGCGAAGCCGACGTCGACGCCGTCTCGGCGGTCCGGGTGAGGGGCTGGCAGTCCGCGTACGCCGGGATCGTCCCCCAGGCGTACCTGGACGCGATGACGGTCGAGGACGACGCGCGACGGCGCCGGGCGTGGCTCACCGATCCGCTGCGGAAGTCGACGGAACTCGTCGCCCTCGACGCGGACGGCGCGCTCGTGGGCTGGATCAGCTGCGGTCCGTACCGAGGGTCCGCCGAGGCCCGGACCGGGGAGGTCTACGCCCTCTACGTCCGGCCCGACCGCATCGGCAGCGGGGTCGGCCGCGCCCTGCTCGGCACGGTCCACGCGCGCATGAAGGCGCGGCGGTTCGAGGCCCTGGCCCTGTGGGTCCTCGCCGGCAACCGGCAGGCCAGGCGTTTCTACGCACGCGCCGGCTACCGGGCCGACGGCGCGGCCCAGGAAGACGACTACGGCGACGTCAGCCTCACCGAGCTCCGCTACCGGCGTCCGCTGCCCTGAGCCGCGGTAGTACTGTGCGCCGGGTGGCTTCCCGATCTTCCCTCTCCGTACTGCGGCACAAGCCGTTCCGTTTATTCGTCCTGGCACGGATCATCTCGATGAGCGGCTCGGCAATGGCGCCCGTCGCCCTGGCCTTCGCGGTGCTCGGATTCGACGGCCGGCCGAATTCGCTCGCGATCGTCCTGGCCGGCAGTACCGTCCCGCAACTGGTCATGCTGCTCGTGGGAGGCGTGATCGCCGACCGGCTGTCGAAGCGGCGCGTCATCGTGCTCGGAAACCTCGTACCGGCCCTCACCCAGGGCGTAATCGCCCTGCTCGTGGCCTCGGGAACGGCCGATGTGACGCGGGTCGCCGCCTTCGCCGCCCTCGCCGGCGGTGCGTCGGCGCTCACGCAGCCCGCGATGAACAGCCTCCTCCCCGACCTCGTCGAAGCGGATCAGATCCAGGAAGCGAACGCCCTCATGCGGCTTCCGGTCAATGCGGTGAAAATCGCCGCGCCGGCCCTCGGTGGCCTGCTGGTCGCCCTGGTGGGGCCGGAATGGACCTTGGCCTGGGACGCCGCCAGCTTCGCCATGGCGGCGGCCCTGGTGAGCCGCCTCGCCATTTCGACGCCGGAAAAGCGGAAATACTCGGTACTACGGGATTTCAGGGAAGGATGGGCCGAATTCTCCGGCCGGTTCTGGCTCTGGTCGTACGTCCTCTCCGGAACCGTCGTCGTCGCCCTGTGGCTCGGCGGCTACCAGCTCCTGGGGCCCGTGGTGACCCACGACCGGGATCTGGGCGCGGCCACGTGGGGGACCGTTCAGGGAGCCTTCGCCGTCGGCCTGTTCGGCGGGGGGTTCATATCCCTCAAGTGGAAGCCGTCCCGGATCATGGTCGTGTGCGTCTGCGCGAACCTGCCGCTGGCCCTGCCGCTGCTCGCCCTCGCCGCCGACGCCCCGCTCCTCGTCCTGGCGTCCAGCGCGGTGCTGGCCGGCGCCGCCCTCGACGTCGCCGTCGTCTGCTGGCACACCGCGATGCAGGAGCAGTTGCCCTCCGAGGTGCTGGGCCGGGTGAGTTCGCTCAGCTCGACCGGCGAACTCATGGCGGTGCCGCTCGGCTACCTCGCCGTGGGCGCCACGGCGGCCTCCCTGGGGCCGACGTCCGTCCTCCTCGTCAGCGCCGCCGTGATGACACTGGCCACCCTCGTCCTCCTCCTCGCCCCGAGCGTACGGTCGATGAGGCGGCGGGTCGCCGCAGAGGTTCCCGAGGCCGTCGCGGTGTGACGGCTCAGCAGGGGTTCGTCGCGAACAGCTCCAGATGGCCGCACGTGCGGCAACGCCAGGCGTCGATCTGGCGGCGGGGTCGGCCCATCAGCTTCGCCCCGCCGAACAGCCCCCGTTCCAGTGGCCCCGCTATCCACCGGGTGTACCCGGGAGCGGACTGCCCGGCGTCCTCGGCGAACCCCGGTTCCAGGTCGCCGGCACCGCAGAAAGTGCACCGCATGTCTGTCATCAGGCGAGTGTACGTACGGCGTTGCCGGCCCCGGCCCCGGCCCCGCCCGCTGCCCCGGCCGCCGGGCGGATCGCCGGCCCCACGGCTTTCTTAGCGGGACGTTAGATCTGCGCGCCGTCGCTTGTCCCGGTGCGCGGGCCGACGCATGCTCTGGTCACTTCCCCACTGTCGGGGGTCGTTCTCCTTCGCCCCCTCCCCTCGGGGACTTCCGTCTGGAGCCGCCATGTCTTCGTCCGCCGTCCTGCCCCCGGCGCCACCCGGGGACGCCCGCAAGCAGCGCCGCCTCGCCCTCGTCGGCGGGTCCCTCGGCAACCTCGTGGAGTGGTACGACTGGTTCGTCTACGCCAGTTTCGCCATCTACTTCGCCGACTCGTTCTTCCCCGGCGACAACCCGACCACCCAGCTGATGAACACGGCCGGCATCTTCGCGGTCGGCTTCCTGATGCGCCCCGTCGGCGGCTGGATCCTCGGCCGGGCCGCCGACCGGCACGGTCGCAAGAGCGCCCTCACCCTCACCGTCGCCATGATGTCCGGGGCGGCCCTCCTCATCGCCGTCGCCCCGACGTACGGACAGGCCGGCTACGCGGGCGCCCTCGTCCTGCTCCTCGCCCGCCTGCTGCAGGGGATGAGCATCGGCGGGGAGTACGCGGCCAGCGCCACGTACCTCACCGAGGCCTCCGCGCGCGACCGGCGGGGCCTCGGCTCCTCCTTCCAGTACGTGTCGATGACCTGCGGCCAGCTGCTGGGCCTGGGCATCCTCATCACCCTCCAGCACACGCTCACCACCGCCCAGCTCCACGACTGGGGCTGGCGCGTCCCGTTCGTCTTCGGGGCCCTGTTCGCGGTGGTCGTCTTCTGGCTGCGAAGGCGGCTCCAGGAGACCGACGCCTTCCGGGAAGAGTCGGCGGGCGCCGAGGATCACGACGACAGCGCACGCGGCACGCTCAAGGCGCTGTGGCAGTACAAGCGGCAGGCCGGTCTGGTCATGGCCCTCACGCTCGGCGGAACCGTGGCCTACTACACGTACACCACCTACCTGACCAAGTACCTGGTCGGCAGCGCCGGCATGGAGAAGACGACCGCCACCCTGGTCAGTTTCACCGCCCTGGCGCTCTTCGCCGTGCTCCAGCCCTTCGCCGGGATGCTGTCCGACCGGATCGGCCGCCGCCCGCTGCTGATCACGTTCGCCGTGGGCTGCACCGTCGGCACGTACCCGATCATGACCGCCCTCGGGTCCGCGTCCTCCTACTGGTCCGCGCTGGGTCTGTCCCTGCTGGCGCTGGTCATCGTCACCGGCTACACCTCCATCAACGCGGCCGTGAAGGCGGAGCTGTTCCCGACCCGGGTGCGCGCCCTGGGCGTGGCGCTGCCCTACGCGATCGCCAACGCGCTCTTCGGCGGCACGGCCGAGTACGTGGCGCTGTGGTTCAAGGACAGCGGCCACGAGAAGATGTTCTTCTGGTACGTCTCCGGCTGCGCGCTCGTCTCCCTCGTCACCTACGTCCTGATGCCCGACACCCGCAACGCCGCGCTCAGCCGCGCCGAGGCGGAGGCGGAGGCAGAGACCGACGGCCCGGTGCGGCAGTTCACGTAAGCTGCTGCACCGGGCCGACCGGTCGGGCGGGGGCCCGCCCCCCCGGTCCGCGCACGACGAGGAGGACTGCCGGTGCACGCCCTTCTCGTCGAGGACGACGACCGCATGGCCCAGGCCCTCGGCACCGCACTCGCCCAGCGCGGGCACACGGTCCGCCGGGCGGCCCGCGCCCTGGACGCACTGCGGTACGTACACGAAGCCGACTTCGTCCTCCTCGACCTCCACCTGCCCGACCTGGACGGCCTGGAGCTGCTGCGGCGGCTGCGTACCGTCTGCGACGCGCCGCTGATCGTCGTGACCGCGCGCTGCGAGGAACGGGACGTCGTGCAGGGGCTGCGGGCCGGCGCCGACGACTACGTCGTCAAGCCGTTCCGGATGGCCGAGCTGATCGCCCGCATCGACACCGTGCGCCGCAGGACGGGTTCCCCCTCGGGCCGTTCGGCGGCCCCGGCCGGCGCCGGCGGCCGGCCGGTGCGCACCGGCGACGTCGAGGTCGACCTCGCGGGCCGCACGGTCACGGTGGCCGGCCGACACGTCAGGCTGACCCGAAGGGAGTTCGACGTACTCGCCTTCCTGGCCGCCCGCCCGGACGAAGTGCACTCCCGCGAGGAGATCCTCGACCGGATCTGGGGGGACGCCTTCCTCGGCGCCTCACGGTCACTGGACGTCCACGTCGCCGGGATCCGCGCCAAGACGGGCCGCTCCGCACTCGTGCGCACCGTCCGCGGCTTCGGATACCAACTCGGTTCCCCCGCCGCGGAGGACGAAGGGGACGGCGAGCCATGAGGCGTCGGCTCCTGGCCGTGCTGATGGTGCTCATGGGCGCCGCCGCGCTGTTGCTCTGCGTGCCCCTCGCCGACGCCTACGCGCGGGGACGGACCGAGCACCTGCTCCTGCAACGGCGTTCGGAAGCGGTGCGGTTCGCCGACCTCGCCGACCGGATGCGCACCGGCGCCGACCGGGCGGAACTGTCCGCCGAGATCAGCCGCTACGCCCAGCTGTACGGCGCCGGGGTGGTCGTCGTGGACACGGCGGGAGGGACGCTCGCACGGTCGGGACCCGACTCCCCGGCCTCCACCGAGACGGCGGACGCCCGCCGCCGGGCCCTCACCGGCCGCTCCACCGACCGGCTGCCCACCCTTCGCCCGTGGGGCCCGGCAAAGGTCGTCGTCGCCGAGCCGGTGGGCCGCGACGAGCGGGTCAGCGGGGCGGTCCTGCTGTCCGTACCCACGGCCGCGGCCCGCCGGGACGTGACGGTCCGCTGGTCGCTGATCGCCGCCGGGGCGCTCGCCGCCTTCGCGGCGGCCGCCCTCGTCGCGGCGGGAACCGCACGCTGGCTGATGCGCCCCGTCCTCGACCTGGACCGGGCGGTGGAAGGGCTGACCGCCGGACGCCTCCAGGCGCGGGCCGTCTCCTACACCGGGCCGCCCGAACTGCGCCGCCTGCGACAGCACTTCAACACCATGGCGCAGGCCATGGCCGACGCCATCGGCCGCCAGCGCGACTTCGTCGCCGACGCCTCCCACCAGCTGCGCAATCCGCTCGCCACCCTGGTGCTCCAACTGGAGAACGTCGAGCCGCACATCGCCCCCGGCCCGGGCCGCGCCGAGCACGCCCGCGCACTGGACGAGGCGGAACGGCTGGAGGAGCTGCTCGACGGCCTGCTGGCGATGGCGCGGGTGGAGTCGGGCACCGCCGAGCTGGGCGAGCAGGACGTGTCACGGGCCGTACGGGAACGGGTGACGGCCTGGACCCCCGTGTTCCACGCCGCCGGACTACAGCTGACCGCGTCCGGCATGCCCGAGGGCCTGCGGGCCACGGCCCTGCCCGACGCCACGGGCCGCATCCTGGACGCCCTCCTCGACAACGCCGTCAAGTTCGTTCCCCCCGACGGCGGCGTGGCCGTGCGCGCCGCGCGGGACCCGGCGGACGGGCAGATCGTGGTCCGGGTCACGGACGACGGTCCAGGAGTCCCGCCCGACCAACTCGGCGTGCTGCTGAGGCGCTTCGGCCGCGCGTCCGAGCACCAGAACGTCCCCGGCACCGGGCTGGGGCTGGCCATCGCCGACGAGATCGCCCGCATCAGCGGCGGCCGCCTCGACGTCACCGCCAACACACCACGCGGCCTGGCCTTCGAGCTGCGGCTCCCGCCCGCGCAGCCCCTGCCCCGACCCGCTCAGCCGTACACGGACCGGTAGTAGGCGACCGCACCCCCGTGCAGCGGTACGCGGCCGGTCGAGATGGCGAACCGGGGTTCGAGCCGGGCTCCCGCCGTCACCTCCCGCAGCAGGTCGCCCCACTGGGCGAACACCACCGTCAGCAGCTCGCGCACCGCCGCCTGCGGTACGTCGGTGCGGGCCAGGAGGTAGTTGGCGACCCCGAGGGTACCCACGGGCTCCGCGAGACCGTACGCCCCGGCCGGGATGGTCACGGCCGTGTACACCGGGCCGTAGCGCTCCCGGAGCGGCCCCACGTACCCGTCCAGCGGTACGAACCGCAGGCCGAGTCCGCGCGACAGCGCCGTCAGCGCCGGGGTGGGGACGCCTCCGGACCAGAACAGCGCGTCGACCGCGCCCTCGCGCAGTGCCCGCGCCGACTCGGCGAGACCCAGCTGCCGCACGCGTGCGGGGGAGGGGCCGTCGGCCAGCCCCGCTTCGCGCAGGACGCGCCCCGCCACCACCTGTACGCCCGAACCCGCGGCGCCCGCCGCGACCGGACGCCCCGCCAGGTCCCCCACCGAACGCACCGGCCCGTCCGACGGGGCGAGCAGGTGGGTGTAGTTCACGTAGACCCGCGCCAGCGCCGTCACCGCGGCGGGGCGGGCGAACGGCTCGCGCCCCAGCGCCGCGTCCTCGGCCACGTCCGCCATGGCCAGCGCCAGATCGACGGAGCCGGCGTCGAGCTCGTGCAGGTTGTCCACGCTCGCCGAGGTGCTCACGGGAACGATCCGCAGGCGGCTGCCGCTCGCCCCGACGGCCTGCGCGAGGGCCGTGCCGAACGCGTTGTACGGACCTCCCTCCGGCCCCGTCGCGAGCAGCAGCCGCCGCGCCGGACCGGAGTTGCGCGAGCACGCCGTGCAGGCGCCCGCCATGGCTGAGGCGAGGGCGCCGAGCCCGGCTCCCAACGCCCGTCGACGGGTCAATTTCGCGCTGCTCACGTCAAGAGCCTAGCCAGTGCGCGGAACGCCGACACGCGCCGAGGACCTCGAAACACGGCGCCGCGGGGTCCAGTATCGGATGCGGAGTCCACCCCCGACAGCCACGGAGCGAGCCATGTCCCTCCATCCCGACCAGTTGACCGAACCGGCGGTGCGGGCCTTCGTCACCGCGCTGAACGCCGGGGACCGGCAGGCGTTCGCCGAGACCCTGGTGCCGGGCGCCACCATGTCCGACGACGGCAGCGACCGCGAACTCGCCGATTGGACGGAGCGGGAGATCTTCGCCTCCGGAGGCCACATGGACGTGGAGACCCAGACCCACGACGGCCTCGGCCTGGTGGCGGAGTTCCGCAACGACACCTGGGGCAGCATGCGCACGGCATGGCGCTTCACCGTGGAGGGCGGCAAGGTGGCCCGGTTCGAGACCGGACAGGCCTGACGGCGCTCGGAACGGCGCGCGGTCAGCGGCTTCCGGAGGCGACACCGGCCACCACCCGGACCGGAGCCGGTTCGGCCCGGGGCGAAGAGGCGACGGCCGCCAGGGTGAGGGCGGCCGCCAGCGGGTACGCGCAGGCGCCGACCGCGGCGGGCCAGGGCACGGCGCTGCCCGCCGGGGCCACCGCGTGCAGGGCCGGGACCACCCAGGTCCCGGCCGTCATCCCCCATGCCGCGGCGGCCGCCCTGCTGAGGCGCCGTCGGCGGAGGGGGCCGTGCCGCAGCCAGACCAGCGCCGGAACCACCCACACCCAGTGGTGGCTCCAGGAGACCGGGCTCGCCAGCAGGACGAAGAACTGCGCGGCCAGCAGTATGGCCAGCCGGTCCCCCCGCAGCACCGCGGCGCGGAGCGCGCAGGCCGTCGCGGTGGCCGCGAGGAGCACCACCGCCGGCCACCACACGCCCCCGACACCGCCGTCATACCCGAGGAAGCGGGCCAGGCAGCCGCGCAGCGACTGGTTCTCCACCGAAGCGAGCGGTCCGATGCGCCCGCTGTCCCCGAGCAGGTGCCACCAGTACCGCCAGGATTCCGCCGGGGCCACGAGAGCGGCCAGGACGACCGTCGCCGCGAAAGCGCCGACCGCCCACCCGGCGGCCCGACGCCGTCCCGCCGCCAGCAGGTACAGGACGCCGCCCGCCGGCGTCAGTTTGATGCCGGCGGCGAGACCGATACCCGTACCGGCCGCGATCGGGCCCGGCCGGAGCGCGGCGGCCAAGGACAGCGCGGCGAGCGGCAGGCTGACCTGGCCGAGCGCGAGCCCGTGCGATACGGGCTCCAGCCACAGCACGGCCGCCGACCACAGGAAGACACGGGCCGGCTCGACCGTCCGGTCCGGACGCAGCAGCGCGAACGAGCCGCGGACGAGGTACGTCGTGGCGGCGAGCGACAGCACCTGCCACAGCACCTGGGCCAGCCACCACGGCACGTGGGCCAGGGGCAGGAACACCAGGGCCGCGAAGGGCGGGTAGGTGAAGGGCAGCGGCAGGCCCCCCGGATCGGGGCGGGCCAGCCGGAAGTCGTAGAGGTGGCCGGTCAGTACGCCGGGCGCTCCCTCACGGTAGACCCTGAGATCGAACATGTCGGCCGCGAAGAAGGCGACCGTCAGGTGCGCGACCGCTGAGCACGCCACGATCAGCGTGGCGTGGCGCGTCAGCCAACTCGTCATGCCGGCCATCATCCCGCGTCCGCCGCCGGCACACCCGCACCGTGAACCACACCGGCGCGGGCGGCCGCTCGGCTACCGCGGGCCCGCGCCTACCGCGCGGGCGGCGGAGGCGGCTCGTCCGGCCCCAGGCGCCGCTTGAGCTGCTCCTGCGCCATGTCGGTCTGCGTGCGGTACTTGCCCTCGGTCTTCCCGTCCACGTAGTCCCCGGCCTTGTCGATGCCCTGGCCGGCCTGCTTCTCGTGTCCCTTGAGCATCTGCTTGAGCTTGTCCATCATGGACATGGCCGATCTCCTTCGCTTCGTGGTCCAGCGCTCCCAGGATGATCCCGCGCCCCGCGATCCGCATCCGGGACCGCCCGCCGCGCGGTGGGGCGGGGGCGGGCCTACCCTGGGCGTGCTCGGGTCCTCGTACGACGGGAGGCCAGGCCGTGAAGCCGTACCGCATTCGGTTGCGCCGGGCCTGCGTGGCCGCTGCCGCAGCAGGTCTGCTCATCGCTCCGGCCGCCGCGGCGGGTGCCGCGCACGGGGCGACCGACGCGGCGCGGTCCGCCCCCGCCGCCCCTTCCCCCTCCACGGACGGGGACTTCGCACAGCTGACCCCGGCCGTCGCCGCGAAGCTCGACGCCGCCATACGCCAGGTGCTGCGCCAGGCACACGTGCCCGGTGTGACCGTGGGGTTGTGGGCGCCCGGCAAGGGAAGCTACGTGAAGTCCTTCGGTGTGGCGGACAAGGCCACCGGCGCGCCGATGACCAGCGGCCTGCGCGTACGCATCGGCAGCGAGACCAAGACGTTCACGGTCACCGCCCTCCTCGAACTGGTCGACCAGCACAAGGTCGGTCTGGACGACCCGATCGGCACGTACGTCACGGGCGTTCCGAACGGCAACCGCATCACGCTGCGCGAACTGGCGGGCATGCGCAGCGGGCTGTTCAACTACAGCGAGGACGCCGACTTCGACAAGGCGTTCACCACCGACCCGGACAAGCCCTTCACACCAGAGCAGTTGCTCGGCTACAGCTTCAAGCACGGGGTGCAGTTCCCGCCGGACGCGCAGTTCGACTACTCCAACACCAACCTGGTACTCCTCGGACTGGTGATCGAGAAGGTCACCGGCCGGCCGCTGCGCGACGTCATCATGCGGGACGTCGTCGGTCCGGCGGGGCTGCACCACACGCTCTTCCCCACCGGCGCGGAGTTCCCGCAGCCACACGCGCAGGGCTACACCGACCAGACGGCCTCCGGCAGGATCGAGAACTCCACCGACTGGAACCCCTCCTGGGCCTGGGCCGCCGGAGCGATGATCTCCGACCTCCAGGACCTGCGCAGCTGGGCCCACACCCTGGCCACCGGCGCACTGCTGACGCCCGCGACGCAGGCCCAGCGACTCAAGACCCAGCCGATCGGCGTGCCCGGTGACTCCTACGGGCTGGGCATCTTCGACATCCAGGGCTGGATCGGCCACAACGGCTCGCTGCCGGGCTACGAGGTCCTGTCCGTCTACCTGCCCCAGGCGCGGGCGACGATGGTCATCGTCCTCAACACCGACGTCCTGCAGGGCGGCCAGGAGCCGAGCACGCTCTTCGGCGAGGCGGTCACCCGCATCGTGACCCCCCAGCACGTCTACCCCGGCCACAAGCCCTCCGCGCCCAAGGGCGGCTGACCGCCCCGAGCGGCCCGAAAGTCCGGAGAGCGGAATGTCCGGAAAGGCCGTTGAAGCGCCGGAGGGGAGCACAGGACAATCGTCGCGCCGCCACCTGAGCGGCCTGCGGCGTGCGGCACCGCGACAGTGCCGCTCCGCCGTACGACTGCGGGGTCAGCGGGGCCAGTGGTGCTGCGTATTCATTTCACCGCGGACGATCTGGCCCGCACCCGGGTGGCCACCACGATCGGGGCCGCCGCGGAGACGTACTACAGCCTGGAGATGCTGAACAGGCGCTCCCTCGCGGCGCCCTTCCGGCAGTGGCGCGCGAGGGTGGCCGGCCGATTGCCGCAGGCCGCCAGGCCGCTCACCGTGCTCCTGCCCCTCCGGGGCCCCGGCCTCGACCTGCTGGCCCTGGCGGGGGACTCGTCGGAGGTGGACCAGGCCGTCGACGCCCTGCTGCGCGCTCCGCGCGCCCGGGTACGACGGGAGCTGGAGCCGGTCGCCTTCGACCCCCTCCACGCCTCCTGGGCACGGGCCCTCGCCGACGGGGACGCCGAAGCGCGCCGGCAACTGGCGGCGGCCCTCGCGGCCTGCCACCGCGTGACCGTAGGGCCGTACCGGGTTGCCGCCCGCTCCCGCCTCGACGCCGTACGCGCCCAGTACGCCCGTACCTTCCTCGATCGCGGCGTCGAAGGCCTGCTGGCCTCGCTGTGCCCGCCGCTGGTGCGCTGGTGCCCGCCCGTGCTGGAAGTCCGCCACCCCCGCCCGGTCGAGGTCCACCTGGGCGGCCGCGGGCTCCTCATCGCCCCGACGGTGTTCTCCTGGCGCGAGCTCAGCCTCCTCTACGACCCCTACGACGACGAATCGGTGCCCCGGCTGACCGTACCGGCGGTGACCGACCCGGCGACCGGCTCCGGCCTGTGGCACAGCGGCGACGGCACCGCCACCGACGAGGCCCTGGGCACCCTGCTCGGGCGCACCAGGGCCGCCGCGCTGCGCGCGATCGCGGACGGCTGCGGCACCACCGAGCTCGCCGTGCGGCTCGGCGTCACCCCGGCCGCGGCGAGCCAGCACGCCAAGGCCCTGCGCGGCGCGGGCCTCATCATTACGAGCCGTCGGGGCGGCCGTGTGCTGCACGTGGCGACCGCCCTCGGGCACGAGCTGCTCGGCGGGGCGCCACGGGGCGCGGGGGACGAAGCCCCCCTCTGAGCGGGAGACGAAGCCCCCTTTAAGCGGTGGCTTAAGAGCGTGGCCGTCGCGGCCCGGTCGTCAGCAGGATGTGTACCGGCACCGCCCGACGCCGGGCCCGTCACCACCACAACCCGTGGGAGCACGCATATGACAGCCTCATCGAGTTCACCGGCCACGAAAACCCGCCCGCGCCGCACGGGCAGGCGCGCCGCGCTGCTCCTGGGCGCCGCGGTGATCGCCTCGGTCACCGCCCAGGCGCCCGCGTCGGCGAGTTCCGGCCAGTGCGCCGACAACCGCCTGTGCGCCTGGTCCGACGCGAACTACGGCGGCATCTTCACCGCCTACACGGCCTCCGCGCCCGCCCTGGGCGGCGACAACGACCGGTTCGACTCCCTGTGGAACCGCAACAGCGTGTCCTGGTACGTCTACGTCGACGCCTACTACGGGGGCGCCAAGTACTGCGTCCGGCCGGGCTATTCGGTGTCGAACCTCGGCGACTGGTTCGCTCTGCACGACCGGATCTCGGCCGTACAGAAGCTGGGCGGCTCGTCCTGCGGGACCGCCACCCCGATCGGCTCCTACAAGGGCTCCTGAGGGCTGTCCCGCACTCGCCGCCGCGCGCGGCCGTTCACCCTCCTGGACGCGCCGACACGCCCCGCCCGGGCCGAGGCGACAGAATCGGAAGCCGGCGAGGTAGCGGCAACCGACCAGGAGGCCGACGACATGGCAGGACCGTGGCGGAGCTCCGGCGGCGGGCGGGGACACAGGCCGGCGCGCGGCGGCCACCCGGCCACCGACCGGATGCTCCGTATCCTTCTGCGGCGCCGGAAGTCGATGATCAGCAGCGAGGACGTGACCGTCTCCGACCGCCCGCAAGTGCGGCGGGCGGTGACGGCCGCGGCCCTGGGCAACACGATGGAGTGGTTCGACTTCGGCGTGTACGCCTACCTCGCGGGAACGATGGGCAAGGTCTTCTTCCCCGCCAGCTCTCCCGGCGTGCAGGTCGTCTCCGCTTTCGCCACCTTCGCCGCGGCGTTCCTGGTCCGCCCCCTGGGCGGCCTGGTCTTCGGTCCGCTCGGCGACCGCGTGGGACGGCAGAAGGTGCTGGCCGCCACCATGATCATGATGGCGGCCAGCACCTTCGCCGTGGGCTTCCTGCCCTCGTACGACTCCATCGGCGTCGCCGCCCCGGTCCTGCTCCTCGTCTGCCGTCTGGTCCAGGGCTTCTCCACCGGCGGCGAGTACGCGGGCGCCACCACCTACATCGCCGAGTACGCCCCCGACCGCCGCCGCGGCTTCCTGGGCAGCTGGCTCGACTTCGGCACCTTCGTCGGCTACGCCCTGGGCTCCGGCCTGGTCACCGTACTGACCCTCGTCCTTGGCACCGGCGGCCTGGAGGACTGGGGCTGGCGCATCCCCTTCTACCTGGCGGGCCCCCTCGGCCTGATCGGGCTCTACATGCGCATGAAACTGGAGGAGACCCCCGCCTTCAAGAAGGAGGCCGCCTACGCGGCCTCGGAGGGGTCGCAGGCCTCCCGGCGCTCCGAAGACGAAGACGAAGAGGACGTGGACCCCGTCGAGGCCGCCCGAGAGTCCGGCAAGGGACGCCTCAAGGAGATCTTCACCCGGCACTGGCAGGCCGTCCTCATCTGCATGGGGCTGGTCCTGCTGTACAACGTCACGAACTACATGGTGACCTCGTACCTGCCGACCTACATGACCGTGACCCTCGGCCAGAGCGACACCACCGCGCAGGTGCTCGTCCTCGCGACCATGCTGCTGGTGGTCCTGACCATCACCACCGTGGGCCACACCTCGGACCGCTGGGGCCGCAGGCCGGTGTTCCTCGCCGGCAGCGTCGCCCTGGTCGCGCTCTCCGTACCGGCCTTCCTGCTGATCCGCCAGGGCGGGATCCTGCTGCCCGCCATCGGCTGCGCCGTGCTCGGCCTGCTGCTGGTCTGTTTCGCCGGAACGGCCGCGTCCACGCTGCCCGCGCTGTTCCCCACCCGACTGCGCTACGGAGCGCTGTCCCTCGCCTTCAACATCTCCGTCTCGCTGTTCGGCGGGACCACGCCGCTGGTGGCCTCGGCGCTGGTGGAGGCGACCGGCGACGACATGGTCCCTGCGTACTACCTCATGGTCGCCGGCGCCGTCGGCTTCGTCTCGACCCTCTTCCTGCACGAGACCGCGGGCAAACCGCTGCGCGGCTCGGGCCCCATGGTCGAAACACCGCACGAGGCGGACCGCCTGGTGGCCGGCAGCCGCTCGGCGGCCGGCCGTCATGCCAGGGACGTCTGGATCCGGCTCCGCCACCCGTGGGCCCACCGCGAACCCCACGACCGCGACCGTTGAAGCCGAGCGCGGCGCCGGCGCCGCGGAACCCCCGCACCAGGCCCGGTGACAGGGGCTACCCGTACGGGTGAGTGCTGCCCGCTTCCCACGCTGCGCAGGGCGGTTCCGCCTGAGACTTGGGCAGGTCAAGCGGATCGGCAACGCGCTCATGGAGAGTGTCATGGCGAACGGTAGTGTCCTGCTGGCCTTGCGCGAGGACCCCATGGGCGGTGGGGTCGGAGGCGACCAACTACGCCGGATCGGAAAGGAACTGGAGAACCGCGGACTGGAGGTGCGGTGGGCCCGTACCACCGGGGCGGCACGCGCGGCCCTGCGCACCGAGGCGGGCCTGACGGCCGCTGTCGTGGCCTGGGACCTGCCGTCCGAGTCCGGCGACGACGCCGACGGCGGGGGCGCGGCGGTCCTGCGGCAGATCTCCCGCCGGTTCAAGGACCTGCCCGTCTTCGTCGTGATGACCGAGGAGTCCGACCACGGCCTGGACCGGCTGCCCCTGTGGGTGGCGGAGACCGCGGTCGGCTACATCTGGCCCCTGGAGGACACTCCGTCCTTCATCGCCGGCCGCGTCTCCAACGCGGCGCGCGCCTACGGCGATTCCGTCCTTCCGCCGTTCTTCAAAGCGCTCCGGCGTTTCGACGACGCCCACGAATACTCCTGGCACACCCCGGCCCATTCGGGCGGGGTGGCGTTCTTGAAATCGCCCGTCGGGCGCGCGTTCTTCGACTACTACGGCGAGCGCCTCTTCCGCACCGACCTGTCGATCTCCGTCGAGGAACTCGGTTCCCTCTTCGAGCACAGCGGTCCCATCGGGGACGCCGAACGCAACGCCGCCCGCATCTTCGGCGCCGATCGCACCTACTTCGTACTGCACGGCGACTCCACCGCGGACCGCATGGTCGGCCACTACTGCGTGACCTCCGACGAGATCGCCCTGGTGGACCGCAACTGCCACAAGTCGGTCCTGCACGGTCTGGTGATCTCCGGCGCCCGCCCGGTCTACCTCGTCCCCACCCGCAACGGCTACGGGCTCGCCGGACCGCTTCCCGCCCGCGAGACGGCGCCCGCCGCGGTGGCCGACCGGATCGCCGCCCATCCCCTGACGGCGGGCGCCGTCTCACCCGAGGCCCAGTACGCGGTGATCACCAACTCCACCTACGACGGCCTGTGTTACGACACGGTGCAGACCGCCCGCGCCCTGGCGCCCAGTACACCCCGCCTGCACTTCGACGAGGCGTGGTTCGCCTACGCCCGGTTCCACCCCCTGTACGCCGGCCGCTACGGCATGGCGGTCGGCCCGGACACCTTCGAAGGAGCGGAGCGGCCCACCGTCTTCTCCACCCAGTCCACGCACAAACTGCTGGCCGCCCTGTCCCAGGCCGCGATGGTGCACGTGAAGTCCTCACCCAGGGCGCCCGTCGAGCACCACCGGTTCAACGAGGCGTTCATGATGCACGGCACCACCTCGGCGCTGTACCCGGCGATCGCCTCGCTCGACGTGGCCGCGGCGATGATGGACGGCCCGCAGGGCGAGTGGCTGGTCGACGAGGCGGTCACCGAAGCGATCAGGTTCCGCCAGGCCGTCGTGCGCACCGGTCGCCGCATCGCGGAGGCGGGCGACCGGCTCCCGTGGTTCTTCGGGGTCTGGCAGCCCGACACCGTCACCGACCCGGACGGCGGGGCCCCGGTCCCCTTCGCCGACGCCTCCCCGGCGCTCCTTGCCACCGACCCCCGCTGCTGGGAACTCGACCCCGACGCCGACTGGCACGGGTTCGTGGGACTGAGCCGGGGCCAGTGCCTGCTGGACCCCATCAAGGTCACGCTGACCTGCCCCGGAGTCACCGCCACGGGGGAGACGGCACCGTGGGGCATCCCCGCGCGGATCCTCACCGCCTACCTCGCCGGCCGGGGCATCGTCGTGGAGAAGACCGACACCTACACCACGCTCGTCCTCTTCTCCATGGGCATCACCAAGGGCAAGTGGGGCACCCTGATGGACGCCCTCATGGACTTCAAGGCCCTCCACGACGCCGACACCCCCCTGCGGCAGGTCCTGCCCGGGCTGGTCGAGCGCCACCCCCGCCGCTACGGCAGCGCCACGCTGCGCGGCCTGTGCCAGGAGATGCACGAGCACCTCACCCGCGCCGAGCTGATCGACGCCCTGGACACGGCCTTCCGGCAGCTGCCCGAACCCGTCGTCCCGCCACGGCACTGCTACCAGCAACTGATCCGGGGCGGCACCGAACGCCTCCCCCTCGCGCGCGCGACCGGCCGGGTCGCGGCGGCGATGGTCACCGTCACCCCGCCGGGCATCCCGGTCCTGATGCCCGGGGAGGCACTCGGCGCCCCCGACGGCCCGGTCCTGCGCTACCTCGGCGCCCTGGAGGCCTTCGACAGGGCCTTCCCCGGCTTTCACAGCGAAGCCCACGGCGTCACCATCGACCCCGACACCGGCGACTACCTCATCGAATGCGTACGCGAGGACAGCCCGCTCGGTACCTGACCGGATGACCGGACCTCCGTCGCGGTGGGCCCATAGCGCACTTCGGTGCGGGATACCACGTCCCGACAGCGGAATGCGGCCGATATCGAGCGGAATGTGAGTTCGAATTCCGTCACCCGCATGTGCGACGTAATGCCTTCGACCTCTTCTTATGGTGCCCCGCACCCTGAACGCGCCACCCCCGCCGCCTAAATCCGGCCCCGGGGATGGCGCGTAATGGGTCCTCCGGTCCGATGAACTCCAACGAAACCCCCCATGCGTGGAGTTGGGCCTAGTTATGCTCCCGCCCACCGGTCAGAAGATCTCCACTTTCGATGGTTCGAGGACGCCGATGGCGCAAAAAGACATTCCACCCGAAGCCGCTCGCCCCGATACGGGAACGAGCTGGATGATGCCCGCGATCACCGCCGTGGCCGCCGTGTGCCTCATCGGCGCGCTGCTCCCCTCCTCGGAACCGGTCCGCACCGCCTGCGTGGCCGTGGGCGCCCTGTGCACCGCCGCGGCCCTCGCCGAAGCGCTCCGGCGGGGCCGCGCGCTCACCGCCGGCCGCGCCGAGGTCGCGGCCCTCCACCACGCCCTGTCGCGGCAGGAAACCGAAGCGGTGCGCCTGTCCCAGGTGGTGCTGACCGAGGCCATCGAGCGGCTGCGCAAGGGCGAGTTGCCCGAGGAGGTGCTGACCGCCCTCGGCGGCCGCGGCGGACAGGGCAACCGGTGGGGCAACGACGCGGCCCTGACACCGCGGTACAGAGCCGCCCTGCAAACCGTGCTGGCCCTCGTCATCGACACCGTCGACAACGAGGAGAACCTGCGCCACTCGGCGCAGCGGGCCTTCGTGAACATCGCCCGCCGCGTGCAGGCGATCGTCCACCAGCAGGCCCAGGAGATGCGCGAGATGGAGGACCGGCACGGCCGCGACCCGGACGTGTTCGGCGACCTCCTGCGCCTGGACCACGGCACCGCCCTCATCGGCCGGCTCGCCGACTCCATCTCCGTCCTCGGCGGCGCGCGCCCCGGCCGCCAGTGGAGCAGGGCCGTCACCCTGTACAGCGTGCTGCGCGGCGCGATGTCGCGCATCATCGACTACCAGCGGGTGGAACTCCACTCGGTCTCCGAGGTCGCCGTCGTCGGACCGATCGTGGAGCCCCTGATCCACACCCTGGCGGAGTTGCTGGACAACGCCACCCGTTACTCGCCGCCCCACACCCGGGTCCACCTCACGGCCGCCGAAGTGCAGTCGGGCATCGCCGTGGAGATCGAGGACGGCGGCCTCAGCATGAGCGAGGAGGCCCGCAGGCGCGCCGAGCGGATGCTCGCGCAGGCACAGTCCGGCATCGACCTCAACGACCTGGGCGAGACGCCGAGGCTCGGTCTCGCCGTGGTCGGCCGGCTGGCGCAGGCGTACGGCTTCCAGGTGTCCCTGCGCTCCTCCGCGTACGGCGGCGTCCGCGCCGTGGTCATCGTCCCGCAGCACCTGATCACCACCACGGCCGCGGCGACCGGCACCGCCCACGGCATCGGTTCCTCCTCGGGCCCCAGGGCAGTGCCCCCCGCACCGCGCGAGCACCCCGTCGACCGCTCGTCCGCCACCGTGGCCGCGCCGCGCCCGGAGCCGGCCTCCGCCGCGCGGCCCGCGCCCGCGGGCAGCGGACCCACCACCGAACGCACGGCCACGGGCCTGCCGCAGCGGCGCCGCAAGGACCGTTCCCACTTCTACACCGCCCCGCCCGCAGCGGAGCCGCAGTCGGCGCACGACCCCGGCCCCGGCATGTGGCTGGAGGCGTTCCACAGCGGACTGTCCGGCGCGTCCGGCCAGGACGCCCAGGCCGCCCAGGACACCGGGGACACGTCGGGCTCAGCGACCAAAGGGGCATGAACAGTGATGACTCAGCGAAGCAGTATGGACTGGATGCTCAAGGACCTGGCCGCCGGAGTGCCGCAGACGCGGCACGTGATCGTACTGTCCGCGGACGGACTGTGCGTGGCGCAGTACGGGGCGGAGACCGACACGGCCGACCGGCTGGCCGCGGCCTGCGCCGGCCTGCAGAGCCTCGCCGGGGCGGTGGCCTCCGAACTGCCCCGCTCCGAAGGCAGAATGCGGCTGGTCGTGATCGAGATGGACGGCGGTTTCTTCTACCTGATGGCCGCCGGGGACGGCTCCTACCTGGCGGTTCTCGCCGACGAGGGCGTCGACGCGGGTCTGATGGGTGCCCAGATGCGCAACCTGGTGACCCGGATGGGGGAGCACCTGAGCAGCCCGCCCCGACATGACGGGCAGCCCGCGTGAGTGAGCCACCCTCAAGCTGGGAGGACAACACTCCCGAACGGCTCTACGTCATCACCGGCGGCCGCAGCGGACCATCGACCGCCGTCCAGCTCGACCTCGTGACCCTGGTCGTCGCCACGGTGCCGGCCCGGCCCGAGATGCAGCCCGAGCACGCGGCGATCCTGCGGATGTGCCAGTCGCCGCTGTCGGTGGCCGAGATCGCCGCGTACGCCGGTCTGCCCGTGAGCGCCGTCATCGTGCTGGTCGGGGACCTGATGACCGCTCGGCGCGTACACGTACGCCCGCCCGTTCCCGCCGCCCAGCTACCCGACCTTGCTCTGATCGAGGCAGTGATCAATGGACTTCAAAAGCTCTGACGCGCCGCGCGGGCCGCGTCCCGCGGACATACTCCCCCAGACGGCCGCGGCCGCCGTCAAGATCGTCATCGTCGGCGGTTTCGGCGTGGGCAAGACGACGATGGTCGGCGCGGTCAGCGAGATCAAACCGCTGACCACCGAGGAGACCATGACCAAGGCGGGCATCGGTGTAGACGACACCCGGGGCGTGGCGCGCAAGACCACCACGACCGTGGCCATGGACTTCGGCCGCATCAGCATCACCGACGAACTCGTGCTCTACCTGTTCGGCACTCCCGGCCAGGAGCGGTTCTGGTTCCTGTGGCGCGGCCTCTTCGAGGGCGCCCTCGGTGCGGTCGTACTCCTCGACACCCGGCGGTTGGAGACCAGCTTCGACGTCATCGGCCGGCTGGAGGAACGGGGCGTCCCCTTCGTCGTGGCCGTCAACTCCTTCCCCGACGCCCCCGAACACCCGCTGGAAGAGCTGCGCCAAGCCCTCGACCTGCCCCGCGCCGTCCCGATCCTCGTCTGCGACGCCAGACGGCGGGACTCGTCCCGCGACGTCCTGCTGACCCTCATGCGCTACCTGCACTCGCAGGCGGCGACCCAGGAGGCAATGTGAGTACCCACCCCACCCCGCCGCCCGAGTGCCCCGCCCACGCGGCGGCAGCCGGGGGCGCCCTGTACCGGCTCCACGGCCCGGAGGCGCAGGCCGACCCCCTGGGGCTGTACGAGAAGCTGCGGGCCGAGTACGGCCCCGTGGCGCCCGTACTGGTCAGCGGAGACCTCCCGGCCTGGCTGGTCCTCGGCCACCGGGAGAACCTCGACGTGGCGCGCACCCCTTCCCGGTTCGCCCGCGATCCCCGGGGCTGGCGCGACATGAGGGAGGGCCGGGTACCGGCCGACACCCCTCTGGGCCCCATGGTCACCTGGGTGCCGGTGTGCAACTTCACCGACGGGCCCGTGCACGAGCGGCTGCGCGGAGCCGTGGTGGACTCCCTGGAGCGCTTCGACAAGCGCGGCATCCGCCGTTACGTGACCCGCTTCGCCAACCAGCTCGTCGACCGCATCGCCGCCGACGGCCACGCCGACCTCGTGGCCTCCTTCTCCGACCAGCTCCCCATGCTGGTGATGACCCAGCTCGTGGGAGCCCCCGACGAACACGGGCCACGACTGGTCAAGGCGGCCCGCGACATGCTCCAGGGGACGGAGACGGCCCTCCAGAGCGACCGCTACGTCACCCTGACGCTGGAACAACTGGTCATGGACCGCAAGGCCGAGCCCGGTCACGACCTCGCCTCCTGGCTGATCGAGCACCCAGCCGACCTGAGCGACACCGAAGTGCTGATGCACCTGCGCGTGGTGCTGATCGCGGCGTACGAAACCACCGCCAACCTGATCGCCAACACGCTGCGGACCGTACTGACCGACCCGCGGTTCCGGGCGAGCCTCTCCGGAGGGCACATGACGCTGCCCGACGCCTTGGAGCAGGTCCTCTGGGACGACCCGCCGATCAACACGATCATCGGGCGCTGGGCCACCGGGGACACCCTGCTCGGCGGCCGGCAGGTGAAGGCCGGGGACATGCTGCTGCTCGGCCTGGCCGCGGGGAACGCCGACCCCCAGATCCGTCCCGATCCGAGCGTCTCCGTCCACGGCAACCGCTCCCACCTGGCGTTCAGCAGCGGTCCGCACGAGTGCCCCGGCCAGGACATCGGCCGCGCCATCGCGGACACCGGCATCGAAGTCCTGCTGGACCGGCTGCCCGACCTCCAGCTGGCGGTCGACGCGAGCGAGTTGCAGTGGCGCGGCACCCTCATGTCGCGCCACCTGCTCTCCCTGCCCGTACGCTTCACCCCGCGTCCGGTGGAGAACGCGGGGCCGCACAACGAGCGGCCCTCCGAACACCCGCCGCACGTCGCCGTGATCCCGCCGCAGCCGACGGCGGCGCCCGCGGCCGCCGGGCACCGGCGCGGCGTCAGCTGGTGGCGCCGGCTGTTCGGCCGCCGCTGAGCGGCGTCCCGTACCGAGGTCCTGCACCTGGGTTCCCTACCGACGTACCGCAGTACCGACGTACCGAGGGGCCTCCGCCGCACCGGCGGGGGCCCCTCGGCAGCGTTCAGCCGCGCACCCACTGCCACCAGGAGGCGAGAGCCGGCAGATCCGGCGGCTCGGTCCCGGCAGCGCTGGGGGCATCGGCGTAGCGGATCTCGAAACCCGCCTCAGCGAGCGGCAGTTCGTACCGGTTGCGCGGACTCGCGTAGCGCGGTGCCCGGCTCTGCCACGCGATGCAGCCGGCCACGTAGTGGCCCAACGCCGCCAGGTGGCGGCGCAGTTGCGGGTCGGCTCCCTCCGAGAGCCGCGCCCGCAGCGTGGTGAAGAGGACCATCACCCGGTCACGCAGGTCCACCGCGAGCGGGACCGCCTCGGCGGGTGAGCAGCGCTCCCGGGCGGCGAGGACGTTGACGAGGTTCACCTCCCGCGGCTCCAGGTGGTCGTCCTTGTCGTAGGAGAACAGGTCGTTGTCGGCGCTGACGATGAAACCCGCCGCGTCGGTGAGCGCGGTCACGGCGGGGGAGAAGAGCACCTCCGCCGGCAGCCGGTCCTTGCGTGCGACGTCGGACCAGGTCAGCGAGAACCGCGTACCGTTCGCCAGCGGCCCCATGGCGGCGAAGTCGTTCAAGCCCGGCATGTTCCCGGCCTCGGCCTGCGCGGCCCGCCAGGCCGCCCCGAGGAGCCAGTCCCGGGTCCCTTCGACGAACCTGCGCAGTTCGAACGGGCCGAGCATCGCGTGGGTGCGGCTCACCAGGTCCAGCAGAGCGCGCGTCATGGGGCCGTCTGGCAGTACGGCCGCCCCCGGGTTCTCGATGGTCCGCAGCAGCCGCACACCGTGTTCGACGACGGCGCCCGTCCCCACCTCCTCGGACCCCGAGTCCTGCCAGTCGTCCACGGCGTTGGCCCAGTAGTTCCACTCGCAGAACAGCAGCAGGGCCTCCGCGTCCCCCTCGGGGATGATGCGGCAGGTGAAGTCGGCGCTGTGCGTGGCGAGCCCCCACGAACGCTCGACCGCGTCGGGATACAGGCCGAAGGCGTCCACCCACTCGACCGCACGGGCCTCCACCTGCTTGGCCTCGGGGTGGAGCAGATCGCGCTCCAGCGGACAGTAGAACGGCGGCAGTCGCTCGCCCAGGCGCGAGGGACGGGGCGAGGCGGTCATCGGCCGCCCCCGATCCGGAAGCGCAGCAACCGCGTCTCCATCGCGTGGTCGCGCCAGAGCCGGAAGAGCTTGCTGTGCGCGATCGTGGACTGCTCCAGCCGTACGCCGCTCCAGGCGGCGGGCTCACCACCCGCACGCAGCCGGTCGAGTTCGGCGGTGTTCCAGGCCATCGACTGCACCCAGAACTCCACCACCGAGTCGGTCACGTCCTCGTCCTGCACCAGCTCGAAGCCGGCCGCCTCGGCGGCCGCCAGGTATTCGTCGTGGGTTCCCAGCCGGGTCCGGTAGTAGCCGTCGATGAACCCGAGCCACTCGGAGCGGCGTACGAAGTGCTCCTGGATGCCGAACCACCCTCCGGGTCTGAGCGCCTTGGCGACGACCTCGAAGAGGCGCTTGCGGTCGGTGTACCCGCTGCTTTCGTTGGCGTAGGCGGCGTCGTACGCACGGGTGTCGTGCAGCTCGTGCACATCGGCGACCCGGGGTTCCACCCGGCCCGCGACGCCCGCCTGACCGGCGAAGTGCCGGATGAGCGGCACGTGTTCCGCCGCGACGGTGAGGCCGGTGACCGAAGCGCCGTGCTCCTGAGCCCAGTAGAGGGAGGTGCCGCCGAGGCCGCAGCCGATGTCGAGGACACGCGACGGCGGCGCCTCGTACGCGCCCCAGGAACGGGCCGCGTACTCGACTATCCGCTCCTGCGCGTCGAGCAGGTGCTGCTTGAGCGCTTCCTGGGGGACGGTGGTGGGGGGCGACCCGTCGGGGAACAGACCCACATGGAAGTGGACGCGCGGGCCGGGTCCGTACTTCTGGACGATGTCGTGGGTCTTGCCGCTGTAGTAGAGCCGCACCTGCTCCTCCGCGGACGAGCCGCGGCCGGTGCCTAAGGACGCTATGAGGGGGATAACGCACATGGGACGTCCGCCCTTTCGTGGGTAGGGCCGGTCTCCAGGGCGCGCTGCCGCCGCTCCTTCCGCGCCCCGACCGCCACACTGTTGAAGCACGGATCATCGTGGCACCTCGGGCGCCGCACGTCAGCCCACTGGGCACACAGATCATCTGAAGTGCGTAGCCCGCCGCCCCGGCCGCCCGGGGACGTCGGCGGCCGCCTATGCTGCCGGGATGACCGAGCCTGCAGCCACACCCCCGCGGATGAAGTTGACGGCGATCACCCTGGACTGCGCGGACCCCCAGGCGCTGGCGGCGTTCTACCGGCGGGCCACCGGTTTCGCCCTCCATGAGAAGTCCGGCGCGGACTTCGCCGGCCTCACCCGCGAGGACGGGCTCTTCCTCGGTTTCCAACGGGTCGACGGCTACGTGGCTCCGAGCTGGCCCGGCCAGACCGTGCCCCAGCAGATCCACCTCGACTTCGAGGTGGAAGACCTCGACGGAACCGAGGCGCTGCTGCTGGAGTGGGGCGCGGTCAAACCGGTGCACCAGCCCGACGAGGACAGGTGGCGGGTCCTGCTGGACCCGGCCGGCCACCCCTTCTGCCTGACCCGCGCCTGATCGAACCCCGGGCATAAGTGCCGCTCAGGTGGGCAGGCGCCCGACATGTCGATCGCCTGTTCGGCCCGAGTCGTGTGGCGCGGGCCGTCCGGGCAACGGGAGTGAACGTTCATGGTGGAGGTGGCCTGGACCCCGGGCGGAAGGGCGGGCGCGGTGACGCGGCGGCCCCGAGGCGCGAGTCGAGCGGGGGGTGCCGCATGTGTGGCGTGAGCGGGGAAGTGCGCTTCGACGGCAGGCGGCCGGATCTCGCCGCCGTCGAACGCATGACCGACGAAATGGAGGACCGCGGGCCGGACGGCAGAGGCGCCTGGTCACAGGGCTCCGTAGCCCTGGGCCACCGGCGGTTGAAGATCATCGACCTCTCGGAGAGCGGCGCCCAGCCGATGACCGATCCCCACCTGGGCGTCACGGCCGTCTTCAACGGGTGCCTCTACAACTACCGTGAGCTGCGCGGACGGCTCGAAGGGCTGGGGCACCGGTTCTTCTCCGACTCCGACACGGAAGTGCTCCTCAAGGCCTACGGCCAGTGGGGCCACGGCTGTGTCCAGCACCTGGTCGGGATGTTCGCCTTCGCCGTCGCCGAGCACCACGCCGGCCGCGTCGTCCTGGGCCGCGACCGGCTCGGGATCAAGCCGCTCTACCTCACCCAGGACGCGGACCGCCTCCGCTTCGCCTCGTCCCTGCCGGCCCTCCTCGCGGGCGGCGGCGTGGACACCTCGTTCGACCCGGTGGCGCTCCACCAGTACCTGACCTGGCACGGCACGGTCCCCGCGCCGCGCACCGTGCTGTCCGGCGTGCGGAAACTGCCGCCCGCGACCGTCCGCGTGGTCGAGCCGGACGGCGCCCACCGCGACCACTGCTACTGGCAGCCGTCCTACACCCGCCGCGCCGACCTGGGCAGCGACCCGGGGCGCTGGCAGGAGGCCGTCCACGACGCCCTGCGCACGGCGGTGCGCCGCCGCATGGTGGCCGACGTACCGGTGGGCGTCCTGCTCTCCGGCGGGCTGGACTCCAGCCTCATCGTGGCCCTGCTGGCGGAGGAGGGCCACGGCGATCTGGCGACCTTCGCGATGGGCTTCGAGTCGGAGAGCGGACAGGAGGGCGACGAGTTCCGGTACTCGGACCTGGTCGCACGGCGGTTCTCCACCGACCACCACCAGTACATGATCCCCTCCGACCGGCTCCCGGCCGCGCTGGAATCCGCGATAGCAGCCATGAGCGAGCCCATGGTCAGCCATGACGCGGTGGCGTTCCACCTGCTGTCGGAGCAGGTCGCCAAGGACGTGAAGGTCGTCCTGTGCGGGCAGGGCGCCGACGAGGTGTTCGCGGGCTACCACTGGTACCCGCCGATCGCCGGGGCCGCCCGCCCCGACGCGCCGGACGCGTACGCCGACGTCTACTTCGACCGCCCGCACGACGACGTCGCCGCCGTCCTGCACCCGGACGTGACCCCCGGCCACGACGCCTCTCGGGAATTCGTCCGCGCCCACATGGCGGCTCCGGGCGCCCAGAGCGCGCTGGACGCCACCCTGCGCCTGGACGTGCACGCGCTGATGCCCGACGATCCGGTCAAACGGGTCGACAACATGACGATGGCCTGGGGCCTTGAGGCACGGGTGCCGTTCCTCGACCACGAGCTCGTCGAACTCGCCGCGGCCTGCCCTCCCGAACTCAAACTGGCGCAGGACGGCAAGGGTGTGCTCAAGGACCTCGGCCGGCGGATCCTGCCCCGCGAGGTCGTCGACCGCCCCAAGGGGTACTTCCCCGTCCCCGCGGTGCGGCACATGGCCGAGCCGGTGCTCAGCCGCGTGCGCGAGGCGCTGACCGCCCCCGAAGCGCGCCGGCGCGCCCTGTTCGACCAGCGCCGGGTGGCCGAACTGCTCGCAGAACCCGGCCGACACCGCACCAAACGCGGAGCCAGCACCCTGTGGCAGGTGGCTTCGCTGGAGATCTGGTTGCAGACCCACGGCATCAACTGACGCACGGCACCAACCGGCCCACGGCATCAACTGACGCACGCATCAACCGACGCACGGCATCAACTGACGCACGCATCAACCGACGCACGGCATCGACTGATACTGAACGGTGACAGCCCTTGGCAGCCCTCGAAGAGGCCCACATGCCCCTGGACCGCTCCGCACTCCGCCGCCGTTCCCTGCCCGCCGCCGCGCAGGCCCCCGTCCCGGTCCACCTGGCCCCCGCGGTCGCCGCGGACCCGCCGACGCTGCTCACCGCCCACGGGTGCTGGTACCCCTCGGCCGACCCCGGCGGCGAGCAGGTGGCGTACATCTGCGACCGGGCCGGCGTGCCCCAGCTGTGGAGCGGCCCCGCCCGCGGCGGCGAAGCCCACGTCCTCGACCCCGACCCCGACCCGGTGACCGAGGTGTCCTGGTCGCCCGACGGCCGCTGGATCGCGTACACCTCCGCTCCCGGAGGCGGCGAACACACGCGCGTGCTGGTGGTGCGCCCGGACGGCACCGGGCGCCGGGTACTCGCGGGCGCCGAACCCGGGGCCTCCGCCCACCTGGGCTGCTGGACCCGCGACGGGGCGGCCCTGGCCGTCACCGTCGCCCAGCCCTCCGCCGACACCAGCGCCCACAGCGGCGCGGGCCACCTCCCCGAGGACGCCGCCCCCGCCCTGCCCGACGGGTCCACCGGGGCGGCCTGGACGGAACGCGACGGCCACGCGACGTTGCTCGGCCCGCCGGACCGGCCGGCGGCGGGCCCGTACGGGGACGGCCTGCCGGACCTGGCACCGGCGCCGCCGGCCGCCGCCGACGGGGCAGCGGACACGAGCGGGGGCCTGGCCGCCTACCTCCTCGACCCCGACGGCACCCGGGCACCCGTCCTGCTGTTCAGCGAAGCGGGAGCCGCCTCCCTGCGCGTCTGCGACATCGGCGCGGAAGGCCGCTTCGTGCTGCTGCGCCGCGGGCCGCGCGGGCGCCGCGAAGCCCTCCTGCTGGACGCGGTCTCGGGCCGCACCACCTTCCGGCTGCCGGTCGCCGACGGCGACCCGTGGATCGGCAGGCTCTCGGCCGACTCGCGCTCCCTGTGGCTGCGCAGCGACGCCGACCGCGAGTTCGCCGCGCTGCTGCGCGCCCGGCTGGACGAGGACGGAACGCTCCAGGACCTGTCGGTGGCCGCCGAGCGGCACGAGACGGCCCTGGACCTGCTGAGCCTTCCCGACCACGGCGGATGGGCCCTGCTCGCCTGGAACGTGCACGGGGCGAGCGAACTGGAGAGCGTCGGCCTCCCCGCCACCGGCTCGGACGGCGGCCTCGGACCGCACCACCGGTCGGCCCTGCCGCACGAGGTGGTGACCCGCATGGCACCCGTGGGACGCGGCGGACTGTTCGCGGCCCTGTCCGGCTCCCGCCGCAGGCCCGGCATCTGGGACCTGACGGGCGACTTCGCCCCCGTCCGCACCGGCTGGTCGGCCCGCGACGAGGACGCGGCGCCGCCCGGGAGGCCCCCCGTCAGCCCGGTGCCCCTGCGCTGCCGGGCCCGGGACGGGCTGATGCTCGGCGGCTGGTACTACCGGGCGCCGGAGCGCGACCCGGGCCGCCCGGCGCCGTGCGTGATCCACCTCCACGGCGGCCCCGAAGAGCAGGAGCGGCCCGTGTTCAACCCGCTCTACCACGAGCTCCTCACCCGGGGGATGGACGTCTTCGCCCCCGACGTACGGGGCTCCTCGGGCTGGGGACGGTCCTTCGTCGACGCGGACCTCGGCGCCGGCCGGTTCGCGGCCATCGACGACGTCGCCGACTGCGCGGCCCACGTCGTCGCCCATGGCTACGCCGACCCCCTGCGGCTGGCCGTGATGGGCCGCTCCTACGGCGGCTACCTCACGATGGCCTCGCTGGTCTGGCACCCCGACCTCTTCCGTACCGGGGTCGCCGTCTGCGGGATGTCGGACCTCGCCACGTTCTTCGCCGGCACCGAGCCGTGGATCGCCCAGTCGGCCGCGGCGAAGTACGGCCATCCCGAACGGGACCGGGACCTGCTGCGCGCCCTGTCCCCGATGAGCCGCATCGACCAGCTGCGCGCACCCGTCCTCGCCGTCCACGGGGAGCACGACACGAACGTGCCCCCGACGGAGTCGGAGCAGTTCGTCCGCGCGGCACGCGAGCGGGGGGTGCCGGCCGAGCTGCTGACCCTGCGCAACGAGGGGCACGAGTTCCTGCGGGCGGACAACCGCCGCCTCTACCGGCGCGCGGCGGCGGACTGGCTGGAGCAGCACCTCGGCGGCGCGCCACTGCCCCGCTCCTGACGAGGGGCTCGCCGACCCGTCGGGCCCGGGGGTGCGACGCGTTCAGCGGAAGCCCGTGGGGCGGCGGCGAGCCAGCCACAGGGTGACGACGGCCGTCACCAGGATCCCGCCGGTGAGCCCGGCCGCGCCGACCGCGTTCAGCCCGTTCCCGCGGGCGGCGAGCTGCCCGCGGCCGCCGGCACCGACCATGCCGGCCTCGCTGCCCTGGTGGCAGGTGCCGCCACGCACCAGTTCCAGGTGCGCCGCCACCACGGGACGGGCCGCCCGGGCGGCGGCAGCCACATCGCTGTCCCCGCCGGAGGAGAGCACCGTGTCGATCAGCGCCAGCGTCCTGGTGTGCGCCGCTTCCTGATCGGCGAGCCAGCTGGCGTCGTAATCGGCGGTGCCGGCCTTGGCCCGCACGGCGGCGAGGCTCCTCTGCTGCGCGGCGGTGGGGGAGGAGGGCAGGTCGACGTCCAGCCTGCCCGCCGGCGCCCTGAGGTCCGCGTCGAGTGCGCCGTGGTCGCGGACCAGCACGGCGCCCACGTCCTTCACGCACGCCGTGGTCGCGTGCAGCCCGGCGTCGCTGCCGGCGGCGATCCCCGCCAGGTTGCCCTGGTGCACCGTCTTCACGAAGGCGGCGTCCGCGGTGTCCCCTTCGGCGGCGGACGCGACGCCGGGCGCCCACAGGACACTCGCGGCGGCTATGAGGGTGGCGGTGGCCACGAGCCGGTTCGACATGGGTGCAACTCCCTCTGCGCGCTCCCGCACGGACGCGCCGGCAGGCATGGAACGGGCGCCTCATAGCACCCCGGCGTCATTCCTTCCGTACGGACACGCCGCCGGCACGCCTGCGCCCGCACATTCACCGCAACGGCCGGTGCGCGGCTGCCCGCCACAGGGCGGCCCCGGTCGACCGCCCCCGGCCCGGAACCGCCGACCGGCAACGAGCGTCTGTCGCCAGCATGAACACCACTACGGACACCACCGGCCGCGCCGGATGCCTCATCGCCGGCCTCGGCGCGACCATCGGGGCGCTCGTGTGGGCGCCGCGGGCCGCGTTCAGCATCGACGGCGGGTTCGAGGGCCATGCCCGTGACCTGAGCGTGCTGTTCGTAGACCTTCCGCTCATCGTGCTCGGCGCCGCACTGCTTCCGCTCCTGACCTGGGCACTGACCACGCGCTGGACCGGCCGGCCCTGGGTCGCGGTACTTGCTGCCGCGGCCGCCTTCGCGCTCGGGATCTGGGGACTCCTGGAGTGGTGGACGCCTCGGCAGCACCCGGACCCCGGTTACGGACCTGGAATGTGAGACGGCTACCGGTGCCACCGGTCCCCGCTACTCAACTCCCCTTCCGGCGGCTAGGGTGTTGAGCCGGATCCCGCTCCCCGGCCGGAACCTCGCCGGGTGCGCCACGGTCAGTCCCATCGGGTAGATTTCCGGAAAATGATTCCAATCCGGGTGGGGCTGACGACGTGTTAGAGCTGCGGGGGAGCGGAGCCGAGCCGCTGGAGGCGGAGGATCCGCGGCGGATCGGGGAGATCGCGCTGGCGGGACGGCTCGGGGCCGGCGGTATGGGCAGGGTGTACCTCGGGGTCCTGGAAGGCCGGTACGTCGCCGTCAAGCAACTGCTGTCCTCGGTCGTCGGCGAGGACGAGGACTTCGTACGCCGGTTCGGTCACGAGCTCGACAACCTCTCCCGGCTGCCCCCCGAGGCCACCGCACCGCTGATCGCCAGCGACCGCACCGCCCGGCCCCCGTGGTTCGCCACCGCGTACATCCCCGGCCTCACCCTGCGGGAAGCCCTCGAACTGCACGGCGGCCCGCTGCCCGCCGACGCCCTGTGGCTGTTGCTGCGGGAGGCGGCGTCCGGTCTCGCGTCGGTACACGCACGGGACATGGTGCACCGCGACATCAAGCCGTCCAACGTGATGCTGACCCTCGACGGCCTCACCCTCATCGACTTCGGTGTCGCCCGAGCCGCGGAACAGAGCCAGCTGACCAGGACCGGCATGGTCGTGGGGACGCCCGCCTACATGGCGCCCGAACAGGCCTCGGGCAAGAAGCGGTTGAGCGGTGCCACAGACGTGTTCGCGCTCGGCTCGGTACTGGCCTACGCGGCATGCGGGCGCCCGCCGTTCGGCGACGAGTCGGGGCACGGCGTGCTGTACCGCATCGTGCACGAAGAGCCCGACCTGGAGCCGTTGCGGGAACTGGAGCCGGACCTCGCCGAGGTGGTCGCGGCCTGTCTCGACAAGGACCCCGAGGGCCGTCCCACCGCCGCCGAACTCCTCGAACAGGCCGCGCGGCGCGAGTCGTTCGCCGCACCGCTGTGGCCCGCCGCGGTCAACGGGCGCCTGTCGGAGCGGGCCGCATTCGCCGCGAACGTGCAGAAGATCGACGCACCGACGCTTCCGCTGGGTGGTGCCCCGAAGCCGGAACCGGCGAAGGACCCCGAGCCGACCCCCGGGTCCGGGCCGGAACGGCCCGAGCGGCGCCGCCGTACCCGCGTGCTGCTCGCCGTGATCCCGGTCGTCGTGGTGGCGGGCGGTACGACGCTCGCCATCCAGCACCTGCCGTACACCTCCTCGCCCCGGGCCGAGGCGAAAGCCGACCCGGCCACCTCGAACTCGACCTCGGCATCAGGGCCGGCCGCCTCGCAGCCGCCCCCGTCGGCGCCGTCCGGCGCTCCGTCGGGCCCGGCGTCACCGGCGCCGCCCCCCGCCCAGGGCAACGGGCAGGGCAACGGGCAGGGCGGGGCGGGCGGAGCCCAGACCGGCGTGGCCGGCGGCACCGTCCCGGGCGCCGGATCCGGCTCCGGGCCCGTGCCGGGGTCCGGCCCCGGACCGGGCACCGGCACCGGTCAGCAGAACGGCTCGGGCACGCCGGGCGGCGGCTCGGGCACCCCGGGCGGCTCCAGCGGCACGACGTCCCCGGCGGCCCAGCCCCCCGCCTCGGGCACCCACCGCTACCGCAACGGCGACAACGGCCGGTGCATCACCCAGGTCTACGGTTCCTCGGACAGCGGCGACTGCTCCGATCCGACGGCCCGCTGGACCGTGAAGAGCAGGCCGGACGGCAGCTTCAAGCTCGTCAACCAGCAGACCGGCGGGTGCCTCTACTCCAACGGGCTCGGCCAGGCCGTCTTCGTCGGCGACTGCGCCCAGGACTCCACCCGGCTGTGGCGCACCGGCCCGGGCGGCAGCCTCCGCAGCGACTACGGCGGCGGTTGCCTCGACCTGGCCATGAGCAGCGGCCTGGTGACGTCGTCCTGCGCCGGCGAGGCGTCGCAGCGCTGGACGGTGCAGGGCTAGGCCTCTCTTGCGGATCTTGCCCGACCCGCGCCAAGATCCGAAAGAGACGACCTGACGGAACGATCGCGACCGGGGCGACGGCCGGGCGCCGGTGACGGTGGAAGGGGCGGCGGCGGCCCCCCTCCGGGTCCGGAGAGGGGTCAGGACCCGTTGGTGTTGAGGAAGCCGATGGCGACGGCGCCCCACCAGCAGACCTGGGAGAGCAGGGCGGTGGCGCCGCCCCAGATCAGCAGGCGCCGGCCGACCTCGGCGGCAGTCGTCAGCCGATGGCCGAGCAGACCGGCCTGAAGGCCGTTGACGGTGAGTACGGACACCAGGGCGAGTTTGGTGAGGGTCAGCGGGGAGCCGAGGTCGGGGTGGAGCATCAGCCCGCTCGCCACGAGTCCACCGAGTCCGGCCCATATGGGCACATGGAGCCGGGAGGTGGCTGCGAGCACCTCGGGGAGCGTGCAGCGGCCGACGGCCCACAGCAGGCCGTGGTAGTCGGCGGACAGCACCGCACCGAAGCCCAGTACGAGCGAGGCGAGGTGGACGAAGAGCGCGGCGGTGTGGAGGGTGGCGTCCGTGCGCACATGGAGCGACATCCACAGCCCGAGCGTCAGTGCCAGCAGCGCCCCCAGCGCTGCGGCCGCCACGGTCCACCATGATTCGTAGAGGCGGACGGGGCGGGAAGGCGTGACGACGGCAGGGGCTGCGGACAGCATAAGTGGACTCCGGGAGACACAGGACGGACGCCGAGACGCCCAAAGCAAGGTTAGGGTTACCTAAATCCAGCAGATCGTCAACGCGTGTCCACGCCGCCGTGACCTCAGAGCCCCGATTCCGGCGGCGGCCCGCGGCAGCCGCCGAGCGGCGCGGGCACAGTGTGGACAGCACCCATCCGCCGGCGGGCGCCGGGTTCAGCGAGGCTTTTGTCCCGGGCGGTCCAGCGGGCGCACGCGCATGGCGGACCACGTGGAGTCGAGAGCGATCAGCGTCACGCCGACCAGGCCGTGGGCGGAGAGACGTTCCTGGAGGATGTCGCGGTTGAGGTCGGTTCCGGCCTTCGCACCGCCCTTGCGGTACGCGACCCAGACCAGGCCGTCGAAGGGAACCGCGTCGAGCGCCTTGCCGATCGTGGCATCGAGGGCCGCCGCATCGGGGGCGAACAGCAGGACGAGGTCGGCACTCCCGGACACCGGCGTCACGGTGGCGGCGGCGGGCAGGGGACCGGGCGACCAGCCCGCCGGTGTCTCCAGCACCAGGAGGGTCGCGCCCTCCTTGACACCCAGCTTCTCCGCGGTCGTCTTGGCCATGCCCGTCATCCTATAGAGCCCGGGTGACTCGCGGCCGTCCCGGCAAACTCCCGTGGGAGGCGGGGACGGATCCCCACCTCCCACCGCGGCCGTCGGCCACTCGGACGCGCAGGGTCGGTCCCGTCAGTGCGCCGCGATCTGCTGCAACGCCGCACCCTGGTAGCGGGCACCGGCGTTCCACAGGATGAAGGAGTTCATCTTGTTGTCCGCCGCGGCCTTGATCTGCTGGGCCACCTCGGCCGGTCCGTACGTGCTGCCCATCGAGAAGTCCTGGAGCCAGGGGACGATCTCGGTCTGGGTGCCCTTCGCCTGCCGGGCGAAGTCGGCCAGCGAACGCTGCACGATCGCGTACGGGGCGGTGTCGGGCTGCGCGACGCCGTACTCACCCGGCCCCCAGTGGGACGGGTAGACCATCGGCGCGATGTAGTCGGTGACCTTGACCAGGGCACCGATGTCCTGGGCGATCTCGGTGGGCCGGGTGGCCGCGATGCCGAACACCGAGACACCGAGGTACTTCCCGTGCGGACGCAGCGCGGTCCGGGTGTCCGCGACGAACGAGGTGATCGACTGCTCGGGCGTGGCGGTCCCGATGCCCGGGAAGCGCATGTGCGAGAGCGGGCCGTCCGGGCGGCGCACGTAGTCGTAGAGGATGTCGTCGAAGCCGAGCCTGGCCGCTTCGACGGCGAGGTCCTGGTTGTACTTGCGGACCGTGGGGTTGGCGAAGTTGGTGAAGGACAGGGCCCCGTAGTGGCCGCCTTCGTAGGGCGTTCCGCCCGGGGTCAGCACGAGCTGGTCGCTCTTGCCCGCCTTCCAGGAGGCGGAGGCGAGCTTGGGGTCGCGGAAGGCCACGATGCGGCCGATGACCTGGGCGCCGGCGGCGTGGATCTCCGCGATCGCCTTGCGGGCGTCGTAGTAGCCCTTGGCCGCGCCGATCTGACGGGCCAGCGGTACCTGGGACGCGTACCCGACTTCGCCGTCCTCGTCCTTGACGTCGAGCTCCAGGGCATTGAGCTTGCCGCTGCGGACCAGGGCGAGGATGTTGGTGCGCAGCGTGTCGTCGCCCCAGCCGATGGCGGTGATGTGGGCGGCGCGGATCATGGGGCGGCGCCCCCGGGCCGATACGTCCTTGGTGGTGGTGTTCCCGGCGCGGTCCACCGCGCTGACCTTCACGACGGGTGTGCCCTTCGGCACCGTGATCTTGAACGCCCCGGCCTTGTCGACGGGGATCTTCTTGCCGTTGACGGTCACCTCGGAGTCGGTCGAGGCGTGGCCTGTGATGGTGACGGGGCCGGAGCTGTTCTTGACCTCGGGGTCGGCCACCTTCAGCTCGGGAGCGGTGGCGTCCACGCTGAAGCCCACGACCTTGCGGTACGAGGCGAAGGGGAGGCTGCTCTCGCCCGCCACCACCAGGGTGTGCCGGCCCTCGGTGAGGTGGGGGAGGGCGAGTCTCAGGCGTGCGCCCTCGGCTTTGACGGGGACCGCCCTACCGTCGAGGGTGGCGTGCAGTTGGTCCCGGGCGCTGGCTTCCTCCGCGGCGAGGTAGGCGCCGACCTGAGCGGCCTTGCGCCCGTCGAGGACGGCGCCGTCGCTCAGGCCTTGGAGGCCCGGGGCCGGTGCGAGGAACGTCCAGGCCCCGACGCCCGCTCCGGCCAGTGCGAGCGCACCGGTCGTCGCTATGAGGGCGCCCCGACGGGCCGGACGACGGGGGCGGAGGGAGGGGAGGGACCGGGGTATGCGGGTGGGGGGCATCGTGACGTCCTTCGTGCCGTGGGCCGGATGCTGCCTCCATTCATTGCCGCGCCGCGCCCCCTTCGTTCCTTTCTGAGTGTATTTCACACGAACGGCCGCGTCGGTCCCGGCGTGGCGGCTGAGCCATGCAGGGGACAGTGCGGTATGCGGGCGCCTGTCGTCGGTAGGTATGGCACGACACACTCGCCATGAAGGGCATGCCCATGCGCCATCCGCTTCTCCCGCTCGCCGTCCTGGCCGGCGCCGCTGTGCTCGTCTGCGGCTGTTCCAAGGGGTCTTCACCGCCCGCCGGGGAACAGCGCGCGGCCGCTTCGCCGGCGGCCGTCAGTCCCGTCGCCGCGAAGGCCCCCGCGGAGGTCGGCGCGAACGAACTCGGCCAGGTGCCGGTGCTCATGTACCACCAGCTCACCGAGAAGCCGGCCAGCGTCTACGACCGCACCCCCGCCGATTTCCGGTCCGAGCTGGAGCGCCTCGCGCGGGAGAAGTACGTACCGGTGACCGCCCGGGACTTCCAGACCGGCCGCATCGACATCCCGGCCGGCATGCACCCCGTCGTCCTCACGTTCGACGACTCGACCAACAGCCAGGTACGGCTCGGCCCGGACGGCACCCCGGCCCGGGACACCGCCGTCGCCATCCTGGCGGAGACGGCGAAGAAGTACCCCGCGTTCAAGCCGGTGGCGACCTTCTTCGTCAACGCGGACGCCTTCTCGGCGACGGGTTCCCGCAAGGCGCTGACCTGGTTGAAGGAGCACGGGCACGAGGTCGCGAACCACACCGACCGCCACGAGAACCTGCGCTCCCTGGACGAGGCGGGCGCCAGGCGGGCGATCTACGCCGGACAGCAGGCGATCGAGAAGGCGGCGCCCGGAACGCAGGTCACCTCCCTCGCCCTGCCCTTCGGTGCCATGCCCCAGCCGGCCGAGGTCGCTTCGCGGGGAACGGGCTACCGCTACGACGGGGTGTACCTGGTGGGGGCCAACCCCTCGTTCTCTCCCTTCGCCAAGGCGTTCACCCCCGGCGCGATCCCCCGGATCCGCTCGGCGGGGCCGAAGGACGAGGACGCCGAGTTCGGGTCGTCACGCTGGCTGGACAAGCTCGCCGCCGGGAAGGACCGGTACGTCTCGGACGGGGACCCGAACACCGTGGCCTTCCCGAGCGCCTCGCGCAACGAGCTGTCACCGGCCTTCGCGAAGCGGGCCCGGCCCTACTGAGCCCCGCGGCGGGGGGCTTCAGCGATGGCCCAGTACGTTGACCACCCGGCCGTTGGGGTCGCGGACGAAGAAGCGCCGCACGCCCCATTCCTCGTCCTGTAGGGGGTGGACGATTTCCGCGCCGCTGTCCCTGATGGCGGCATGGACCGCGTCCACGTCGTCCACTTCGATGCTCAGATCAGGGGCGACGGGCGCGGTCTTGTCGTTGATCATGACACTGATTTGTGCCGTGGGTGTGGACGGGGAGGCGAGGGTCATGATCCAGCCGTGGTTCATGACCTCTTCGAAGCCGAGCAGGCCGTAGAACTCCCGGCTTTCCTCGGCGGCCGCCGATTCGATGTTGGGCACGACACGGCGAACGGCCATTGATGACTCCCATCGAGGACGGACGTGCGTTTGCCGCACGCGCTCTTGCGCCCGGCGGCGGTCATGCGCCGCGGCACACGAACAGCGCGTCAGCCGGCTCGCCCCCGACCCTATCCTCGCTCTCGTCCACCAGGGCGCCGTCCCGCCCGGTCAGGTGGCGGGCAGTGGTCGGTTGGGGCGCGGGCGCAGGCGGCCGGTGAGGAAGGCCAGGATCTCGTCGCGGGCCCGGACCGTGGGGTGGCCGGCCTCGTCGACGAGGTGGGCGGTGACGACGCTGTGCGGCGTGCCGACCAGCTCGGCGAAGAACGGCGGAGGGGCCCCGTTGGCGGCGCTGTCGGGCAGGACCCGGCCGTCGAAGGCGTCGCCGAGCAACGCACGGTAGGCGGCGAAGCGCTGCCCCGTGCACCACCGGTCGCCCTCGAAGCGGTAGGCGAGGACGGTGAGACCGTCGCGGGCGAGCCGGTCGCGTACCGCGCGCGCGTCCGCCGCGTCGAGTTCGATTCCCCCGGGGTCGTCGAGCGGCAGCGACGGGTGGTTGACGACCGGGGCGATCACGGCCGGCTCCAGGGCCATGGTGAGGGCGAAGTTGCCGGTGAAGCACAGCCCGACCGCGCCCACCCCGGGGCCGCCGCACTCGGTGTGGGCCCGGCGTGCCAGACCGCGCAGCCAGACCGTCACCGGGCTGGTGCCGCCCCCGGCGAAGGCACGGAACTCCGCGCTGACACAGGCGCGGCGGACGACCTCGCGGCCGCCCTCGACCGTGGGAAACGCCCCGTCCGTCCCGAACAGGGAGGGCACGTGGACGGTGAAGCCGGTGTCGCGCACCCAGCGCGCGAACCGCAGGACGTCGGGACTGATGCCCGGCATCTCGGGCAGTACCACGACCGCGGGCCCGGCCCCGGCCACGTACACCGTCTTCTCCACCCCCTCCACGGCCACGCGCCGGCGGGTGAAGTCGCTGATCGGATCGTCGTCGCTCATGGGGCCAGCCTGGCCGGTGCCCGGCCGCAGGGTGAGGGGCGAAATCGCCGAGCCCGGAGGTAATCTCGCCACCTGCGAGGGCGGGTCACGTCGGGCGGCTCGGGCCGGGACACCAGGGGGTACGGGAGCGATGGCGGGGGCGGCGCGTCAGGCGCAGGACGATGCGGGTGCGGGTGCGGGTGCGGGTGCCGCCGCGCTGCGCGTGGGGGTCCTGGCGTACCCGGGCTGCTTCGCCTCCGAGGTGTTCGGCGTCCCCGACCTGTTGACGATGGCCGGGCACGCCGCCGGACCCGGGGCGCCCGGCTACCGCGTGTCCGTCCTCTCGCCGCGGCGCCGGGTCACCGCCTCGGGCGGCGCGAGCCTGGACGTACGTCCGCTGCGCGAGGTGGACGTCCTCATGGTCCCCGGCTTCGAACTCCACCCGGACGCGGACCTCGACGCGCTGCTCGCCCGGCTCGGCCCCGAGATCACGGCGATCCGCGCGCAGGCCGCCGCCGGCACCGCCGTCGTCTCCCTCTGCGTCGGCGCGTTCCTGCTCGCCGAGGCGGCCCTCCTCGACGGGCGCCGGGCCACCACCTCCTGGCTGTACGCCGGTGAACTGGCAAGGCGCTGCCCGGGCGCCGACGTACGGGCCGGGCAACTGGTCGTCACGGACACGGGAGTGACGACCACGGCCGCCTTCAGCGCCATGTACGACTTCGCGCTGGACCTGATCCGCCGGCACAACGGCCCCGGGGTGGCCCGGTCCACCGCCCGGATCGCGCTGGTCGACGACGCCCGGACCTCCCAGACCCCGTACGTGGACGCGCGGCTCCTCCCGCAGCCCGGCAGGGAGTTCTCCCAGCGGGTCATGCGCCGGCTCGACCAGAACCTCGCCGAACGGTACGACCTCGCCGCGCTCGCGGACGCCTTCCGGGTCAGCACGCGCACCCTGCTTCGCCGCTTCGCCGAAGAGACCGGACGCAGCCCGCTGGGCCACTTGCAGGCCTCCCGGGTCCGCCGCGCCCGCCACCTCCTGGAGACCACCGACCGCACCGTCGCCGCCGTCGCCGCGGCCGTCGGCTACCAGGACCCCGGCACCTTCGCCGCCCTCTTCGCCCGCCACACCGGCCACCGCCCGAGCGTCTACCGGGCCGCCTTCCGCCGCACCTACCGGGCGCCCGCCACGGAACACGACGTCGGCGACGGCCGCCCGAACGGCTGACCCGGCCACCGCCGGCCGCCCTGGAGAAGGCGGCGCAGCCGCCCGGCCGCGTCAGCGCAGGAAGTCCGTCAGCCGCTCGTTCAGCTGCTCCGGCGCGGTGAGGGGCAGGGAGTGGTGCGTGGCCCCGGGGAGCACCGCCACCTCCGCCTGCGGCAGCGCCCGGCGGACCCGGTCGGCGATCTTGCCGGTGTGGTGGGTGCGGCTGTGCTCCGCGAGCAGGACCAGGACCGGCATGCGCAGGTCCGCCGTCCGGGGGCGGCCACCGGCGACGAGCTTGCGGCCGGGAACGGTGGTGGCCAGCGCGTAGAGGCGCTGCCCTGCCTCGTCCGGGCGGCTGTCCCCGGTCTCCCAGGCCAGGAAGGCGCGGGCGCGGGCCTCGCTCGGGCGCAGCAGGCTGGGCAGCGCGCGCAGCAGGTAGCCGGGGCGGAACCCGGCGAAGACCTGCGTGGGGTCGATGAGGGCGAGGCGGTCCACCCGGTGTGGTGCGTGCAGTGCGTACCTGACGGCCAGCCAGGCGCCGTACGAGTGGCCGCAGAGGTGTACGCGGGCGAGCCCGAGCCCGTCGAGCAGCGCGTCCAGCCAGGCGGTGAGATCGTCGACGCCCCTGAGCGGTGTGCCCCGGCGTTCGGTGCGGCCGGCGTCGCCCAGCAGGTCGACCGCATGGATCCGGTACCGCCGGCCGAGCGCCGGTGCGTTGGCGCACCAGACCAGGCCGGTGGCGCAGCCGCCGGGCAGCAGCACCAGCGGGCTTCCGTCCGCCGGGCCGTACACGTGGACGCGGGTGCGCCCGTACGGCGTGGCGACGTCGTGCTCCTCGGTGGACTCGGGCCACCGGGCGCGGAGCTCGTCGTAGGCGAGGTCAAAGGCGGACTGGGACACGACCATTCCTCTCGCTGAGCGATAATCTCGATCCGCGAGATATTATTCACGAGGCAGGGCCTGAGGGAGAGTGCATGGACGAGCAGAACCCGGCGATGCGGCTGGTCCACCTGCTGCGCGCGGTCACCGTGGAGTTCGACCTGCTCGGCGCCGAGTTCGCCGCGCGCCACGGGCTCCACCCCACCGACGTACGCGCCCTGATCCACCTGTTGGACGCGGCACGGGCCGGTACGCGTGCCACCCCCGGATGGCTCGGCGGGCAACTCTCCCTGAACTCGGCCGGAACCACCGCCTTGGTGGATCGGCTGGAGCGGCTCGGCCTGGTCCGGCGCAGCAGGGACACCACCGACCGGCGACGCGTTCTCCTGGAGGTGCAGGAGAGGGCCACGGAGCTCGGGTGGGCCTTCTTCGGGCCGGTGATCGGCGAGGTGGTGGCGGCCGCGGAGGGCTTCGAAGCCGGCGAGTTGGAGACGGTGCGCCGCTTTCTGACCGCGGTACTGGAGTCCACCGCGCGGGCGCGTTCGGTCTGATCCCGGGGGCCCGTCAGCGGGGGCGGCGGGCGTTGAGCCGGGCGGCCTGGCGCGTCAGGTGGTCGCGCTCGGCGAGGTCGGGCGCCTTGCGGGCCGCCTCGGCGTACAGCCGCGCCGCGGTCTCCAGGTCGCCATCGCGCTCGTGCAGGTACGCCGCCACCGCGGTGTGGCGGGGCAGGGAGGCGTCCACCGCCGCGAGCGCCGCCAGGCCGGCGCGCGGTCCGTCGGCCTCCCCGACGGCGACCGCGCGGTTGAGCCGGACGACCGGGCTGTCGGTCAGGCGCGTGAGCTCGTCGTACCACTCGACGATCTGCACCCAGTCCGTCTCCCCGGCCGTGGGGGCGTCGGCATGGAGTGCGGCGATGGCGGCCTGCGCCTGGAACTCGCCCAGCCGGTCACGGGCGAGGGCCGCCTGGAGGATCGCGACGCCCTCGGCGATCAGCGCGGTGTCCCACCGGCCCCGGTCCTGCTCCGCGAGGGGAACCAGGCTGCCGTCCGGCGCGGTCCGGGCGGCACGCCGGGCGTGGTGGAGCAGCATGAGGGCGAGCAGTCCGGCCACCTCGGGGTGGTCGATGGCGGCCGCGAGCTGCCGGGTGAGCCGGATGGCCTCGGCGGCGAGGTCGACGTCGCCGGAGTAGCCCTCGTTGAAGACCAGGTAGAGGACGCGCAGCACGGTGGCCACGTCGCCCGGCCGGTCGAACCGTACCCCGGAGACGGTGCGCTTGGCCCGGCTGATGCGCTGCGCCATCGTCGCCTCGGGCACCAGGTAGGCCTGGGCGATCTGGCGGGTGGTGAGACCGCCGACCGCACGCAGGGTGAGCGCGACGGCGGAGGACGGCGTCAGCGAGGGGTGGGCGCACAGGAAGTACAGCTGGAGGGTGTCGTCCGCCGCGGGCGCGGGTCCGGGTGCCGGCTCCTCGCCGACGAGTTCCTCACGCCGGCGGCGGGCGGTATCCGAACGGCCGGCGTCCAGGAACTTGCGCCAGGCCACGGTGACCAGCCAGCCCTTCGCATCCCGCGGCGGGTCGGCCGGCCAGACGCGGACCGCCTCGACCAGGGCGTCCTGTACGGCGTCCTCGGCCGCCGCGAAGTCGGCTCCGCGGCGGACGAGGACGGCGAGCACGCTCGGCGTGAGGCTCCGGACCAGGGCCTCGTGCATGGCCGGGGTCACTCCGTGATGGTGCAGTGCGAGCCGAGGAACGGGCGCAGCTCCAGCCACTCGTGGATCGGCTTGCCCCCCGCCCCCGGGGCGGCGGACAACTCCCCGGCCAGTTCGAGGGCGCGCTCGTAGCTGTCCACGTCGATCACCATCCAGCCGGCGATCAGGTCCTTGGTCTCGGCGAACGGGCCGTCGGTGACCGGCGGGCGTCCCTCGCCGTCGTACCGGACGAACGTCCCCTCGGGGGCGAGTGCCTGGCTGTCGACGAATTCGCCGGTCTGTTCGAGGCGGGCGGCGAAGTCGTTCATGTACTGCACGTGGGCCGCGATCTCCTCCGGCGTCCACTTCTCCATCGGCACGTCGTTGGCCGGGGCCGGGGCACCGCGGTAGTGCTTGAGCATCAGGTACTTGGCCATCGTGTTCCTCCTCGCTCGTGCGACCCATTGTGGTCGCGTTCACAGCAGGGACGGAGCCGGCCACGGGTTCTCGACATCCCCGCCCGATTTTTTTCCAGCCGTCACCGAACGCGACGGCACAGCGATTCATGACTCGCCGTGACGGGCGCGCCCTCACTGCCTCTGGTCCGGCGAATTGTGCGCAGCGCCCTGACGCGCTTACCGCCGGCACGGCCCGCCGGGTCCTACTGTGCTGGTCGGCACGCAAGGCGGCAGGCAGCCGGTGCCGACGAGGTCGAGGAGGCGCATGCCGGCTCACTCGCAGGAAGAGCCGCCGGACCAGGGCAGCCGGGCGTCCGTGTGGCTCTGGTCGCTGCTCGGCGTGTTCGCGGCCTGTGTGCCTTGCGCCCTGCTCGTGGTGGAGAAGCTCGGCTCAGCCCTTTCACCGGTACCACTCGCCCTTGCGGTTCTCGCCGCACTCGCCGGGTACGTGCTGGCCGTCCGCGCCGTGGTGGGGGAGAAGTTCGGGCAGCGTTCGCGGCGCTCCCGGATCCTGGTGTGGGCGGCGGCCTCGGCGCTGTTCCTGGGCAGTGTCGCGGTGCTGTTCGCCTTCCGCCCCCCGCTCCCTCCGCTCGCCCGGATGACCGGGGCGCGTGACGTGGCCGTGGTCGGGTTCGCCCCGCGTGAGGGGCGGCAGGACAGGAGGGCACTGACCGATCTGGCGGCGGACTTCGCCCACGACATGGCGGGACGGATCCCCACCGCGACCGGCGTCCGCAGCTATGCCGGCGAGGTCGCGCTTCCCCTCGCCGAGCTCGAAGGCACCCACCGCAGCCGACTGGAGCACAAGACGGCCGGGTTCGCCGACGAGACGAACGCCGAGATCGTCGTGGGCGGCCTGGTGAGCGTGGATCCGGCCGGCCAGACCACGCTGCGGCCCGCCGTCTACGTCAGGGCCGACCAGATCCCGGACTCGCCGGAGCTTGCCGGCTGGTTCCTCGGCGGACCGGTCCTCGTGGCAGGCGGCTGGGAGTCGGCGCGCGGCCGGTCTCTGCTGAGCGCGGAACTCACACGCCGGATCGCCGCCCTCGCGGAGTTCTTGGACGCGCTGGACACCTGGCGCAACGGCAGCCCCGCGCAGGCCGTCCGGGTCCTCGACGGTCTGCTCGATCACAAGCAGCAGGGCGGCACGGACGGCTTCGTGCCGCCCGAACTGGTCCACCTGATCCGCGGCCACGCTCGCGAAAGCCAGGCGTCCGGCGAGACCGAACCCGCCCGGCAGAAGCTGCTGGAGGAAGCCCGCGCCGATTACCTCGCCATCGGCGGTGCGTCGGCGGCCGGATGGCGCGGTGCGCTCTCTCTGCAGACCAATGCCTATCTCCGGGCCCGGGGGACCGACCGCACCTGCGGGCCGGGGACCGTGCACGCAGGGGATCTCGCCCAGGTGTCGACTGCGATACGAGCCCTCTCCGAGGACCGGGAGGTCAGCGAACTCGGGCGACTCAAGGCCTTGGTGTACCTCGCGCAAGTCGAGGTGTGCCGCATCAGGGCCGGTCTGGTGAAGGACGACGGCACGGTGGACCGGGCCGTGGCGGCAGTGCGCGCCGCCCCGAAGACGATCGGCTCGGCCGGTCTGCTCGCGTTCGCGGAGTCCGTCGCCGCCGTGCGCTCGGCGGAACGACGCGAATGGGCGGCGGCCATCGGCGACATCCGCGAGGCCATCGCGCACGGACGGGACCCGCTCCAGCGGGCCGCCTGGCACGGCCTGCTGGCCCGCTGGAGTCTGGCCCGCTGCGACCTCGTCGGCGGCCGAGCGGCCCAGAAGGACGCGTTGACCCAGCTGACCGCGGCGCAACAGGCGGGGCAGGCGAGCAGCGACCTCCGCCATCAGTACGAGCAGACCTTCTCCGCCGAACTGCGACGGGCGCGGGAGGCCTGCGGGGCAGGGCGAGGAGACGGCTCATGAGAGGGAACGAAACGGTGAACAAGTACCTGTCGCGTCGGCCGGCCGGAGTGACGACCGGGCTGATGACGGGGCTGATGACCGGACTGTGTCTGGTCCTCGTCACGGGCTGCACCACAGGAGGCGGGACTTCGGCGGCACGGGCCACCGGCCGCCCCGCCGTGGCCGCCACACGCTCGACCCTGCCCCGCCCCACCGCCCGGGACGTCCTGCTGGCTCAGCAGTTCGACCTGGGGATGGCCGCCGCATCTCCGATCGACTGCCGCGAGGACCTGGACCGCGTCACCAAGGGCCGTCCGGCCGGCCGCCCGCTCGTCTGGACGTCCTCGGGCACCTCCTATTCCAGGACGCCCGCCGACGAGGTACGGGTGGGCCTGGGCGAGGATTCGGTCCTGTGCTTGTACGGGTTCCCACGCAACAAGCCGGTCACGGTCACGGTGGCGGCGGGAGGACGGACCTACACCACCCCCGTCAAGCCGGTCGCCTCGCTGGAAGCCGTCCAGGCCGACGGCGACCTCTTCAACGGGAAGCCGATGGAGGTGGAAGACCGTGGTGGCGGCGTACTGCAGAGCGGATACTGGCCGTTCTTCCCGCCCGCTCCGGCCCGCGGGGCCATCGCCCGGTCGGGCCGGCTCACCCTGACGGCGCGCTCGGGTGACGCACGCGCTACGAACGGGGTACCGCTGCGTGTGGACGAGGGGGCAGAGACAGCGGAGGACTGGAAGCGCAGCCGTAAGGTGGTGGTCTACGGGTTTCCGGCGGGCGCCCGGGTCCCCGTCGGGCTCTACCGCCTGGCGGTAGACCAGGAAGCCGGCGAACGGGCGGTGCTCGTGCGCCGGGTCGGCGAGGTCGTCATGCCGGGGTACCGCGTCGGCGAATTCACCGTCCCCCAGGACGTGTTCCGCGTCGTCGGCGCGGCCCCCGGGCAAGGCGGGGACGCCCACTGCCTGTCGGTCGCCGAGCTCGGCGAGTGCGTCACACAGCCTGCCGAACCCGACTGACCGCTGCCCCGGAGCGCCCACCGGGCGGGCCCGTCCGTGCTGTACGCCCGTACCTCGGCCGCCGGTCGCTGCCCGCCGCGGCGCGCGCACGGTCCGTCTCAGGACGCGAGCGCCGGTGAGGCGGCCTCCCAGGCGAAGCCGTCCGGGTCGGTGAAGGGACCGAGGTCGGCGCCGATCGCGATCCGGTGCGAGCCGGTGCCCTCGGGGGAGACGCCGGCGTCCTTGGCGAGGGCGCGGCGCCGGTAGAGGGCGAGCTTCACCGGGCCCGGACCGGATGCGAACTCCACGTACATGCCGCCGAAGCTCTTCGCCACGGCGAAGCCCTGGTCGCGGTAGAAGCGCTTGCTCGCCGCCACGTCCGCGACGCCGAGCAGGAGCACCATGTCGTCGAAGCGGCGGGTGGCGGGACCGCTGTCCTTCTTCGCCGAGGTCGCCACCTTCCAGATCGTGCCGTCCGGGGCCTGCACGACCCCGCCGTAGCCCCAGATGGACTTCGTCACGGGCTTGAGTTCGGTGGCGCCGGCGTCGAGGGCGGCGCCGACGAGGGCCTTGACATCGGCCGGCTGGGCGACGGTGAGCGACAGCGTGAACCCGCGGAAGCCGGTCGTGGGTGCCTCTGAGGCGCGGACGCGCAGCTGCGCGTCCAGCCCGAAGGCGTTGCGGTAGAAGTCGTGGGCGGCCGCGGGGTCGGCCACGTCAAGGGTGATGCGTTCGATGTTTGCCATGTCCCTCACGCTAGGTGCGGGGCAGCGGCCGGTGCTTCTCGAAAACTGCCCGATCCCCTCGCGGCCCGCCTGGCGGTCCCGGCGGTGGCCTGCGGCGGCGCCGCGGGCAAACAAGAGGCGGGGGGCAAAAAAGAGGCGCGGTCAAAAAAGCCGCGGTCAAAAAAGAAAGGGCAAGGAGATCGCTCTCCTCGCCACTACCAAGGTATAGCGCACCGGGGGGCTTGCGGCAAGGCCCCCGTCACGGCGCAGAATCATCGGCCTGGGCCCTGTCCTCGGAGATCACCGGACGGGCCCAGAGCCACAACGGGCGGAACATGGGGGCACGAGAGCAGTGAACGAGCAGTACGTGTTGGACCTGCGAGAGGTCGACGAGTCGCACGTCGCGGTCGTCGGCGGCAAGGGCGCACACCTGGGTGCGCTGCTGCGGATCGAAGGCATCCGCGTGCCCGCCGGCTTCTGCGTGACGACGGACGCCTTCCGGCGCGTCATGGCGGACGACCCGTCGATCGAGGACCGGCTCGATCAGCTGTCGCGCGTGGACCCGGACGACCGGCAGGCGACCCGAACGCTCAGCGCGCGGATCCGCCGGACCATCGAAGCGATCGCCGTCCCGGGCGATCTCGCGGCGGCGGTCACCCGCGCCCTCACCCGGCTCGGCGAGCAGGACGCGTACGCCGTCCGCTCCAGTGCGACGGCGGAAGACCTGCCGACGGCCTCCTTCGCCGGCCAGCAGGACACGTACCTGAACGTCGTCGGGCCGGCGGCGGTCCTCGAGCACGTCCGCCGGTGCTGGGCCTCGCTGTTCACCGAGCGGGCCGTGAGCTACCGCGGGCGGCAGGGCATCGACCACCGCACGGTCCACATGGCCGTGGTCGTGCAGCGGATGGCTTTCCCGCACGCCGCCGGCATCCTGTTCACGGCCGACCCCGTGACCGGCAACCGGAAGGTCGCCACCGTGGACGCCGGCTTCGGCCTCGGCGAGGCCCTGGTCTCCGGTCTGGTGAACCCGGACGTCTTCGCGGTGCGGGACGGCCGAGTCGTCGCCAAGACGATCGCCGCCAAGGAACGTGCCGTTCACGCCCTGCCGGCCGGCGGCACGCACGAGGTGGCGATCGACTCACAGCAGCAGGGGCAGCCCGCGCTGACGGACGATCAGGCCGAGGAGCTGGTGCGGCTCGGACGGCGTATCGAAGCGCACTTCGGCCGCCCGCAGGACATCGAATGGTGCCTGGTCGACGACGGCTTCCGGATCGTTCAGAGCCGGCCGATCACGACCCTGTTCCCGATCCCCGAGACCGATGACGAGGAGAACCACGTCTACGTCTCCGTCGGCCATCAGCAGATGATGACCGACCCGATGAAGCCCCTGGGCCTCTCCGTGTGGAAGCTGACGGCCATGGCGCCGATGTGCGAGGCCGGCGGGAGGCTCTTCGTCGACGTCACCCGGCGCCTGGGCCCGCCCACGAGCCGGGCCGGCCTGCTGGACCTCATCGGGCGGGGCGACCCGCTGGTCAGGGACGCTCTGGAAACCGTCCTCGACCGCGGCGACTTCGTCCCGTCGCTCCCCGACACGGGTCCCGGCGGGCCGCCGGCCGGCAGCGCGGCCGCCCCGATCGAGACCGATCCGGCCATCGTCACCGACCTGATCGAGCGCAGCGAGACGTCCCTCGACGCCCTGAGCCGTGGCATCCGGACGAAGACCGGACCGGCGCTGTTCGACTTCCTGCTGGAAGCCTTCGAAGAGCACAAGCGGATCCTCGGCGATCCGCGGAGCCTCCAGGTGATCATGGCGGGGATGGAAGCCACCTGGTGGCTCAACGACAAGCTGTACGAGTGGCTCGGCGAGCGGAACGCGGCCGACACCCTCACGCTGTCCGCCCCCGGCAACGTCACGTCGGAGATGGGACTCGCGCTCCTCGACGTCGCGGACGTCATCCGCCCGCATCCCGAAGTGGTCGCGTTCTTGCAGGGCGTCGAGGACGAGGGCTTCCTGGACGAGCTGGCGAAACTCCCGGGTGGCCCGCAGGCGCGCGATGCGATCGAGGCCTACCTCGTCCGGTACGGCATGCGCTGTGCGGGCGAGATCGACATCACACGGCCCCGCTGGCGCGAGCGCCCCACCACCCTCGTGCCGGCGATCCTCGACAACGTCAGGAACTTCACCCCGGGCGCCGCCGAGCGGCGCTTCGAGGAGGGACGGAAGAAGGCGCGGGAGAAGGAAGAGGAGGTGCTGTCGCGCCTGCGGGGCCTGCCGGACGGCGACCGCAAGGCCCGTGAGACGAAGCGGATGATCGACCGGGTCCGGACCTTCATCGGGTACCGGGAGTACCCGAAGTACGGCATCATCAGCCGCTACTTCGTCTACAAGCAGGCCATGCTGGAAGAGGCCGGGCGCCTCGCGCGGGCCGGCGTCCTGACGGAGGAGGACGACGTCTTCTACCTCACGTTCCAGGAGTTCCACGAGGTCGTGCGCTCGCACCGGGTCGACGGCCGGCTCATCGGGCAGCGCAAGGAAGCGTTCCGGTCGTACCACGCGCTCACCCCGCCCCGGGTGCTCACATCGGAGGGCGAGACCCTCTCCGGGGCCTATCGGCGCGACGACGTGCCGACCGGCGCCCTGGCCGGCCTGCCGGTCTCCGCCGGGACCGTCGAGGGCAGGGCCCGCGTCGTCCTGGACATGGCGCAGGCCGATCTCGAAGCGGGCGACATCCTGGTCACCACCTTCACGGACCCCAGTTGGTCGCCCGTGTTCGTCGGGATCGCGGGACTGGTGACGGAGGTGGGCGGCCTGATGACGCACGGCGCGGTGATCGCCCGGGAGTACGGCTTGCCGGCCGTGGTGGGCGTGGAGGGGGCCACGCGACTGATCCCGGACGGCCGGCGGATCCGCGTGCACGGAACCGGCGGATACGTCGAGATCCTGTCCTGACCCGCGTCAGCCCTCCGGGGCACCGGCTCACCGTCTCCCGTCCACGGGTCCCCTCGCGGGCATGAAGCGTCGCGGGCCTCAAGCAGGGGGGAATCGAGAAGAGGAATCCAGAAATTCGCTCTGGTTCCAACACAGTTTGATCACAGCCTGGAGCCACTGTCCCCTCTGTCCGATTGATCGCGATCGCGCGCCGCGTGCAGGCATTAGTTTCCCCTGGTTCAACCCTTGACCAGAGGAGCTCCCAGCCAGATGAGTGCACGCCCCCCTGCCGCCGCAGGCCGACGCTCCAGGGCCTCGTCGCCATGGATACGCCGGGCCGCGATCGTGGTCTCCGTCCTCAGCACCGTGGCGGTGCTGGACGGACCGGCCGTCGCCGTACCGGCCGCCCGCACCGCCCCGGCCCCCGCGCCCCGCACCGGCCCCGCCGCCGCGGAAGCCCCCGACGCGGCCTCCGCGTTCCTGATGGCCCGGCTCCAGCACCGCCGCATCGAGATCACCGGTGAGCGGACCGACTCGACCACCACGTACGCCCAGCCGAACGGCACCACCTCGGTGGAGAGCTTCTCGGGCCCGGTACGCGTGAAGGACGCCAAGGGCGCCTGGCAGCCGATCGATACGCACCTCGTCCAGTCCGGCGGCGCCATCAAGCCCAAGGCCGCCGCGGCGGACGTCGCCCTCTCCGACGGCGGCTCCGGTGAGCCGCTCGTCGAGGTCGAGCGGGGACGGCACTCGCTCGGCATCGGCTGGACGGGCACCTTGCCCAAGCCGGAGCTCAAGGGTTCCACCGCGACGTACAAGAACGCGGTCGCGGGCGGCGGCGACCTGGTCGTCACCGCGTTGAAGGAAGGTTTCTCCCACTCGGTCGTCCTCCACGAGCGCCCCAAGGGCCCCGTCGAGTACCGCATACCCGTCCAGGCGAGCGGCCTGCGGCTCACCGAGACCGACGACAAGCGCCTGCGCTGGGAGGACGACAAGAGCCAGGCGAAGGCCACCGCCCCCGCGCCGGTGATGTGGGACTCCTCCTACGACCGGGCCTCGGGCGACGCGGAGCACATCGCCCCCGTCGAGGTGGACGTCGAGCAGGCCAAGGACGGCCGGGGCCAGGTCATGGTCCTCAAGCCGAGCCAGGCGTTCCTCAACGACCCCAAGCTTACGTACCCGGTGACGATCGACCCGACCGACTCCCTCATGGGCCCGGTCACCGACACCTGGATCCAGTACGACGACTACCTCACCTCCCAGCGCGGTTCGACCGAGCTGAAGTCGGGCACGTACAACGGCGCCGAGAAGGCCCGTTCGTTCTTGAAGTTCAACGTCGACAAGTACAAGGGCAAGCAGATCCTGGACACGGACCTGCGGCTCTACTCCACCTACTCCTCGACCTGCTCCACCGCGAACTCCGGCAACCAGGTCCGCCGGATCACCGCCGACTGGGATCCCTCGGCCATCACCTGGTCGAACCAGCCGGCTACCACCGCCACCGGAGCCGTCACCTCCACCGCGGCCAAGGGCTACAACTCCTCCTGCCCGGCCGGCCTGGTGTCCTGGGACGTCGACGCGATCGTGCAGGCGTGGGCCGACGGCCAGCCCAACTACGGCGTGCGCATCGCCGCCGTGGACGAGAGCGACCCGCTGACCTGGCGCCGCTACTACTCGGCCAATCAGACCGACGGCGCGCACAACGCCGCTTACGAGCCCTCGCTCACGGTCAACTACAACACCAAGCCCGGCGCGGCCGTGCCGGTCGCGCCGTTGTCGGGTACGTCGACCAACGACACCACCCCCACGCTGACCGCCAAGGCCACCGACGCCGACGGCAACACCGTCCAGCTCTCGTACGAGATCTGGACGTCCACCGGCACCACCGCCGTGCAGAGCGGCAAGTCGGCCTTCACCGCCTCCGGCACGAACGCCCCCTGGACCCCGGCCACCGCGCTGGCCCCGGGCAGCTACAAGTGGCGCGCCACCGTGTCCGACGGCACCACCCCCAACGGCACCTGGTCCGCCTGGCAGACCTTCACGGTCGACACCACCAAGCCTGCCAACACCGCCGTGTCCTCCACGGCCTTCCCGGCCGGCCAGTGGTCGGGCACCCCGGACGCGGGCGGCGACTTCAGCGGCCCCTTCACCTTCACACCGCCCACCGGCGACGTGAAGGACATCCAGTACAGGCTCGACTCGGGTGCCTGGACCACCGCCGCCACCACCGGCACGGCCGTCACCAAGACCCTCACCTTCAAGGCCGGGGCGCACACCGTCACCGCCCACACGCGTGACGCGGCCGGCAACGTCTCCGCCGACACGGCCTACGTCTTCAACGCGGGCAAGGGCGCGGCCCTGACCACCCCCGGCGACGGCGAACGCCCGGCCCGCCGCACCGGCCTGATGGCCCAGGGGGACACCTCCTACACCGGGGTCCGCTACCAGTTCCGCCGCGGTGAGACCGACCAGTGGCAGGACGTGCCCCCCGCTCACGTGCGGGTCAACTCCACCGGCGCCGCGCTCTCCGCCTGGCCGGTCGCGGTCAGCGGCGGCAAGCCCGCCCCGCTGACCTGGGAGATCACCACCACCCTGCCCGAGGACGGGCCGGTCGACGTGCGCGCCGTGTTCAGCGCAGCCACCACCACCGAGGCCTCCCCGGAGGTGTCCGTCACGGTCGACCGCGCGGCCGGCGCCGCACCCTCGCTCCCCGTGGGCCCCGGCTACGTCAACAGCCTGACCGGTGACTTCACCCTCCAGGCCACGGACGCGGACGGCGCGGGCACGGCGGTGACCCGTACCGCCTACTCGCGCGACGGCCACGCCGAGGACGACGGCCAGGTGCGGATCTTCGGACCCGAGTGGGTGTCCGGCGTCTACGCCGAGATCACCGACTCGTCCTACACAGGCCTGCGCAAGACCTCCGGGACCTCCGTCGAGGTGCTGATGGATGAGGGCACGATCGGCTTCACCGCCACTTCCGGCGGCGGCTGGAAGCCCGAGGACGGCGCCGAACAGCTCACCCTGACGGGCCAGCTGACCGGAACCTTCACCCTGACGGACGACGACGGCGCCACCACGGTCTTCAAGAAGGTCGACCCGGCCGCCGACACCTGGCAGGTCGAGTCCACGAAGCTGCCCACCGACAACACCACCACCCGCGTGGTCTCCGAGAAGGTCCCCGTGGGCCCGAAGGTGCTCGCCCGGCCCAAGTACCTGATCGCCCCCAGCACCGCCGCGACCTCGGACGCCTGCGCCTCGGCCCCCGCCACCGCGGGCTGCGAGAGCCTGGAGTTCGTGTACGCCACGGCCACCACGGCCACCGGCTACACCACCGCCGCCGACTTCGGCGACTTCGCCGGCCAGGTCAAGGAGATCCGCCGGTGGGCCACGGCGCCCGGCGCCACCGCGGCCACCAGCCAGGCCGTCTCGACGTACCGCTACGACAAGGACGGCCGGCTGCGCCAGCAGTGGGACCCGCGCCTGTCGCAGGCCACGCAGGTGCAGTACTCGTACGACACCGGCAACCGCGTCTACTGGATGATGCCGGGCACCGAGCTCCCGTGGACCTTCACCTACGGGAAGGCCGGCACCTCGCCGGCCGCCGGTGACGGAATGCTCCTCAAGGCGTCCCGCCCGTCGCTCGCGCAGGGTTCCAAGACGGTGACCGACGGCGGTTCCATCACCAACTCCGTCGTCTACAACGTCCCGCTGACCGGCGCGAACGCCCCCTACAAGCTGGGCGCCGCCGACATCGCCGCCTGGGGGCAGACCGACGCCCCCACCGACGCCACCGCGGTGTTCCCGCCCGACTCCGTGCCCGCCGGAAACGACGGCTCGGCGCTGACGGCCACCGCCTACAAGCGGGCCGCCGTCACCTACGTCAACGCCTCCGGACGCGAGGTCAACACCGCCCAGCCCGGCGGCCACATCTCCACCACCGGCTACAACGCCGACGGCGCCGTCGTGTACACCCTGTCGGCCGCCAACCGGGAACTGGCCCTCGCCACCTCCGGCCCGGCCCTCGACCGGCTCGCCGACCTCGGCATCGCCGACGCCGGCACCGCCGAGCGTGCCGCGCTGCTCGCCGAGACCAAGGAGTACAGCGCGGACGGGCTCCGACTGCTGCACTCCTACGGCCCGCTGCACCAGGTGGAACTCGAACAGGGCGCCGCCGACCTGCCCGCAGGCAGCGAGGTCCCTGCGCGCCTGCACACCGCCACCGCCTACGACGAGGGCCGGCCCGCCGACGCCGCCGTCAGCGGACAGCCCACGACCGTGACGACCGGCGCCTTCGTGCCCGGCCGCGCGGGCGGTGACCTCGACACCCGCACCAGCACGACGACGTACGACTGGGCCAAGGGCCTGCCCCTCAAGGCGGCCGAGGACCCGGCGGGTCTCAACCTCGTCACCAGCACCGCGTACGACGCCCAGGGCCGTGTGGTCTCCACGACGCTGCCCAAGGGCGGCACCGCAGCCACCCGCGTGACCTCGTACTACACGGCGGCCGGTACCGGTACCTGCGGGGGCCGCCCCGAGTGGGCGGACAAGGTCTGCTCCGAGGGCCCGGCCGATCCGGCCGCCGGCACCACCTCGGTCTACGAGTACGACGCCCACGGCGAGATCTCCAAGACGACCGAGAAGGCCGGCTCGGAGGTCCGCGTCACGCAGGTCACCCGCGACGACGCCGGACGCGTCACCCGGACCGCCGTCACCGGCGGCCTCGGCACCGCCGTGCCCGAGACGGTCCGTACGTACGACCCGGTGAACGGCAAGCTGACCAGCGTCACCGCGGGCGGCAAGACGGCCGCGTACGGCTACGACGCGCTCGGCCGCCAGGTCTCCTACGACGACGGCGCCGGCAACGTCACCACCACCGAGTACGACCCTCTGGGACGGATGGTGAAGGTCGCCGACTCCGCGCCCTCCACGGTCACGTACGCCTACGACACGGCCAAGGAGCCGCGCGGACTGCCCACCTCCCTGACCGACTCGGTGGCCGGGACCTTCGGCGCCACCTACGACGCCTCCGGCGAGGTCGCGAACGAGACCCTGCCCGGCGGCTACACCCTGCGCACGGTCACCGACGAGACTGGCTTCACCACGTCACGCGCCTACACCCGCGACGCGGACGGTGCGTCACTGCTCACCGACGTGGCCGTACCGACGGTCTACGGCCAGACCGGCTCCGGCGCCCGCAGCGCGGGCGCCAGCACCGGCCAGAGCTTCCGCTACGACCGCACCGGCCGGCTCACCGACGTCGACGAGTCCGGCGCGTACGGGCAGCAGCACCGCACGTACGGCTTCGACGCCGACTCCAACCGCACGCGCCTGGTCTCGACCCGGGACCAGGACGGCGCACCGGCGTCCACGACGACCGACTACACGTACGACGCCTCGGACCGGCTGACCGGCACGGGCATCTCGTACGACGCCTTCGGCCGCACCCTCACCAAGCCGGACACGGTCTTCGGCTACTACGCCAACGACCTGGTCCGCCAGCAGACGTCGGGCGGCCACCGCCAGACGTGGAACCTCGACGCGCAGGGCCGCCTGGGCTCCTGGACCGCCGAGACCCTCGACGCCCAGGGCGCCGTCACGGCGTCGGTCAACTCCGTCAACCACTACCGGGACGCGTCGGACAACCCGACCTGGACCGTGGAGGACGTCGCCGCTAACCTGCGCAGCCGCAACGTCACCGGCCTCTCCGGAGAGCTGGCCGCCGTCACCGGAACCGCGGGCGACACGGTCCTCCAGTTCACCGACCTGCACGGCGACGCGGGCGTCGCACTGCCGCTCGACCCGCAGAAGCCGCTGTCGGTGGCCGACACGGACGAGTACGGCAACGTCCGCGAGGGGACCGCGTCGGCGCGCTACAACTGGCTCGCCGCGCAGCAGCGGGACTCGGGCACCCCGGCCGGGGTCGTCCTGATGGGTGCACGCCAGTACGACCCCTCCACGGGCCGTTTCCTGTCGGTGGACCCGGTGTACGGCGGCAACGCCAATCCGTACGAGTACTGCTCGGGTGATGGTGTCAACTGCACCGACCTCACCGGTCAGTACGGGGCGAACAAGTGGGGCTGCGGCGCCTTCGTGGACTACCCGCACCCTTCGCACACCGTCCACGGACGCATCAACGTGCACGCCGACCTCAAGTGCAAGAAGAAGGTGCCGAGCTTCTCCATCCACATCACGCTCTACCGGTCCCGCTGGTACGGCTGGGAGAAGATGGACACCGGCTACGAGTCCGGAAGCAACAAGTACAAGGCCCGCGCTGTGGCCAACTGGGCGCCGCACGGACACTGCTACTACTACAAGGGAGTGGGCGACTTCATGATTGCCAGCGGCCCGCACGGTTCGGGGCACCGGATCTACGGCACCGTCTACAACTACGACAAGCACTACCTGCAGGGCAAGAGCGAGATGTGCGTGTGACGGACGGTCCGCGGACCGTGTGTCTGCTGCACTGGCACGGTGAGCCCCCCTACGGGCTGACCGTGCTGGGCGTGCCGGCGGACCGACTGGACGAGGCGGAGGAGGCGGCGGGGACGGCCCTGGCCGGCCTGCACCTCCCCGCCTCGTGGCAGGACGCGGAACCGGCGCTGCGCCGGAGCGTGGTCGCCGCGTGCCGGCCGGTACCGGCCGGCCGCCTGTGGCACGTGACGGACGACCGGCCCGGCACCGACGCGGGCCGTGCCCGGCGGGACTGCCTGCGGGCGCTCGCCGACGAGTGGCCCGGGGCCGAGCCGGTCGCGGACCGGGACCGGCTGCCGGGACTGGAGGCCCTGCTGCGGCTGACGGCGCTGGTGTGCCGGATGCCGCCCGAGGTCTGGCTCGACGCCGAGGAGGACCTGCTGGACATCTACGACACGTACACGGTGGGCGGCCTGTGAGCCCGGCCGCCTGACCACGCCGACCGCCCCCGACCGGACTCCGGTCGGGGGCGGTCGGCATTCGCGGCCACCGGTGTGCTCAGGCCGCGGCCCCGGCCGCCGGCTCCGGCTTCCAGTCCCGGGCGAGGAGCCCGAGCAGCACCTCGTCCATGAACTCGCCCATCACCCACGCCGATGAGCGCAGCACGCCCTCCCGGACGAAGCCGTTGCGCTCGGCGGAGCGCAGCATCGCGGTGTTGTCCGACAGCGTCTCGATCTGCAACCGCTGGAGGCCGCGCACGACGAAACCGTAGTGGCACAGCACCGCCACCACGTCGGTACCGTAGCCCTTGCCGCGGCAGGACGGCAGCAACCCCAGCCCGATGTGCGCGGACCGGTTGTGGGTGTCGATGCCCCACAGCGCGGCGGACCCGACGAGCGTGCCGGCCTCCAGCTCCACGACGGAGAACCGGACGTTCCCCTGATCCTTGTCGTCCACCACGAGCCGCGGATCCTTCGAGCCGGGCGAGATCGGCCGCCACGGCCCGCCCTCGGCCCGCGCGGAGTTGACCACGTCGTCGTAGAGCTCGGTCCGCAGGACCGCTATGTCTTCCTCGTGCCGGGCCCTGAGCCCGACCTCGCCACCTCTCAGCATGCGGGCTTTCTACCGGCCCGCCCGTCCCGGCGGCAAACCATTTAGCGGGCCGGCCGGTTGGCGGCCTAGCCGGCGCTGACGGCCGTCAGGTGCGTCGTGCCGTCGCGGAGGGAGGCGATGCGGACCTGCCCCGCAGGGAAGGGGTCCCGGCCGTTCGGGCCGGGTACCTGCGCGAAGGGGGTCCAGGTGCCGTCCGGCTTCCTGAGGGCGTGCCAGATCCGGCCGTCCAGTCCGACCGCGACGATCTGCGCGGAGCCGTCCGGTGTTCCCGCGATCGCGAGGGCGCTGGCTCCCATGGTGGGTGTGGTGACGCCGCGCGGCGGCTGGAATCCGGTCCAGGAGCCGTCGGGCCGCTGCTGCTGGTGGTACACGAGCCCGTCGAGCGGGACCCGAGAACGTCGGGGCGCCGTTGTAGCCGGCCAGACGGCCCCAGGCCGTCCACGTCTCGTCCCGTCCGCGAACGCAGTGGTACATGGCGCCGTCCGTGCCGTAACCGAGCAGCTGGGCGGACCCGTCGGGCATGGCGGCGACCGACACTTTCGTCGCGCCCCACCGGCCGCTCGCGGTGAACCCGGGCACGGGCCGGAACCCGGGCAGGGAGCCGTCGGCCCGCCGCTGCTGGTGGAAGGCGGTGCCGTCCAGGGCCGTCACCACGATCTGGCAGGTCCCGTCGGGGAAGGCGGCGAGGTCCGCATCCCGGACCGCGAAGGAGCTCGCGCCGTCCGGTCCGGCGACGCGCTGCCAGGGCCGGAGTGTGAGCGCACCCCGTACGACGGTCAGCCACAGGCCGTTGTCGGGCGCGATGCCCAGTACCACCGCCGAACCGTCTGCCATGCCGGCCACGGCGCTCTGCACCCCGGCGAAGGACGCCGCGCCGCCGTCGGCCCCCGGCAGCGGACGCATGCCGCTCCACGATCCGTCGGGGCGGCGCTCGGTGTGGAACAGCGCGCGCCGCTCGACGTCGTACGGGGGCAGTTGCGCCGGGTAGAACCAGACCGGGTTGGTGAGGGCCACCAGTTGGTCCAGCGTGGTGGAGGCGGGCTTGGGCCGGCGCACCTCGGCGCGGGCGAAGAGGCAGGCCCTGCCCCAGCCGCGCCAGCGCAACTGTCCGCTGCCGCTGGAGTCGATGCAGGTGGCGGCCATGATGCCCCACTCGGTGTACAGCGTGGCGATGCTGTCCGGGGCGCCCGTCACGTCCAGGGTCACGTCGACGGTGTCGAAGAACGACAGGGGTAGTTCCTCGCCGGGGCCCGCCATCGCCGAGCCGGTGCGCGCGGTGAAGTCGACGCTCACGGCGGCGGATTCGATGGCGTACGACCGGCCCATGCGCAGCGCGTCCAGCAGGGCGGGCGTGGAGAGGCTGGTCGCGTGCACCACGTTGTGCGGCCGGCCGACGGCGTCGGCAGGGCTGTGGGCGTCGCTGTTGCCCACGGCCGCGACGCGTTTGCCGAGGCACAGCATGACGTGCCAGGCAGCGATGTTGGCCGCGTCGTCCAGCGTCCACGGCCCGTTCCACACCTCCAGCGCGTCCACGCGGTCAAGGCCGAACTCCCAGAAGGAGCCCGCTGCCGGAGTGAGCGGATGGGCGGCGATGGTGAGTCCGCCGAGGCTGTGCACGCGCCGGGCGTGACTCTCGAACGCCCCTTGGTCCGCGGGGCCGTAGCGCCAGTCGACCCATTCGCCCTGGGGCAGGCCGACGGCCAGCCAGTGCCCGTGGCGGGTGGTGACCTCCTCGGCGTTGACGACCAGCAGGTCCGTCGGGACGTTGCCGCGCCAGGCCAGACCGGTGGAACTGGTGTTGTGGTCGGAGGTGGCGATGAAGTGCAGCCCCTCCTGGCGGGCGGCCGCGACGATCTCGTCCACCGTGCGCTGGCCGTCGGAGTGCACGCTGTGCAGGTGCAGGTCGCCCCGGTACCAGCCCGGCCCGCGCCCCGCCAGCGACGTGGGCAGGAGGTCGTACGGGGTCCGGGGCAGCGGGTCGCCGAAGTGCAGTGTGACGTCGACCTGCCAGGTCATGCCGCCGTCGGCGCCGACCATCGGCCCCAGGATGACCGACCAGCTGCCGGGCTCGACCGGTCCGGGCAGGTAGCCGGGGGTGGCGTCCGCCGCGGAGAGGGTGAAGCCGGCCCGCGCCCCTCCTGACCAGCCGCGGAAGCCGGAGGGGCCGAAGACGCCGAGGTCCAGGACGCCGGCGGCGGCGTCGTGGGAGGTGTCGACGGAGATCCGCTGCACCCCCGCGGGGACGTCGAAGGCGACGTACGCCCACTGGTCGTTGCCCTTGGGGGCGCGGCCCTGGTAGGTGGTGGTCACGGTGTCGGTCCCCTGGCCCCTGGTCGCGGCGTGCGCGATCGGTGCGGGCAGCAGCGCGGCGGCCCCGCCCGCGGCCAGCAACGCCCCTAATCGGAGCAGCGACCTGCGCTCGACCACCGGGCCGGCGCCGACGGGGCCGACCGGGCCGACCGGGCCGACTGGGCCCACGGGGGCGCCGGGGGTGTTCGGGAGGTGTTCACTCGACACAGCTGTGCTCTCCGTTCACATGAGGCGAAAGGAAGGGCGTGCAGGTGTACGGGTGCGGGTCCGGACGGAGCCGGGCAGGGGACGGGGGAGGAGGGGAGCGGAGGGGGCGAGCCGGCGGTCCCGCCGTGCGGGGCGTGGCCGCCGGCGTTCAGCGGTGCGAGCGCTGGGCTTCGACGATCTGTCGCACGGAGCCGTCGAAGTCCATGCGGGCCTGGACCCGTTCGGCGAAGCCGGGGAACTGCCCGGCGACGGCGCTCAGCAGCCGCAGCTCAAGCGGCGCCACGTTGACCTCGCACCGGTCGCGGTGCACGGCCCGTACGACGCCGTCGGCGACCTGCCCGGGCGACACGGTCCTGAGCCCCTTGGGCGGGGTGGCGCCGGTGGCCGCGAACATCCCGGCCCCGCGGACGAACCCGGGCTGCACCAGGGACACGCCCACCCCCGAGCCCCTCAGTTCCTGGCGCAGGGCGAGGGCGAATCCGCGCAGCCCGAACTTCGTCGCGTTGTACAGGGAGGTCGACTTGGTCGCCGCCTTGCCGGACATGGAACCGACCAGCACGATGTGGCCGCGGCCGCGGGCCACCATCCGCGCCGAGAGCAACCGGGACAGCAGGACGGGCGCGCGCAGGTTGACGTCGAGCGCGCGGTCGAGCTGTTCCTCGGTGTAGTCCCCGAGGTCGCCGCTGGCGGGCAGGGCGGCGTTCGCGACGAGGACGTCCGTCCCGGCGCAGGTCTCGGCGAGACGGACGACGTCGGACCGGACGGCCAGATCGGCGACTGCCGTGCGGGCTCCCCAGGCGTCGGCGACGGACTTGAGGGCGTCCTGGCGGCGCCCGCTGACCGTGAGGCGGGCGCCCTGCGCCGTCAGGCGCGCGGCCAGGGCAGAGCCGATGCCTCCGGTGGCCCCCGTGAGCAGAACGTTCGATCCGGAAATGTCCACGATCACTCCTGTGGGGCGGCCCTCTACTGTTCGTTCGAACGAACAATAGGGACTGCCCGGTAGGCTGTCCACACCCCGGACGTCCCCAACTCCGCGGCTCCGTAAGGGCGCTGCCATCGGTCCGTGGGGCAGAATGCGGTCATGCCCCATGCCTCCGAGACCCGCCAGAACATCATCGACGCCGTACTGCGGATCATCGGGCAGGACGGAATCGCCGCCGTCACCAACCGTCGGATCGCGAAGGAGGCAGGAGTCTCCCTCGGTTCCGTCACCTACCACTTCGCCACCCAGCACGAGCTGCTGCGCGAAAGCCTGCTGCACTTCGTGGCCGAGGAGACCCGGCACTTCACGACCCTCGCCGACGAGTGCACCGACGAGCACTTCGACATCGGGCAGGCGGCCGGGGTGGTGGCGCAGGTCGCGGGCGGGAACGCCTTCGACAGCCGCCACATCGCGCCCTTCGAGCTGTACGTCCAGGCCGGCCGCGACGAACGGCTGCGTGCCGCCGCGGCCGAGTGCTTCGCCGCCTACGACCTGCTGGCCACCCGGATCCTGACCCAACTCGGAGTGCCGGAGCCCGGACGGCTGGCCGGCGTGGCGGTCGCCTTGGTCTTCGGCCAGCAGCTGCGCCGCCTGGCCACCGGAGCCCCCGCCGAGGACCTCGTGGACACCCTGCTGGTCCTCATGCGGTTCGCTCCCGCGCAGACCCCGTAGAGCCCGGCGAAGGCATCGTCCCGCGCAACCCCGTAGAGCCCGGCGAAGGCACCGTTCCGGCCCGGCCCGGCTCGCGTCGTGTCAGACCCCGGTGGTGGCCGCGGGCTGCTCGCCGACCACGACGAGGAAAGCGTCGCGTTCCAGGTCCATCACCACCCGCGCCGCCTCACCCCGTGCGCACCGCTCGGCAGCGGCCTCCTCGGCGGGCCAGCTGCCCCGCGGCCCCCCGGCGGGGAAATGGTCGACCACCCTAGCGCTCGTCATGCCCGGCACCTCCAGCCTCGAAGACCCTGCCGAGCGGTTGCCCCGACGGGCGGCGGACATGCGCGTCCCGGCAGCGCCGGGCGCCGCCGCACCCGCACCGGCGGCAGCCCCTCCGCCGTTCGCACCAGGCGGGAGGTCGGCGCTGCGGATCGTCGCTAGGTTCGGGCGGTATGAAGCGCGTACCGAACGACCCCGGGCCCACGCGGCGTACCCTGCTCACCGTCGGGACCGGTGCGGTGCTGGCAGCAGGGTGCGCTCCCGCCGGCGCACCCGCCGCGCCGGGCCCCAGCCCCAGCGGCTCCACGTCCCCCGGCCGGCCCACCGGCGGACCCGCCCCCGGCGTGATGACGCTCTTCCAGGACCCGGCCTACAACTTCAACGGGCTCTTGGCGCTCGGTGCTGCCGGCGCCGGCAGCAGCGAGGTGGGCGAAGTCCTCACCGCCGTGAACACGATCAACGGAGCCGGCCTGTCCGCCCAGACGTACGTCGACACCTTCCGCAAGCTCGGCGACCGGCTCCTCACGGCGCCCGCGGGAGCACCGGCCGACAGTCAGACCAAACGGTTCAGGGCGCTGCGCGCCGCGCAGTACTACGGCCAGGCACTGTTCTTCGTCCTCGGCTCCGACGCCCCAGGCAGCGAGGAGCAGCTCTACAGGTCCGGGCGGAAGGCCTGGGACACCTTCTGTGACCTGTGTGAGCCGGCCGCGGTGAAGGCCACCGTCCCCTACGGGAGTACGCCGCTGCCGGTGTGGTTCTTCCGGCCCGACGAGGAGAGCACCCCCCGGCCCACCGTCATCCTGACGAACGGCAGTGACGGCCAGAACGTCGACATGTGGACCTACGGCGTGCCGGCGGCCCTCGAACGGGGCTGGAACGCGCTCGTCTACGACGGCCCGGGCCAAGGGCAGTTGCTCTTCGTCGACCGCGTGGTGTTCACCCCCACCTGGGAGAAGGTCGTCAGCCCCCTCGTCGACTGGCTGTCGGCCCGCCCGGACGTGGACCCCCGCAGGATCGCCCTGACCGGTCTGAGCATGGCGGGCGATCTCGCCCCGCGGGCGGCGGCCTTCGACGAGCGGATCGCGGCGCTGGTGGCCATGCCGGGCTGCATCGAGCCCTGGCTCGGCTTCCCGCCCGAGATCCGCAAGATCCTCACCCCCGGCAAGGAGCAGACCAACGACATCTGGAACAAGGAGGTCGTGCCCGAACTGCCCCCGGCCGCCGCCGCGGTCATGAAGAAGCGCTTCGAACCGTTCTCCGCGCCGGGCATGCTGGAAGCCCGTCAGGGCAAGCTGTTCACGGACTTCTACACCCCGGCCACCCGCATCCGCGCCCTGGCGATCACCGATGTCGTCGGCCGCATCAAGGCACCCACCCTCGTCCTGGACTACGACGACGAGCAGTTCTACCCCGGCCAGCCGCGCCGGATATACGACGCGCTCACCGGGCCCAAGGACTACCTGAAGCTGACCGCGGCCGAGGGCGCACAGCTCCACTGTTCCCCGATGGCCCCGCAACTGCACTGCGAGGTCGTCTTCGACTGGCTCCAGCACACGTTGCCGGGACGCTGAACGGCGGCGGACGAGCCCCCGCTCCGTCGGCGCGTCGTGGACCGCCCCGGACCGCCCCGGACCGCCCGGGACCGCCCGGCAGCGCAGCCCGACAGACCTAGGCGGACCTGCGGCGCATGGCCCGGCGGACCCCGTACAGGACCACCAGCAGCACGATGACGACGAGCACGACGATCAGGAGCTTCGCGAAGAGCCCGCCCTTCTTCTTGCTCTTCTTCTTGCTCTTCTTGTTCCCGGTGGTGCCTTTGACGGGGGAGGACGCCGGCGCCGCGTGGAGAGAGGCCGCCACGTTGGCGCCGGTGGGGAGGGCGTGCTGCGCGAGAGCCGCTGCGGCGGGAGCCTGCCGGGCGGCCGGCACGGCCGCCGTTGCCGTGGCCGCAGGGCCCAGCAGCAGCCCTGTCAGTACGAAGAGCGGTACGAGAGCCGCCGCTACGGGGCGCTTGCGCGGATTGCTGTTCGTCGTCACTTTTTCCCCTGTTCTCCGGGGCCCGGATCCGGCCCGGTGGAATCCGGACCGTCGGGCCTTGGAGCATCGTCGACGAAGCACGTGGGCTGGTCAACGCCGTCGAGTGGGCGACCTCTGATCAATCCCGACGGGCAGCGACGGCACCCTGGGGTGGACGCGCGCCGGACCCGCGCCCGGGGCCGGTGCTCAGCGTACGACGGCCATGCTGTCGGCGACCTTGTCGTGCAGGCACTGCTGGTACGGCCTGTCCCAGCAGCACCACAGCGGGTTGAGCAATCCCAGGCCGGGTACGACGACGGCCACCAGCCAGAACGCCTCACGCCCGGCGGCGCGCCAGAACCCCATCGGGGCAGCGCTCTCCCGGCGCACGACCCGGATACCGCAGATGCGCTTGCCCAAGGTGGACCCGAACTTCCATACCGGCAGGGCGAAGTACAGGACGAATGAGGTGACGAGCCAGGCCATGAGCACGGTCACCGCGGGGGCGCCGCCGTCCGCGTCGATCCACATCATCACGGGGATGGCCAGGACGAAGTACCCGATGTACCAGAAGATCACGTCGAGCACCCGGGCACCGAACCGGGCGCCGATGTTCGCCAGGCCGGCCGGCACTCCGTAGGCCGGGCCCGCCGGCGCCCCGGCGGGGGAGGACTGCCAGGGCGGCGGGTACTGCGGGTACTGCGGGTACGGAGCCTGCTGTGGGTACTGCGGGTGCTGCGGGGGGATCGACATGGTGCCTTCCTGGCGGAGAACTGTCTGCGTTGTGCACTGCTCATCCTATTGACTGCAAATATTGTTGAATCTGGCCCGATTGGCCGGAAATCCTGGTCGATTTGGTGACAACCGCATTGATGTTTCATCATCATGACCGCGCGTCAGCTTCGTGCGCGCATTCGAGAAGGCGGGGGCGTCAGAGCCCCGTTCCTCCTTCCGTTCCCTCTCCCGTCACCTAGGCAAAGGCCCATGTCCGCCCAGCACCTCCCGGACCTCATACGCTTCGCCCGTCACAACTCGCCCTACTACCGCGACCTTTACGCATCCCTGCCGCCGGACACCGACCGTCTCACCGACCTGCCGGTGATCGACCAGCAGGACTTCTGGGCGGCCAACACCCTCCGCGACAACCGCGTACTGACCGGCCCGCTCAGTGAGGCCACCGTCTACAAGACCGGCGGCACCACGGGGTCCCCCAAGTTCTCCGTCTACACGCGAGACGAGTGGCGCACCTTCGTCACCTCGTTCGGGCAGGGGCTCGTGGACGCGGGTCTGCGCCCGGGGCACCGCGTGGCCGACCTCTTCTACGCCGGAGAGCTGTACGCCAGCTTCCTCTTCGTCCTCGACTCGCTCGCCCACGCGCCCGTGGACAACGTCCGGCTGCCCATCGGCGGCGGGGCCCGTCCGGAATCGACGCTCCCCGCGCTGGACGAACTCTCCGCGCAGGTCCTGGCCGGCACGCCCACCACCCTGTGCCGGCTCGCCGAGCAGGTGGTCTCCGGCGGTGTCCGGCTCGACTCGGTGGAGCTGCTCTTCTTCGGCGGCGAGGCCCTGTTCGAGGACCAGCGGCGCCTGCTGGCCACCGCGTTCCCCCGCGCCGAGGCACGCTCCATCGGGTACGCGAGCGTCGACGCCGGGCTGCTCGGCCGCCCCGTGCCCGGCTCCGACACCCGCGTGCACCGGCCCTTCTCGCCGTACACGGTCGTGGAGATCCTGGACGACGTCACCGGCGAGCCCGTCACCGAGCCGGGCCGGCCCGGCCGGGTGGTCGTCACCAGCCTCTTCCGCCGCCTGATGCCGATCATCCGGTTCCCCGCCGGTGACCGTGCCGAATGGACCGGCACCGGCCCCGGACACTTCCGGATCCTCGGCCGCGCGGAGGAGGGCGTACGCGTCGGACCGGTCTCCCTCTACACCCAGGACGTGCAGAACGCGGTCGCCGCGGCGGACACCGCCGGGCGGGTGGTCGGCCTGCAGCTCGTCGTGCGGCGCTGGGACGGCCGGGACGGGCTGGTCCTTCGGCTGGCGACGGCCCCGGGCGACGACGGCGCCGCGAGCGCAACCTCCGGCGAACCCGCCGACGGCCTGCCGGCCCTGGCCGAAGCAGTCCTCGCCGAACTGGAAGCCGTACGGCCGCTCTACCCCGACAGCGTGCGCGCCGGGTTCGTGCACCCCCTGTCGGTGGAGTGGGCACGCCACCGCGACCTCACGGTCAACCCCCGCACGGGCAAGCTCGTACGCGTCCTCGACGAGAGGCCCACCGCATGACCGCCACGCCTTCACCCGCGCCTTCGTCTCCGGGCGCACCCGCCGTCATCAACGAGGCCGATAACGAGTCGGGTGCCCGGGCCACCGGCCGCCGCACGCCGCTGGTCCTGCGCAACCGCGCCTTCGCCGCCGTGTGGCTCGGCCAGGTCCTCACCCAGGCCGCGGTGCGCATGTTCCAGGTCGGTGTCTCCTGGTGGATCGTCGCCCAGGCCGTGAACGACGCCCGGGGCCTGGCCTCGGGGCTGTTCATGGCGGCCTGCACGCTGCCCGCCGTGGCGCTGGCGCCCGTCGTGGCCGGGGCCATCGCCCGCTACGCCCACCGCTCGGTGCTGCGGACCGCCGCCGCCCTCGCCGGGGCCGCCTCGTGCGCCCTCGCGCTGTGGGCGCACGACGAAGCCCTGCCCCTCACCGCCGTGTACGCCGCCGCCCTCGCCCTGGCCACCTGCCAGGCGTTCTTCGATCCCTGTCTGACCACCTCGGTGCCCGAACTCGTCGACGACGCCGACATCGAGGCGGCCACCGGCTTCGAGCTGTCCACCCAGTCCCTGGCGGGCCTCGGCGGCGCGCTGCTCGGCGCCCTGACCGTCGACCGCATCGGCGTGGCCGGGCTGGCAGCGGGCTGCGCGGCCGCCTACCTCGGCGCCGCCCTGCTCGTCGCGAGCGCCCGTTTCCGCACCACGGCGCCCCAGCCGTCCGGCGCCGCGGAAGGCCCGGCCGACGCCCCGTCAGCCGCGCCCCGGCGCCGCGGGCTGTTCGGCATCCTGCGCGAACTGCCGTACGTGCGGCGGATCCTGATCTGCTTCACCGCGGCGAACCTCTTCACGACCGCCGTCTTCGTCGTCATCCCCCTCTACACCCGCTCGGTCCTCTCCGGCGACGGGGCCACCGTGGCCCTGCTGGAGGCCTCCCTCGGTACCGGCGCGCTCATCGGCGCCTTCACCGGCGCCCGGGTACCGGGCCGGCCCACCGTCGCGGGCGCCTACTGCCTGGGCCTCATGGCCGTCGCCCTGGCGCTGCCCGGGCTGGTCGCCCACCGGACGGTCATCGCGGGCTGCCTGGCCGTGTCCGGCTGGTGCGCGGGGGCCGTCAGCGTCCGGTTCGTCGCCCTCTTCCAGCGCCTCGTGCCCACGGCCGACAAGCCCGGCTTCTTCGCCGTGATGCAGGCGGTACTGGGCTCCTCGCTACCGGTGGCGTCCCTGCTCTTCGGCGCGGCGGGTGACTTCCTCTCGCCCCGCACCCTGTGCCTCGTGCAGGGCGCCGGCCTGCTCCCCGCCGCCCTCGCGCTGGCCCTCCTGGGCTCCCGCACGCCCGCACCGCCGCCCGGGTCGGCTCCGGAGCGGGACGCGGAACCCGTCGGGGGTGTGCGGTGAGCCCCCTCATCAAACCGGCCACGCGCGAGGACATCGCCGAACTGCGCCAGCTCTACTACGCCGTCTACGGGCCGCACTACCCCGTCGCCCTGGGCACCGACCCGGCCGAGATGGCCCGTCTCATCGCCGACCCGCACTCCCTCTGGCTCGTCGGCCGTTGCCCCGACACCGGGGCCCTGACGGCATCCGCGGTCATCCGCGGCGACGCGGGCAGCCGCATCGGCCGCCTGGAAGGCATCGCGGTCCACCCCGGGCACCGCTCGGGGGGCCTGGCCGCCGCGCTGACCGGGGCCCTGTGCACCGAGATGCTCGACACCGGGCGACTGGACTCGGTCTACGCGACCGTGCGCACCGTGAGCGCCGGGCCGCAGCGCGTCGTTGCCCGCAACGGCTTCCGCCCGCTCGGCATCCTGCCCAACGCGGTGGACCTCAGCAGCCGCGAGAGCCTCGCACTCTACGCGCGTCATTCCGCCGGGGTGCTGGGCCGCCGGATCCCCGTCGCCGAAGTCCCCGCACCCGTCATGCCGTTGCTGCGCACCTGCGAGGACGCGCTCGGCATCTCCTACCCCGGGGTCAGGGCCGTTTCCGGCCCGTTCCGGGAACCCGCTTCCCAAGGGGCCGCGGAACGGCTGGAGATGATCGAGGCACCGGCCTTCGTACGACGCCGCTTCCGCGAGCGGTTCCCCGGCGCCGAGGGCTGGTTCTACCCCCTGCACACCCCGAACGTACTGCTCACCCCCGAAGACGGCCGCTTCGAGGTGTACGCCTATCTCAACCGCGCCGGCGGGTACTGCTCGCTGCTGACCGCCCACCCCGACCCCGCGGCGGCCGCCGCCCACCTCGCACCCGTCACCCGCGCCCTGGCCCGGGCCGGAGCCGGCTACGTGGAAGCCCTGGTCCCCCTCGCCCACACGGAAGCCCTCAGCGCCTTCCTGGCCCAGGGCTTCGTCGCCGGAGCCCTGTACCCGGCGATGCGCGCGGACGGCGACGGCTTCCACGACTACGCCGTCCTGTCCCGCTCCAGCGAGCGGATCGACTTCCGCGGAGTCGCCGTCGAACCGTCCCTCCAGCCGTATCTGGACTGCTACGTGTCGGCCTGGGCGTCGACCCACCTGCCCACACCATCCGAGGTTGCCCCATGAACCCCCATCTCGCGCCGGTCGCCGTACCCGACCCGGCCCTCCTGCCGCACGTACAACAGCTGTGCGACCTGACCGACCCCTATGCCCACGGGCCCGAGCAGGACGCGCTGTTCGCCGCCGCCATGGCCGAGACCAACGCCTGGCACGCCGAACGCTCCCCGTTCTTCCGCTCCCTGTACGAAGCCACCCCCGAGGCGCACCCGTACCGGGCCCCGCTCGTCCACGCCAACTTCTTCAAGCGGCACGAGGTGCTCTCCATCCCGCGCGAGGAGGTCGAGCTGCACCTGACCTCCTCCGGAACCACCGGCCAGAAGTCGCAGATGTTCTTCGACCACTGGACCATCCGCTCCGCGCAGCGCATGGTCGCCCGGATCTTCGAACGCAACGGGTGGATCACCCCGGACCAGGAGGTGAACTACCTCCTGTACAGCTACGAACCGGCCCCCTCCCTGAACCTCGGGACGGCCTTCACCGACAACTACCTGTGCGACTTCGCCCCGGCACGCAGCGTCGAATACGCCCTGCGCAACACCGGCGGCGACCACGAGTTCGACCCCTTCGGCTGCATCGCCGCGCTGCGCCGCTTCGAGCGGGAGGACGCCCCGGTCCGCATCCTCGGCTTCCCCGCCTTCCTCTTCTTCACCCTGGAGCGGATGCGGTCCATGGGACTGCCCCCGCTGCGCCTGCCCGAGGGGTCCCTCGTCGTCCTCGGCGGCGGCTGGAAGGGACACGCCGACCGGCGCATCGGCAAGGAGGAGCTGTACGCGCGCGTCACCGAGCAGCTCGGCATCCCCGGTGAACGGATCCGCGACACCTTCGGATCGGTGGAGCACTGCATCCCGTACATCGAGTGCGACCACCACCGGCTGCACGCGCCCGTCTGGTCCCGGGTGACGGTCCTGTCCACCCGCACGCTCGAACCCGTGCCCTACGGGGAGCCGGGCTACCTGCACCTCGTGTCGCCGTACATCACCTCGGTACCGGCCCAGAGCGTGGTCATGGGCGACCTCGCCTCCCTCCGGCCGGGGGACGCCTGCGGGTGCGAGCTGGAGACCCCCTGGTTCACCGTCCACGGCCGCGCCGGGGTGAGCCGCAACCGCAGCTGCGCGGTGGCCGCAGCAGAACTGATGAAGGGAATGGCGTGAGCGAGATCCAGACGGCGACCGACACCGCGACCGGCACCGCGACCGACAAGGTGACCCACACCGAGACCCACACCGAGACCCACACCGAGACCCCCACCGAGACCCCCACCGAGACCCACACCGGGACCCCCACCGCGAACGGTCGCGGGAGCGGGGCCGCGTCCCCGGACGACCGGCACGACGCCGGCGTCGCGCACCACTACTGGCAGGGCGCCTTCATCCGCGACGTGGAGGCCGGGCGCCGCCTCGCCGACCTGCCGGCCGCCGTGGAGGCGGCGCTCGCCTCGGTGCTGGAGACCGAGACGGTCCTGGCCGCCTGCGACGCCCTCGCCACCGCCCTGTGCGACCCGGCCCACCCCGTACACGCCCGGCTCGCCCCCCACCTTCCCGAAGGGGGAGGACCCGGCCGTCCTGGCCGAACTCGGCGGCGCCCTCGGCCGTCGCGAGCTCACCCGCAAGCTTCGCCGGGAGCTCGGCAGCGCGACCCCCGGGCGGATGAACCGGGCCGATCCGCGTGAGACGGTCTACGAGGCCTGGGCCCCCGTCGGCCTGGTCGCGCACATCGCCCCGGGCAACAGCGCGACGGTCGCACCGCTCAGCATCGTCGAAGGCCTGCTCGCCGGAAACGTCAACATCCTCAAGACCAGCAGCGCCGACACCCTGCTGACACAGCACCTGATGGCCGAACTCGCCGCCCTGGACCCCAGCGGCGCACTGGCCGCGCGGATCGTCGTGCTGCGCTTCCCGTCCTCCAGGCAGGAGTGGCTGCGCCTGATGTGCGCACCCGCGGACGCCGTGGCCGTGTGGGGCGGCGAAGGCGCCGTCGAAGGGGTGGCGGCTCACGTACCGCCCGGCTGCCGGCTCGTGGAGTGGGGACACCGCATCTCCTTCGCCTACCTCACGGCCGACGCCTGGTCCGACGCCGGCACCCTCGACGCCCTCGCGGCCGACGTGTGCCTGCACGAGCAGCAGGCGTGCTCCAGCCCCCAGGTCGTCTACCTCGACACCGAGGACGCGGGCGAGGTGTTCGCCTTCGCCGAGCGCTTCGCCGCGGCCCTCGCCTCCCGGCCGCCGGCCGCGTTCGCCGCCGGGGCGGACGACCCGGACCCCGCCCAGGAGGCCGAGCTGACCACCACCGAACTGGTGGCCCGGCTGGAGGAACACCTCGGTCTGACCCGTGTGTTCGCCGCGCCGGACGGCTCGTGGCGGGTCATGGCCGACATCCGCCCGCCGCTCGCCGCCTCACCCCTGCACCGCAGCGTGTGGGTCAAACCACTGCCCCGCAAGCGCATGATCGCCACCTTGCGCCCGATGCGCCGCTACCTGCAGACGGCCGGCCTCGCGGGCAGCCCCACCGACATCGCCGAGCTCGCCCGTACCGCCTTGGCCGCGGGCGTCACCCGGGTGACGCCGGTCGGCTCCATGCTGGACAGCTACGCGGGTGAACCCCACGACGGCGTGTACGCCCTGCAGCGCTACAGCCGCCGCGTGGCCGTGCAGGCCGACCCGGCCCGCTTCGCGACCACCGCCTGCCTCGACGACCTCGCCCGCCCCCTCCTCCTGCCGCAGCCGACGGGACCCCTCCTGGGCAAGGAGGACGTACGGGAGCAGGGTCGGCACCTGGCGCGGGCCGACGCCGAGCTGTTCTTCCGCAGCGGCGGCAGCACCGGCGCGCCGGCGCTGTCGGTCTTCAGCTACGACGACTACGACACCCAGATGCACGCCGCCGCCCGCGGCCTGCTCGCCGCCGGCTACGACCCGGTCGGGGACCGCACCGCCAACCTGTTCTACTGCGGCGCCATGTACGGCAGCTTCATCAGCTTCTTCTCCGTACTGGAACGCCTGGGCGGAGTCCAACTGCCCCTGTCCGCCGGGCCCGACCACAGCGCCACCGCCCGGGCCCTCATCGACCACGGGGCCGACACGCTGTTCGGCATGCCCTCCTACCTCTGGCAGCTCCTGCACGCGGAGGAGGACGCACTGCGCGCGTACGGCGGCCTGCGCAAGATCTTCTACGGTGGCGAGCACTTCACGCAGGAGCAGCGCAGCGCCCTCAAGGAAAGGTTCGGCATCGAGGTCGTCCACTCGATCACCTACGGCAGCACCGACCTCGGCCCGCTCGGGTACCAGTGCACCGAGAGCTCCGGCGGCGTCCACCACCTGCACGCCGACCTGCACACGATGGAGATCGTCGACCTGACCGAGGACCGGCCGGTGGCCCCGGGCGAGACGGGCCGGCTGGTCTTCACCACGCACTCCCGGCGCGGCCAGCAACTGGGCCGGTACCTGATAGGCGACCTCGGGCGGGAAGTACCGGGCCGGTGCGCCTGCGGTCGGCACGCGCCGCGCTTCGAGCTGATGGGACGCACCGGTGACGTGATGCGGGTGGCGACGTACTTCCTCAACCACCGCCGCATCCTCACCCTGGCCGAGGAACAGGGCGGCCACCGGGGCGAGTTGCAGGTACGGCTGGACGCGGCGGACGCGCGCGAGCGGCTCACCGTGCGGGTGGAGCGCGGCGGGACGACGGACCCGGCCCGGCTCCGGGAGGTCTTCCTGAGCGGCTACCCGGAACTCCGCGCGGCGGTGACCGAACGACTGCTGGACCTGGTGGTCGAGGCGGTCGACGGCGCCTCGCTGGACCGCAGCCCGACCAGCGGAAAACTCCTGGCGGTGGTGGACGCCCGCCGCTAGGCGGCTCGGCGCTCGACGGGACCCCGGTGGCGAAGACCTCCGGTGCGGGGGGAACCCCACCGCGCGCGGAGGTCTTCGTACCCCACCGGCGATGCCCGGGCGCCGGCGGGGGGGCTCTGCCCGTGCGCGGGGCACCGCCGGTGCCGCGTTCGCCGGCCGGAGCGGTGATCCTTGGATCATGCGTGCCGCCCGCCTGATCCGTATGGCTCTCCTGTTGCAGTCGAACCCCGGCCTGACCGCCGCCGCACTCGCTCGCGAGCTGGAGGTCTCCGAGCGGACCGTGATCCGCGACGTCCAGGCGCTGCAGGAGGCCGGAGTCCCCGTCCGGTCGGAGCGCGGCCGGGCCGGTGGGTACTTCCTGGCCCCGGGCTACCGGACCCGGCTCACCACGCTCCACCCGAGCGAGGCGGAAACCCTGTTCCTGTCGGGGCTGCCGACGGCCTTGCAGGACCTGGGCCTGTCCGACGCGGCGCACACTGCCCGGCTCAAGCTGACCGCGACCCTGCTCCCGTCGGTGCGCGAGGCAGCCGAATCGGCGGCGCGCCGTTTCCACCTCGACGCCCCGGCCTGGTTCCGGGAGCCGTCCACGCCCGCTCTGCTCCCGGACCTGGCCCGCGCCGTCTGGGCCGACCGGGCCGTCGAGCTGGCGTACGAGCGGCCCGGCCGGGACGGCTCACCGCCTTCCACGGCGACCCGGGTGGTGGAGCCGTACGGGCTCGTACTGAAGGCCGGTACCTGGTACGTCGTCGCCCGTATCCCCGGTGCACGCCGGGACCGGGACGGCGGCTGGCGTACCTACCGCGTCGACCGCATCACCGCCCTCGCCCCCGCTCCCGGCGCGCAGGAACCGTTCGTGCGCGATGCGGCCTTCGACTTGGCCGCGCACTGGGAGTCCCGCTCGGCCTCCTTCGCCCGTGCGCTGCTGCGCACCACGGTCACGGTCCGGCTGACCGGACAGGGGCTGCGCCGTCTGCCCGCCGTCGTGGATGCAGCCGCCGTCGAGGAGGCGCTGGCCTGCGCGAGCGTCCCGGACGCCGCCGGGCGGGTCACGCTCGGGCTGCCCGCCGAGTCCGAGGACGTGGCGTTCGACCAGCTGGCCCGGCTCGGCGCAGATGCCGAGGTAATGGCCCCGCTCTCCCTGCGCGCCCGCTTCCGCGAGCGCGCGGCGGCCCTGGCCGTCCTCTACCAGGATGACCCGCAGGAGGCGGGGCGGGAGGAAACCCGGGATCAGCGGTAGTCCTCGGGGGAGCCCTCCTTCCCTCCGTAGACGACGTCCTCGAAGTACGCCCAGGCGTCCGGCCGGCTGCCGTCCACGTCCGTCACCCCGTACGCCTTGGCGAGTTCCCCGCTGGAGGTGGACTTGCCGTTCCACCGCTCGGCGCGGTCCGGGTCGGCGGCCAGTGCCACCACCGTCCGGGCCAGGTACTGCGGGGACTCGGCAATCGCGAAGGCCGGCTCCCGGGCGATCGCGGCGCGCCAGTTCTCCTCGGCGACGCCGAAGAAGGCGAGCATCTGCTCCGAGCGCAAGAAGCCGGGCGAAACCGCGACCGCCGCGCCCCCGTATTCCGCCAGCTCCTGCCCCAGCCCGAACGCGAGGCGGATCGGAGCGTTCTTCGCCAGGTCGTAGTACATGTTCTCGCGGTACCGGCGGTTGGAGTGCGCGGTGCCGTCGGTGACCTCCACGTGCAGTGGCGCGTCCGAGCGGATCAGCAGCGGCAGCAGCAGCGCAGCCGTGATCACGTGGGAGCGTGCGCCCAGCTCCAGGATCCGCAGACCGTCGGCCAGCGGTGTCTCCCAGCTCTTCTTCCCGAACACCGATGACGCGAGGAGGTGTTCGCCGCCCCACAGGTCGTTGACGAGGATGTCGAGACGGCCCTGTTCGCGGTCGATCCGCTCGGCGAGCGCGCGTACCTGGGATTCGTCGAGGTGGTCGGTGGGGACCGCGATCCCGGTACCGCCGGCTGCGGTGACCAGCTCGGCGGTCTCCTCGATGGTCTCGGAGGATCGGCCGACCTCGCTGACCCGGCTCCGGGTGGTGCGGCCGGTGACGTACACGGTCGCACCGGCCCGGCCCAGCTCGACCGCCTGGGCGCGTCCTGCCCCACGGGTGGCACCGGCGACGAGCGCGATCCGCCCGGTGAGGGGGCGCCGGGAGTCGTGCTGACGGGTGTTCTGCATGCTCATGTCCTCGTTGCTCATGTCATCCATCGTTCACGCCAAAACTGACAGAACACGTCACCTTTTAACGGAGTGTCGTGCACCACCCGCGAAACGGCCGAGGGACCGACCGGCGGCCGGTGGGAACGATTCCGTATCGCACCGCGTCCTGAGAGGTGATCAATAGGGTGAATTGGCCCGAACCAGACGGCTGATCGGTTTCGAGCAGTCACACGGACAAAAGGGGAATCGCTCATGGTTGTGCGCTCCAGTCGGCGTCGGATCCTCGGTGGGGCCGCTGCCTCTGCCCTGGCCGCGGTTCTCCCCGCCGGGGGACGGGCCTTCGCCAAGGGCCCGTGGGAAAGGGTGACCACCGGGAGGCTGCGTGCCCTTGAGAGGGCGCATTCGGCCCGACTGGGGGTCTTCGCGCGGGACACCGTCACCGGCAGGACGGTTCTGTACCGGGCCGACGAGCTGTTCCCCATGTGCTCGGCCTTCAAGACGATCGCCGTGGCCGCGGTGTTGAGGGACCTCGACCGCGACGGCAGGTTCCTCGCCCACCGCATCCTGTACACCGAGAAGGACGTGACGGAGTCCGGCTACGCGCCGATCACGGGCCTGCCCGAGAACCTCGAACGAGGTATGACGGTCGCGGCCCTGTGCGCGGCAGCCGTCGACCACAGCGACAACACCGCGGGCAACCTCCTGCTGCGTGAACTCGGCGGTCCCGACGCGGTCACCCGCTTCTGCCGGTCCATCGGCGACCGGGTGACCCGGCTCGACCGGTGGGAGCCCGCGCTGAATTCCGCGGAACCGGGAAGGGCGACCGACACCTCCAGCCCGCGCGCGATCGGCAGCACGTATGACCGGCTCATCATCGGGGACGCGCTCGGCACACCTGACCGGCAACGGCTGACCGGGTGGCTGCGGGGCAACACCACCGGCGGCAACCGCCTGCGCGCCGGCCTGCCGAAGGGCTGGCAGGTCGCCGAGAAGACCGGCACGGGCAGCTACGGCACCACCAACGACGTGGGCATCGCCTGGCCGCCCGGCCGGGGGCCGATTGCGATCGCGGTCCTCTCCACCAAGCACGACCCCGCGGCTGCGGCCGACGAGCCCCTGCTCGCCGATACGGCAGCGGTACTGGCGGCCGCGCTGATGTGATCCCCGGGGGCGGAAGCCCTGCGCCGCAGGATGCCGACCGACCCCGGCTCTGCGCCCGGCGTAGTCACCGGACTTCACGACGTTCTCGACCGGTTCTCCACCGAGGCGAGAGCCCGGTGTGCACATGCTGCTGCTTCGTTGACCATTCACGCGCGGCCGGCTCGCCGGCCGGAAAGGAACACCGCCTTGATCACTCTGACTCCCCGCGACGGCGCGGCCCCGAGGGTCTTCGGTCCGGCCCCGCACGGCCAGGGCTCCCAGATCGCCCCGATCATGCTCCAGGAAGAGCTGTGGGAGCGGATGCGCGCGTTGCCCTACGTGTACATGTCCCCCACGCTGGTCTCCGTCCCGCACGCCCGTGCCCTCTTCCTGCCCGAGGGCGTCGGCTCGGGCCCCGCCGAGGCCTTCCAGCGCGGTAGGGAGTGGGCCCACATCCATCCCCACCACGACGGCTCGCTCCACCTCACCCTCCCGCCGGAGGCCGAGGAGGACGTCATCGCCGCGGGCTGGGGAGTTCACCACCCGGTCCAGGCGGTGACGCTCATCTACGGTCCCAGGACCGCGGAGGAGCTGGAGACGGTCTGGAAGATCGTCCAGCTGTCGTACCGGTACGCGGTCGGGGCGAAGTGAAGCACCGCCCCGTGAGTGCCGTGCAGCCCAGGCGGTAGAGCGGCGGGAAGAGCCCCAGTGGGCCTCACGGCCCACTGGCGCGGCCGCCAGCGCGAGAGCGGCCGCGCGGTGGTCACCGCGCGGCCGACCCGGTCAGGAGCGCGGCGAGACCAGCGCGACGGCCTCGATCTCCACCAGCTGATCGGGGAACGCGAGGTCGGTGACACCGAGGATGGTGTCGGTCGTGCGGTGGTTGCCGACGTACTCCTTGTGCAGCCGCGCGGCCGTGTCGAAGTTCTTGCGCAGGTCCTTGGTGTAGATCTTCATGCTGACGATCTGGCTGCGCGGGATCCGGTAGTGGGCCAGCACCTTGTCCAGGTTGGCGAACGACGTGCGCACCTGCGTCTCGAAGTCGCCGACACCCACCAGGTTCCCGGCCGCGTCATGCGACAGCTGCCCCGAGATGTAGACCGTGTCCCCGGCTCTGACGGCCTGCGAGTACCCGTAGGACTCCTCCCACGGCACCCCGAACCCGAAGTGGTCCCAGCCGCGCCGGGCCTGGTCCTGCGCGCTGGCTCCCTGCGGTCCCGCGACGGCGATCATCACGGCTACGAACGCGGCCACCACGGCGGTGATGCCGAACCTGCGCCCTGACTTGGTCATTTCCTTTGTCCTTTCGTTCCCAGTGGAGCCTGGCGCGATGACGTTTTCACGGCGCAAGGGAGAACTCCTCGAACGGGAATCGATTGACAATGGCGCTAGCCGACGCGGCCTTCGAGGCCGCTGACCTCGTGTGGGTGGCGGATCATGACGGGGAGGGTGCCTTCGTCGGCGAGCTCGGCGCCCCGGTCGATGATGGACTGGTTCGAGGTGTGGAGGTGGAAGCCGTATTTGCCCCACGCGAAGACGTCCGGTGAGTGGACGTGGACCTGGTAGGGGACCGGGACGAGGCCACGGCGCAGGAGTTCGCTGTTCAGTGCCTCCTGTCCCTCGTTCGCCGCGAACTGGCTCGTGCGGACCCAGCCGATGGGCCGGTCGGCGGGTCCGGGCGCCGGCGCCGCCAGGCCCAGGACGTCCAGCTGGTCCCGGATGGAGGGGAAGTGGCGGAGCGTCACCTGTTCCGGCAGGGCCCCGTCGAGACGGGTGCGGAGCTTGTCGAAGTGATCGCCTCCGAAGAGGAACACGATCGACCGGCCCTTCTGCCCGGCGGGCAACCGGTTCACGTGCTCCACGAGCTGCGCGATCACGGCGTCGTCACGGCCGGGGTCGCCGGAGGAGAGACCCGGGGTGTTCTCCACCACCATGTTGGGCGCCGGCGGAACGGGGCTGATGTCCCGTTCGACGACGAGGGTGACCTTGGGGTGTGAGGACAACCGCCGGATGATCTCGTCGCGACGGTCACTGTCGTACCGCGTGTGGTGGTGGGTCTCCGCCACGAAGACCACGAGCCGCTCGCCCGCGGGTGCGCCGTGCAGGGCGAGCGCGCTCACGTCCTCGATGTCCACCTTGATGATCCAGTTGGTGGGGTGGTCGATCGTCTGCTGGATGGGCATGCCCCTGCGCTCCTGTTCCTCGGATCCGGTGCGCTGACCACGACGCACAGGGGCCGGCCGCCGGCGCCCCCGCTCGCGCCGCCATCACTCTCCTGCGGCCCGGACCTTCCGGCAAGTGGAGGCGGGGGAGCGGCGGTTGCGCGCAGGGGGCGTGCGGTCCCGGAACGATCGGTCGGGCCCCGTCACGCGCCGATGCTCGACCGTGCCTCGGGGCCGTTGTCCCGTTCCACCGAACCGACCAGGTCCGCGATGGTGACCCTCGCAGTGACTCCCGCCAGGCCGCCTCGGCGCGGGTGGCCCCGATGGCGTGCTATTTTTGTGAGCGATCGTTCAACTACGGAGGTTCCGGTGGGACGCAAGCAGCTCTGGGACAGGGCCGAGGTACTGGCCTCCGCCATGCGGCTGTTCCGGCACCGCGGCTACTTCGGGGCCTCGGTGCGCGACATCGAGGAGGCGACCGGGTTGCATCCGGGCAGCCTCTACCGGGTCTTCGAGAGCAAGGACGGCCTGTTCTGCGCGGCACTGGACGCCTACAACGACCAGGTCGTACGGGGCCGCGTCCGGACCCATCTCCTGGAGCCGGAGGACCCTGTGGCGGGCATCCGGTCGTTCTTCACCTCCACGTTCGAGACCGGCCCCGGCCTCGATCCGGGGTGCCTGCTCACGAACACCGCCGTGGAGTCCTTCACCGTTCCGCAAGCCGCCGACGGGGTCCGCCGGGGGCTGGAGACGATCGAGTCGGGCTTCACCGAAGCCCTGACGCGGGCCCGCGCCATGGGCCTGCTGTCCGCGGATCTCGACGTCGAGGTGGCGGCAGCCCATCTGCTGGCGCTCTACCAGGGACTGCTGGTGCTCGTCCGGGCCGGCAGCCCCATCACAAAACTGCACACGATCACCGACGGCGCGATGGCGTCGATCGGCCCCGAGAAAGAGGGACAGCGATGAGTGACTCACAGCAGCTCTGGGAGAACTACGCGGCGTGCTGGTCGGCCGAACCCGGCGAGCGCCTTGCCGCACTCGGCACGGTCGCGGTCGAAGACGTCGCCTACCGGGACCCGGGCACGGAGGTCGCAAGCCTGACCGAACTGGCCGACTACATGGCCGGGTTCGCCGGAGCGTTCCCCGGCCACCGGTTCCGCATCGATGAGGTGCTCGAGCACCACGACCGGTCCCTCGCACGGTGGACCCAGGTCGGTGAGCAGGGCGAGCCGGCCATGGCGGGCGTGAGCACCGCGCTGCACCGCGACGGCCGGCTCGCCGACATCACCGGGTTCTTCCTCCCCGCGTGAGCGGATGACCCCGCCTCGCCGGGCATCCGGCCGACCAGCCGGCGCCGCTCGGTGAGGTCAGGACCGGGTTTCGACGGCCATCTCGCCCAGCAAGGACCAGTCGTCCTGCGGCAGCTTCATGTTCACGATGCGGGGCGTGGCCGCGAGGTGGCGCGGCAGGGTCCGCTGGGCCTCCTTGAAGTGCTCGGACTGTACGTGGGCTGCTCCCGCGTCGTCGTCGCGGAACGCTTCGACCAGGACGTACTCCGTCGGGTCGTCGACGCTCCGCGACCACTCGAAGGACAGACAGCCCGGTTCGGCGCGGGTCGCGGCGGTGAAGTCGGCTGTGATCTGGGGCCAACGGTCCGCGTACTCGGGCCGGACCGGGAACTTTGCGGTGATGAAGATCATGAGGTCCCCTCGGGTTCTGTTCTGTTCGGTTCCGTTCCGATTCTCCGTCGTCGGACGCCGTCGAAGGGCGAAGCACGACCTTCGGCGGTCCGGCTCTTCGTCTGATGTCCAAGCGACAGGGCATGCCGCCGTGCCCGCGCTCGCGCCGCCCTGCGAGTGCGATTGCGGTGGCGGGCAACCACTGGAGCACCGACGTGAGGGGACACCGGTTCCCGCCGCTGCCGGACGTGCGGCGGCACGGCTCGCCCGTCTTGAGGGTGCTTGCGGTGGGGGGGGCCGCCCCCCGGCCGGGGGGCCCCCCCCCCCCCGGGGGGGGCGGCAAACCCCCCCGGGGCCGGGCCCCCGGCCCCCCCGCGGGGGCCGGGGCCGCCGGCCCGGCCCGGGCCTGTTCGGGGGGGGGGGCGGGGCCGCCCCCCCCCCGCGGCCCCCCCCCCCCCCCCCGCCGCAGTGGTGACCGGCAAACCCTCAGCGGCTCCGGGCCCCTTGCCCGCGTCGGCGGCCTGGCACGCCGTCACCAGCAAGGCGGCGCCCACGAGGATGGCGGTGACGAGGAAGGCGGCAGCCGGAGCGTGGACTGCTACGCGAACAAGGGGCGGACCGGGTTCGGGGCCGCGCTGCGCGCCAGGACGACCTCGACCGGGGGCGCGGCAGTGCCGACGCGGTCACGACGGCCACCAGCCCCCGACGGGACATCGGGCGCGCCTGCACGGGGATGACGCCGGGCCGTGCCCACCCGGTCACCGGCCGGTGAAACCGGGTTCCGGCGCGGCGATGAATGTACGGGCAGCCGCAGGTCTATCTCTTGACGAAGACAACCGACCTCATCGGGAGTGAGCCATGGGCCTCATCCACATCGAGCTGTTCGCGACCCTCGACCTCGTCGGGCAGGCACCCGGCGGCCCCGACGAGGACCCTGTGGGGTTCCCGTTCGGCGGCTGGCAGGCGCCCCTGCTGGACGAGGTCGCCGGGGCACAGATCGCCGCCGCGTACGAAGGTACGGACGCCCTCCTCCTCGGCCGGCGGACGTACGACATCTTCGCCGCCTACTGGCCACACCAGGAGGGCGGCCAGGACAACGAGTTCGCCACGCTCTTCAACAGGGTCCCGAAGTACGTGGCCTCCCGCGGCCGCCCCGACCTCTCGTGGGCCGGGTCCACCCACCTCGGCCCGGACCTCGCCGACGCGGTGCGCGAGATCCGTGACCGCCACGAGCACGTGAAGGTCGTCGGGAGCCTGAACCTCGTGCAGACCCTCCTGCGCGAGAAGCTCTTCGACCGCCTCGACCTCTGGCTGCACCCCATCGTGCTCGGTGTCGGGAAGAAGGTGTTCGACGGTGGCGAGGTACCCACCAACGTCTCGCTTCTCGCACCCCCGGCGGCCAGCCCGAAGGGCACCGTGTACCTGCGCTACGGGCTCGCCGACGGCACCCCGGCGACGGGGGACATGAGCGCACCCGATCGCGGTGCCGAACAGGGCGGCTGAGGCCGCACCGCGGCCGTTATCCAACCGATCGCCGCGAGGTCGCCACCCTGCGGCCCGCGGCACCGGGCCGGGCAACGGTCGCCGGACGGTGAAACGTGCGGGCGATCGCACACCCACCCCCCGCGCGGTCATCCACCCGCTTCGGCGCCGGCCTCCCAGCGCAGCAGGTCACCCGGCTGGCACTCGAGCACCTCGCAGAGCGCGGCGAGGGTCGCGAAGCGCACCGCCTTGGCGCGGCCGTTCTTGAGTACCGCGAGGTTGGCGGGGGTGATCCCCACGCGGTCCGCGAGGTCACCCACGGACATCTTCCGCCTGGCGAGCATCACGTCGATGTCGACGACGATCGGCATCAGATCACCTCGTCCAGCTCGGCCTGCAGCTGCGCCGCTTCGACGTCGCGCGCGACGGCTTGGGCGAGCAGCATCCGCAGCACGAGCACGATGAGGGCGACCCCCAGGATGGCCAGGCCGATCCCGGCCATGATCACGGTGACGCCCGGGTCCTCCCGCTGACCCGGCGCATTGATGGCCGTGACGACGAACCACACGAGGGAAGCCGCCACGATCGCGCCGATCACGCCGTCCACGTAACGGAAGGCGGCGTGGGAGAACACGGTTCCGCGTCGCACCATCGTCACCAGCCGCCATACGCAGACCAGGGCGACCTGGGCCGACGCCATGCCCACGATGGTGACCAGCCGCAGCGGCGTCAGCGGGAGCGACCCGTCCTCCGGGTCGGTGGCCAACGCCCACACCATCAAGGCCTGTACGAACACGGTGCCGGCGAGCGCCACCGCGAGCACGGCGCGCAGCGCACCCACTGTCAGCTTTCCCATGGCCCATCCTTCCATCGAGTGGCGATGGAAATCTATCGAATCTCGATAGGTGAGGCAAGGTCCTGAGGGGAGTGCGCGGCGGGGTGCCTACGGGCCTCGGCCAGGTTCTGGAGGTCGTGGCGCTGGATCGCATGGCTGAGGCGCCGAAGACGGACAGCCCTGGGCTCCCCGGGTACCGTGCCGGAGGTGACCCGTGTCGGAGGAGACACGGAAGGTGGAGCCGACGATGCTGGACGGATGGACGCCAGCGATGCCAAGGCCGAGCGGCACGGGCAGACCGACCCCGGCCCCTCGGCGCAGACCGTCGGGGTGGAAGAACCGACGGTCGGGGTGGAAGAGGAGTTCTTCATCGTCGGGGCCGGCTCCCGGACCGTGGAGCCGGCCGCGGAGCGGCTCGTGGCACACGCCGCCACCACCCTGGGCGATGACGTCTCCCGCGAGTTCACCGATTTCCAGATCGAGACCAGGACACCGCCCTGCGCGTCGGTACGGCAGCTGTACCAGGAGCTGCTGCGCCTGCGCGCCGGCATTGCCCGAGCGGCCGCGGCGGAAGGGCTCAAGGTGTGCCCTTCGGGCACTCCCGTGCTGCGCCCGCCGGGGCCGGCGCCGATCGGCGCCCATCCGCGCTACCGGGCCGGCGCCGACCTGTTCAGGTCGATGATGGACGACTACGTCATCAACGCCCTCCACGTCCATGTCCACCTGCCCGACCGGGACCTTGCCGTATACGTCTCCAACTACCTGCGGCCCTGGTTGCCGCTGCTCGTGGAGATGAGCGCGAACTCTCCCTTCTGCGACGGCCGCGACACCGGCTACGCGAGTTGGCGCTCGGTCATCCGGCTCCGGTTCCCCGCCCTCGGGCCCCCGCCCTACGCGCGGTCGTTCGAGGACTACCGCCGGCAGGCCGCGGCCATGGCGGAGGCCGGTGGCATGTCGTTCGCGGACCTGCCGTTCTGGGACATCCGCCCCCACCCGCTTCTGCCCACCGTCGAGGTGCGCTGCATGGACGTTCCGGCGGATCCCGCGGACTCCGCCGCTCTGGCCGCGATCACCAGGGCCCTGGTGGTCACCGCCGCCCACACGGCGGGCCGCGGCGACGAGGCCCCGAACCCGTCCGCCGAGCTGCTGCGCTGTGCCTACTGGAACGCCACGCGTGACGGCTGGAGCGGCCACGGCCCCGACGCCCTGACCGGGCAGGTCCTGCCGGCACCGGCGCGCGGGGCCCGAATGCTGGAGCACATCCGCCCCGCGCTGGAGGAACGCGGCGACACGGAGACGGTCACGGCGTTCCTGCGGCGGCTGGCGAGCCGCGGGTCGGGTGCGCACCGCCAGCGAACCGCATCCCGCCTGCCGGGCGGCCTGTCCGCCGTAGTGGACGAGCTGACCGGGCCGCCCCCGCAATCAGCGCCGGGAGCGGACGCCGACAGGGCAGCCACACCGCGTTTCACCTGACCGGCGGGTTTGCGACGGCGCCGGGCCCCCACCCGTGTCAGCCTGGGATCTCCACGACACGCCACCACTGGTGCCCGCACGACCGGCGGAGGCCGAGCCGGGCCCGGTGGCTGCCCTGTGGCTGCCCTGTGGCTCAGGAGGACCCCGTGAAAGAAGCCCCCGCCCTGAACGACCGCCCGCGCACCAACGACGCCGTCACCGACGCCCTGCGCCGGGACGGCTACGCCCGCTACCGCGCCGCCGACCTGGACCTGGACGCGGCCGCGCGCAGCCGGGACCTGGCCGAGATCGAGGGCGTCTTCGCCACGCTCCCGCCCGACCCCTACGCCCCGCACACCAACCGGTTCCGCCGGTACTCCCACGCCGTGTACCTGCCGTGGACCGGGCAGCTGTTCTTCACGCCCGGCGCCCCCGACCCCACCCACGGCACGGTGACCGAGTACTGGCAGGACGACCACAACCCGGAGTTCCCGGACGTCCGGCGCCGTCTGCCCGACCTCCCGACCGCGCTGCACGGCAACGCCCTCCTGCAGTGCCTCATCCACACGGACCTCGCCCACGCCACGTGGCTGGACGATCTCCAACGCACCCCCGTCTACGTCGGCGTCCACCTGCTCAAGCTGGCCGTCCACGCCAGCGCCGAAACCGCCGTCTCCTCACCCAACAGCCTCCACCAGGACGGCGGATCACCGGCCACGTTCACCTTCGCCCACTTCATCGGCTCCACCAACATCCGCGGCGGCGAGAACGTCATCGCCACACCCGAGTCCGCCGGCCGCCAGCCCGACGACCTCCCCGACACCGCGGTGCACGCCCGCTTCACCCTCCACGACCCCCTCGACGGATACGCCGTCCACGACCACAGGGTCAGCCACTACGTCGGACCGGTGAGCCTGGGCGACGGCACCGGCCCGGGCGAGCGCCGCATCCTCATCATCGGCATCGCCCCGTACGGCCCCCGCCTCTGAAGGCGATTGCGCGAATCGGCATTTTATGGCCTCCTCAAGAGGCCGGTAGCGTCCGCTTCATGGAGTGGAGCTATCAGACGGCCGAGGAGTCGGCGGCCGCGATGCGTGCCGGTGAAGTGACTTCGGTGGAACTGACCGATGAGGCGATTGCCCGTATCGAGCGGGACGACAAGGAGATCAACGCGATCTGTGTGCGGGACTTCGACCGCGCGCGGGCCGCAGCGCGATGCGCCGACCAGGCCCGTGCCCGAGGCGAGGACCGGCCGCTGCTCGGCATCCCGATGACGGTCAAAGAGTCCTACAACATCGCCGGGCTGCCCACGACCTGGGGCATGCCGCACTACCGGGACCACGTGCCGGCCGAGGACGCGGTACAGGTGTCGCGGCTCAAGGCCGCCGGCGCGGTGGTGCTCGGCAAGACCAATGTGCCCATGGGGCTGCAAGACATCCAGAGCTTCAACGAGATCTACGGCACCACCAACAACCCGTGGGACCACGGCCGCACGGCGGGCGGATCCTCCGGCGGATCGGCGGCGGCCCTGGCGTGCGGATTCGGCGCGCTGTCCATCGGCTCCGACCTCGCCGGATCATTGCGCACCCCCGCGCACTTCTGCGGTGTCTACGCGCACAAGCCGACAATCGGACTGGCGGCCAGTCGCGGTATGGTCCCGCCTTCGGCACCGGCCCTGCCGGTCGAACTCGACTTCGCCGTCGTCGGTCCGATGGCGCGCACCGCCCGGGACCTCACGCTCCTGCTCGACGTGATGGCCGGACCGGACCCGTTGACGCTCGGCGTGGCGCACCACTTGCGGTTGCCGCCCGCGCGCCACGACCGGCTCCGCGACTTCCGGGTCCTGGTGCTCGACGAACATCCGCTCCTTCCCACCGGGTCGGCGGTGCGGGCGGGGGTGGACCGGGTCGCCGACGCCCTCGTCGACGGCGGAGCCCACGTCGAACGGCACAGTCCGCTGCTGCCCGATCTGACCGAATCCGGGACGCTCTACAGCCAGTTGCTGGTGTCGGGCTCCGTCGCACGCTTTCCCACCGAACCGTACGATCGGCTGCGGAGCCGCGCCGCCGAATTGAGCGCGGACGACCAGAGTCTCGACGCGGCACGGCTGCGCGCCATGGTGTTCAGTCACCGCGACTGGCTCCAGGCGAACGACCGCCGCGAACTGCACCGTCACGGCTGGCGGCAACTGTTCGCCGAGTTCGATGCCGTGGTGTGCCCCATCACGCCCACTCCCGCGTTCCCCCACGACCACGACCGCACTCCGCTGGAACGCCGCATCGGAATCGACGGCGTCGAGTACCCGTACTTCGACCAGCTCGTCTGGGCCGGGCTGGCCACCCTCCCCGGCCTGCCCGCCACCGCCATACCGGCGGGACGGGCCTCAGACGGCCTGCCCGTGGGAGTGCAGCTCATCGGCCCGATGTTCGAGGACCGCACTCCGCTGCGGCTGGCCGAACTGCTGGAACGGGAGATCGGCGGCTTCCGGGCACCGGAATAGGGGCGTACGACCGGGCGTCCTGAGGGGCGGTCCTCAACCGGCCGAGCGCGTCACCAGTTCGGCGATGCGTGTCTCCACTTCGGCGGTGACGTCGGTCAAGGCGAAGGCGGCGGGCCACGTGACGCCCTCGTCCAGGTGGGCCTGGTCGCTGAAGCCGAGCGTCACGTAACGTGCCTTGAACTTCTCCGCGCTCTGGGCCGGAACCGGGATGGGGACTCGGCCGGGATAGCGGCGGCCGGGACGTCTCAGGCCGGCAGGGCGGCCTCCAGTCGCGTCAGCTCTTCCGCGCTCAGCCTGAGGTCGGCGGCCCGGGCCGAGTCGGCGATGGAGGCCGGCCGGCTGGCTCCCGGTACCGGGATGACCGCCGGGGAGCGGGAGAGCAGCCAGGCCAGTGCGACCTGCTGCGGGCTGACGCCGTGCTCGGCCGCGACGCGGTGGAACGCGGTGCCGGCGGAGGTGGTGCCGGAGGGGCCGTCGAGCGAGCTGCGCGAGATGCCACCCAGCGGGCTCCAGGGCAGGAAGGCCAGTCCCAGCCGGGTGCTCAGCCGCAGCTCCGCCTCGCTGTCGCGGACGGCGGGCGAGTACTGGTTCTGTACGGAGACGAGTCCGTCGCCGAGGATCCCGTGCGCTTCGCGGATCTGGACCACGGTGACGTTGGAGATGCCGGCGGCCCGGATCGTGCCCGCGTCCAGCAGCTCGCGCAGCGCGCCGACGGACTCCGCCCACGGCACGGACGGGTCCGGCTTGTGCACCTGGTACAGGCCGATGGCCTCGACACCCAGGCGTTTCACGGAGGCTTCGGCGGCGCGCCTGAGGTGTTCCGGCCTCGCGTCGACGGTCCAACTGCCGTCACCGGGGCGGCCGCGGCCGCCCTTGGTGGCGACCAGGACACCGGAGGTATCACCGCCGTAGCGGGCCAGGGCGCGGGCGACGAGCAGTTCGTTGTGGCCCTCCTCGCCGGCGTGCCAGTGGTAGCTGTCGGCGGTGTCGATGAGCGTGATGCCGGCGTCCAGCGCGGCGTGGACGGTAGCGATGGCCCGCGTCTCGTCGGGGCGGTGCTCGATCGACAACGGCATGGCGCCGAGGCCGACGGCGCTGACGGTGGTGTCTGCGATGGTGCGGTACTGCATGGCGGCTCTGCTCCTCAGGCGGTGCGGGACGGTTCGGCGGTGAGTGCTTCCGCGACGGCGCCGGGCAGCCAGTCGCAGGTGTGGGAGAAGGTGAAGCCCAGTGCTTTGGCCCGGGTGTTGCTCATGGCGTAGTGGCGGTCGACGGAGAACGGTGACGCATCCTCGCCCGCCGGCACGCTCCGGCAGACCGGTGCCCGGCCGGCCTGCGCGGCGACGACCGCGGCGAGGTCGTGTACGTCGAGCCGGCCGTCCGAGCAGGCGTTCACCGCACCGGTGAAGCCGGCCGCCGCCGCCCACACGAGCAGCTCCGCCAGCTCCTGGTAGTGGATGAAGACCGTGGGCAGCGCGTTCGCGTGCACGGTGATCTCTTCGCCCCGGGTGATGCGCTCGACGTAGTGCGCGAGCCGCCCGGTGAACTCCCGCCCACCGCCGCCGAGCACATGGGCACTGCGCACGCCGGTGAACGCGAAGTTGTCGGCGCGGGTGAAGACGGCTTCCGCCTGGCGCTTGCCCTCGGCGTAGTGCGCCTCCAGGTATGCGTCGTCGTGCCAGGGCAGGTCCATGGCCACCGGCCAGGTGGCCGGGTCCACGTTCACCTCCGCCACCGGCGTGCCCGCCGGGACCGCGGGCAGCACGGCGGTCGCCGGATCGTAGACCTCGATCGTGGAGGTCATGACGTAGCGACGGGCGCGGCCCGCGAAGGCGCGTACCGCGATCGCGGCCTGCACGGGGGTGTAGCAGACCTGGTCGACGACCACGTCGAAGGTGCGGGTGCCGAGAGCGGCGATGAGAGCGGCCTCGTCATTGCGGTCGACGACGAGGTGCTCGACGCCGGCGGGCGGCCGGGTCGAGCCGCGGTTGATCACGGTGACCTCGTGGCCCGCGGCCCGCAGGCGCTCTACCAGGAGCTTTCCGAAGTACCGGCTTCCACCGATGACGCAGATCTTTTGCATGCCGCCATCCTGAACGTCTACCGTCACCAGCGGAACTGATCACCTGTTGATGACGTATTAAGGAAAACTGTTGATCGATGTGCAGCGGCTCCGCGTGCTGCGGGCGGTGGCCCAGCACGGCAGCTTCAACCGGGCGGCCACCGCGCTGCGCCTCACCCCCTCGGCCGTCTCCCAGCACGTGGCGGCCCTGGAGCGCAGCCTCGGCGCCCCGGTCGTCGCCCGGAGCACCCGCGGCGTCACCCTCACGCAAGCCGGCCACATCATGCTCGGCGCGGCCGAATCGGTCGCCGCCGAGCTCGAACACGCACAACAGCAGGTCGACCAGCTCACCACCGGCCGCACCCGGCTCACCATCGCCACCTTCACCAGCGGCGGCAGGCTCCTGCTCCCCGGTGCGCTCGCCCGGCTCACGGCGGCTCACCCCGGCACCGTGCTCCACATCAGGGAAGGTGAGCCCGAGACCGCCCTGCCTCTCGTCCGGCAGGGCGCCGTGGACCTCGCCCTCGCCTATCACTTCGACGGCCCCCTGCCCGTCGGACCGGGCCCCAGAACCGGCCTGGAGTGGACCCCCATCCTGGAAGACCCGCTGCACGTCGTCCTCCCGGAGGGACACCGGCTCGCCGGCAGCGAGGTGCTCGACCTCGCCGAGCTGGCAGCCGAGCCCTGGGTGCTCGGGTGTCTGAAAACCGAGGCGTACCTGCGCCGTTACGCCGAGCGCGCCGGCTTCGACCCCGAAGTGCGGGGCACCACCACCGACTACTTCTTCGCCCGCTCGCTCGTCGCGGCCGGCCTGGGGATCTCGCTGATCCCCTCCATTGCCCTCGATCCGGAGATCCCGGGCCTACGCACCGTTCCGGTCAAGCAGCCCGGGCCGAGCCGGCACATCGGCGTCGCCGCGATCGGCCGAATCGACCGGCCTCAGGTCACCACGCTCGTCCGAGCCCTTCGTGAGGAGGCGGTGCGGCAGGGCCTCGGGCGCTGATCCCGCCTCCCGCCTCCCGCCTCCCGCCTCCCGCGGCCACGCGAACGGCGCGGATGTTAGCTTCATGCCCGTGGCGGAACACCATGACGAGACCAGGACGGCCTACGACGGGGTCGTCGACCTCTACGCGTCGATGTTCGCTGATCGTCTGGAGACGCGGCCGTTCGCCCGGGCCATGGTGGGCACCTTCGCCGAGCTGGTGCGCGGGACGGGGAACCTGCGGACGGCCGACGTCGGATGCGGCCCCGGACATCTGACGGCGGTGCTGCACGACTTGGGGCTGGACGCCTTCGGGCTCGACCTCTCCCCGGGCATGGTCGGCCACGCCCGGCGGACCCATCCGCAGCTGTGGTTCGGCGAGGCGCGGATGGAGGCCTTGCCGGTCGGGGACCGCGCGCTCGGCGGCGTGCTGGCCCACTACTCGACGATCCATACCCCGCCCGCGCAACTGCCGGCGCTGCTCGCCGAGCAGGCGCGCGTCCTGGCACCCGGTGGTCTGCTCCTGGTCTCGTTCTTCGCGACCGACGGACCGGAGCCCGTCCGCTTCGACCACAAGGTGACGCCTGCGTACAGCTGGCCGGTGGACCGGTTCGCCGAGTTGCTCGCCGGGGCGGGCCTCGCACCCTTCGCCCGGCTGCTGCACGACCCGGCCTCCGAGCGGGGTTTCCTCGACGCCCATTTGCTGGCCAGCCTCCAGTAGGGCGTTCCCCCGCTCTTCGGCCGCGGGAACCACCGCACCGTCAAGGCCGCTGACCGGCGGAAAGTGCGGTGGGAGAGTGCGCTGCGGGGTGGCGTGCGGAGCCGTGTTCGGCCAGGTCCAGGAGGGTGTCCAGGTCGCGCGTCGCCTCCAAGGCGCACAGGGCGGTCGCCAGGAGCAGCGCGACGACCGAGGCGATCAGCGCGGTGCGGCCGCGCAGGGGCGGCGCGAGCAGGGCGGCGACCCGACGCGGTACCGGGCCGGGCTCCGTGGGTGCGAACCGGCCCAGGAGGCCGAGCGCGGCGGCCGGGAGCCGGCCGCGGGCCCGGGTGCGCTTCGCGGCCAGGGCCGCCTTGCCCACGGTGCGGGCCACCTGCCGGCGGTCGCCGACCGCGGTGGCGGCGCTCTCGTCGGCCCAGCGTTCGACCGTGTAGGACACGGTGGAGGCGAGCGACCGAAGCAGGGGGTTGGCGGCCGCCGCGAGCTGGGCGACCGCGACGAACAGGTAGTGATGGTGGGTCAGGTGGGCGCGCTCGTGGGCGAGGAGGACCTCGTGCTCGGCGGTGTCGAGGGCGTCGAGCATGCCGGTGGAGACCACGATGCGGCCCGGCAGCCCGGGAAGGGCGTACGCCTCGGCCGCCGGGTCGTCGACGACCACCAGTTGCTCGTGGCCCGGCATGCAGGCGGCCTCCGCAGCGGAGGCGGCCAGCGTGCGTACCCGGCGCCAGAGCATCACGGCCGCGGCGGTGGCAGTGGCGCCCAGCACGCCGCAGGCGAGGAGGCCGACGGACAGCGAGGCCGGGTCGTGGTGCTGGGCGACCTGCGGCGACCAGCGCCCGTCGGCCAGCCGCGCGAGCAGGGGGAAGCGGATCAGCGCGGTGATCGCGAGCACTCCGAGGGCAAGGCTGCTCGCCGCCGCCAGCACCACCGCGCCGACCGTCAGGAGCCAGGTGGCCAGGCGGGGCGGCAGCCGCGCACCCAGTGGCCGAGCGGCCAGGGCGGCCGGCAGCGGGAAGAGCAGGAGCAGGTATACGGCAAAACGCATCAGGGGAGCCTCAGTCACCGATGTCCAGGAGCTTGCGCAGCAGCTGCTCGTCGTCGTCGGAGAGGTCGTCGACGAACCGGGTCAGTACGGCCTCGCGGTCCGGTCGCCCCTCCAGCACCTTGCGCATCTCGTGGGCGGCGAGGCCGGATTCGTCGGCGATGGGGGCGTAGGCGAAGGCGCGCCCCCTGGGGCTGCGCTTGAGCAGGCCCTTGGCGTACAGCCGGGACAGGGCGGTGACGACGGTGCTGTACGAGAGTTCGCCGCCGAGGGCGTCCTTGACCTCGCCCGGGCTCAAGGCCTCGGGCGCGGCGTGGTGGAGCGCGTCGAGGACTTCGGCCTCCAGCTCGCCTTTGCCGCGGCCGCGCCTGGGCGGCGTGGGTTCGTGCACGGACACGGTCGGCCTCCTCCTGCGCCGTCTTCTGCGTTCACGTAGGTGTTCTACGTTGCCGTAGAAGCTGCTCCCGGAGTCTGCCATGCGTGACGGTTACCGTGCTGGTCCGGTGCTGGTCCGGTGCTGGTCCGGTGCCGGTCCTGGCGGCCGGGCGGCGGGGCGGCGGCGCGGCTTCCGCACTGCGCGCGGCCTCCATGTCGTGTCCGCACACACAGGTTTTGTGTTCCCGCACTCATCTTCTACAGTCACGTAGAACTTCTGCGGTAGCGCAAAGGCTCCCGAGGAACTGCTGGCCCGCTACTACGACGACCACCACGGCAAAGCCGTTGCGCTGGCGAAAGAGATGGACCCCTATGAGTGCTATCAGCGTCGGACAGGCCGCCGTCCTCGGAGTCGTGGAGGGGGTGACCGAATTCCTGCCCGTCTCCTCGACCGGCCACCTCAAGATTACCGAGGGGCTGATGGGCATTCCCGTCGATGACACCTCCGTAGTCGGTTTCACCGCCGTGATCCAGGTCGGCGCGATCGCCGCGGTCCTCGTCTACTTCTTCAAGGACATCGTGCGGATCGTCTCCGCCTGGGGCCGCGGCCTGGTCGACCGTGAGGAGCGCTACCACCACGACTACAAGTTCGCCTGGTGGGTCATCTACGCCACCATCCCGATCGTCGTCGTCGGCCTGGCGGCCAAGCCGCTGATCGAGGGCCCCCTCGCCTCCCTGTGGGTCGTCGCGGGGTCGCTCCTCGTCGGGTCCGGCCTGATGTGGGCGGCCGACCAGATGGGCCGCCACAAGCGCGGGGAGGACGACACGGGTCTCAAGGACGCCATGCTGGTCGGCTGTTCCCAGATCCTCGCCCTGCTCTTCCCGGGGTTCTCCCGCTCCGGCGCCACCATGTCCACCGCCCTCATCCTCGACCTCGACCGCGTGGCGGCCACCCGCCTCTCCTTCTTCCTCGGCATCCCGGCCCTGACCGGCGCAGGCCTGTACGAACTCAAGGACGCCGTCGGCGCGGGAGTCGATCCTCTGCCGCTCGTCGTGGGCACCGCCGTCTCCTTCGTCGTCGCCTACGCCTCGATCGCCTGGCTGTTGAAGTTCGTCGCCAGGCACTCCTTCAACGCCTTCGTGCTGTACCGGATCGTCGTCGGTGTCCTGCTGTTCGCACTGCTCGGCACGGGCGTGCTCACCGCCTGACCGCCTGACCGACCGCCCGAAGGCGGCCGGCCGGGCGGGGCCGGTTCAGGCGGATCCGGCGGTGGGCTCGGTAGCGTAGCGGCTCATGACCTGCAGGGCGGCCCGGGGTGTCAGCGGCCTGCCGTCGGCGGCCAAGCCCTGGAGGTCGCGGAAGTACTGCACGTACTGAGCGGGAGTGAACGTGCTGAGCATGACAGCGGGTTGGGCGGCCGGGTTGGCGAAGGTGTGCGGTGCGCCGGGCGGGACCACCACGAGCGTGCCCGCGGTCGCGTCGTGGTCCTCGTCCCCGACGGTGAACCGCACCGTGCCGGAGACGACGTAGAAACCCTCGTCGTGGAGGGCATGGCGGTGCTGCGGTGGTCCGGGGGTGTGCGGGGCGAGCACGGACTCCGTCATTCCCAGACGGTGCCCGGTGTGGCTGCCGTCTTCGAGGACGCGCAGGCGCGTGGTGCCCAGGACGATCGTCTCGCCGTCGTCGGGGCCGACCACCGATACGGTCGGGGCGGCCTGCGGTTCACTGGTCTTCGCTCCGTCGGTCATGCCCCCAGTGCAGCGCCAGGGTCCTGCGGGTGTCCAAGACTTGTTGAGCCGACCGGATACCGTGACGGTATCGTCGCAGCGTGGAGCTACGTAGCCTGCGCTACGTCCTGGCGGTCGCCGAGGAACTCCACTTCGGCCGGGCGGCCGTTCGGCTGCACATGAGCCAGCCGCCGCTGAGCCGGGCGATCAAACAGCTGGAGACGGAGATCGGCAGCCCGCTCTTCGTCCGCTCTCCTGCCGGCGTCACGCTCACGCCCGTGGGGGTGGTACTGCTCGACGAAGCACGAGCCCTGCTCGAACAGGCCGACCGCGTCCGCGCCCGCGTGACCGCTGCGGCCGGCGCCGCCACCCTCACCATCGGCATCCTGGGTGACAGCACCGACCCCGCCATCACCAGCCTGGCAGCCGTCTTCCGGCAACAGCATCCCGGCGTCGACATCCGCATCCGCGACGCGGACCTGATCGACCCGACCTGCGGGCTGCGAGCCGGACTGGTCGACGTCGCCCTGACGCGTGCGCCGTTCGACGACACCGCCCTGACGGTGCGCGAGCTGCGCACCGATCCGGTCGGCGCGGTACTGCGCGCCGACGATCCGCTGGCCGGTCGCGACCACCTGAGGGTGGCCGACCTGGCCGACCGCCGTTGGTTCCAGTTCCCGCAGGGCACCGACCCGGCCTGGCGGTCGTACTGGAACGGCGGCGAACCGCGCGAGGGCCCGGTGGTACGCGTCGTCCAGGAATGCCTGCAAGCCGTGCTGTGGAACAGCACGGTCGGCCTGGCCCCGCTCGTACACGGCCTGCCCGAGAACCTGGCCGTGGTTCCGCTGGTCGACATGGCGCCGAGCCGCGTGGTCGCGGTATGGAACGCCGGTGACACCAACCCGTTGCTCCGCTCGTTCGTCGAGATCGCGACGGCGGTGTACCGCCGTTGAGTTCCTCGCCACGCGCTCCCCGGACCGTGCTCGACGCAAGGACGTGCCGGGGCGTTCTCAGGCGGTGAGTGCCGCGCGGAGCCGCGCCAGCGTCAGCCGGGCCGCTGGGGAACGCTGATCCGGGCGGATGGCCAGTCCGAGGCAGGCGTGCGTCGCGGCGTCGGAGATGGGCACGGCGCTGACGCCGTCCGTGACACCCGAGGACGGGCTCAGGACGGCGACCCCGGCGCCGCGTTGGGCGAGGCCGAGCAGGGTCTGCGGTGAGCTGGCTTCGATGTCCACGCGCGGCTCGATCCCCAGCCGGAGGCACGACCGCGCGTAAGCCTCCCGGATACCCGTGCCCTGCGGCAGGCACAGCACCTTCTCGCCCTCCAGGTCGGCGAGCCGCACCGACCGACGGGCCAGACGGTGTCCCTCAGGCACCACGGCGGCGACCGGTTCATCGAGGATCACGCCGACGTCCAGCTCGGGCTCGGTCGGGCCGGCGAACGCGATCAGAGCCAGGTCGAGGGAGCGCGTGAGCACCTGAGTGCGAAGGGCACGGGAGTCGTCCTCGTGCAGGCTCAGGACGATCTCGGGGTGGGACTTCCCGATCCCGGCCACGGCATCGAGAAGGCCGGGGATCGCGCAGCCCGCGATCATGCCGAGACGGACCCTGCCCCGGGTGGCCTGCGCGAATTCCGACGCCGTGTGCTCGATGCTGTCGAGCGTCTCAAGTGCCTCCCGTGCGAGGGGCAGGACCGCTTCGCCCGCGGCCGTCAGCTGGACTCGGCGGCCCGAGCGCTCCAGAAGCTGTTGCCCCAGCTCTCGTTCGAGTTTGCCGACCTGTGTGCTGATGCCGGACTGACTCACGTGCAGACGGGCCGCCGCGGCCGTGAACGTGCCCTCATCGACCACCGCCGCGAGGTAGCGCAGCTGATGCAGTTCCATAAACAATGATGATACTTGTCATCTTCATCATCTGTTGGACGGATGGATGACCGTTCCGCCACGATGGACGCATGAACACTCCGGAACAGATCTCCAAGCAATACTTCACCGCCTGGGAGGCGGGCGACTTCGACACCCTGTCCGGTCTCCTGGCAGACGATGTCGACTTCGTCGGAACACTCGGCCGCGCGGCCGGCAAGGAGGAGTGCCTCCGCGGCCTGCGCGGGATGAGCCGGATCGTGGAGCGGATCGAGGTGCAGGCGAGGGTGGCGGACGGCACGGACGTGATCACCTGGTTCAACCTGCACACCACCGTCGCCCCGCCGACCCCGACGGCGAACTGGAGCCATGTGGAGGACGGGAAGATCACCCGCATCCGGGTGACTTTCGACCCCCGTGCGATCCTCGCCGAACGAAACGACTGACCCCGTCCTCCCCGCCGTCCGCGGCGTCCGCGCGCGCCGCGGGGCTCAGTCCCGAGGTGCGCGGGGACGGCGGGGACGGCGGCGGGACATGCGGGAAGGGTGTCCGGACGGGGCCGAGGGGGACAGGGCGAACGTCACGGAGATGTGCGCGCCTCCCAGTGCGCTGCGGGACACCTCCATCGAGCCGCCCGCGACGGTCGCGGCCCGCCGCGCGATGTCCAGCCCCAGTCCGCTGGAACCGCTGCTGCTCCCGCGGGACAGGGCGCGGTCCGGTTCCGGGATGCCCGGGCCGCCGTCCTCCACGACCAGCCGTACGGCGTGGACCGTACGTACGACGTGGACGGCGAACGGCGTGCCGGGGGCGGTGTGGCGAAAGACGTTCCCTATGAGCGCGTCCACGACGGCCGCGAGGTCGTCGTCGGAGAGGCTGACGGCCGTGGGTTCCCGGGTCACGTCCAGCGAGCAGGACCGGTTCTGCTGCTCGGCCAGGACCGACCAGAAAGCAGTGCGCCGGCGGACCACCTCGGCCGCCTCGCAGCGGGGACCGGACACCCCTGAGGGGGTGGGGGTGGCGGATGACGGGTCCCCGGCGAACATGCCCCGGCCCATCGGCCCCACGGCGAGCGGGGTGCGCGCCGCGGCGATGATGGCCTGGAGTTCCGTCTCCAGCTCGCCGACCGCCGCCTCAACCCTTGCCGACTCCGGCGTGCCGACCATGCGTTCCGACGCCAGGTGCAGGGCGGTCAGCGGGGTGCGCAGCCGGTGGGACAGGTCCGCGACGAGTTCGCGTTCCACAGCGAGCAGTTCGGTCATGCGGTGGGCCATCGCGTTGAAGGCCACCCCGGCGTCGCGCAGTTCCGCCGGTCCCATCGGCTCCACCCGGCTGTCCAGGTCACCCTGGCCGAGTGCGCGCGACGCCTGCGCGAGCCGCTTCGACGACGTGACCACCTTCGTGCCGAGGCGGTCGGCGACCAGCACCGAACCGCCGACCAGTCCCACGGCCAGGAACAGCATGACCGCCCAGGACTCCTTGACCCCGTGGGTCAGTTCCGCCTGGGGAACGAAGTCCTCGACGACGGCCACCCGGTCGCCCGGGAGCACCACCGGCTGCAGACAGATCCAGCCGCCCGGGATCGCCTGGGAGATGGACTCCCGCCCGCGCTGCGCCCGTTCGAGCAGGGCCCTGGGGGCCTTGGAGCTGCCGAGGGGGCCGGAACCCGGCAGATGGACGACGAGGCGGTCGGCCGCGTCGAGGCTTGCGGTGGATTCCCGTAGCGCGGCCGGATCCGTGGTCAGGGTCAGGACCGGCGCCAGGGCGGCGGCGCGCTGTTCGGCCGCGGTGACGGCCTGCTCCTTGACGAGCGACATCACCAGGGCGGCGAGCGGTATGAGGAAGGAGAGGGCGACCATGGAGGTCACGGCGAGCGCTACTCCGGCGAGTGAGCGCCTCAACGCGGTGCCACCAGCTTGATGCCGACGCCGCGGACGGTCAGCAGGTAACGCGGGGCCGTCGCGCGTTCGCCGAGCTTGCGCCGCAAGGACGACAGGTGCACGTCGACGGTCTGGTCGTCCACGTACGGCTCGCGCCAGACCTCGTTCAACAGCCGGCGTTTGGAGACGACCAGACCGCGGTGGTGGGCGAGGTACGCCAGCAGGTCGAATTCCCGGCGGGTGAGGCGCAGCTCCCGGCCGGCGAGGTGTGCGGTGCGGGCGCCCGGGTCCACCGCCAGTTCGCCCACCAGGACGGGGCGCGGTGGACCGGCCGCGGGGGCCGCGGGGGCGCCCGCCGGACCCGCGGCGGTGGCAAGCTGTCCCGTCCGCCGCAGCACGGCGGACAGGCGTGCGATGAGCTGTCCCCCGGAGAAGGGCTTCACCAGGTAGTCGTCGGCGCCCGCGTTGAGGAGGGCGATGATCTCGGTCTCGTCGTCCCGGGCGGTGGCCACCAGCACGGGGACGGAGGATATGCCCCGGATCATGCGCAGCGCGTCCGCCCCGTCCAGGTCGGGCAGGCCCAGGTCGAGCACCACGGCGTCGACGCGCGACTGGGTGACCTCCCGCAAGGCGCCGAACCCGTCGGCCGTGCTGCGGACGGCGTACCCGTGCTCCGCCAGGACTTCGATGAGTGACTGGCGGATGCTGGGGTCGTCTTCCACGACCAGGACGCTCGGCATGGGGACACCTTAGGGGCTCGGCCGGAGGGGCTCGCGGGCGGCGGACCCGGAAACCGGGTCGCGGCCGCGCTGTCCTCTGGGGGGCGTCGAACGCCGCACCGTTGCCGTGACGTGCAGGCGTACGGGACGGTCGGAGACGGGGACGGTGGAGCCCAGAGCCCCGAGACGGTAGCCCCGGCTTGACCTCAACCACGCTTGACGTTCCACGCTGGGCACACGGCGACGACAGGAGGTTCGTATGACAACGTTTCAGCTGCCGGATCTGGCCCGGCCTGACGCCGGGACCACGCTGATCAGCGAGTGGATCGTGGACATGCGGGACCGTCAGGACCGGGCGGCCCGTGCGCTGCTCGGGGAGTGGGGCGAGCTGTCGGCCAGGTTTCACCCCGAGGCTTTCCTGCGGCTCAGCTGCTTCGCAAGCGCGGACGGACGTGTGCTGCTGAGCGTCGCGCAGTGGACCAGCGACGAGGCTCACCTCGCCTTCGTCCGCGAACACCGGGCTGAGATGGTCAACCGCATCGACCGCGAGATCCCCGGGATCCGGCGTCCCGGGCTGGTCCGCTACCGGTTGGCGCACACCGTCGTGCCGGACAACGCCGGCGACGACACGACCGACGTGATCGTCGTCGCGCGCACCGAGAGCGAGCCGGCGCCCCATGCCGCGCGCTGGGCCGAGGCCACCGCCGACCGGCTACGGGCGGCCCCGCACCCCGGCATGGGAACCGCGCACGTGTTCGTGAGCGAGGACGGTGCGCATGGCCTGCTCTACGCACCGGTGACACAGGCGGATGGCGTTGCCGGTGCGCGGCCCTACCGGCTGCTCGGAACGGTCGCAGGGCCGGAGGCCGGTGGGGACGGCGCAGGACCGGCGGGAGGGGGGCCGGCGTTCTGACGGTGCGGGAGCGCAACCGACGCCGGCCAGCCGTTCCCGCAGCTCCCACAGGCGGTCCCCGGAGGGGGCCGCCTGTGGGGCGAGCCCGGTGTGCTCCCCGAGGGTGTGGATGTGGGCAGTCGTGATCCGCTTCTGCATTCAGAACGACGTCTCGCGGACGCTTGCCTTGGCCGCCGGCTCCACGGTCACGGTGATGACCGAGCGGTGGCCGTCACTGGTGAACGTGACGGTGAGGGTGTCGTCCGCGGTCTGCGCGGTGGTGGTACGGAAACCACGGCCCGGGATCGCGGAGATCAGGCAGACACCCCGACTGCCGTAACGGACCGTGGCCTTACCGCCCTGCGAGGGGATGGTGTGCAGCCCCGCTCCGCCGTCCTCGCAGGCCACGCCGGTCTTCGACGCCGCCGTCCGGGGCATCGCCGAGGAACTCTTGGCCGGGGCAGGAGGTGTCGGGGACGACGGCTGCGCCGCCGACACCGTGGGCGAGGCCGTGGCGGACGTGGACGGCGTCGCCGACGGCGTGCTCGGTGCGGGGCTCGCGCCGGCCTGCCACGCCGGCGGCGTCTCGATGACCACCGGGGCGGACCTGGCCACCGGGGGAGTGTGCCGGGTCGTGCCGACCACGAACTGGACCGTGCCGAGCACGGCGGCCACGCTGGCAGCCGTGCACGACACCCATATGAGCAGGTAACGCGGAATCCGGGGCACGGCCCCATGGTGAACGACGCGCCGGCCGCTCCGTCAGGGAGGGGGCATGGGAACGCCGACGTCCTGCGACCCGTGTACGGGCCGCAGGACGGGGCTGCGACGGGAGCGGGGGACCGCGGGGGCGCCTACCTCGGGGTACCGAAGTCCTGCGTCCACCACGGACCGCCGTCGCCCTTGTGGACGCCTATGCCGATCTCCGTGAAGGCGCAGTTGAGGATGTTGGCCCGGTGGCCGGGGCTGTTCATCCAGGAGTTCATGACCGCGTCGGCGTCGGCCTGGCCGCGGGCTATGTTCTCGCCGAGCCGGGACCAGCCGTACCCGGCGGCCTCCACGCGGCTGGTCATGGTCGACCCGTCCGGACCGGTGTGGGACATGACGCCGCTACGGGCCATCGTGTCGCTGTACGCCCGCGCGGCGGCGGTGAGCGCGGAGTCGGTGGCGAGCGGGCCGCACCCGGCCGCGGCCCGCTCATTGTTGACGAGGGCCAGCACCGCGGAGTCGGTGCCGCTGTCGGCGGTGCCGGAGCCCCCGGTCCCGCCGGACCCGCCGGAGCCCCCGGCCGTGGTCCCGGCGGGCTTCGGCTTCGGCTTGGGCGTGACCTTCTCGGCCTTGGGCGTCTCCGGCTCGGTCGAAGCGCTGCTCTGCGCCGCCGAGGGCGTCGCGGGAGCGGTGGATCCCGTAGCCGAGGCGGTGGGGCCTGGGGAGGCCTGAGCAGGAGCCGTCGTAGCGGCCGGGCTGCCGGCGCCGACGCCCGCCGTCTTCGACACCGCGCCCGCGGCCCCGTCGGCCCGCGCGTCCCGGTGGCCCTCACCGTCGGAGTCGGCCACCGCCACTCCGACGGCCACCACCGCGGCGGCGGCGGTGACCGACAGCACGATGCGCGTACGCACCGTCTTCCTCCGCCGCGCCTCGACACGGGACGGGACGACGGGAGTTCGGCTAGGGCTCATGCCGGTGACACCTCACAAGGCAGGGAGAACAGGGGAGTTCACCCGAGCCTAGGCCCGTGACCAGCGCGGACGGCGCCGTGGAGGCGTTCTTCAGGTTCCCTTAAGGAACCCCGCAGGATCACCTCAGGAACAAGCCGGACCATCCCCATACGTCTGGGACGTGCTTGAGAAGCCGATCCGGTCGATATTCGTATCGATGACGACGTGGTCCGCAGCGGCGCGCGCTGAACGGTCCCCGTGGTCGAAGACGTGCGGCTCCCCGGGGCGGCTACGGCGCGCTGGTGAAGGCACGGCGGTAGGAGCGGGGTGGGACTCCCCGGCGCCGTACGAACTGTTCGCGCAGGACGGCCGCGCTCGCGTAGCCGACGCGACGGGCGACCTCCTCGATGGGGAGGTTGGTGGTTTCCAGGAGTTCCTCGGCCCTGAGCAGTCGCAGGCTCCGCAGCCAGGCGTGCGGGGTGGTGCCGGTCGCGGCGGTGAAGCGGCGGGTGAAGGAGCGTTTGCTCATCAGGGCGCGGCGGGCGAGCTCCGTGACGGGCAACGGCTCGTGGAGGTGCTCGCGGGCCCAGCCGAGGACTTCGGCGAGCCGCTCGTCCTGGCCGTCTGCGGGGACGGGCGCGGCGAGGTACTGGGCCTGTCCCCCCTCGCGGTGGGAAGGCAGCACCATGTCCCGGGCGACGGCGTTGGCCAGCGACGCGCCGTGCTCCCGCCTCAGGAGGTGGACGCACAGATCGAACCCTGCGGCGGCTCCCGCGCCCGTCACGACGCTTCCCTCGTCGATGTAGAGCGCATCGGGTTCCACCATGACCTCCGGGTGGCGGTCGGCGAGCAGTTCGGCGAACCTCCAGTGCGTGGTCACCCGGCGGCCGTCGAGCAGTCCGGCGGCGGCGAGCGCGAAAGCGCCGACGCAGTGGGCCGCGACCACCGAACCGCGCTCGTGCGCAGTCGTCAGCGCTTCGAGTACCGCGGGGGCGGGGGGTGTGCGGAATTCGGCGCCCGGCAGCGCGATGACCAGATCGGCGTCGGCGAGCCGGTCCAGTCCGTGCGCGACGGACAGGGGCACTCCGTGGTCCGTGGGCACCGGTCCGGGCCGGTCGGCGCACAGGGCGAAGTCGAAACCGGGCAGCGCCGCCCCGTGGGGGCCGAACACCTCGGTGACGATGCCGACGGCGAGCATGCCGACGCCGGGAGGGACGTACGCGGCGACGGTCTTGAAAGGCGGCATGCGGGCAGTGTGGCACACGTGGCACGAAACCTGCGATGCGTGGCAGCAGTGCCGCTCGTGAACTGCCGCCGCTCCCAGCAGGATGGGGGGCATGACAGACGCACCGCTCGGCCGCACCGCCGCATTCAAGGTCCTGACCACCGGCTACGTGGGCTCCACCGGCCCCGGGGTCGCCGCCACCGTCTCCTACGTTTCCGACGGGGACCGCCACGTGATCTTCGATCCGGGCATGGTGGCGAGCCGCGACCACATCTTCGGCCCGCTCGCCGAGTTGGGGCTCGGCCCCGACGACATCACCGATGTGGTGCTCAGCCATCACCACCCGGACAACGTCATGAACGTGGGACTCTTCGGTCGTGCCCGGGTACACGACCACAAGGTGGAGTACCTGGGCGACCACTGGACGAACCGCGACGCCGAGGGGTACGAACTCACCCCGTCGCTGCGGCTGATCCGCACCCCGGGCCACAGCCCCGAGGACATCACGCTGCTGGCGGGCACGGACTCGGGCGTAGTGGCCTTCGCCGGCGACCTGTGGTGGCACGCCGACGGCCCGGCGGACGACCCGGTTGCCCCGGACCGCGAGGTACTGCGCGCCTCCCGGCTGCGGGTGCTGGCCGCTGCAGACCTGATCGTGCCCGGCCACGGCGGCCCGTTCAGGCCCGAGCCCGGCACGCCGCGCTGACCCTGTGTCTCGCCCCTCGCCGTGATCCCGGTGTGGGGCGGCGATACTCGCCGATCACGAGCTTGGGCGATGGACGTGCCATGCATGGGGTGCCATGATCACGCGGGCGTCGGGCACGGGTCCGGCCCCTCGGGGGAGAGATCATGAAGTTGTACCTCGCTCTACCGCTTGTGCTACTGGCGTTGCTCGCCGCTGCCTCCGGTGTTGCTGCCGTGTCCCGCGGATGGGTGCTTCCCATGAACCGGCGCCATGTCCGTTCCCCGCATCTGTACGGATGGGGTCAGCTCGTGGTGGCTTGCGCGCTGTGCTGGCAGGTGGTCTTCGGGCTGGTGATCAGTGACTCGGGCACCCGACCGGCGGGGACGCTGATCGGCGGTGTGATTCTCCTGATCGGGCTCACGGCCATCATGGTGAGCCGGCTCGACCGCGGGAATCGGAAAGGGGCGTAGCCGCGTTCCTCGTACAGGTTCGCGACGCGCGACAGCCAGGACCGGGACGGACTTCCACGAGCCGAACCGTCCGGCAGGAACGGGCGAACCCGCTCCCCACTCGGCATCGTTCGGATCTCCCCGCCCCATCGTCACATCAACGACAACGACGGGGAGCAGTCATGCGAACGGCCGGACCAGGACTGGTAGACCAAGCTCCAGGGGCCACCCAGGTCGCCATCGGCTGAGCCATTCGTCGAAGTCCTCTCGCCGGAACCGAGGATCCACCGGCTTCAGCCGAATCTGGGGTCGTTCAGCAACCCACCAGACCTCAAACTCCGTCTCGGTGCCCTCCGTCGGCCACAGAGCGGCATCTTCCGGCAGCAACAACACGTCGACGAAGCCGCCGACGACGAGTCCGATGTCTACGAAGACGCCGATCGTGCCAGGTCTTGGTACCTGGACTACCCTTCCGGAAACGCGCTGGCCGATGTGCAGTCGGCGCCGTGTACCCTCCCACTCCTCCGTGCTCACCATCAGGGACATCTTCCCAGGACATGAGCCCTTACGGGACAGCCTTTAGAAGGCGGAGTGGGTGAACCAGTGGGTGAGGAGGTCCGGGTCGCCGAGGCGGTCGAAGGCGGCGTCCTGGTGGTCCAGGCGGCCGTAGAGGACCAGAAGCAGGTCGGCGGCCGTTCCCCGGACCGTGGCGTCCGCAGTGCCGGGACCGTCGTCTTCGGAGACCAGGGCGAAGCCGTCGGGGCGCAAGCCGACCAGCCAGTCGCCGTCGGCGTCCGTGCAGGTGAAGCGAACCGTCCGGTCCGGGGCCCGGAGTTGGGCGGTCAGCGGCGCGAAGGGAGAAGCGAACGGCAGGTTCGTGAGGAACTCGTCGATCCCGTCGACCGCCCGTGCGCGGTCGATGTGCGGTGAGAGTCCGAGTGCGAGTTGGGCATCGGCTCGGTGGACCAGAGTCTCGAACAGCATGCGCCGGACCCAGAACCGGGCGTGCTGGTCGACTCCCCAGGCCCACATCGGCGCGTCGAGGTCGGTGGCGGCGAACACCTCGGCGGCCTCGCTCGCGCTCGCGGCCAGCCACGCGGGAAGGCCTTCCGGCTGCTCCGGCAGGCGCAGGTCGACCTCGCGGCTGGTCGGCGGCTGCTGGATGCGGCGGCGGAGGAGCTCGGTGAACCAGCGGTGGACGCTTCCGACGTGCTGCGTGAGGTCCTTGAGGGTCCAGCCGGGGCAGGTCGGCACCGGGGTGGAGAGGTCGGCCGCTGTGACCGTGGCGACGAACTCGGCGGTCTCGGCCGCGACGGCCGCTGCGTGCTGGGCGGGATTCATGAATGCCCTTCCTCTGATGGTGCTGCCCAGGCGGGCGCCGATGCTTAATGGTGTGTATAGTTTAGGTCATTAAGCAATGGCGGGCCAATCCGCAGGCGCCGGGTGCGTCAGAGCCGTCGGGACCGGGGCCCATGCCCGCTCCAGTAGCCGCCATGGGCCCCGCAGGACTGCGAACCTGAGACCGCCGGCGGGGCTTCGTCGCGGCCACCGGGTCGGTTTGGAACAGCGACGACCAGGGCTGGAATACCCCGTTTCCGCTGTTGCTGCCCCGCTCGCGCGGTGCCACCATTTCAGTTCGGGACTGCGTGCACGGTCGGGGCGTGCGGAAGGCGTCGTAGTCACCGCGAGCATGCCGGTATTCAGGCTGTCGTCTCTGCAGATGGGGTCAAGACCATGCCCGAACGGCGGTTGATTCGGGGAGGGCACTCGCAGACCGCACGCAGGTTTTCACGACGTGCGAGGGCGAGGGCCATCGGCTGCGGTCTCGCTGCCTGCGGGCTCTTCACCGCGACGGTCTGCGTCGAAAGCCAAGCGGCAGCGCTTGAGGTTCGCGGCGCTCCCGCTTCCTTCATCTCTCAATTCAGTCCGTCGGACATCGCGAAGATCGATGCCGCGGCCGGACAGAGCCTGGGACATCAGATAACCGGCGTCGTCGTCAGTGTCTCGGACCCGGCCCGCGGAACCCTCCTGAAAGCCTATGGCAAGGCAGCCGCGGGCGGCCGTCGGATGACGCCCGACGTGCACTACCGTACGGCCAGCGTCACCAAGGCGCTGACCGCGCAAGCGATCCTGCGCCTCGGCGACCAGGGAAAACTCTCGCTGAGCGACACCATCCGGAAATACGTCGCAGACTTCCCCAACGGCAGCAAAATAACGCTCCATGACCTCCTCGGAATGCGCGGCGGTGTCTACAACTACACGGACGACGCACAATTCCTGGGCCAATACGCCAAGAACCCGCTATGGCCCGGGTGGACGCCCGATGACGCCGTCAAGATAATGAAGCGGCATGCCGAGGACTTCCGTCCGCACGGCACGAAGACGGTGTACTCGGATTCCGAGTACATCCTGCTGGGTGTCGTGATACAGAAAGTCACCGGACAGCCGGCCGACGTCTACATCAGCCGGACCATCCAAGATCTCGGCCTCAAGAACACCACTTTCCCGGCCACCGACGTGAACCTGCCCCGGCCCTATTCCAACGGCTACTGGTACACGCCCCCGGCCGGCTCCCCGCTGCCGCTCTGCCCCACCGCAGGCCCGTCCACCAACTCGCCTTCCCCGTCAGGTTCCGACTGTCACGTCGACATGACACGCGGCAACCCGCAGGTGCCCTGGACCGCCGGGGCGGTCGTGTCCACCGTGTCGGACATGACGAGGCTCGCGCCCGAACTGGCGACGGGCGCCGGCCTGAAGCCGGCCACGGCCAAGGAACGCCAGGAATGGACATCCATGTCGAATCCCGGCAGTGACGTCCCACTCGAATACGGGCTGGGCCTCATGCGGATCGGGGACTGGATCGGGCACGACGGAGCCATCTTCGGGTACAGCACCATGGTCTTCTACCTGCCCTCTCGGAAGTCCAGCGTCGTCGTGATGGCCAACGCCAGCAACGCGGAGAGCGTCACCGCCCTGGACCTCTGGGGCAAAGTCGTCACCCAGCTCTACCCGGACACCCTTTCCGGCCGACGCTAGCCTGCATGGTGCCGTTCCGTGCCGTTCCGTGCCGTTCCGTGCCGTGCCGTGCCGTTCCGTGCCGTGCCGGATCGAGTTCAGCGGTCCTTGAGGAGCGCGCAGGCGAAGTCCTCCTGGACCGTGCGCAGTCGGGCGAGCAGCGCAGGCTTGTTGCTCTTGCTGGTCTGGGTGTTGATGGAAAACGTGAGGGAGCGGGTGCCGTCCGGGGTGGTGGCGGCGAGCTGGGTGTAGCCGGGGAAGTTGCCGGTGTGGCCGTAGAGGACGCCGCAGCGGGTGGTGTACTGGTAGATCGCGAGCCCTGCCGCGTTGGTGCCCGGGCCCGCCGGTTCCGAGGAGTCGCCCGGGCGGAAGGTGAGTTGCTCCTTGCGGGTCTTCTCCGACAGCAGGGCGGGGCCCCCGTACGCGCGAATGAAGACGCCCAGTTCCCTCGGGGTGGAGACGATGCCGCCGGAAGCCCAGACCCCGGAGGCGCTCAGGACCTCGCTGACGTCCTCGGGTTCGGCGCCCGGGGTGACGTCGTAGCCGTGCAGGTACGGCCGGGGGAGCCGGTAGCCCAAGGGCAGGCTGGTCTGCCGCAGGCCGAGGGGGCGGTACACGAGTTCCTCGAGCAGGTCTTCGTACCGGCGGCCGGTGGCCTCCTCGGCCATGAGCGCGACAGCGATGTTGTCGGAGTTGGAGTACTCGTACAGGGTGCCCGGACGGAACTGCAACGGCTCGTCCGCGACGAAGCCGAGGAGGGTGCGCGGGTCGAACAGGTGGCGGGGGTCGGCCTGCAGGATGCTCAGGAACTCGGGGTCGGCCGTGTAGTCGGGCAGTCCGCTGGTGTGCTGGAGGAGCTGGCGCAGGGTCACCGCGTGCCAGTCGGCGGGCAGGCCGGGCAGCCGTTCGCCGATGGTGTCGTCGAGGGAGAGGACCTTCTCGTCGACCAGCCGGAGGGCCACGGCCCCGCTGAACGCCTTCGAGATGCTGGCGATGCGCATGTGGTCGTCGAGGTCCGGGCGCCGTCCCGTGGCGACGTCGCCGACACCGGCGGTGTACACCTGTGTCCGGCCGCCCCTGGTGAGTACGGCGATCGCCCCGGGCGGGCCGTCGTCCTGGGCGACGAGCCGTTCGAGCCGCTGCTGGAGGCGTTCGTCGTGGTCCGGGCGCCCTCCTGCGGCGCCCGGACCCGCGCTCGCCGCCTGCGCGGGCGGGAGGAGCGCGCCGAGCGCGGCGGCGGTGAGGGCGACGGCGGACAGGCCGGTGCGGAAGCGGCGTACACGGGTGGGCACGGGTGTCTCCCGGTGTGGGGCGGAGTCGGCCGGCGGCCGGTGCGGGCGTGCCGGTACCGCCTGCTTAGCAGCCGTGCCGGTGTTGCGGGCGCGCGGCACGCGTGGCCGGGTCCGGTCGGCGGACACACGGGTCCCCCGCGCCGGGCGTGTCGCACGTCGGGCGCGTCGTACGTCAGGCGCGTCGTGCGTAGGAGGTGTCGGCCCTGGCCGTTCGTCGAGGCCCCCCGTACCCCCGCGTCGCTGTTCGAGAGCGCCCGGGGACGCCCTTCAGGCGGGCGGGACGAGAAGGGCCGCCGCCGAGGTGGCGTGCCGCAGGGAGGAGGCTCGGTCGGCGCCGCGCTGTCCGAGGACCACCCTGGTGCTCAGTCCGTCCAGCAGGGCGAGCAGCTCCGACGCGCGGGCGGGCACGTCCAGACCGGCGGTGAAACGTCCCTGGGCCACGCCCTTGGCGAGCAAGGCCTCCAGGTCCCGCTGCCAGCCGTCGTCCATCTCCTGCTGGGCGGCGCGCAGCTCCTCGTTGGAAGCGGTGCGGGCCCATAGTTCGATCCACAGCGTCCAGCGCGGATCGCGGGGGCCGCGCGGCAGGTAGAGCTCCAGGAACAGCGCGAGCTTGCGGTGCGCCGTGACCCGTCGTTCCAGCAACTGTGCACGTTCCGCCGCGAGTTGGTCCTCGCTCCAGCGCAGCGCGGCCAGCAGCAGCCGGTCCTTGCTGCCGAAGTAGTAGAGGATGTGGCCGCCGCTGGTGCCCAGGCGCTCGGCGAGCGCGGACATGGTGAGCTCCGCGAGGCCGCCCTCGGCGATCGCCGCCATGGCCTCTTCCAGCATCCGCTCCTGGGCGATCCGCCCGTCGCGCCGTCGCGCCGACCCCGCTGCTCCCGCCGCCACCTGCTCCCGCCTTCCCGATCTTCGTGGCCCGACCTTATCCCGGACAGGGTCTTGACGTGGTCCCGATCGGCGGCGCATCTTGAATGCCATTCAAGAACTTAGAACGTCATTCAAGATTCAGTGGGTCCACAGTCAGGGGTACGGCGCATGACGCAACACGACGCGACGCAGGACATGACGCAGGACATGGCGCAAGACACGACGGCCGACGTCGACGAGGTGTTCCGGGTCGAGACCCACGGCATCGATCCCATCCCCGACGCCGAGCGCCACGGCGGCGCCCAGGACCTGTTCTGGCTCTGGTTCGGCTCCAACCTCACGTTCACCTACGTGATCAACGGCGCCCTCGCCGTGGCCTTCGGCCTCTCCTTCTGGCAGGCCACGGCCGTCGTCGTGATCAGCGGACTCTCCTTCTTCGCTGTCAGCGCCGCCGGGCTCAGCGGCATCCGCACCGGCACCGCCACCCTCGTCATCTCCCGGGCCGCCTTCGGCGTCCGCGGGAACTTCCCGGCCGGCGTCCTGAACTGGGTGGTGAGCATCGGCTACACCATCGTCAACACCGTGGTCGGCACCCTTGCCCTGGAAGTGTTCTTCGCCGAAGTCGGCTTGGGCGAAGGAACGGCGGTACGGGCCCTCGCGCTCGGCATCACCCTCGCGCTCACCTTCGCCGTCGCGATGTGGGGCCACGCCACCGTCCAGTTCGCCGAGCGCTGGATGGCCTACGTCCTCGCCCTCGGCTTCGGCGCCCTGCTGGTCTTCCTCCTGTCCGGCGCCGAGACCGGCGCCCCGGCCGGCGGCGCCGCCCCCGGCCTGTCCGGTTGGAGCCTCGCCTTCGTCGTGATGCTGGCCGGCCCCTTCTCGTACCTGCCGATGCCCGCCGACTACACCCGCTACCTGCCCCGGACCACCTCGTTGAGGTCGATCACCTGGATGGGGGCGCTCGGCGGGTTCCTCTCCTCCGTCGCGCTCGGCGTCGCCGGGATCGCCGCCGCCACCCAGACCGACATGACCGACGCCGTGGCAGGGGCCGAGAGCCTTCTCCCCACCTGGTTCAAGCCGGTGTTCCTGGCCCTCGTCCTCGGCGGCTCCGTCACCAACTCGATCATCACCCTCTACTCCTCCAGCCTGAACCTCCAGGTCCTCGGCATCCCGTGGAGCCGTGCCCGCGCCATCGTCATCAGCGCCGCGGTCACCGCCGTCGGATCGCTCGCCGCGCTCTTCCTGACCGACTTCACCACCTCGCTTCTCTCGTTCCTCTCGTTGCTGATCATCGTGTTCGCCCCCTGGGGCGGGGTCTTCCTCGCCGACATGGTGCTGCGCCGCTGCCGCTACGACTCCGACGCGCTGCACGCCGGGAGCGCCGGCGCCTACTGGTACCGGGCCGGCTGCCACCCCGCGGGCCTGGCCGCGCTGCTCGCGGGCCTGGTCTTCGCCGCGCTGACCTGCGACTCCGAGCTGTGGACCGGCCCGCTGGTGGCCCCGCTCGGCGGCGCCGACCTCACCGTGCTCGGCTCGGTCGTCTCCGCGCTCACGTACTGGGCCCTGGCCCGGCGGACGCTGCGCCAGGCGTACGCCCCGGCGGCCTGAGTCCGCCGAACCCCCGAGGCCTCGCACCCGCCCGCCCCGCCGGGCCGCCCCACCCCGACCCCCGACCCGCCCCGTCCGCCCCCTCTGCACAGGAGCACCGATCATGCCGCACCCCTTCCCCGCCGATCTGCTGCTCACCGGAGCCCGGATCCACACCGTCGACCCCGACCTGCCCGAGGCCGAGGCCCTGGCCGTTTCCGACGGCCGGATCGTCTGGCTCGGTCCGGACGCGGAGGCCGCAGCGTGGGCCGGCCCGGACACCGAGCGGCTCGAGGCGGGCGGCCGGCTGGTCCTGCCCGGCTTCGTGGACGCCCACAACCACGTCCGGCTCGGCTCCGACGCTGCCTGCGTACAGCTGGCCGGCGTACGGACCCTGGAGGCGATCCTCGACCGGATCGCGGCCTGGCGCGATGCCCACCCGGACGCCGCGTGGATCGAGGCCGAGGCCTTCGACTACTCCGCGATCCCCGGCGGCCGGATGCCCACCGTCGCCGACCTGGACCCGGTCACCGGGGACGTCCCGGCGATCGTGCTCTCGTACGACGTGCACACGGCCTGGCTGAACACGGCGGCGATGCGTCGGCTGGGGATCGCGAGGGACCGCACCGACCTGCCCTTCGGCACCGCGGCCGTCGACCCGGAGACCGGGGAGCCCACCGGCTTCGTCAAGGACTTCGCGATCAAGGGACTCTCCCGGGAAGGCCACCGGGCGCTGCGCGAGCTCGGGGTGCCGTGGGCCTCGCCTGACCGGCAGTACGGGCGCCTCGCCAAGAGCCTGGACGACGCGATCGGCTTCGGTATCACCACCGTGGTGGAGCCGCAGAACTCCCTGGACGACCTGGAGCTGTACGAGCGGGCCCGCGCCGAGGGCCGGCTCCGCTCACGGATCGTGGCGGCGCTGTTCCACCCGCGAGGCACCACGGAGGAGGAACTCGACGCGTTCGAGGCGGCGGCCCGCACGTACGCGGGGGACCGCCTGCGAGTGGGGCCGCTCAAGCTGTACATCGACGATGTGGTCGAGCCGCGCACGGCCGCGCTGCTGGAGCCGTACACCGGCTGTGGGGCGCACCGGGGCGAGACGTTCTACCCGGCGGAGGAGTTCGCGGAGCTGCTGGCGCGGTTGGACGCACGCGGGTTCCAGTGCTTCGTGCACGCCACGGGGGACCGGGGGATCCGTACGGTCCTGGACGCGGTGGAGCACGCCCGCGCGGTCAACGGGCCGAGGGACGCGCGCCACCAGGTGGTGCACGTGGAATGCCTGGACCCGGCGGACGTGCCGCGCTTCGCCGGGCTCGGCGTGGTGGCCTGCATGCAGCCGAGGCACTGCGCGCCGGAGATCGCCGGGCCGGGCCAGGACTGGGCGGAGAACGTGGGAGAGGGCCGCTGGCACAAGGCGTGGCCGATGCGGAGCCTGCACGAGGCCGGCGCGGTGCTGGCGTTCTCCAGCGACTGGAACGTGGCAGAGATGGACCCGATGATCGGGATCTACACGGCGGTCACGCGCCGCCCGCTGGACGGCGGCGATCCATGGCAGCCGGCCGAGACGGTGGACGTCGCGACGGCGGTGTACGGCTACACGATGGGCTCGGCGTACGCCAACTTCCTGGAGCACGACCGGGGTTCACTGACGGTGGGCAAGGCGGCCGATTTCGTGGTGCTGTCCCGGGACATCCTGGCCGTGGCCCCGGAGCGGATCCCGGGCACGGTGGCGGAGACGGTGGTGGTCGCCGGGGAGGTGGTCCACCGGGCCGGCCGGTCCGCTCCTACCGGATCGCCGCGCTGACCCACCCTTTCCGGCGCGGACCGTTCCCTCACAGGGCCGCCCTTCGGCAGGCCCTGTGACGAGCCGCCCTACTGCGGAGGGCCGGTCCCGCGCCACTGCGGTGCCGCGCGGTCGCGGTCGTCCGGCGGGCCGACGACGGTCCACTGCTGAACGGTTGCGGCGTCCAGTCCGGTCTCCGCGGCGATCACCTCGGGGGGGACACCGGCGCGGTCGGCCGCTTGTGCGGCCCGCTGCAGCTCGGTGATCCGGCTCGCCAGCCCGTGCACACGCACCGCCTCGGGAGCCGTGACCAGCATGCAGGCTTCGGCGGCCAGGCGCTGCATCGTGTGCCGCAGCCGTTCGCGGGCCAGGGTCGCGTCGGCGGCGGACCGTTCTTCCTGCGGCGGTCCACCGGTTTCGTAGGCCCCGGGTACCGGGCCGGGGCCGGACGCCGTGTCCGACCCCGGGGGATCGGTCAGCGGCTGCCGGTCCGCCTCGGCGCTGAACGTCACTGCCACCGTTTCCTCCGGACGGCGTTCCTCCATCTTCGCCAGCAGGACGAACGCGGCCTTGTCCTGCGCGGTGAACGGTGGCTGGGTCATCGAGCGCGGCCACAGCCGGTAGCGCAGGACCACATTGATCTCCGCTGCGAGCAGCGTCAGCCGGGCCCCGATGTACAACCAGGACAGCAGCCCGATCACGATCGCGAAGAAGCCGTAGACGTCGCTGGCGTGGGCTATGGCGTGACGGACGTAGAAGGTGCCCGCGGCCTGTAGCCCTTGCCAGAAGGCGGTGGCGAGCGCCGCGCCGACCAGGACGTCCCGTACGCGCACCGTGGCCGCGGTCAGCAAGGTGAAGGCGGCGAGGAAGACCCCGAAGTTGACCAGCGTCGCTACCGCCCAGGTCCACGGGCCGGCCAGTACCCCGAGCCCGGAACCGAGGCTGGCGAGTGTGGTGGACATCAAGATCGCCAGCCCCAGCAGCACCAGGACCGTGAAACCCCGCAGCTGTCGGCCGACGTACCCCGGCCAATTCTTGAAGGGGACGTTCCATATGGTGTTCATCGCGTTCAGGGACGCCTGACCGAGGCCCTGGGTGCCGTAGACCGCGCCGAGCACGCCCAGGACCAGCGCCACGCCGCTGCCGCGCAGTGGGTGGGCGGAGCTGCGCAACTGGCTCCCGAGGACGGGGAAGTTGGCCAGCGCCGAGTTCACCAGCCGATGCTCCAGGGCGGGGTGCCCACCGATCACGAAGCCGAGGATCGTCGAGAACAGCAGCAGCAGAGGGAAGATCGCGAACATCCCGTACCAGGCGATGAGCGTGGCCTTGCCGCCGGCCTGGTCGTTGCCGAACTTCTGCATGACCGCGAACGGCAGCCCTACGACGGTGTGGCGCTGTTGGAACTGATCGATCCGCCGTACGACGACCTCCGCGCGGTTCATCACGCCACCTCCGGGCAAACCTGCAGACGAGGGCCCCTCCACCATCGTGCGCCTGATCGACCTCGCGCGACCAGGCGGGAGTCGATCACGGGCAGAAGGCGCAGGCTGGCCGGCCACCGGCGCAAGGGTTGGTGCATGTGCAAACCAGCTGCATCTCTACCGGTCTCTACCGGTCTCTGCGGGCCTCCTACAGGGAGTCGACCGTCCGCAGCACCGGCACCAGTTGCGAGCGGAGGGTGCCCGCGTGGGGCTGGAGGGAGCCGTCGAACGCGGCGGAGCCGATGGTGAAGGCGTCGGCTCCGGCTGCCGCGACGGCCCGTATCCGGTCGACGCCGGTGATGGAACCGGCGACGACCAGGCGGCCGGCGGTCGCGGCGCGGGCGGCGCGGACCAGGTCGAGCGGGTCCGCGTCGGTGGCGCGGTAGGCCAGCAGGTCGACTCCGGCGCAGCCCTCCGCTTCGGCGAGCCGGCAGTCCGCGGCGATCTGCTGCGGATCTCCGGCGAGGCGGGTGGGGTGGCCGGTCGGCCTGCCGACGAACGGCAGGTAGCCGATCCGGGTGCCGTCCAGGAGACCGAGGGCCTCTTGGGCCCAGGTGCCGCCCATGAGCCAGTCGACACCGAGTTCGACCGCGGTGCGCACTGATGCGAGGGCCTGTTCGCGGTCGGTGCTGACGACTTCGAGGTACGTGGTGGCGCCGGAGTCCCTGAGTCGGGTGTGGAGCCGGGAGAGGGTGTCGCGGTCGACGCCCACGTCCTTGAAGCCGATGTGGGTGATGCCGAGGCCCTCGATGGTGTCGAGGACGTCGAGGCAGTCGGCGACGGTGCGGTCGTCGCGGGTGAGCATGAAGATGAAGTCCATGGTCCTGCGGCTTTCTCGGGGTGCGGGCGAGCGAACGGTGCCTTGCGGGATCAGGGACGGCCGGGAGCCGACAGCTCGTCGGCCCGGCGCAGCGCGTTGAGCAGGCTGGTGTGGTCGGCTTTGCCGAGGCCGGCGATGTCGAAGGCGGTGCCGTGGTCGACGCTGGTGCGGACGAACGGCAGGCCGATGGTGATGTTGACGCCGTGTTCGATGCCCAGGTACTTGACGGGGATCAAGCCCTGGTCGTGGTACTGGGCGACGACGGCGTCGAAGTGCCCGGCCCGCGCCTTCATGAAGACGGTGTCCGCGGGCCAGGGGCCGCTGGCCCGGATGCCCTCGCGCTGCGCCAGTCCTATCGCGGGGGCTATGACGTCGAGGTCCTCGCGGCCGAAGAGTCCGTTCTCGCCGGCGTGCGGGTTGAGGCCGGCCACCGCGATGCGCGGGGCGGCCAGACCCCCGCGCCTCAGCGCGCGGTGGGTGAGGCGGATGACGGAGAGTTCACGGTCGGTGGTGATCGCGTCGAGTGCGGTGCGCAGGGACTGGTGGACGGTGACCAGGACGGTGCGCAGTTCGTCCGTGGCCATCATCATGGCGTAGTCGTCGGTACCGGAGAGGTCGGCGAGGATCTCGGTGTGACCGGGGTGGGGGACACCGGCGAGGCGCAGGGCTTCCTTGTTGACGGGGGCGGTCACCACGGCCCGTACGTCGTTGTCGAGGGCGAGTCGGACGGCGCGGCGCACGTAGGCGTAGGAAGCGGCGCCGGCGCGGGCGTCCAGGGCGCCTTGCGGGAGGTCGTCGGGGAGATCGCTCGCGGCCAGGACGTCCACCGTGCCGGGGGCGTGGGTGGCCTGGTCGAGTGAGCTGATGGCGCGGACGGTCAGCCGCGTGCGGGCGGCGAGATCGGCGCGGGCGAGGACACCGGGGTCGCCGATGACGACGACCGGCACCGTGCGGCGGGGGTCGGCGCAGGCCCTGAGGGTGATCTCCGGGCCGATGCCGCAGGCGTCGCCCATGGTGATGGCGATCGGGGTCATGTGTCGTGCCTTCTGTCGAGGGGCGGTGTGAGGGGTCGGGGGAGGGGCTGTCGGGCGAGCCGGCACAGGCGCAGGAGTGTGGCGTCGTCGCCGAAGCCGCCGGCTTTGACGAGCAGCGGCAGCTCGGAGCGACCCAGTAGCCTGCCGCGGGCGGTCCCGGGTTCGGGTTCGTCGATCAGGGTGATGCCGGTCGCGCCGAGGGCGTGGAGCACCGTCGCGGCGGTCTCCCCGCCGGTGATCACGAGGGCATCGACGGCGCTCTCGTCGGCCAGGAGGTGCACGGTGGCCGCCAGCGACACGGCGAGGGCCCTCGCGGTGGCTGCGCCGTGGCGTTCGTCAGGGGTCCGCAGGGTCAGTACTTCGCAACTCAGACGCCGTGCCGCGGCGAGCGCCGCACGCGGATCCTCGGTGACGCACACCCCGTCGGCATCCGCCCCCGAGTGAAGGGCCGCCAACTGCCGGCGGCTGACGGGGTTGGCGCTGCCGACGACCACCAGAGGACGGCGCGCCGGTTCCGGGGCCGGAGCGGGTTCGGCGACCCGGCGCGCACAGCGTCGGGCGAGGGCCGCGGCGAGACCTGGAGAGCCGACCCACAGCGCCGTGTCGAGACGGGTCACGGCCTGCACGTACCGGTCGAGGTCCTCGTCCCGCGAGGCCGAAGAGACGATCAGGCCGCCCTCGGCGATCAGGCGGGGCAGCTCCCCGGCCTGGTGCGGCTCGACCAGCGCCGCCTCCGGAAGCAGCGCCGCCAGGTCCGCGGAGGCGACCGGGTGCGCGGGGTCGTGTGCGAAGTCGCTCTCGTCCACCGGTACGCCGTGGACGTACTGGACGCCGGCCGCCGTCACCCGGCCCTGCGCCGGGAAGGCGGGTGCGACGACCGCCGCTCGGCGTCCCGACCCGGCCCGCGCGGCCCGGATCTCGGCGGCCACGTGCCCCCGAAGGGTTGAGTCCACCGTCTTCAGCAGCACGTCACCAGCCGCCCATGCCGACGCCGCGTCCCGCATACGTGCCGCGGCTTCCGCCTCCGCCAGCAGCCGGGTGCCCAGGTCGATGGCGGTCACGCCCGGGGCGTACCGGTCGGCGGCGGCCGGTTCGCCGAACAGGATCCGGGCCGGGTGGCCGGTACGGCGAAACGGTGCCGCGCCGTCCCCGGCGCTGGTGAGGTCGTCGGCAAGGACGGTGATGCTCGACGGGGGAGCGGTGAACAGGGGCATGATGCCTCTCCGTTGGCTGTCCGGTGACGAGATCAATACTGCTGTCACGGAAACCGCTGGACAAACGATTCGTTCTCACGAGAGGTGTGAGTAGATTTCACACATGCGCCGGCCCGACCTCCCCCCGCTCAACACCCTGCTCCCCTTCGAGGCGACCGTCCGTCACGCGAGCATGACCGCCGCCGCCCGAGAGCTCCACGTCACCCACGGCGCGGTCAGCCGTCAGATCCAGAATCTCGAACGAGCCCTCGGCCTCACCCTGTTCGAGCGCGGCACGCGCACCCTGAGCCCCACCCCCGAGGCGCGGCAGCTCGCAGCCGTCGTCCGCGACGCCCTCGACCAGATCGACACCGCCGCCCGGCTGATCTCCCGGCGCCCGATCACCGGGCCGCTCACCCTCTCCTGCGAGCCGACCCTCCTGATGCGCTGGCTCATCCCGCGCCTGCCGGACCTCACCGCACAGGCCCCCGACCTCGATCTGCGCCTGTCCGCGGGAGGCGGCCCCTTCCACCCGGACCGCGACAACGCCGACCTCGCGATCCGCCGCGACGACTTCCCCTTCCCACCGGGGCTGAGCAGCACCCTCCTGTTCCCCGAACGTATCGGGCCGGTCTGCCGCCCCGACCTCGCACCCAGCGCCACCGCCCCGGACGGCATCGCGGCGGGCGTCCTCCTCCACAGCGCCACCAGACCCGGGGCGTGGGACGACTGGCGGCGCGTCACGGGAATGACGGCCGTGGCAGGCTCCGAGCAGACCTTCGAACACTTCTACCTGACGCTGCAGGCCGCCGCAGCCGGCGTCGGCACCGCCATCGGCCCCTACGCCCTCGTCCACGATGACCTGGCACGAGGACAACTCGCCGCCCCCCACGGCTTCGCCCCCGACGGCACCGGCTACCACCTCCTCAGCCGCCGTCCGCCCGAGGACGACGTACGGATCTCCCTCCTGCTCGCGTGGCTGCGCGCCCAGGCAGCACGACTCGACGACGGCGAGCCGTGAGCTCCTCGGCCCACCGACGCCGTCCGTCGGGGAGTTCGACCATGCGGTCCGAGCGGTGACGTGGTGATGCGGTGGCGCGGGGCGGTGATGTCTTTCGCGGACGGGTGGTCGACGGACCCGCGGACGTGGCGGATCCACGCGGTCGGGCGCCGCCGGGGACATGATGGATCCTCAGAAGCCTGCTGCTGCGGATACGGAGGGCGAAGAGCGTGTACCGACCCGACGGATGGGACACGCGGGTGCGGATCGGAGTGCTGACCCCGCATGCCGACGTAGGACCGGAGTCCGAGTTGCGGGCCATGGCGCCCGACGACATCGGTATCCATGCGGCCAGGGTCCCCTTCGGCGCGATGCGGTCGGGCGGGGCCATGGATCCCACGATCGCGCTCGCTCCCGTACGGGCCTTCGCCGAACCTCCCCATGTCGACGCCGCGGCGGAGCTGCTGGCCGCAGCCCCCGTCGACGTGCTCGCGTTCGCGTTCACCAGCTCGGCGTACGTGATCGGGGCCGAAGCCGAGGCGCGGATGCTGGACCGGCTGTCCGCCCGGGCGCACGGCCTGCCGGTCGTCGGCACCTGCTCCGCGACGACCCTGGCGCTGCGGGCCGTGGGCGCGTCCCGCATCGCCCTGGTCGACCCGCCGTGGTTCAGCGCGGAACTGGACCGACTCGGCCGGGCCTACTACGAAGCCGCGGGCTTCGACGTGGTGTATGCCGCTCCCTGCGCGCTGCCCAGCGGGCAGCAACTGATCCGGCCCGCCGAACTGCACGACTGGGTCGTCGCCCACGTACCGGCCGAGGCCGAGGCCGTCGTCATCGGCGGCAACGGGTTCCGGGCCGTCGGAGTGGTGGAGAGCATGGAGGGGACGCTGGGACGAACCGTGCTGACGGCCAACCAGGTGCTGCTGTGGGCCGCTCTCCGCGCTGCCGGGAGCGCAGCCGTCGGCATCGACGGGTACGGGCGACTGTTCTCGCGCACTGCCGACCGATGACACCACCGTCTTCCGGGCCGGTCCTTCGGCGGGGCCCAGGGGAGGCTGCCCCCGCCCGGGAAGGCCGCTGATCCGGCGGCCGTCCGCAGGGCAGTGGCGCCGCGGATCGGCGAGCTCCTCGCCGGCTGCACCCCCGAGCAACTCACTGTCCTGTTCGACTGCTTCGCCCAGCGCCGCCGACGCCTGCCGGGCCGCCGCCGACAGCCGCGCGACGGTGAGGCCCACTGGCGCAGCCTGGTAGCAGGCGTCGTCAGACGCTGCGCTTCCCGAAGGGTTCGGCAGCCCGCAGGAGGTCCTCCGGCAGGTAGGGGGATTCGACGCGTACCGCCCAGCCGCGACGACGGGCGTGGCAGGCAAGGGCGAGGACGTCGAGGTTGACGGAGACGTCCGGATCGTCGGCGCGGTCGGCGACCCCGTAGTACTCGCGGTGAGCTTCGAGCGCGTCGGCCAGAGCCAGGTTGAAGCTCTCCTCGTCGCCCTCCACCAGCTGGGACAGCAGCACGGCCGGCGGCATGTCGAAGCCCCAGTCCCGGGCCTTCTCGGCCTGGTCCAACGCCCGCTGCGCGGCCGCTTCGGGATCGGTGCCCGTCAGGTAGGCGTGCAAGGCTTCGCGGTACGCGCTGAACGCGGAACCGTCCGGACGGGCGAAGGCCGGGCCGGTCAGGACGAGCGGGGCGAGGTCCTCGCGTACGCCGGTGATCAGGGCGAAGGCGACGGCCAGCTGCCAGTTGCCGGCGCAGAGCTCGTCGCCCCGGCGGGCCGGGTAGCCGAGCGTGCATCCGTCGACGCTCACTTCGACCTGGGTGCCCGGCTCCGCGAGACCAATGCGGAACAAGGCCGCTCCCATCTGGGAAGCCCGCCTGAGCGCCAGGAGCTGCCCGTCCGTCACACCGGCGGGATCTCCCGCACGCCACTTGAAGAGGCGTGCCTGATCGTTCATGACGCCTGCGAGCCGCCGGACGGCAAGAGGCTCTCCCTCGGCCGCGGTGAACGCCTTCCCGAGGGATTCCTCGTACCAGGCGGTGACGCTCGCGTCAACGGCCCGCTCGCAGGGAGGCCGTTCCACCACCAGCGGCCCCGCGGCAAGGGCGGCGACCGCGTCCGGCCGCCGGTTGCGGCCGAACCCCGCGACCCGCGGGCCGCGCGTCTCGAAACCGGTGACCAGCGCGTGCGGCAGGTACTCGGTGTGCACGGCGGGTACCCAGCCCAGAGTCCGGTAGCCGAACGCGGCGAGGGCGATGGGGACGAGCGGCAGCAGAGACCGCGGCGAGGCCGCCGGACCGTGCGCGGCGGCGTACCCGGCCAGGAGGTCGGCCAACGCGGCGTCGAATGCCTGCCGGTCCTCGGCGGCCAGGGCGCGCACCGTGCGCAGCGCGGCGCTGTCCGGCCGCTCCAGAAGGGGCTCGCCGCTCTCATGGGCGCGGATACGGACCCGGTCCAGGGCGGCGTCGACGGCCGTGAGCTTGGCCTGCGCGCTCGGCGGGTACTCCTCGTCGTCGCCGGTGTCGTCCAGGACCACGGCCATCAGTCCGGTGGCGAGCTCCCCGGCGGGCGTCCCCAGCGCCTGCTCGGCGAACTTCTCGCGGGCGAAGTGGAAAGCCTCGCCGTGTTCCTGCGCCCTGTCCCTGAGGACCGTCAGACAGAGCGCTTCGACCCATTCCCCGGGCGTGACGCTCTCCTCCGGCGCATCCGAACCCGGGTCGTAGCTCATGCCGAAGTTCACGTAGTCCAGGAAGACCTGGAAGCTGCAGTGCGGGTGGTACGCGGCGTAGGCGACGGCGCCTGCGGCGGCCTCCGCGGCGTCCTTCAACGCGGCCCGGGCCTCCGCCGTGCCAAGGTCGGGCGTCTCGACGGACAGTGCCCCCAGGTAGTCGAGGAACCCCTCGGCGATGGACTGCCACTCGTAGGTGGCGATGCGTCCGGCCCTCGACATGGACCGCACCTGTCCCCCGATGCGCTGGGTGAAGTCCTGGCGAGCCGCTGAGACGGCCGCTTCGCCCACGTGGTGACGCTCTATCCGCACCGCAATTACTCCTTGATCGAATCTCCGGACCAGCATAGGCACGAGGTCTGACAGACCGACGGCTGACGGGGACCCGGTCCCGGCCGCGACACCGCGGCAGGTTGGCGCTCAGCGCGAAGCCGCCCGTCGTGGATGCCAACCCGGACAAGCTGAACGCCGTCGCCGCAGGCACTCGCTTGTGCACGCCCGTTTGCATGCGGGGGAACGGCTGCGGTGGGGCCGCTCCCTCACCAGCGAACGGCGGTGAAGTCGACCGGCCGCGGCTGCAACTGCCGAGTGCGCTCCGCCAGCGTACTCAGCCGCCGGGACATCTCGTCGGTGGACAGCCGCCGGCGGTCGCCGTGACCCGGCAGGACCCATTCGAATCGCAGCCGTCCGGCTGTTCTGGCCAGCGAGGTGGCCAACTCCTCGATGGAGTACCAGGTCACGCAATCCGCGACTTCCAGATCCCGGGTGGTACGGGACCAATAGAAGCTGTCTCCGCTGAAGCAGTACCGGTCATCCGCGAGGTAGAGCACGCTGCCCGCGGTGTGGCCGGGCAGCGGGTGTGCGGTGACGCCCTCACCGATCTCCAGAGGTTCGAGACCCCGGATCACCTCGTCCGCGTCCGGCGCCGCATCGAGGTCGCCCTCGTGGATCCAGAGCCGGGCGCCGAAATGGTCCGCGTAGCGGCGGCCGTGGGCGGCGTGGTCACGGTGGGTGAGCAGCACATCGGTGACCGGGCCCGACGCCGCGTAACGCTCGGCGAGTCCACTGCTCCACCGCGGAGTGTCGATCATCATGACCGTGCCGGAGGGCCGCAGGAGCAAGTAGGAATTCGCCCCCGCCGTGTGCCGCGAGTTGTGACCGCACAGCAGTACGCCACCGTCCAAAGCCATCGGAAAGGGATCGAGCCGCCGGTCGGGTTGCCCGGAGGCGGGACGGATCGAGCGGGTGGGGCAGGCGAAGACGGCCGCGTGCAGGCGCCGCGTCTCCGCTTCGTCGCGCGGCGGGCGCAGGACCCGGGACCTTCCGTCAGCCTCGCCGATCAGATCGGGCGCGAGCTGTCGCGCGACATCGCAGTTGAAGCAACGGTCGTCCACGTACCAGCCGTCCACGGCAGGTCTCCTCGCTGGGGGAATCGACCCCGATCGGGGCGCCTTTCAGGGATACCCCAGCCGCAGGGAGATTCGGTAGGACCTGCCCCTCTTGTACTTCTGCACCCGACACGTTCTGCGCGAACCCGTCCACGGCGCCGCTCAGCGGGGGCCGGCGCCGAGGGTCTCGCTTTTCCGCAGCTGCGCGGGAAGGTCGGTACCGCTTGCCCGTACTCCCCGTCCGTCCAGGCCCGCGCCCAAGGCTGACCGTCACCCGTCCGCCGTGTGCGGCGTTGTCACGGTTGAGCGGCTCTCGCGGGTGGCACAGGACTGCCAAGGGCCGCTCATGAGGCGGTGGTTGCGCTTTCAGGAGGTGCGGCACAGTGGCAGACGACGGTGCTGAGCGGGCTCGTCCCGCCATGCGTCCCGTGGTGCAGGAGACGTACGGTCCGGCTGATCTGGGCGGGAACCCGATCTTCGGCGGGGGGTTCATCAACTTCGGGTACTGGCGCGCGATCGACCTCGGGCTCCTGCTCGGCGAGGCGGAGCGGATCCGCAGCCAGGAGGACCTCTACCGGCACGTCCTGGACGCTGCCGGGCTGCCGAACGAGCCGAAGGTTCTGGAAGTGGGCTGCGGGCTCGGCATGGGGTGCGTGGTGGCCCTGAGGGAATACGGCTCCGCGGCGGTCACGGGCCTGGACATCCATCCGGAGCAACTGGAGCGGGCCCGCGGCGCGCACGCAGGTCTGCTTCGGGTACAGCCGGGACGGCTGGGGTTCGTACTGGGCGCCGCGGAACGCATGCCGGTCGAAGACGGCGAGTTCGATGCCGTGATCAGTGTGGAGGCCGCCCAGCACTTCCCGGACCTCGACGCCTTCGCGGCGGAGACCTCGCGGGTGCTGCGACCGAGCGGCCGGGTGGCCGTCGCCAGCTTCTTCACCGTGGACGACGAGCCCGGTCGACCCGAGGAACTTGCACGACTGCTGGACACGTATGCGAACGGTCTGGACATCGCCCGGCCGGTGGAGGGGCTCGCGGATGCGTTCACGAGGGCCGGCCTCACGAACGTGCGCGTCGAATCGATCGGGCACCACGTCTGGCCCGGATGGGACCTCTGGCTCGGCCAGTGGTGGGCTCCGGACACCTGGCCGCGCAACTTCCTACGAGCCTACGAGCGGCGAATCCTCGACTACTACGTCGTCACGGCGAGCCGGCCGGGATAGGGCACGCCGCGGCGTTCTCGGCGTGGCGCTCCCTGTCCCGGGATCAAGGCCTGACGGACGACGAGGCAGCGGCGTCCATGTCGGAATCGTCCGTAATGAGTATTGATTTTCGTGAGGGGTAGGGGACTCCGCAGGACCGTATTGCTCCGCGCTGATCGGGGCGGAGGTGAGAGGAATGGGTGCAGGCAAGAAGGCCAACAACGTAGCGAAGACGACCAAGGGGAAGTTGAAGGAGACCACGGGCAAGGCTGTGGGAAACGAGAGCCTGGAGATCAAGGGGCGGGGTGAGCAGGCGGCCGGTGACGCCAAGCAGACCGCTCAGAAGGCGAAGGACACGCTCAAGCACTGACGCGAGGGGTGTGATTCGAGGGGTGTGGGGGCGGGGTGAGGACCGGCAGGACGATCCTGTCGGCCCTCACCCGTGTCCGGCCCGTCCGCTCGTAGGGGGAGCGGAGCAGAGCTCATGAGGCGTTTCGGCGCCGTCGCCTGCGGGGCGGGGACGTCTCGTACTGTTCCTCTTCGTCCTCCTCCTCGGGTTCTTCCTCGTCCTCGTCGGCGTATTCCTGGTCCTCGTCGTAGTCCTCGTCGCCCTCTTCCTGGCCTTGGCCGCCTTCGTCCTCGTCCGCGTACTCTTCCCCCTCCTCGGCTCCTTCCTCCGCCCCGTCGTCCTCCTCGTCCTCGTATTCGTCCTCGTCCTCGTATTCGTCCTGGTCCCCGCCCTCGGCCTGCTCCTCTTCCTCAAGGGCCTCCTCGTGGGTCCGGACGACTTCGCCGTCGCGGATCTCGCCGCGCCAGCCCTCGGGTTCGTCGGTGGAGAGCATCGTGTAGCGCAGGAAGTGCTTGAGGTCCAGGCGCAGGCGGCGGCCTTGGGCGCGCCACAGGTTGCCGGTCTTCTCGAACAGCCCGGAGGGGTGGTACTCGACGACGATGACGATGCGCGTCAGCGAGGGGGCGAGTTCGTGGAAGGTGACGCAGCCGCGCGTGGTGCCCTTTGCCCCTTGGGAGGTCCACACGATGCGGTCGTCGGGCACCTGTTCCTGGACGGTTGCCTTCCAGCTGCGGGTGGAGGGTCCGACCTTCACCTTCCAGTCGCTGTTGATCTCGTCGTCGCGGGAGACGTCGCGGACGCCCTTGGCGAAGCCACTGAAATCCTCGTATTGCGTCCAGTGGTCGTAGACCCTGCGCAGGGGGAGGCCGACGTCGATGGCCTCGACGATGTTGACCACCTTGCCGCCGCCGCTCTTGCGGCCTCGCCCCTTGCCGAAGGCCTGGGAGAAGGTGTCGGTCACCTTGTCCTTGAGGTCACCGAGCTTCTGGCCCGCGATGGCTTTCAGGGGGGAGTCGCCTTGCAGGAGGCGGCCGCCGATGCCCGCGACGTCGGAGAGCGTGCCGCCGTTGTCGGCGACGTCGTAGAGCTGGTCGGTGAGGTCGGAAACCTTGTCGGTGGCCTTGTCGGCCAGCTGGTCGGCCTGCGCCGCGAGGTATCCGGTCAGTTCCTTCAGCAGCTGGTCCAGCCCACTGCCGGACTCTTGTCGGCTGGAGCGGTCTGAGGTTGCCATGGCCTACCTCCGCGTGGACGGCTTGCGGGCCGCGGTCTTCTTCGCGGCCGTCTTGCGTGCAGGGCTACGGCTGGCGGTCTTCTTGGCGGGTGCGCGTGTCGTGCTGCTCTTGCGCGGGGCGCTGCTGCTGGCCTTCTTCGCAGCCGTCTTGGACGGCGCTCTCGTGGCTGCGTTCTTCCTGGCGGGCGTGGCCTTCTTCCCTGCCGGCCTGCCGCTGGCGGTCTTCTTCGTCGCACTCGTCGCACTCTTCTTCGCCGCGCTCTTCTTCGCGGGCGCGGCGTGCTTGGCGGGCGCGGCGCTCTCGGCCGGCGGCTTCTTGGCCGGTGCCTTCCTCGCCGCTGCGTGCCGTGCGGGGGCCGCCGCCTTCCTGGCAGGGGCCGCCTTCTTGGCCGGGGCGGCCGGAGCGGCCTTCTTGGCGGGCGTCCGGGGAGCGGTCTTCTCGGCGGTCCTCGACCGCTGCCCGGCCGCTCGGTCGGGAGCGGCTCTCTTGGCGGCTCGCGCCGCGGTCCGCCTCCGTCGCGGTGGCGCAGGCTCCTCTTCCTCTTCCTCTTCCTCTTCCTCCGGCTCGCCCTCCTCTTCTTCCTCTGCCTCTTCCGGTTCCTCCTCGCTCTCTTCTTCCGCTTCGGGCTCGTAGCCCTCTTCGTCCTCGTCTTCTTCCGCGTATTGCTCGGCCTCGTCCTCGTAGGGCTCCTCGCCCTCGTCCTCGTCTTCGTCCTCGCGGGAGCGGCGGCCGCCGCCGCCACTGAGTTCCAGGGTGCGCTCGTGGAGGGAGCCTGCGAGGTCGGCGAGCTTGCGGTTGGCCGCGGTGGCCAGCGCCTGCCGGCCGGCGTCGAGGGCCTCACCGCGCAGCTGTTCGCCGAGATCGGCGAACTGCGGCATTTCCTTGAGCCGTGAGGCGCCTTCCTTGAGCAGCTGGCCGGGTTCGAGCCCGAAGCGGCGGCCGGCGAGGTAGGTCGCCATGGTGAACGCCAGGCGGCCCTTCTTCGCCCGGCCGAGTACATAGCCCCCAGCCACAGCGGCTGCAAGCGCGATCTTGGTCGTGTCCTCCATGATCATCCCCTACCGAGGCGCTGAGAATCCTTCGTGTTGCCGCCCGCAGCCCACGGACCGTGTTCGCGCTGCCGGCCGGCGAAACGGGGTCCTGCCCGGGCGGTCCCTGCCCGGGCGGTCTTTCACAAGCTCCTGCCCCAGATGCAAGACTTATGCGCAGATTTAGTGACATTCTAGTTTCTGTGAGGCCTTCTCCCCAAGGGAGTGGTATATGGCCGCAGCGGAACCTGCGCGCCCCCGGCGGCCTTCTTCACGAGCCGGCGGTGAGGGCGAACAGCGGGACAGGCAGCCGCCCGGGCGGGCCGCGGCCCGGCGGCGTTCGGGCGTGCCCGGAGCCGCTGCGGCGATGCGCGCCGCGGCCGCACAGCTCGCTGAACTCCTGGGCCGCCTCCCCGAATCCGTTTCCTCGCTGAAGCCGACCGAGGACGGCTGGGTGGCACAGGTGGAGGTGGTGGAGCTGGAACGCATCCCGGAGACGACCAGCGTGATGGCCAGCTATCGCGTCGCGCTGGACGAGGACGGCGAGCTGATCTCCTACGAACGCACCCGCCGCTACAGCCGCGGCACGATCGACCGGCTGACCTGAGAGCAGACCGGCTGACCTGAGAGCAGGTGCAGGCCGGCGGAAGGAGGCGCCATGACCATGGTGCCGCAGGGCGGCAGCCCCGTCGCCCGAGGGCAGGGAGGCGGCACGAGCAGCCTCTACGACGTCCTGGAGCTCATCCTCGACCGCGGTCTGGTCATCGACGTCTTCGTCCGCGTGTCCCTGGTGGGCATCGAGCTCATCAAGATCGACGCGCGGATCGTGGTGGCCAGCGTGGACACCTACCTGCGCTTCGCGGAGGCCTGCAACCGGCTCGACCTCGAAGCCGGCCGCAAGGCTCCCGCCCAGCTGCCTGACGTCATGAGCAACATGCTCGAAGGAGGAGCCCGCGGGAAGAGCAAGGGGGCGCTGAGCGGGGCCGTCGAAGCGGTGACCGAGTCCCTGACCGGCACATCCTCCAAGGCCAAGGAGCCCGAGGAGGAGGAAGAGGAAGAAGAGGTCGAGGCGCCCAGGCGACGTCGTCCGGCTCGGCGCCCCGTACGCCGGGAGAAGGAGTGACACATGGCGCTCTACGTGTACTCGATCACCGCGAAGGACCATCCCCGTCGCCTGGACGGCGTCAACGGCGTCGGCTCCGAGCCCGCACCGTTGCGCACGGTCACGGCCGGACCGCTGTGTGCGGTGGTCAGCGACGTCAGCGAGGAGATCCGGCCCAAACGCCGTGATCTGGCCGCGCACCAGGAGGTTCAGGAACGGCTGATGGCCGACGGGACGGTCCTGCCGCTGCAGTTCGGCTACATCGCCACCGATGACCTCGCGGTCTCCCAGGCCCTGGAGTCCGACGCCGACGGCTACCTCAGGGCTCTCGAACGCCTGGAGGGCTGCGCCGAATACCACGTGCGGGCCTCGCAGGCCGATGAGGCACCGTTGCTGCAGCAGGTTCTGGAGGACGTGCCCGAGGCGCGGGAACTCAACGACCGCATCCGCGCCGGAGACCGGGATCCCAGCCTGCCGCTCGCCCTGGGCGAACTGGTGGCAGGCGAGGTACGGGCACGGCAGGAGGCCCTGGCGGCCGGCTTGACCGAGGCGCTCGTCCCCTTCTCCCGCGACCAACTCGCCCGCCCCGCGTCGGGAAGCGATTTCCTCAACCTCTCGCTCCTCGTGCCCGAGGAGCACACGCAGGAGTTCCGCACCGCGCAGGCCAACCTGTCCCGCGAGATCGGCAGTGGCGTCGACCTGCGGTTCTCCGGCCCCCTGCCCCCTTACAGCTTCGTCTGACGAATCCCGCCTCGTCTGACGCATTCCGCACGATCCCCGAACGCGAGGACATGAACCCCGGACGCGGGGATGCACACCCTGAACGTGAGGAGAGGAAGACCATGGGACTGCTGACCCACCTGCTGACGCTCCCCATGGCGCCGGTTCGGGCCGTCACCTGGGTTGCCCAGCGCGTAGTCGATCAGGCGGAACAGGAGTACTACGACCCCGCACCCGTCTGGCGCCGCCTGGGCGAGCTGGAGCAGCAACTGCTCCGGGGGGAGATCGACCAGGAGACCTTCGACCGGCAGGAGGACGAACTCATCGACCGTCTGTCGGAGATCGCCCAGTACCGCGGACAGCCGTCCTGAGAGCGGAAGGGGGAGCGCCACCGTGACCGAATCCCTGCCCGGCCGCCCCGGAACCTTCGCCTCCCGCGCGCCGGTGCCCTACGGGCAGACCTCCACCTCCAGCCTCGCCGACATCCTTGAGCGGGTGCTGGACAAGGGCATCGTGATCGCCGGCGACATCCGCATCAACCTCCTCGACATCGAGCTGTTGACCATCAAACTCCGGATCCTGATCGCCTCTGTCGACAAGGCCAAGGAGATGGGCATCGACTGGTGGGAGCACGACCCCTCCCTGTCCAGCCGGCACACCGGAAGCCCCCTTGAACAGGAGAACCGCCGTCTGCGCGCCGAGCTCGAAGCCCTGCGCGGACAGATCGCAGAGGCCAGGCCACAAGCGGAAGAAGACGTCCCCGGTGAAGAGCCGGACAGCCGGACGGCCAGGCGGCGACGGGGGAGCCGGCAGTGAATACGCACGCCACCCTCACCTACGTCTACGCCGTCACCCGGCCGACCGGCCGGCTGGCCGAGGCCCTCGCCACCCTCCAGGGCATCGGCGGGGCACCCGTCCGCCTCCTGCTCCCCGGTCCGCCCACCGGCGTCGCAGCGGACCCGGACGCCGGCCGCGGTGCCCCCACCGCTTCCGGCGCAGTACCCGCCGCGCCCGCCTTCGCCACCAGCGAGGTACCGGAGTCCGATTTCAACGAGCACGCCCTCAAGAACCACTTCGAAGACCTGGAATGGCTGGAGCACGTGGCCCGCACCCACCACGACGTCGTCCAGGCCCTCGCCGCCCACGCCACCGTCCTGCCCCTGCGCATGGCCACCGTCTACCAGGACGAGAGCCGGGCCCGCCATGTGCTCACCGCCCAGCGCCATGCCTTCGCCCGGCGCCTGGACGAGCTCGACGCCCACACCGAGTACGGCGTGAAGATCTACCTCACGGCTCCCACCACGGCAGGCACCCGCACCGGCGACGGCGCCGAAACCACGCGGACCGCTCCCGCCGGCCCCGGCAAGGCCTACCTGCACGCCCGCCGCGCCCAGCACCACGCCCGCGAAGCCGTCTACGAGCAAGCCCGGCAGGCCGCCGCCACCATCGAAGCCATCGCCGCCCGCCACGCCACCGGCCGCGTACGCCACGCACCCCAGAGCGGCGCACTCACCGGCCCCCAGGAAAACGTCCTCAACGACGCCTACCTCGTCCCCGATCACCAGGCCGAACCCTTCCGGAACGCCATCGCCGACGCCGCCGGTGACTTCCCCGACCTGCGCATCGAGGTCACCGGCCCCTGGGCCCCCTACTCCTTCGCCGTGCCCGCCCCGGACAGCCCACCCGACCCGCAAGAGCCACCGCCATGACCCTCATGGAACGCGGCGAACCCCTGCCCGGCCGCCAAGTCGCCCTCGTCGACCTCCTCGACCGGCTCCTGAGCGGCGGGGTCGTCCTCACCGGCGACATCGTCCTGTCCATCGCGGACATCGACCTCGTCCGGATCTCCCTGCGCGCCCTCATCGTCTCCGTCAGCTCCGAGACCGGCCTCACCCGGGCGCGGGACGGCGGCCGCGATGGCCCCTGACCAGCCCCCGCCCTCGCGCCCCCGCCCGCTCCAAGACGTCGGGGACGGCCTGACCCAGGCCTTCCGACTCGCCCAGGCACCGCCCTCCCCCGATGACCGGCAAGCCCGACCCGGCCGCCGCCTCCACACCGATCCCGACACCGTCGGCGAAGACCTCCTCAAACTCGTCCTCACCGTCATCGAACTCCTGCGCCAGCTCATCGAACGCCAGGCTTTGCGCCGCGTCGACGCCGGCGACCTCACCGACGACCAGGAAGAAGAACTCGGCGCCACCCTCCTCGCACTCCACGACAGCCTCTCCGACCTGTGCGCCGAACACGGCTACGCCCTCGAAGACCTCAACCTCGACCTCGGCCCTCTGGGCCCCCTCCTGCCACCCCGCGACTGAAAACCGCCTGCCTTCCCGCCCGCCTGCCTGGCTGCCGCGGTGGCAGGCACCCACCCCCTCCCCGCCCTCCCACGAAGAAGCGACGAAGAGATGAGCGCGTCAGAGAAGATGAAGGCGACCGCCGAGCAGATGATCGGCCGGATCGTGCGCAAGACGGCACACGCCGTCGGAAACAGGACCACAGAAGCCAAGGGCGCGGCCCTGCAGGCGCGCGGAAAGGCCAGGCAGGTGAAGGAAAGGGCCAAAGACAAGATCAGGGGATGACCCGCTGCCGGCGTCCGCAGACAGACGGGAAACACAGCGATCCCCGCGAGCGATAGGGTGAAACACGCGAGGAGGAGGCTGTCATGAGCGAAGCAGCTACGACGACAACCCCCCGCGAGCGGTACCGACAGCAAGTGCGTGCCGAGATCAAAGCGCGGGCGCGGGAGCAGATCGCCGCCGCCGGCACGTCCGCCCTCTCCCTCAACGGCATCGCCAAGCGCATGGGCCTCAGCGGCGCCGCGCTCTACCGGTACTTCACCGGCCGCGACGAACTCCTCACCGAGCTGGTCCGGGACGCCTACCAGAGCCTGGTCGGCTCCTTCCGAGCGGCAGCCGCCCGCAATGAGCGCGACCTCAGCACACTGGCGCACGCGCTGCGCGCCTGGGCGCTCGACGATCCGCAGCGGTACTTCCTCGTCTACGGCCCACCCGTGCCGGGATACCGCGGCCCCGCCGACGTCACCGCCATGGCTTCGGAGATCATGGGCATCGTCCTCGACGTCTGTGCCACCACCGCCACCACCGCCACCACCACCGCCACCACCGCCACCACCGCCACCACCGCCACCACCGCCATCGGCGCCACCACCGCCATCGGCGCCGGCGCGCCGACGCCGTCGGAAGTCCGCCCGGAGCACCTCCACGACGCGCCCACGGCGGGCCCGGCATCGGCCTCGGCCCTTCGCCTGGCCGGCTCCTTCTGGACCCGCCTGCACGGGGTCCTCTCCCTCGAACTCAGCGGACACTTCGCCGGGATGGGCCTCGACCCCGCGCTGCTCTACGAAGCCGAGCTGGACCTCCTGCGCCTCGCCGAGCGGATCTCCCACCCCGCCGTCGGTCCTGGAACGACCCGTACCCACCGCTGAGGAACGGGGACGGGCCGACGGAGCGTCCGGGCCGGCCCCGCTGCACCGCTCTACACCGTCACCCGGAGGCGGGCGGCCCGGTGCCCGGGCTGCGCACCGGCGGGTGGCGCCATAGGCCGAATGGCGTTGCCAGGTGCCGATGCGGTGAGGTGGCGCGACGATGGGTACGGAAGAAATGGAGATCATGATGTTCGAGGCGAGTGATATCCGCGAATGGCGCGGCCACGAGGTGATCGACTCCGACCGGCACAAGATCGGCACCTTGGAGTCGGTGTACGTTGACACGGCCACGGACCAGCCGTCCTTTGCCACCGTCGTCGTCGGCCTGCCCACCCGCCGCCGTCTGGTGTTCGTACCCCTGGCCGGAGCAACCGTAGGGCCCGGTTACGTGAAGGTGGCCCACTCCAAGAACGTGGTCAAGGACGCCCCCTCCATGGGCACGGACGACGTCCTTCCGGCCGAGGGTGAGCCGGCGGTCTTCACCCACTACGAACTGCCCTACCAGCCCGGAGCGGGCGGCGAGCGCCGTCTGGCCCGCCGCTGACCCTCGTTCCCCCCAAGGAGGCCGACATGGCGCTGTTCCTGCTCCTGCTCCTCGTGGCGGTCGTCCTCGGATTCGTCGGGGTGCTCGCCAAGGGGTTGTTCTACCTGCTGATCATCGGTGTGGTCGTCCTGGTCGTCGACATAGTCATCATCGTCTTCCGACTCCGCAAAGGCGGCAAGCACCCGCCCCGATAGCCCGGCAGGCGCCCCGGACGCTCATCGAACGGAGTCCTCACCGGCCGCGGCGATGGAGGCGAGCTGCCATGGGGGGAGGCCGGCACCCGTTGGGGTGCCGGCCGTTGTCGTCCAGAACGGGGAGCTCGGAAATCCGGACCTCCGCCGGTGTTCTAGTTGTACCAAGCGCTGCCGACTTCTTTGCTCCCGTTGGAGATGGAGATGGCGACCTGGTGAACGCTGTCGTGGTAGTACGGCGAGCCCGCGGCGCCGGCGGAGTACGGGCCGACGCTGAACCCCTGGGAGACCGCCGGATTACCGGTCGCGGTGTTGCGCGACCAGAACGCCATCCAGCAGGTGTTGGGGCCGGTGGACTGCACTGTGGCGGTGGCCCAGTTGGAAGAACCTCCGCCGTCGAGGTGCAGCTTCCCCACACACCCGGGAACGGTGAGGGTGACCGTGCCGGTCGAACCCGCGTACGCCGTGCCCCCCGTCCCCATCACGGCCAGCAGGCCGGCGCCGATGGACATCGCCGCGACTCTCCGCAGTGAACGAGTCATGAATTCGCCTCCAGAATGAAATGTCCGGTTGCTCTTCTTCGATTTCCCGGTGTTCGGGATTCCGGTGTTCGGGATTTCCCGGCGTTCGGCCGGGACGAGAGCTGCCCTGCGTGCACCGCGGCGAGGCCGCGTTCCCGACAGTGTCGTGCCGTGGTGCATACGCATCGTTTCGGTTGCCTGCGGCCACGGGTAGCTTTCGTCTTGCACGCGCAAAAGCCCTGATGGGCGAGTCAAGTGCACTGGAGGCCAACCTTGATACGGATTCACCTCGGGTCCGAGGGTTTAGGTAACGTCCGGATCTGTTCTCTCCCGGACTTCGGCGCCGAACTCACGGCGGCAGGGAGGGCTCATGCCCGCGACGGGCGGCCTCAGGACCTGCTGACGCAGCTCTACGCGCGCAGCGTGTCGCCGGATCTCGCCGAGGGTGTCGACCGCCCTTACCTCTCCCACTTGTTCGCCTGTCGCAGTCCCACGCCCTTCACCAAGGCGCTCGCCGAGGGTGAGGAGCGGGCCCGCCACGTCCTGGCGAGCGCCATCGACCACCTGCGCAGCACAGCCGTCGAGCCATGGCGTTCCGGCATCCGGTCTGCGGTCACGGCCAGGACGGTCGACCTGTCCCACCGCTACGTCGCCGGCGGGGCCTCGGCGATGCTCCGGCAACTCGGAGACGGCATCAGGTTCCGGCACGGCATCCTGGAACTGCCGACGTCCTTCGACGCGGACCTCGAACTCGGCCGGCGCTCGCTCCGGATACAGGCCGTCGCCCTCGGCCCACGGGTCACCCTGGCCGAGCCGGCCGATGATCACCTGACGGTCAGGATCCCCGCGGGACCCGCTCCACGAATCGAGCCGGGCCGAGAAGCAGCGCTCCGGTCCTTGCTGGGCGCGGGCAGAGCGGCCGCGCTGGCGTGCATCGTCACGTCCGGCGGCGTCACCGGGCGGCAGCTGGCATCACTGCTCGGCGTGTCGAACGCGGCGGCAAGCCGGCATGCCGCAGTGCTACGGCGTGCCGGCTTGATCCGAACCCTGCGGATCGGGCAGGCGGTCGAGCACGTCGCAACCTCCTTGGGGCACCACCTGGCACAACCGGAGACACCGGTGGTGCCGTGACCGCGACGTCACGTCCGGCGGAGTCACCCTCCTCGCCGGGACGCGTTTCGTGCCCGGGACGGCGGGTGGATCGTTCACCTGGTGTGAACGCATTCCGTGATCTCGACGATGGGCAATGGGCGGCCGTACGCGGGCTGCTTCCGCGGTGTGGGCCGGGCGGGCCGGATTACCGGAGCATCGTCAACGGCATCCTGTGGCAACAGACCGGCGGCCACCGCTGGCACGACCTGCCGACCCGCTACGGACCCTGGCACCGCTGCGCGGAGCGCCTGCGCCTGTGGAGCACCGACGGGACGTGGCAGAACATCCTCACCACTCTCGCCGCCGTCCAGTACCCCGCCGAAGGCACTGCCACCGCCCAGGGCGAGGGCGCCGAGGCGGGGACAGCGGAGGGAGCTGCCGGGCACGGGAACACCGCGGACTACTGGAACCGCCCCTGGCTCGGGTAGCGGCCGCCGGTCTCAGCCGAGCTGCACACGCCACTCCGGCGCACCCCGTCGGCGCACATCCGGCGGGGCGACCGCGCATACGGTCCAGGCCGAATGAGTGCTGCGTTGCGGCCGGATGGGCTCCGCAGGCGGGCATCGAGGGCCGTGCGGCCTGGCTGAGGGCGCCACCGCGAGGAACGTGCGGCCCTGGGCTTCGGTGAGCCCGCGGCCAAACCCTGGGCGGGCTCCCTGCATTGCGCCGGCCGGCTGTCCAACGCCGGCCCGGTGCGGCCCGGCGGCACTTCGACGCCCTGCCGCCCCGGGGGACTTCGCCGGACCCGCGGTGCTCTGGATGCCCCGGTGGGTGGCCGTCCCGGTGGCCCTGCGTATGATCTCGCTCCCTCCCCAGAGCGAAGGTCGAAGAATCAGCGATGCCACCCCGTAGAACCCCTGCACAGTACGCCGGTTGGGTCGCCACCGCAGTCGCGGTGGTCCTGTCCGTTCCGGTGACCGGTTCCCCCGCTCAGGCGGCTCCCGGAGACCCGGCGACCGCGTCCTCCTTCAACCTCAAGTCCGGACCGGATCTGAGCGGTCAGGTGGCCGACCTGAAAGCGGCGTTGCCCACGCAGGGCGTTCAGGACCTGCTCGACCAGGGCAACCGGGTCGCGCGGACGGGTGCGTCCTGCACCACGGACCCGTTCGGCGCGGGCGACGACGGCAAGGTGCTGGCTCCCGCCAAGAAGCTCTGCTGGGATCCCGGCGACTCCGCCACCGACGAATGGATTCCCCAGGGCATGACCGGTGTCTCGGACGCCCAGTCCGACGAGCTGTGGGGCTCCCGCAAGCCACTGGTCACCGCCTGGTACGACAAGGCCGGCGGCAAGGGCGTGCGGCTGTCGTTCCTCGACCCCGAGACCGCGATCCCGGGTGACCCCGACGGCCGCCGGTACCGTCACGCCCTCCTGGTGGAGCCGTACTACAACAGTTACGGCCACGTCTCCTACAAGGCGGTCGACGTCCACGCGGGCGGCATCGCCTGGTACAAGAACTACCTCTACGTCGCGGACACCTTGAACGGTCTGAGGGTCTTCGACATGCGTTCCATCCTGGACCTCAACCCCGACCAGAACGCTTCGGTGGACGACACCACGCTGGACGGCCTCAAGAGCAACGTCCGCGACGACACCCAGATCGGCCGGCAGAACAACGTCTACTACGGCTACACGTACCGGTACGTGCTGCCGCAGGTGGCCTCGTACAAGTTCGTCAGCGCTCAGGGCAATTCCTCCGCGAGGACCTGTGCGGCGACCGGAGCGCCGAAGGCGTCCTACATCTCCGTCGACCGCAGCAACACCGCCGCTCCTGCTCTGGTCATGGGCGAGTACTGCGACTCCGACGACGCGCACCCCGAGAAGGGCCGGATCGGCACCCTGCCGATCGACGACGGCACAGGCCTCCTGAGGTCGACCAACGGCACGGTCACCGCGACGAGCGCGTTCTACCTGCCCCGCGACCTCACCCAGGGCGCGGCACGCTATAACGGCATGTACTACTTCAACCGCAGTTGGACCACCCACAGCGGCAGCCTGCGCCGGGCGACCGTCTCCGGCGGCCGTCTGGTGGACTACGGCGCCAACATCACCAACGCGGTCGGTCCCGAGGACCTGTCGTTCGAGCACGGGCAGAGCGTGCCGGGGGGCGGTACGCAGTACCTCTGGTCGCTGACCGAACACCGCGCGGACACCACGGACCCGACCTGCACGGACCCCGGTTCCCCCTGCGGCCGGGTGATCTACGCGCACCGGGTGACCGACATCCTGGCCCGGCCTTGACCGGCTCCTCACCCGTCGCCGCGGCCGCCGGGGTGCCCGAAAAGTCGCTGGCCGGCCGTCGGCCGCACTGGCGAGAATGAGCGGATGATCGCCACCTCGCCGCACGGACCGGTCCGGCCTCCACGTATCGTCACCGAGCTCGCGGAGGGCGAGCCGGTCCGTGCCGTATGGCAGAACGAGCGCGGCGGGCTGACGTTCCAAGTCGGCTCGGGCGAGGAACGGCTGTTCGTGAAGTGGACACCGGTCGCCGGCGGCATCGATCTCGCGGCCGAGGTGGCACGCCTGCGGTGGGCGGTCAGGTTCACGGTGGTGCCGCAGGTGCTGGGTGAGGGCGCCGACGAAGCGGGGTCCTGGATGATCACCCGCGGCCTGCCCGGACGCATGGCGGTCGACGATCACTGGAAGGGCGACCCCGGCACCGCCGTACGCGCGGTCGGCTCCGGGCTGCGGGCGTTCCATGACGCGCTGCCCGTCGCGGACTGCCCGTTCGACTGGTCGGCCGGAATACGCCTGGAGAATGCGCGGTCACGAGCGGCGGCGGGCCGGACCAGCCCGGAAGACTGGCATCAAGACCTCCGGCACTTCGGCACGGTCGAGCGCGCCCTCGGAGTCCTCGCCGACGTCCCGCCCGTCGACCGGCTCGTCGTCTGCCATGGGGACGCCTGCGCGCCGAACACCCTGATCGGTGACGACGGCACATGGACGGGCCACGTCGACCTCGGCACGCTCGGTGTCGCGGACCGCTGGGCCGACCTGGCTGTCGCCACGTGGAGCACACAGTGGAACTACGGCCCCGGATGGGAAGCAGCACTGCTCGAAGCCTACGGAGTCGAGCCGGACCCGGAACGGATCATGTACTACCGGCTGCTGTGGGAACTGACGGACTGAGCAGGGCGGGCCGCGGTGGCCCCGCACCACACCGGGGCCGTTGCCGGCCGCCTCGGCGGCCGGCCCGGGCTCAGGCTCGGTGCGAGACCGCCGCCAGCGCCACCTTGACCTCCCGCGCCACGCGGGCCGCGTCCTCGGGGTTGTTCACCACGTCCGTGTGGTTCATGTCGACGACGAGGACGTCGCTGGCCGAGTAGTGCTTGTGCACCCAGTCGTCGTAGCCCGACCACAGCGTCCGGTAGTACTCGACGAGGCTCTCGTCCTGCTCGAAACCGCGGCCGCGCAGCCCGATGCGGTGCAGCACCGTCTCGAAGTCCGCCTTGAGGTAGACCATGAGATCGGGCGCCTTGCGGTACGGCAGGCCGTCGATCTCGCGCATCATCTCGCCCAGCAGCCCCTCGTACACCTGCATCTCAAGGGAGCTGATCCGGCCCAGGTCGTGATTGACCTTGGCGAAGTACCAGTCCTCGTAGATGGACCGGTCCAGGACGTTGTCGCCCTGCTTGTACGCCTCCTTGATCGCGGCGAACCGCGTCTGCAGGAAGTAGAGCTGCAGCAGGAAGGGGTACCGCTTGGCCTGGATCTCCTCAGGGCTCGCCGTGTAGAACAGCGGAAGGATCGGATTGTCGTCCACGCTCTCGTAGAAGACTTCGCTGCCCAGCTCCTTGGCGAGCAGCTCGGCCACACTCGTCTTGCCGATCCCGATCATGCCTCCGACGCAGATCACTGGCATACCTCACTTCTCCCCTGGGGATCATCTGTTCCTGCACGGGTGGGCTGGGCACCCCACACCACTGAGTGGCCCGCCGGCGGTCACGCGATTCCCCGGGTTCTTCATGATCAGCGTCATGTGGTCCTCGCCCGGACCAAGGCCTAGACCCGGTCCGATCCCATCGATCGGCCGGGCTGAGCCGTGGCCCCGCGGCCGCCTTGAATCTTAAATGACCATTTGGGTCATGCAGGCCAGAGTGCCGGTGTCCATCGAGGACCGGCAGCGCCTTCACGCGCGTCCGGGCAGGACCCGAAGGCTCCGGCAGCGCGGGCCCCTGCCGGAAATCCGGCAGGGGCCCACGGTGTGGACGGTCACGGAGGGCCGGGGCCCGTTCCCTATGAGCGGCAGGCCGCCGGCATCAGTACCGCCCGATGCGGGTCTGGCGGCCCGGCGTCACCTCAGGTGCCGGGTGAAGAACCGGGCCGCATCGTCCCCGGCGAACTGCGGGACGCCGGTGTGCCCGCCCATGTTGGCGTACAGGGTCTTCTCCTTGGAGCCGAAGGCGTCGAACAGGTCCAGGGACGCCTGCCGGTCGTTCCCTTCGTCGTCCCACTGCAGCAGGACGTGCAGCGGAATGGTGACCTGCCGGGCCTCCTCGAACATGACGCGAGGCACGAGGCTCCCCGCGAACAGTCCGGCGGCCTCGATGCGCGGCTCGACCACCGCAAGCCGGATGCCGATGGAGATCACTCCTCCCGAGTACCCGACCGGACCGCCGATCTCGGGCAGCGACAGGAACGCGTCCAGCGCGGCCTGCCACTCCGGGACCGCCTTGTCGACCAGCGGCAGGATGAGGGCCTCGACGATCCCGTCGCCGACCGGCTCGCCGGCCTGCATCGCCCGGCGCAGATCGGCACGGGCCTGATCGAGGGCGGGCCAGCCGGGCCGGTCGCCGCTTCCGGGGAGCTCGATGGTGGCCGTGGCGAAACCCTCCGCCGCGCAGTGACGGGCCCGGGCCACCAGCCGGGGGTACATCTTGCGCAGCCCGAGCGGGGGGTGGCCGAGCAGGATCAGCGGTACCGGTGAGGAAGCGGATGCGGTTTCGGGCGTCCACAGGATGCCCGGGATCTCGCCGAGGGTGAATTCGCGTTCGAGGACGCCGTCGTCGAGGCGCTGCTCGGAGGTGAAATGCATGGTCGTGCCTTTCGGGAGTGCACTGGAACGGCGCTCCCGGACGACCTGTCTATCGCCCGACCGTGACCCCGGAGGGGAGCACCCACGTCGATACTGCGTTCACGGGTACCACCTCCTCGTTCTCTCGCACGGCCTCCGGAAATGTAGCAGTGGCCCACCCCGGTCCGCCAAACGGTTTTCACGGAGTCCGCGTGGCCGGACGTCACACACACCGTGCAGAGCCGCTGGAGATGACGTCGCGGCTTCCCGAGTCCCCATCACCTCACCGTGACCTCCACGCCCTTCCTCCGGTTGTCGCTGCCGCAGGCCCGTTCCACCCCCTACGAAGGCGACATGCATGACGAAGAACAAGGTCACCGCACCCACCCTCACCCGCGCACTGCTGACCGCAGCGGTGGCTGCGGTGCTCACGGCCGGGGTCCAGCCCGCGACCGCGGCCGGCCCCGGTGACGGGGGGTGGAAGGGGGAGGGCGGACTCACCCTGGACGCAGCCGACAACAGCAAGGTCGACGCCTACCTCGACCGGGCGCGGGAGGCCGAGCGGACGATCAGTACGGACGTGCGCACCGCCGCCCTGGCCACGGGAGCCGACCTCATCGGCTTCGACCACCGCCTCAAATCCCCCGACTCCCTCAAGCGCAAGGTCGCCACCTCCCTCAAGGAACAGCCCCGGCAGGACATCGACACCGTCCTCGCCCGCCTGAGCGACGCCGTCCGCTACACCCTGCAATGGCCCGACGACACCTACACCCAAGGCGTCACCACGGCCTCGACCCTTCTGTCCGCCTGGGGCAACGACTCCACCAAGTGGTCCAACACCTGGGGCCGCACCGCCGGCTACAAGGGCCTCAACACGGGCTGGCGCGCACCCCGCTCCGGCCAGCTCTTCGAGGTGCAGTTCCACACCCCCGCGAGCAAGCACGCCCAGGAAGTGACCCACCTGCTGTACGAGGAACAGCGTCTTCCCTCCACGAGCCCTGACCGCAAGAAGGAGCTCCAGGCGCAGCAGGACGCCGTCTTCGCCGCGGTCCCCGTCCCGTCCGGCGCGGACGGCCTGACCGCGCCCGTCAGCCCCACCGCCCCTCTGCCCGTCCCGGCAGTCCGGTGAGGGCCGGGTGCGGCTGCGCAGGCGCGGCCGCCTCGTCCACCGGCAGCCAGGCGATGAAGACGTCCATGTCGCCCTCGCGCAGCCGGGCGAACGGGTCCACGTACGGCGCCCGGCGCAGCTGTAGTTGCCACCGGGGATGGCGGGAACGGAAGGTTTCCCAGTAATGGTGCAGGTCGCGCACGTTGAACGGCATCATGCCGACGCGTAGGCGCGCCGTCTTGCCGCGGGCGGCCATCCGGGCGCGTTCGAGGCTGTCGCGCAGGTTCGCGTAGACCGGCCGCAGGTCGGCACGTAGCTGGTGGCCGAGCGGGGCCAGACGGATCTGGCGGCGGTTGGAGCGGTCGAACAGCAGACCGCCGAGTTGTCGTTCCTGACACCCGCTCACCTGACTGACGCGCGCGCCTGCGTGAGGTGCGGCCGGGCGGCGGCCTTGCCGAAGTGCAGTTCCTCGGCCAGCGTCAGGAAGATCTCGATGTCGCGTATGTCCACCTGCTGCCGACCCCCGTCATAAGCCTGAGTTATCGGACCTTACTGATCTTCGATGTTGATGGGCACGGCGGGAAGCAGAAAGATCGGACAGCAGACCGGAACCGTTGCTCGGCAATCGTCGAGCGGTGCGGCGCCCTCAGCGGTACACCGCACCGCCCGACGGAACGCCCGCGGGCCAGGCCCCCGGGAAGGAGACCTCTCATGAAGCCGCTCGTTGTCGCACCGATCGAACACGCCCAGCAGGACGGACTGCCGGACGCGTCCGCGGAGCTGCCCCGCCACCGCGGCCGAGGACGCTGCGGCCGAGGGTCACCAGGGGAACCGGTGACCGGCCTGCTGTGGTGCTGCTGAGGGGTGCGGCATGTCGTTCCGTACCACCGCCGAGGTCGTCCACCGCTTCAACCGGGCCATCCTCGACCGTGACACCTCGTCCCTCTCCGAGCTGATCGCCGACGACTGCGTGATGGAGGCGAGAGGCCCGGCCCCCGAGGGGACCCGCTACGAAGGGCGCGCCGACTGCCTGGAGTTCTGCCGGACCCTCGCCGAGGACCGCGCCGGCCGGTTCGAGCCGGAGGCCGTCGTCGTCACCGGTGAACGGGCCACGGTCCGCTGGCGGTACCGCTTCGGTGACGGACCGGCCGACTCCGTCCGCGGCGTGAGCCTCGTGCTCGTACGGGACGGCCGGATCGTCGAGTCCCTCGGCTACGGCAAGACCACGGGCGACGCCCAGTCGCCCGGAATGCGCGGACGTCCGTGAGGTGGGCTCATCTCGCCCCACGTCATCTACAAAGCCGCACGTCATCTACAAAAAGGGAAATCGGGTATGAAGACACTCGTGCTGGGTTCGACCGGCTACATCGGATCGGCCGTGGTGCGGCGGTTCGAGGCGGAGGGCCACCAGGTGGTCCATCTCGTGAAGGATGCAAGCCGGCTGCCCGCCGGGGCGACGGCCTTCACGGGCGACCTGGCCGACCCGGCCTCGCTGCGGGCCGCCGTCACCGACGACATCGACGCCGTGGTCAACCTCGCCACGCCGACCGGCGACGAGGCGGTGGACGCGGCGGCGGTGGACGCGCTGACGGAGCGGCTGCGCGGAACCGGACGGGCGTTCGTGTACACCAGCGGTGTCTGGGTCCTCGGCGCCACCGGCGACGCGGCCGTCGACGAGGACGCGCCGACCGACCCCATAGCCATCGTCGGCTACCGCCCGCGGATCGAGCAGCGCGTGCTGGCCGCCGGCCGGGACGACGTGCGCGCCGTCGTCGTGCGGCCCGGCATCGCGTACGGCCACGGCGGTGGCCTTCCCGGCCTGATGACCGACTGGGCGCGCGAGCACGGCACCGGCCGGTACGTCGGCCCGGTGGCGACCCGCTGGCCGATGGTGCACGTCGACGACCTCGCCGAACTCTTCGAGCTCGCGGTCACCAAGGCCGACGAGGGCAGCGTGCTGCACGGCGTGGCGCACGAAGGGGTGCCCGTCGCGGCGCTCGCCGCGGCCGCCGACCTCGCCGCGGGCGGCACCGGCCGCGCCGAGCCCTGGCCGCTGGAGCAGGCCGCCGAGGCCCTGGGCGGCCCGTTCGCCGAGGCCCTGGCCCTGAACCAGGTGGTGTCCGGGCAGCGCGCCCTCGCCGAACTCGGCTGGCGGCCCAGCCGCCCGTACGTCCTCACCGAGCTGGCCGGCGGCGACCGTGGCTGACCTCACCGGCATGACGCTGCCCGTCTGCCGCACCTGCGGCACCCAGTACGCCGCCCCGCGCCCCGACTGTCCGGTCTGCCTGGACGAGCGCCAGTACGTCGGACGCGACGGCCAGCAGTGGACCACCCTGGCCGAGCTGCGCGCCGACGGCCACCGGGGCCGCTTCGAGGCACAGGGCCCGGACGTCATCGGCGTCGGTAGCACGCCCGAGTTCGCCATCGGCCAGCGCGCGCTGCTGCTGCGCACGGCAGCCGGCAACGTGCTGTGGGACTGCGCGCCCTACCTCGACGACGCGGTGATCCGCGAAGTGCGGGAGCTCGGCGGCATCACCGCCATCGCCGTCAGCCACCCGCACTTCTACTCCACGATGGCCGACTGGGCGCATGCCTTCGACGTGCCCGTGTACCTGCACGAGGCCGACCGGCAGTGGGTCGGCCGCCCCGACCCCGCCCTGCGCTTCTGGAGCGGACGGACCCACCGGCTGACCGACGAACTGACGCTGATCAACCCGGGCGTCCACTTCCCGGGCAGCGCGGTCCTGCACTGGAACACCGGCCGGGGCGCACTCTTCACCGGCGACATCGTCAACGTCGGCCCCGACCCCCGATGGGTCAGCATCATGTACAGCTACGCCAACCACGTCCCCGAGCGCCCCGACGCCGTCCGCGCCGCCGGCGAACTGCTCGCCGGATACCGTTTCGACCGGATCTACGGTGCCTGGTGGGACGGCGTGGTCCCCGCCGACGGCAACGAGGTGCTGGCCCGGTCCATCGAACGCTACCTGCGCCACGAGCAGGCCCCGCCGATGAAAGCCGGCTCCTGACCGGGCGGAGCACCGGCCGGCGCCGGTGACACGGCGCACGGCCTCGGTGACCGCTCGCAGCGCGCAGCTCGTCACGACGCCGGCCCGTCCGCCTCCCGGACGTCGTGGAGGTGGATGAGGACGTCGAAGGACTTGGCGATCGCGACGTCACGCGGCTGCTCGGGGAACTGCGTGCCGACGTTCAGGGCGGGCCGGGCCACGTTCAGCCAGGCCCGCGCGGCGGCCGGCGCCTTGCGGACGTCGAGGTGGAAGTCCCGGTAGCCGACCTGGTCGAGAGTGTGTTCGTTCCTGCCGGGCTCGGCGCCGCCCACGGTGAACTTCTTCCAGTCACCGCCGAGAGCCGCGTCCTTCGAGAGGAACGAGCCCCGGTTGAAGGTGAAGCCGATGGGCAGGTACCTCGCGCCCAGCATGTCGCGCAGGAACGAGCCCTGTGTCTGGAGTACAGCTCCGGGTTGTCGGATGCGTACCCGATGTGGTTGTTGTGCGCCGACACCAGGACCTTGTCGCCCGTGCGCTGCTGCCACCACGCGACGTTCGGGGCCATCACCTCGTCGCGGAAGCGCTGCAGGCCGTTCAGGGAATCCGGGTCGGCGGGGTCCAAGGTCAGGAACTTTCGCCGTCTGGGCGATCGAGCGGGCGTTCGGCTCGGCCCAGTGGAAGGCCTCGGAGCCGGAGCCCTGCCGGCTGCTGACCAGTTCCCACGCCTGCTGCGCCCTGGCGGCCAGCTCCTGCCGCTGGGCGAGCGGCCGGCCCAGGTGGACGAAGACGTCGCCGATGGGCCGCAGTCCCGCGTACACCTCGTTGAGCCGGGGGGGGCGCCTCGGGGTGGTTCTTCTCCGTGTAGCCGCTCACCCGCCCGAAGAACGCGTCGTCCAAAGGGGCGCCGATGTCGTCGCCCATGAAGTGCACGGGGCGCGAGGGATGGGCGCGGTTGTAGTCGCGCATCCACTCGATGAGGTGCACGAATTCCTCACGGTCCCATGGCGAGTTCGCCAGCGTCTGCGCGGCGATCGAGCGGGCGTCGCCCTTGCCGGTCTGGAGGTAGTCGTCGATCCGCAGTCCCGCGGACCAGCTCAGTTCCAGAGCGAAGGTGGTGAAGCCCTTCTTTTCGACGAGGTGGCGGAAGACCCGCTCCTTGATGGTGAAGAACGCGTGCGATCCGTGCGTGGCCTCGCCGAGACCGACCACCGTCGCGTCGGCGATCATCCGGACAGGGCCCGCAGATCGGCCGTGTCCCCGCCGGGCTCCGTCGTGCGCAGCGGGTGGGCCGCCCGCTCCAGTCCGCGTACCGGGTCCTGCCTGCCCCCAGCGGCCGGGGTGTTGTCGGCCGCGGCCGCATCCACCGCCACCGGGGCGAGGAGCGCCCCCGCCGTGAGCGTCACCGTCGCCATCAGCGTCCGGCGACCGATGCGCTTCATGTGCCCAGCCATGTGTTCTCGCCCTTTCCACTTGCGTTCCGTGTCTCCAGCGCATCACCGCAATGCGCGGAGTCCGTACGGACGCGGGACGAGTCGACGTACGGGACCTGAGACCGGCCGGCCGCCGGACCGGGACGCAGGTCCTGGTCCGCGGGTGCTCCCGGAATCGGACCGGCCGGTCTCCCTCTCCATTTGTCGAGGGCGCGCGTTCCAGGTCGTCTCTTCAGGATCTTGCGGGCCAGGCAAGATCCTGAAGAGACGGCCTACGCCTCCGCGACGGCTCGCAGGGGGCTGAGGGCCGCGGCGCGGCGGGCGGGGAGGACGGCCGCGGCGGCTCCGACGCCCAGGGAGAGCAGGACCACGCAGGCGAGGGTGTCCCAGGGCAGGGTGAAGGAGTACTGCGGGATCGCACCGTTGGCCAGTCCGCTGACCTTCCACGCCCCGAACAGACCACCGGCCAGCCCGAGCAGGGTGCCGAAGGCGGCGACGCAGACGGCCTCCAGGAGGATCATGCGGCGGACGCCGGAGCGGTCCATGCCCATGGCCCGCAGGACACCGATCTCACGGGTGCGCTCCGAGACCGACATGGCCAGGGTGTTGACCATGCCGAGCGCGGAGACCAGTACTCCGATGCCGAGCAGCCCGAACACCATCGTCATCAAGTCGCCGGCGACGCCGGCCTGTTCCTCGACGAGCTCCGCGCGGCTCTGGACCTTCAGCAGCGGGCTGTCGCTCACCGCGGCGCGCAGCCGCTTCTCCAGGTCCTTCGACACCGTGCCGTCGACGGTGCGGACCAGGACGCGTTGCACGGAATCGGGCAGGAAGCTCCGCCCCTGCACGTCGCCGCGGTATCCGATCGCGTCCTGGGCGGTGGGGTTGTCCCGGTAGACGCCGACGACGGTGTAGTCCTCCTCGTGGTCGCCGGATCCGGGGCCGATGCCTGCCCGGATCCGCCCGCCGGTGGTGACGTGCCGGTCCCGGGCGAAGCTCTCGGAGACGGCGATGGCGCCCGGGCGCAGAGCTCCGGCGGAACCGCTGAGGAAGCGCAGCTCCATCACCTCGCCCACGGTCTTCGGGTCGACCCCGGAGATGGTCGTGACGAGGCCGCCGACGACGATGGTGGAGTCCGCCACCGCGGAGGCGGTCCGCACCCCGGCCACGTCGGCGACGCGGCGGACGTCGTCGGCGGCGACGGCCGTGGTGCTGTCGCGTGCGCTGATGACGTAGTCGGCGCTCAGCCCGGCGGCGGCCTGCGCGTTGAGGGCCGAGCTGGTGGAACGGTCGATGACCGCGAGGCCGGAGACCAGCGCCGTGCTGATCAGCAAGGTGGCGGCGGTGGCCGCGGTACGGCGCGGGTCGCGCAGGGTGTTCTCGCGGGCGAGGTCGCCCGCGACGCCGAAGCGCCCGGTGAACCGGCCCAGGGAACGGATCACCGGGGCGGCGAGCAGCGGGGCCGTCATGACCAGACCGAGCACGAGGAGGCCGGCGCCGCACATCGCGGTCCGCAGGTTCGCGTCGGTGGCGCTGGTGGCGCCGCCGAGCGAGAACAGCAGCCCCACGCCCAGCGCGACCAGGACCAGCCCGGTTCCGGCGCGGACACGGGACGCCGCGGCGGACGGCGCCTGCTCGGCCGTGCGCATCGCCTCGACGGGAGCGATCCGCGCCGCGCGCCGCGACGGCAGCCACGCGGCGAGCACGGTGACGCCGACACCCACGACGAGCGAGGCGAGGATCGTGACCGGGCCGATCACGAGGGGCCCGTCGGGCAGCAGGTCGCCGGAGGTGCCCAGTACGCCCGGCAGCACCGCCGCCACCCCGAGGCCCGCCACGAACCCGAGGACGGTGGCGGCGAGCCCGACCAGGGCGGCCTCTACGAGGACCGAGCGGACCACCTGCCGGCGGGTCGCGCCGATCGCGCGCAGCAGCGCGATCTCCCGGCCGCGCTGTGCCACGAGCATGGTGAACGTGTTGACGACGAGCAGCGCGCCGATGAACAGCGAGACCACGGCGAAGAGCACCGGCAGCCGTTCGTAGCTGTGGATCCTGCTGTTGACGAAGACGGACTGCTGGACGGCCTGCGCGGCGCCGGTCGTGGCCTCGGCGCGGTCGGGCGGCAGCACCGCCGTGACCCGCTGGGACAGCACGGACTGGTTGGTGCCGGCCGCGGCGCTCAGGTCGATGCGGTTGTAGTGCCCCGGCGCGGCGAACAGGTTCTGGGCCGTGTCCTTGTCGAAGACCGCCAGCGTGCCGCCGGCGTTGACCCGGCTGTCCTCGGTGGACACCAGACCCACCAGGCGCATCCTGAGGACCGGTCCGTCCTTGGCGAGGGTGACGGTGTCGCCGAGTACGTAACCCGCTGCGGCCGCTGTCCCGCGGTCCAGGGCGACCTCCCCGCCGTTGCGGGGCGCGCGTCCGGCGGTCAGCGGGTGGCGGACGTCCTTGCCGTCGGGCCCGGGGACGTAGGCGGCGCCGAACCGGCCCATCATGCTCGTGGCCCGCATCGGTGTGCCGTCCTTGGCGGCCAGGGTGACCGAACCGTCCGCGGACGGACGGACGGAGGCCACGCCGGCGACGGTGGACAGCCGGCGTACGAGGAGCTCGTCGAGCGCGCCGTACTGCTCGTTCTCCGCGGTGCCCGGACGGGACCTCGCGGTCACGCTGACGTCGACGCCCGCGTAGTCCTGTGACATGGAGGCGCGGTAGGCGGCGGTGGTGGAGTCGGCGAAGACCAGGGAGCCGGTGATGAACGCGACGCCGAGGCAGACCGCGAGCACGGTCATGATCAGTCGCGCCTTGTGCGCGAGGACGTTGCGCAGGGATGTTCGCAGCATGGTGGGCTTTCCGGGAGTGCGGGAGTGCGGGAGTGCGGAGTCGGTGACGGGCGGGAACGCGGTCAGCTGGTGCGGCCCTGGGCTTCGAACGCGAGCATCCGGTCGAGCACGGCGTCGGCGGTGGGGTCGCGCAGCTCGTCCACGAGCCGGCCGTCCGCGAGGAACACCACCCGGTCCGCATGGGCCGCAGCCACGGGGTCGTGCGTCACCATCACCACGGTCTGGCCCAGCTCCCGCACCGAGTCGCGCAGGAAGCCCAGCACCTCCGCCCCGGACCGGGAGTCGAGGTTGCCGGTGGGCTCGTCGGCGAAGACGATCTCCGGGCGGGGCAGTAGCGCACGGGCCACCGCGACCCGCTGCTGCTGGCCGCCGGAGAGCTGGGACGGCCGGTGCGAGAGCCTGCCCGCCAGCCCCACGGTGGCGACGACGGTGTCCAGCCAGGCCGCCTCCGGGCGGCGCCCCGCCAGCCGCAGCGGCAGCAGGATGTTCTCCAGTGCGGTCAGGGTGGGCAGCAGGTTGAAACCCTGGAAGACGAAGCCGATCTTCTCCCGGCGCAGCTCGGTGAGCTGCCGGTCGTTCAGCGCGGACAGTTCGGTGCCGCCGATCCGGGCCGACCCCGAGCTGACCGGGTCCAAACCGGCCATGCAGTGCATCAACGTGGACTTGCCGGAGCCGGAGGGGCCCATCACGGCAGTGAACCGGCCCCGCGCGAAGTCCACGGAGACCGCGTCGAGCGCGGTGACGCGGGTTTCCCCCCTGCCGTACGTCTTGGTCAGGCCGGACGCACGGGCGGCCGGCTCCGTGGACCGGGTGCCGGGGGAGGGGAGGGAGGCAGTGGGCATGGGGACTCCGCGTGGCTTGGCATGCGTGCGACGGCCCGCGACGAGCGCCGCGAGCCGGGGGACGCCTCCATCCTCATGGCCCTGAACTGCGCAAACATCGTCCCGCAGGCGGGAGTCGGCCTCTGCCGAAAGACCGGCCGGCGCCGCCTACGCTCTGCCGAAGGTCCAGGACGCGGCCGGGGAACTCCGCCCCGGGGCAGAGGCGCGGCGGCGGGCTGCAGGCCTGCGCGATCCCGTCAGGAAGCCAGACCGGCCCGGTGCGCCAGCAGCGCGGCCTGCACCCGGCTCGCCGAACCGGTCTTCTCCAAGATGGCGCCCACATGGGTCTTCACCGTGCCGATCCCGATGCCGAGCCGCCCCGCGACGTCCTGGTTCGACAACCCCTGCCCGAGCATCGCCAAGACCTCCCGCTCCCGGGCGGTGAGCCGGCCGATCCGCTCGTCCCCGGGGCCGGCCCCGGCGTCCTGCACGGGCTCGGAGCGCAGCATCCGGGAGATGACCGTCCCGGTCACGCCCGGCGAGAGCACGGCGTCCCCGGCGGCGGCCGCCCGGACCGCGCTGATCAGCTCCTGCGGCCCTTCGTCCTTCAGCAGGAACCCGGCCGCTCCCTCCCGCAGCGCCCGCAGCACGTTGTCGTCGTCACCGAAGGTCGTCAGCATCACCACGCGGGGCGCGTGGTCGAGGGCGAGCAGCGGCGCGATCGCGGCCAGCCCGTCGCACACCGGCATCCGGATGTCGACCAGAGCCACGTCCGGTTGGTGCGCGGCGGCCTCCACGACCGCCGCGTGTCCGTCGGCGGCCTCGGCGACCACCTCGATGCCCTCGGCGTGGCGCAGGATCAGCCGGACACCGTGCCGGATCATCGCCTCGTCATCGGCGAGCAGGACGCGGATCGGCTCGGTGGACTGGATCACGGGGTCTCCCAGGGCGGTGCGTCCCGTACGGACGCGACGGTGAAACGGTCGATGGAGATGAGGCGCTGCGAGGCGTCGAAGCAGTAGCGGGTGACGGTGAAGGCACCGGGGCGGGGGCCGGCTCCGCCGGGCGGATAGACGCACCCCGCCGCGGCGGCGGGGCGCGGCGGTTCGTGTCCGGTGGCCGCGGCCCGCACGGCCGGACTGTCGAAGACCCCCTTCAACTCCTCGTAGCTCATGCCGAGCCGGGGCTTCGGCGGCTGGACGACACCCCTCGGCTGGCCGTACACCAGGCTGATCGAGAGCGCCATCAGCACCCACAGCGCCACCGCCCCGAGACCGAACGCCAGGGCCCTGACCATCCTCGGGCCGCGCGCCAGGGTGCCCGCGGCGGCGTCGAACGCCTCCGGAGGGGAAGCCTCCGCGCCGCAGGCGAAAGGACCGCGCACGACGGCGTCGTCCGGTTCCGCCGGGACGGCCGCCGACACACGGAACCCGCCGGACGGCAGCTCACCCGCCTCGAAGACGCCGCCGAGCAGCTCGACCCGCTCGCGCAGGCCCGGCAGACCACGCCCCGTCCCGACGCCGTCCGGGACCCCGGCACGGGCGGCCGACCCGCCGTTGCGGACGGTCAGACGCACTGCCCGGTCGTCGTGCTCGACCCGCACGAGTACGTGGGAGCCCGGCGCGTACCGGTGCACGTTCGTCAGCGTCTCGCGCACGACGCGGTGCACCGCCCGCCGTACCGGCGCGGGCCGCGCGTCGAGATCGGGGCCGCTCCACTCCAGGCGCACGACGATCCCGCCGTCCCGGGACTGCGCGACCAGCGCCTCGATGTCGGCCCGGGTACCGGTGGTGTCGGTCAGCGCGTCCGGCCCGGTGTCCCGGCCGAGCGGGCCGAGGACCCCGAGAGCCTGCCGCAGTTCGCGCATCGCGTCCCGGGTGGTGCGCCGTACCAGGACCGCCTCCTCGCGCAGCTCCGGGTCGGCCTCGCCGAGGGCGAGTTCCAGGCCGCCGGCGTGCAGCGAGATGAGGCTGAGCCGGTGCCCCACCAGGTCGTGCATCTCGGCGGCGATCCTGGACCGCTCACGGGTGCGCGCCTCGCTGTCCGCGGACCGGCGGGCCCGCTCGGCCGCGTCACCGCGTTCGCGCAGCGCCAGCAGCAGCCGGGCCTGCTGCCCGTACACCGTTCCCACCAGGCCGGGTACCACCACCGCCGTCACCGCCAGCACCACCGCCAGCTCCGACGCCCGGACGACCGAACCGGGGCCGAGCCAGGGTCCGGTCACCACCGCCGCGAGCATGATCAGCAGGCTCGCGCCGCCGAGCAGCCGGGCGTGCCGGCGCGGTCGCACCGCGGCGATCGCCGCCGCGTACGAGGAGGCGGCCGCGACCGGGCCGACGACGGGCGCCGCACCGGTGAGGAGGGCGAGGACCAGGAGCACCAGGCCGGAGCGGCGACGCCGCAGGGGGAAGAGCGCGCCGGCTACCGCGATCGCGCAGAGCTGGAAGCCGGGGTGCGGCAGGTCCCACCACCGCAGGGCGACCGCGAACAGGCACAGCGCGGCGGCCGTCACCCCGGCGGTTTCGCCGACGGCCCGGCCGATTCCCCGGCCGAGGCCCGCATGACGGGCCGGACCCGCCACTGCGGGAGGGACGGGTCGGCGGAAACGGCTGATGAGCGGCACATCGCCCAGTATCGATCCCGCCGGGCGGGAGGACGTCGACCTCCAGACCGAACCCGGCTATGTCTTTGGGCAGAGCCGGGCGGGGCGGGATAACCGGAATCGTGCAGGATTTACCTGAATTGCGCTGCTGCTGTGTGTTTAGCAGCTGATGGCAGGGTTAGGTCCCCCGTAGTGGAGGCTGACGCCGACCGCCCGCAACGACTATGGGAGGTGGATGTCATGGCGCTGCCGATCCGACGCCGAGGCAACGGTTCGGGCGCGGGCATGCCGAGCCTGGATCCCTTCCACGACTTCGAGAACATGTGGGACCAGATGGGCCGGTTCCTGGAGCAGGCGGCGATGCCGGCTGCGGGCAGCGGAGTCTGGCTGCCGATGGCGGAAGAGGAGGAGAGCGAGGACCACTACACGGTGAAGCTGGAGCTGCCCGGCTACCCGAAGGAGAACATCGACATCGAGGTGGAGGGCGACGAGCTCGTCATCAGCGGTGAGCTGTCCGAGGAACACCATGGCAAGGTGCTCACCCGTCGGAAGGGCAGCTTCATGTACCGCACCACGGTGCCGGCCGGCGCCGACAGTGAACACAGCCAGGCCGACCTGGACAACGGCGTCCTCACCGTGACCGTCCCCAAGACGGCGCAGCTGCAACGGCGCCGGAAGATCGAAATCGGCCAGGGTCGCGTCGGCGAGGGCAAGGGTCCCGACGAGATCTCGGCCGAGAGCGGTGTCACGGCTGCCGAAGCGCGGAACACCTTCGAAGAGGTGAGGGGCCCCGATCCCGCAGCCGGAGCAGCCGGAGCAGCCGGCACGGGAACACCCGGAGCACCCGACACAGGGGCACCTGGCGGCGCGTCCACGGGAACACGGCCCGGCTCCGGCGTGTAGGGGCGATCACCTGCTGCGGTCCCGGCGGGCAGCAGGAGACGGCATCAACAGCCCGGCCCGCCGGCCACGCCCCGACGGGCCTCGCCGAGCCGCGGAGCGCGGCGGCACAGCGGCTCTGGTGGCGAGGGACGGATGATTCGTGCCCGCCGGTGGAAGGGTCCTGTCAGGATGGCGAGGAGCTTTCGGCGCCACGTTCCGCGAGGAGGACTTGTTGACCAGTCCCGAGGCCATGGGGCCCAAGATCTGGCCGACTTACCCGCCGAGGACGCCCCCGCCGCAGAAGAAGCCGGTCGAGCCGCCGCGGCCCCAGTCGGCGCCGAAGCCGAAGGCGGAAGTCGCCGTACGGCGCCCGCGCATGATCGTCCGAAACCGGCGCACGGCCGCGCTCACCCTCCGCGCCGACGAGTGGGCGGCGAAGAAGGCCGCCCGACAGGCCGTGGAGACCGTACGCGGCTGGGACCACCGGGCCTTGGCCGTGGCGGACCTCGCGGCGGCCGTCGAACACTTCGTCGAGGCCGCCGTCGCGGACGGCGGGAAGCGGATCAGCGTGCATCTCGGTGACCAGGAGCAGAAGGTCCTGGTGGCCGTCCTGAGTCATCTGTGCGCGGCGCCGGACGAGGCCGTGCTCGGCCGGGTCGCGACGTTGGCCACGGTCGACTCGGTCGGTACGGACAGCGCGGAGGACGGCCGAAGGATGTGGGCCGTTCTGGACACGGCCCCCCGGCGCACCGGGCGGCCGACGGTGTGAAGGCCCAAGACGGCTGATCAGGAGGCGCGCCGACACCGGCAGAGTTGCTCCTGTGGCGATGCGAGCCCTACGGTGACCGTCATGAGCGACCCGGAGAAGAACAAGGCTGCGGCCAAGGCGTTCTACGACCTCATGTTCAACCAGTGCCGCCCCGCCGAAGCCATTGATCAGTACGCCGGCGACACCTATATCCAGCACAACCCCCATGTTGCCGACGGCAAGCAGGCATTCATCGATTACTTCGAACGCATGGCCGCGGAGTATCCCGGCAAGCGCGTCGAATTCAAGCGCGCCTTCGCCGAAGGGGAGCACGTCGTTCTCCACTGCCACCAGATCTGGCCCGACGAGGAGTACGCGGGCATCGACATCTTCCGCTTCGATGCGCTGGGCAGGATCGTGGAACACTGGGACGTCCTCCAGGTCATCCCGCCCACCTCCGAGAACGACAACAGCATGTTCTGACCTGGATCGAAATGTTCTGACCCGGATCGAGCCCGCACGCCCGTCGACGGACGACGCGGAGGCCCCGGCTCCGTGGCCGGGCTCCCTGGTAGGCGGCGACAGGACCACGGCTGCGCTGTCAGTGTGCTGACGTATCCTTCCTGCCACCGCACGCCGACTGGGGAGACCAAGAGAATTGACCGGCCTGTCCGCTTTCCCGCTGCCCTTCAACACTTCGCGTTCCCTATCGTTCGCGACACCCCGAACCCTGCGCGAACTGCAGATGATGGAGTGCAGCGCCCACATTCGGGCGAAGCCTGAGTGGTTCGACAAGATGAACGACGCCGACATCGTCGCCAGGTGGACGCAAGAGGCGGTCGCCCAGGGCCTCACCGAAGCCCAGGTTCGTTACGTGCTCGCCGAACTCCTGCACTACGCCGCCCTGCGGGACGAACGAACCGGCATCGAAGTGTCCGCCGTGGACGGGGCCTGGCAGTCGGACACGCTCGTCGAGGACGAACTCGGATCCCGGCTGCGCGAGGCGGTCCGGGTCCTGGAGCAGGTCCCCGAAGCGGAGCAGGACTGGCATCCCGGCTCGGACGGTCAGGTACTCGACCTGGTTCATCCCTCACTCTTCTGCTTGGTGCGAGAGGTGAGCGGTGGGCCCGAGCGGGCTTGGCAGAACCCGACGGACCACTACTCGAAGTACGAATTCTCGGAAAAGTTCCAGTGGCTTCCCACTGACGTCGACGTCAGTACCGAAGGCGATGTCACCTTCCGCTCGTACGTCAACAACGTTCACCCCGAGGACCATCGCGAACTCGCGGCGATACTCCCGGACCTGCTCGCGCGCATGCTCCCCCTGCTGGAGAACGTACTCACCGATCTGCGCCATCCGCGTCCCCCGCGGATCGAGGCCGATCCCTACGGGTGGTACGACTCGGAGCCGGAATACCCCAACAAGAACTCCTACGCTGACAAGGCGGCCTACGCGGAAGCACTGGACGCATGGCAAACGGCCCAGGACGACTGGTGGCAAAACCGCCGCCCGGTCATCCCGGACGCCCCTGAATTCACCCGGCCCGAGTCGCCCGGTGAGACCGACCGAATCGACCTGCGCGGCCGCTCTCTCCAGGTCATAGTCAAGCTCGCCACCCTTCACCTCACCCCGGACAAGCCGGAGTACCCCGGTGGTTCCTGGCACGTCGAGGGAATGTTGAACGAGCGGATCGTCTCGACCGCCCTCTACTACTGGGACAGCGAGAACATCACCGAAAGCCGGCTGAGTTTCCGGGCGGCACTCGATGACCCGCACTACGAGCAGAACGACGACAACGGCCTGCGCGAGGTCTACGGCCTGGAGGACGAGGACGCGCTGAACCAGGTGCTGGGATCGGCATCGACCCCGGAGGGCCGGTGCCTGGCCTTCCCGAACATCCTGCAACACCGCGTCAGCCCGTTCCGGCTCACTGACCCCAGCCGCCCGGGGCATCGCAAGATCCTCGCGTTCTTCCTCGTCGACCCGTCGGAAAAGATCGTTTCGACCTCGGACGTGCCACCGCAGCAACCGTGGTCCCCAACCTCGACCATGACGCTTGAACAGGCCAAGAACTACCGCGAACAACTCATGCAGGAACGCAAGTTCTTCGTGGACGAACACAACGAGCAGCTCTACGAGCGAGAGTTCTCCCTCTGCGAGCACTGAGACCCCAAAGCCCCGAACGCCCCGTGCCGTCGACACACCGACGTCACGGGGTCTTCGACGTCACGGAGTCTACGCGGACCGGCAGCCCGCCAGGCCGCCGACTTCCGGTTCACCGGAGGGCGGGAACCGCGGCTGCGGGCGCTCCTCAGTCGTCAGTCCGAAGCCTGTACCGGGCTGATCTCAAAGGCCCCGCACAGCCGCAGGTGGGAGGGGATCTGCACAGCTTGGAAGCTATTCGGCGGGAAGACCTTGACATAAGTCGACACCGGCCGGCAGTTCGGCACCACCGCCCGGCTGTTGGTGCGAAAGACGGCGGTCACGGTCTCGCCCGGGGGCACGGACACCGCGTCCACCGGCTCTCCGGTGCGGATCGCCGAGGTGCCGATCTGATGATGCTGGACGTCGATGACGCTGACTCCGGGGTATCCGCGCAACGTACAGGTGTGGGTGGAGGTATTGGTGAACGAGATCGGGTAGTACAGGGACCCGGCGGCGCCGTCCGGCTCGCCGACGGTCATGTGCAGGTCGGCTACGTGGCAGGTGGGGGTGGGGGCACTTGGCAGGGCCGTTGCCTGGGTGGCACCGATCGAGACGCCGGCGGTTGCCAGGAGGGCTGCGGCAGCGATGGTGGTGGCTCGGTTCACGACGTCGTTCATGACGCCAACTCCTCTGTTGGCGAGGGGGATCAATCGTTCTCGGCGTGTCAAAGGGATGTGGTCCGAACGCTCACGGACGACCGATCGAGCGGTGCGGGCGGGTTGCACCCCGCGGCCGGACACTGCACGCCTGACGGCATCATTCTACCGGCGCGGGGTTCTCCCGGCTCGTCGGCGGCGGGGTCGTGCCGAAGGGGCGGCCCACGCGGCCCAGCACCTCTGCCCTCGCCGGTGGACGAGTCTTGGCCGCCTCTCTGGAGTCGGACATCGCCGCTCCCTGCGCTCCCGGCAACGACGGCTACGCCCAGGCGTACGACCACACCAGCAAGACCTGGTCGCCGAAGCTACCGGTGGCGATCTGCGTACGGTTCGACTGAGCCCCGGCGCGCAGCGGGCAACCGTACCGCCCTCGCCCGCCGGCCAGAACGCTGCGGCCGGCCGGCCGGGGAGGGCGCCGTCGGGCTGCCGGGGCCGGTGCTCAGAAGGTGATGGTCCGGCCCTCGGGTTCCGCTTGTCGCGCGGTGTAGGCGACGCCGTGGACTTTGATGCCGTCCGGGTCCAGGAGGGTGATCGTGCCGCCCTGGCCGCCGAAGCGGAATCCGTTGCCGCTCGGGACGGTGAGGGTGGTGCCGGGCTCAAGCAGGCCCGCGGGTAGCGGCAGGGTCTGCTGGTCGTGGTCGGTGAGCTGCCATCCGCGCAGGTCGACCGGGGCAGGAGAGGTGTTGAGCACGGTGACGGCTCCGGGTGCGGAGCCGGAGGGGTTGACCAGGGCGGCCAGGATCCGCAGGGGTTCGTCGCGGTCCTCGGAGCGCGGTGGTGCGGTGTCGATACGGTGGCCGGTGCTGTCGTCGGTGTGCCAGGCCTGGGACTGGAAGGCGAGGAAGATCCCGATCCAGCGGTTCTCGGCAGGAAGGTGCACGAGCATGGCGCCGTCCTGCCAGACGCCGTCGTCCGAGCGGAAGCGGCCGCTGTTGCCCTGGTTCATGTGGATGTCGTGTACGCCGTTGCCGGGCCGGAAGCCGAACACCTTGTCGGGGATGTCGGCCTCGGGGCCGAACCGTTGCCCGAAGACGTAGAGGACGGCGCTGGGGTCGGCGATGGCGCGCTGCACGTAGTGGTCGAGCAGGTCGGCCAGGTCGTTGTCGGCGCCCTCGATATCGGGCGGGAGCACGCGCATCGAGGCGGGGTCGAACAGGTTGCCGCGGATGAAGTCCAGGGCCGCCTTGCCCGGCTGTGACACCAGGGCCGTCCATCCGCTGCCGGCGGCCGGCAGCAGCGCGGTCACGGGGTGGCGCAGGTCGTCGTCGACCAGGTACAGCAGCTCCGAGGGCGCCTGTTGCGACTCGACGTTGACGGCGGCCCGGTAGTGGGTGCCGGCGTTGTCGGTGAGGTGGATCTGGTAGTGGGGGGTATCGCTGGATCCCTCCCGGCGCCGGTCTACGGCGCGGGCGGCCAGGACTCCGTAGCCCTTGAGCGGCATGGGTCACCTCTGGATTCCGGGGGGAGCGGCACAGCCACCGGGGCGTGGGCGTGTCGGTGGAACGGAGTGGGTGCGGGCCGTCGAGGACGCCGGCCCGGGCGGCCCTGTCGGCCGCCGGTCCTCTACACCGTTATCCCCCGACCGGGCGCCGACGGGACCCCGTATCACCTGATGTTCACCCGCCTCGCCCTGACCTCACCCCGCTGCCCCGACCCTGCTCCGGTGAACGGGGGGACCCGCCGGCCCTCGTCCCATGCGCTGCCGCGCACGGTTGACGAGCGTAGATTTGGTGGTGCGCCGGGCTGGAGGGAGACGATCCCATGGACACGGCCATGCGCATCGAGGTACTGCCTGCGCGACTGGGCGACTGTCTGCTCGTGGAGTGCGTGCGGGGGAGCGGCCCGCCTTGGCGCATGCTCGTCGACGGCGGCCCTCCGGGCACCTGGCCCCGGCTCGAAAAGCGGTTGAGCCGGCTGGAACCGGACGAACGGCACATCGACGTCACCGTGGTGACCCACATCGACGGCGACCACATAGGCGGCATGCTCCCGTTCCTGCGGAGCGAGTACGCGGAAGACGTCGGCGACTACTGGTTCAACGGCCCTCCGCACCTGCCCTCCAGGGACCGCGTGCAGGGCAGCGTCGCCGAGGGGCTGAGTCTGGTAGCCGCGCTGCTCGGGGACTCCGCCGGCCCCGTACTGCCGTGGAACCGGGCATTCGGCGGCGGCCCCGTCGACACCGGGGACGAGTCCGGGTTCATCGAGGTACCGGTCCCGGACGGGCCGCGGGTCACCGTGCTCTCACCGACCCACGAACGCCTGGAAGTGCTGGATCGCGAGTGGACCGAAGCCATCGACCAGGCCAGGCGCGTCTGGCAGGGGGCCGTGAGGCCCGACATCGCCAGGCCCGACATCCTCGAACCCCTCGGCGATCTCGCCGCCGTCGCCGCTCGCAAGACGGCCGACGACACGACGGCTCCGAACGGGAGCAGCATCGCGCTGCTGGTCGAGCACCGCGGCGCCCGCGCCGTGCTCGGGGCGGACGCGTTCGGTCCTGTGCTCGGGGCCGCCCTGCTCGGGGTGGCTGCCCACCGCGGCCTGCCGGCCCTGGAGGTGGACGCCCTCAAACTTCCGCACCATGCCAGCCGGCGGAACGTGACCGAGTCCCTGCTCGAAGCCGCCCCTGCACGGCACTACCTGGTGTCCACCAACGGCGACACCTACCACCACCCCGATGACGAGGCCCTGGCCCGCGTCATCCTGACCGCACCGGAGGGCCCGACGCTGTGGTTCAACTACCGCACGCAACGCACCGCCCGGTGGGCGGATCCGGGACTGTACGAGCGATACGGCTACTGCGCGAGCTTCCCCGATTCACCGGAGACGGGCACGGTCCTCGAACTACCGGCGACGGCGTGATCCGGACCGCGGGTCCTATGCTGCGGAGATGATCAACGCCATTGAACTCGTCATATTCGACTGCGACGGCGTGCTGGTGGACAGCGAGCGCATCGCGGCGCGTGTGCAGGTCACCCTGGACGCCGAGTTGGGCTGGCCGCTGACCGAGGACGAGGTCGTGGACCGGTTCATCGGGCGCTCGCACGCGGCCATCCGCGAACAGGTCGCGGCGCGACTCGGCGAAGGCACGGCCGCAACCTGGTCGGAGCGGTTCGAGCGCCTTCACAGTGAGGCCGTGGAAGCCGAGCTCGCCCCGGTCGACGGCCTGCCCGAAGCCCTCGACGCGCTCACGCTCCCGACGTGCGACGCCTCCCAGCGGCTCCCACGAGAAGATGCGGCACACCCTCGGCCGCACCGGGCTCTACGAACGCTTCGCGGGCCGCATCTTCAGCGCCACTGAGGTGTCCCGGGGCAAGCCCGCCCCCGACCTGTTCCTGCACGCCGCCCGGCACATGGGCGTCGACCCGGCCGCCTGCCTGGTGGTGGAGGACAGCCGGCCCGGCGTCCGCGCAGCCCGCGCCGCCGGCATGCGGTCTTTCGGCTATGCCGGCGGGCTCACCCCGGCCGAACGGCTCGAAGGCCCCGGCACCACCGTCTTCCACGCCATGCGCGACCTGCCGGCCCTCATCGCGGAGCGGCAGGACCGAGCCGGCCGCACCGGCCCGTCCACGCGAGGTGACCGGTGCTCCGCTGAGGGAACGTCGGCGAAGTGCAGCTTCGCCGGAGGCCGCGACGGTGAGCTCCGGCCACCCGCGCGAGAGCGCCCCGGCGGCGCGGCCAACTGCTGCCGGAACCCGCGCCGGCTACGCCGTCACCGGCTCCAGCCGCAGCTGCCGGACCGGCCAGGGGGGTGGCTCGGCCGGGCCGAACCAGACCCGCACGTCCTCCCCGGTGCGCACCGGCAGGAGGGGGTAGTCGTTTTCGACGTGTGCGGTGCGGTGCAGCGCATGGCCCGGACCGAGGTGCCGGGCCGCGTACGCGTCGAATGCGACCGCGTCCGACGGCCGGCAGACGGTCCCGACCACCTCGCGGATGCCCGACCGCGGTGTGAAGCCAGGGCCGTGCAGGAGCAGCACATTGTCGCTGTCGATCATGGTGGCATTGGCCGCGTCGCGGTTCTCCCGCCAGACCGAGCCGGTGTAGAACGCCTCCAACGAGCGCCGACGATGCCTCATGTCGGGGAACGCCCGCAGCCAGACGAAGCGGTCCGGGTCGTCGAGGTCGCGGAACCGGCCCCCGACCTCGATGCCGACCGCCTCCTGACCGCTCACGAACTCGCGCTCGAACAGCTCGATCAGCGTTTCCCGGGCGCCGGGGTGCAGCGTGTACTGCCGGAGTTCGACGATGCTCATGCGCCGGCCACCCCGGTGCGGGCGAGGTCCATGACCCAGTTGAGCTCCCAGGTGACGCCGCCGTCGGCGGAGAACTCCTGCTCCCAGCGCGCGGCGTCCGGGCCGAGGCGGCACCAGGTGAAGTGCACCCGGATCGGGCGGCCGTCGTAGGTGTCCTCGCCGTGGAAGTCACCGCGGTCACCCGTGAAGCCGCCGACCACCGGGGGATCGAGTCGGCCGGTCCGGCTGTCGGACCAGTGGATCGACCAGCGCTGCGTCTCGCGGTCGAACAGTCGTAGCGTCACGCCCTGGCGGCCGAGGGTGGGGAGGTTGAGCTCGTCGATGTTGCCGGCGCCCCCGAACAGCGGTCGTACGACCGCATGGCCGGGAAACTCCACCCAGGTGGCCGGGCCTGAGCCGAGAGGTGCGGTGAGACGGCGGTTGGCCACGTCCCAGCAGCCGTGAAGGAAGTCAAAGTCGTCCATGCGCCGCAGGCTAGGGACATTCCCCTGACATCCACTGTCAGTGGATACTGGGCGGCATGCGCGCGAGCCGACTGGTCACCCTGCTCCTGCTGCTCCAGAACCGGGGCCGGATGACAGCCCAGCAGCTGGCCGAGGAACTGGAGGTCTCCGTTCGTACGGTCTACCGGGACGTCGCGGCGCTCGGCGCCGCCGGCATCCCGCTGTACGGCGACGCCGGACACCTGGGCGGTTACCGGCTGCTGGAGGGCTACCGGACCCGTCTCACCGGACTGACCGCCGACGAGGCGCAGGCCGCGTTCCTCGCCGCGCTCCCCGGCACCGCCGCCGAGCTCGGCCTCGGTGAAGCGCTCGCCACCGCCCAACTCAAGCTGCGGGCAGCCCTTCCGGCGGAGCTGCGCGAGCACGCCGGGCGGATCCAGGAACGCTTCCTCTTGGACGCCCCCGGCTGGTACGGCGGCGCAGACCGTACGCCACACCTGGCCGCGGTCGCCGCCGCGGTGTGGGCGCGGCGGGCGGTGGTCCTGCGGTACCAGCGCTGGCGGGCGCCGGAGGAGATCGAGCGGAGGGTGGAGCCGTACGGGCTCGTACTCAAGGCCGGCCGCTGGTACGTGGTCGCCGGCGGGCCGTCCGGGATCCGTACCTACCGCGTCGACCAGATCAGCGAACTGCACTCCCTGGAGGAAGAGTTCGCCGTCCCGGACGGGTTCGACCTGGCCGCGTACTGGAACGGCTACCTGATCGACTTCCAGGGCCGGCTCCACACCGGGGAGGCTTTGGTACGGCTCACCCCGGAGGGCGCCCGTCGTCTCGGCGTGACGCCCCCCGAGGGCCGCGGATGGACGGAGACCCGGGTGCCCATCGAATCGATCGACCACGCCCACGGGGAGTTCCTCCGGCTGGGTAGCGACATCGAGGTCATGGCTCCGGCCGAACTCCGCGACCGCATCGCCGGGACCGTACGGACCTTGGCCGCCCGCTACCAGGGATGACCCCTGCAGAGGGAGCTCCCGGGTATGATGCACCGCCGCTCGCCGGCGCGTCACCGATGCGTTCGCGCACCAGGCTGAAGGCGCAAGGCCGGCCGCTGTACCTCAGGCCGGAAGGAACTCCCATGGCCCCCTCGGACCGAAATCCCGACGGCCCGCGCCGGCAGCCTTCCGCCTCGCCCGTGCCCTCCTCGTGGGCGGTGTCGCCCGATGGCGGGCGCCCGGAAGGGCGCATCTGTTCCCATGTGGCGGCGCTGCCCGCCTCTCCGGAGACACCGCACGACGTCTGCACGCACTGCCGCGCCCTCGGCTGGACCTGGACCGGGCTGAGATGGTGTGCGGCCTGCGGGCACGTGGGGTGCTGCGACAGCTCCCGTGGTCAGCACGCCTACGCTCACCATGCGCGGACGGGACACCCCGTGGTCTTGTCCTTGGCCCCCGACGAGCCCTGGGCCTGGTGTTTCGTCGACGAAGTCTTCCTCGTTCGAGACCTCTGACGGATCGAGGCACACACGCCCCGCTGGGCCGGCTGCTGCATCCGTTCGTGCCGCAATCGCGGAAGGGCAGGTGGAGGTTGCTGGCCCAGCCCGGCGACTTCTACGGCGGCTGGATCACCGCCGGGATCCTGGGCCCGTTCAAGGGCGGTCCGGGAACCGCCGGCTGGTGAGGACGGCCGGCGGCGGCGCCGGCAGGTGGGAGAGGTGATCGAGTGTCCGCGACCCCGGACGCGACGGACGTGCTGGTCATCGGCGCCGGCCTGGCCGGGCTCGCGTGCGCCCGGGATCTGCTGGCAGCAGGTGTCGGCGTCCGGGTGGTGGAGGCCGGCGACGCGGTCGGCGGCAGGATGCGTTCCGACCGGATCGCCGGCTTCGTGGTGGACCGCGGGTTCCAGGTCTTCAACACCTCCTATCCCCAGGTCCGTCGCCGGCTCGTCCTGAAGAATCTCCGGCTGCGCCCCTTCACCCCGGGCGCACTCGTGCACAGCACCTCCGGCCGGCTCCGCTTCGGCGATCCCGTCCGCGACCCGCGCACACTGCCCGGCCTGGTCGGGGGCCGCCTCGCCGGCCCCCGCGACCTGGTCGCCCTCGGCCTGCTGTCCGCCCGTGACGCGCTCGTGCCCCCCAGCCGGATCAAACGGCTCGCAGACACCACCACCCGCGCCGCACTCTCGGACGCCGGCATCTCCGAAGCGTTCGTCGAGAGGTTCTTCCGCCCCTTCCTGTCGGGGGTCTTCCTGGAGGACGAGCTGGAGACCTCCGCCCGGATGTTCCACCTGGTCTGGCGGAGCATGATCCGCGGCACGCTGTGCCTGCCCACCGACGGCATCGGGGCGGTCCCGCAGGCCCTGGCCGCCCCCCTCCCCGGGAATGCCGTGCGCCTGGAGAACGCCGTGGCGGGGCTCACGGACGACGGTGCTCTGACGGCTGAGGGCCGGGAGATCCCCGCGCGCGCGGTCGTGGTGGCCACCGGCCCCGGAAGCGTCCGGGCACTGCTGCCCGAGGTCGCCCTGCCCGCCTACCGGATCGTGACGACGTACTACCACGTCGCTCCCCGGTCCCCCGTGGGCGAGCCGACGCTGCTGGTGGACACCCGCCGCCGCTTCCTCAACACATGTGTCCTCAGCGACGTCGTCCCCGCCTACGCCCCGCCCGGCCACGCCCTGGTCGCCACATCGGTCCTGGGCCGGGACGTGCCCGGGCGTGAGGGCGAGCTCCGCCCAGTGCTGGGTGAGGCGTACGGAACGGACACGGGCGGCTGGGACCTGCTGACCGTCCGCAGCATCGAGGACGCGCTGCCCGCCATGACGCCACCGCAGCCGCTCACCCGCACCACACGCACCGCGCCGGGGCGGTACGTGTGCGGCGACCACCGCGCCACCGGGTCGGTCCAGGGCGCGCTCGCCTCCGGCGCGCGCGCCGCCCGCGAGGTACTGCGCGACCTGGGGCGCCGGGGCATGTGAGGGACCGCCGTGCCCGCGGGCCGGACCACCCGTCGATCACCTGCCGGCCCGGTGTACCGGTACGGAGCTGGCGGCCTGTCCGGTCAGTCGGTTCCCGGCGTGGTGAGGGTGGTCCGCAGCAGGTCCAGGAGGACGGTGGCCGCGGGGCTGGAGGGGCCGTCCGTTCGCCAGGCCAGGGCGACCCGACCGCGTAGCCGAGGCTCGGTGATCTCCAGTGTCCGCAGTCCGTGGGCCTCCGCCGCTCCGGCGGGCAGGGCCGGAATCACCGCCACGCCGAGACCGCGGGCGGCGAGCTGTGCGAGGAACAGCGGAGCGGCCGCTTCGAAGGCGATGCGGGGCCGGAACCCCGCTTGTGCGCAGGCACGGTCCAGGACCCCGCGCAGACCTGTGCCACGCGGCAGGCTGATCAGTGGACGCTCGCGGAGCTCCGCCAACGCAATGCTCGTGCGGTCCGGGGGGTTGAGGGCCGGGTCGTCGGGGGCGACGGCTGCCATCAGGGGTTCGTCCACCAGGACTTGGACGCAGACGCCCCGTGGCGGCTCGTCGTCCGCGAGTCCGATCACGGCGATGTCGAGTTCCCCGCGATGCAGTGCGGTGAGCATGCGCTCCGAGGTGTCCTCGGTCAGGGCGATCTCGACTCGGGGATGGTCCTCGTGGAAGCCGGCCAACACGGCGGCCAGGTCGAACTCGTGGGCCGCCGCGGCCGCGCCCGCGACGAGGCCGAGGGTGACCTGGCCACGGAGCAGCCCGGTGAACTCCTCCGCGGTCTGCCGTACCGCTTCTACGGCGCTGAGCGCGGCCCGCGCGTACGGCAGTACCGCCGCGCCCACCTCCGTCAGGGTCACCGACCGGCCTGAGCGGTCGAGGAGCGGATGCCCGAGTTCCCTTTCCAGCTGGCGGACTTGGGCGCTCAATCCCGGCTGCGCCAGGTGCAGACGGGCTGCGGCGCGGGTGAAGTTGGCTTCCTCCGCGACCGTGACGAAGTACCGCAGCTGCCGAATGTCCATAACTGATCATTCCAATTGCGAGACATGAAGACTCTTGGACGTGTGGGTGTGCCAACGAGAGCCTTGGTGCCATGGGGAACACGACGCACCGGAAAGCAGCGGCTGACACCAGAGCCGCGATCGCGGCCGAACGCCGGGAGCTGGCGGCCGTACTCGACGGCTTGTCGGCCGAGCAATGGGACGCACCCAGCCTGTGCGGGGGATGGCGGGTACGAGAGGTCGCGGCCCATATGACGATGGGGTTCCGGTACTCGCTCCCCACGATGGCGCGGGAACTGATCAGAGCGCGCGGCAGTCTCCACCGCATGACCGACCGCTGCGCCCACAAGGACGCGGCCGCCCTTTCCACACGCGAACTCGCCGCATTCCTCGGTGACAACGCGCATCATCCCTGGAAGCCTCCGGTCGGCGGGATCAGGGCGGCGCTCGGCCACGACGTGGTGCACGGCCTGGACATCACCGTCGCGCTCGGCCTCGACCGCAGGGTTCCCGAGGACCGCCTGCGCATCCTCCTGGAGAGCGTCGACGCCAGAACGCTCAGGTTCTTCGGAGCCGACCTGCACGGCATCGAACTGCGCGCCACCGATCTCGACTGGTCCTTCGGTACCGGAACACCTCTGTCCGGTTCGGCACAGGACCTGCTCCTGCTCGCCTACGGCCGACGGCTGCCACCTGGACACCTCCACGGCGAACCGCGCGACCGCTTCGCCGCCGTGCAGGCGTGAGGAACATGCGCATCCGACTCCTCCACGGGCTCGCCCTGCTCGCCACCGGCCTCCTCACCGGCGCGTTCGGCTACGGCGCGGCCAATCTCGTCCCCACCTTCAACGCGGTACCGCTCGACATGCGACTGTCCTTCCACGCCGAGCTGATGAAGATGAACGGCATCACCATGCAGGCGGCGATGGCCGTGTCGATACTGAGCGCCTTCGCCCTCGCGGCCCTGGCACACGGCCCCGCCCGGCTGATCGCGGCCTCCGCAGGTCTGCTGACGCTCGGCTCCTTCCTGATCACCCGGTTCGGCAACGTGCCGATCAACGGCCTGATCAAGGAATGGGCCCGCACCTCGCCGCCCGTCGATCACGCGGAGATCCTGCGGCGCTGGGAACTCTTCAACGACCTGCGCACGCTCACCGCCCTCATCGCCTTCGCCCTGCTCATCGCTCTCGCCCTGAGGCGACAGCCGACCCCGCCGCAGTGACCCTGCGTCCCGGTCCCGAGGCCCGACCGGAGACCTGGCCATAGAGCCGCGCAGGCCGCAGAGCCCTTCGATGGACGGGCCGGCGGCCGGAGACGTCGAGGTGCGGCGGGACCTGCTCCCGAGACGACGAGTGGTGGGTGAGAGTTCCGGGGCCCGGCAGCGGCCAGGGGAGTGGCGCGGGCTGCTGTCCGCGCTGCCGAGGTTCGGCACGGAGGCAGCGGTGCAGAACGCCGTGGCGTACACATCGAGCGGCGCAGAGGTGTTGTTGCGCCCGCTGAAGAGCCAACCCCGCGGGCCGTCGTCCCAGTAAGCGGAATCGGTGCTGACGCTGAAATCGCCGGGCTTGCCCCCGGGGACGCTCCCGCTGATGGCCAGTTCGCCGGCCGGGCAGGGGCGGTCCTGACGTATCCCGTCTGTCCCGGCGCGAGGGTGATGTCGTTTCCCGCGGCATCGACCATCGCATCAGTCACCGTGTCATCGAGGCCGGTGGGAGATCTCCCTGCCCCCGGCGTGCCAGGATGCCGGGCACGGGGGCGTGAGCACGCGGAGGGACAGGGGCCAGCCATGATCAACGGTGCACATGTCATCCTCTACAGCCACGACGCCGAGGCGGACCGTGCCTTCATCCGTGACGTCCTCGGCTTCCCCGGCGTCGACGCGGGCGGCGGCTGGCTCATCTTCGGGCTGCCCCCGTCCGAACTGGCCGTGCACCCGACCGACGGCCCACCTCGGCACGAGTTGTACCTGATGTGCGACGACCTTGAATCCCAACTCGGCGAGTTCCGGGCCAAGGGCGTGGAGATCACCCGCCCCGTCAGCGAACAGCGCTGGGGCAGACTGACCGCGATCCGGCTCCCCAGCGGCGCCGAACTCCCGCTGTACGAACCGCTGCACCCCGTCGCCCGGGGCTTGTGATCCAACAGAGCCCGGCTCACCCATCGCACGGCCCTGCGCCGTGCCGTGGTCCCGGCGGCCGCACCCCGTCCTACCGGCGGGGTACGGGTCGGGAAGCCGTAGGGCTCCCCCCCCCGCACGCGTTCCCCGCCGCCGACGCGGGGGAAGGCCGGCAGGACCGTGCCGTCCCGTCCGAGGCGAGGATCCGGGCCACCGCAGTAGGCAGGTCTGAAGGGGGCGGCCGTCGGCGCCCTGCCTCGAAGGGGCCACCGCGATCAGCTCCCCGTCGCCTCCGTCGCGCGGCTGATGCGGTCGTGGCTGTTCCAGGACACGGTCACCCTCAGGTGGCAGCCGGCCTGGCTCTTGGTGATCACGGCTCCGGCTTCGAACGCCAGGTCGACACCGAACTCGACGGCGATCTGGTCGGGACCGGCTTTGCGCAGCTGGTCCAGAGCGGTGCGCGCGACCGCGGTGACCGGCGCCAGCGCGGCTTCCAGCGTCACGGGCAGCTCCCGCACGGCCTCGCCGATGCGCCCGGCCTTCACCGGCCCCACCTCGTGCAGGGCGCCCGGCTCCTCGACCAGGACGAAGCCGCCGCCGTCCAGCGGAATCCGTGTCACGGGTGTCACCACGCCTGGTCCGCCTTTCGAGCCGACTCGCCTCAGGGACGCCCCCAGGCTTCACCGCGGGGTCCCGGCCCGCATCCCGGGGCGGCCGTACGCGTGAGCGCCCCACGGCGACCGGGTGCGGCTCCGGTCGGGAGTGGTCGCGAGCGCGGCACGGACGTCCGGGCAGTAGCTCGAAGCGAGGCCCGCAGCATGCCGCCGGGCAGGGTCGCCCCCGGCCGCACTCCGCGGAGCTGCTGCATCGCTGACCCGGGGGTTGTGTGCTGAGCTGGAGGTGTCCTCGGGCCATGGCGTCTCTGGGAGGCCCGGCATGTGGCACCTCCACCTCGAAGCGCCCGCGCCGACCCGGCTGGGAGTGCTGCTGCCCCGGCGCGATCTGGCGGCCGGATGGATGCTGATGGTGCTGATCGCCGCACTCGCGTGGGTGCTCACGGTCGGGCAGGCCCGCCACATGGGGATGGAGCCGGGCACCATGGGCCTGGCGCTCCCGCTCTTCCTCCTTCTGTGGGTGGTCATGATGGCGGCGATGATGCTGCCGTCGGTGGCCCCCGTCGCCCTCACCTGGGTGCGGGGGATCAGCCGTCGCCCGGCGGGGCCGGCGGTCCGTGCACTGCACGTCGCCGAGTTCGTCAGCGGCTATCTGCTGGCCTGGACCTGCTTCGGGCTGCTCGCCTACGGAGCCCTGGCCGTGACCGGACGACTGGTGGAGGGCAGTGCGGACGCCGGCCGATGGATCGGAGCCGGGGCCTTCCTCCTCGCCGGGCTGTACCAGTTCGGGCCGCTCAAGGGGGTCTGCCTGCGACACTGCCGCAATCCGATGTTCCAACTGGTGCGGTACTCGCGGTTCCGTCCCTGGGCCAAGGATCTGCGGGTCGGCGCACACCACGGCCTCTACTGCGTCGGCTGCTGCTGGGGGCTGATGGTCGTCCTGATCCCGCTCGGCCTGATGAACGTGGCGGCCATGGCGGGCGTAGCGGCGGTGATCTTCCTGGAGAAGCTGTGGCGGCGCGGCCCCTGGCTGACCTGGGTGGTCGGAATCGCCTTGCTCGTGATGGCGGCTCTCGCTCCGTTCCAGGACTGGCTGCTGCCCGGCCTCGAGAACGCTCCCCCGATGGAGGAGATGAGCCGGATGACGGGCCTGCTCTGAGCACCGGCGCCGGGGCGGCCCCCTCGCCGCCGCCGGCGGGCGTGTGGTCGTACCGCTCTCCTCGTCCCGGCCCTCTCCGCTTCCCCCGCGGCGGCGGAAGCGGGAGGATGGAACTGATGACCCGTGCCGCCGAGTGCGTGTACCGATGTGCGCCGGGGAAGTGGCGACCACGTGCTCCCTGTGCCCGGGGTGGGCCCATGCGGAGGCGATGAGATGTCCGAGACGACAGCGACTGTCCCGAGATGGCATGCGGCCGGCGACTGGTTCGACACGTGCAGGTGCAACATCCCCTGCCCGTGCTCCTTCGCCCAGCTGCCCACCTACGGTGAATGCGACGGAGTCCTGGCCTGGCACATACGCGAGGGCAACTACGGCGAGGTGTCACTGGACGGCCTCAACGTCCTGATGCTCGCCTCTTTCGCCGGCAACATATGGGCCGAGCACACCGATTCCTACGCGGCGGTATTCCTCGACGAGCGCGCCGACGAGGCGCAGCGCGGAGCCCTGCAGATGATCTTCGGCGGCCAGGCCGGCAGCTGGCCCGCCGAGATAGTGGGCATGCTGGACGCCGAGATGCGCGGCATGGACTTCGCGCACATCCGGATCGATGTCGACGAAGACCTCGGTGGCTGGAGGGCGACGATTCCCGGCCGGGTCGAAGCGAGCGCCGTGGCGCTCACCGGTCCGACGACACCCGAAGGCGCACGGGTCCAGTCGACCAACCTGCCGGGTTCGGAGACCGGGCCGGGGCAGGTGGCCACCTGGGGCCGCTCGACGGCGGACCGCGCCGATGCCTTCGGCTTCCACTGGAGCCGGGAGGGCCAGTCCAGCAAGCACATCACCTTCGACTGGACGGGCCCGGAGTAGCCGCCCGCGTCCGTGAGGGCGGCGCAGGCGGCCGACGCGGTGCGGGGGAGCAGGCGGTGGTCGTCAAGGACCGCCCGAGCGGCAGACTGGCCCCATGACCGAATCGGATCCCAAGGCCGACCTCCACTTCTCTCTGCAGTCCGCCCGCGACGCCCTGCTGTGGAAGCTCGAAGGGCTTTCGGAGTACGACATCCGCCGCCCGCTGACGCCGACCGGCACCACTCTCCTGGGCTTGGTGAAACACGTGGCCGGTGTGGAGCTGGGCTACCTCGGCGACACCTTCGGACGGCCGTCCGGCGAGCTGCTGCCCTGGCTCGATGACGGTGCCGGGGCCAACGCGGACATGTGGGCCACCGCTGACGAGACACGCGAGTACATCGTGGAACTCTATCGCCGGGCGTGGGCGCACTCGGACGCGACGATCGGCGCGCTGGCGCTGGACGCGACCGGCAGGGTGCCGTGGTGGCCCGACGACAGGGGTGAGGTGACGTTGCATCATGCCGTAGTGCGGGTGATCGCCGATACGCACCGGCATGCCGGACACGCCGACATCCTGCGCGAACTCATAGACGGTGCCGTCGGGATGAACATGGGCAACGACAGCATGCCGCCGGGCGACCCGGCGTGGTGGGAGGACCATCGCAGCCGGCTGGAGCGCGCGGCTCAGGAGGCCGACCGGGACGCGTGAAGTCAACAGGCGACTCCCTCGTCGGGACGACGCCCCCGCTGATGCCGCTGCGCCGCCCCGCTGCGCCGCCCCGCTGCGCCGCCCCGCTGCGCCGCCCCGCAGAGCCGCCCGTCTCCTCAACGCTCTGACCAGGCAGCCGCCTTCCGCAGTACGGCGCTACGACCGCGGTCCGGCACCGTCCACAGGGTTTGCCCGCGTACGCCCCATCCTTCCAGCAGGGCGTTCGCGGCGAGGAAGCCGGTCGTGGCCGCCCGTTCCATCAGCGCGACGGGCAGGTCGGTGCGCACGACGTCGCCGGCCACCACCAGGCCGGGATCGCAGGTGCGGACGGTGGGGCGGTCGGCGTATCCCCCCACGGGGAACAGCGGGCAGTCCTCCCGCCATTCGTGGCGGACGTCGACGACCGTGGCGGCGCGGGTCTCCGGGTACACGCGGTGGAGCTGCTCGACGAGGCGCCGCTCCTCGGCGGGGCGCGGCGCGCCGGGTTCTACGGCGTAGGCATGCAGTTCCACGACAGACCCTCCGGTGCGTGCCGCCCAGTGGGCCGCCTCGTCCTCCCAGCGGTCCAGCACACTGATGTTGTCGAGGCCGCCGAAGCCGCTGGTGCCGAGGAAGCCGGGACGGTCGGGGGCGACGGGCAGGTCCAGCCACAGTCGGCTGACCAGGAAGGGCGGGGCGGTCCGCAGGCGCGCGACGCGCTCCCGCCAGGCGGGCTCGCCCAGCCGCTCCGAGCGGCCCACCAGGTCCCGCAGGGCGGCGGCGTCCAGGGCGAGCACCACGGCGTCGTGCCGGCGCTCGTCGGTATCTCCGGCGACCTCGAACCCGCCGTCCCGGGCGGGCGCGACGTGCCGGACGGGACTGCCGGTGCGCACCTCTGCGCCGTGTCGCCGCAGGTATCCGACCAAGGGGTCCCACAGCGCCGTCGGGAAGGGCGAGCGGGGCACGTCGAACAGCAGGCCCTCGGCGGAGCCGAGGAAGTAGATGTGGAACATCAGGGCCATCTCGGCCGCCGACAGCTGCCGCGGGTCGGCGAAGAAGCTCCGGGAGAACACCTCGAAGGCCAGGTGGCGGGCGCTGTCCGGGAAGCGGACTGCCTCCAGGAAGTCGTGGGCGCTGAGGCCGTCGAGACGGTGGTACACGCCGGGTACGCGGACGTCGAGCAGTGGAAGGGCCGCGACCGGGTCCATGGCGCGCAGGTCCCGCAGCCGGAAGGAGGAGCTCAGCGCTACGAAGCCCAGTGCGCTCCACGGCGGAGTGCGCGGGACGTGCCGGAAGCTGTCACGCAGCCCCTGCGCGTGCAGCAGCGGATAGTCCGGCAGTCCGTCCAGCCGGGCGAGGCCGGGATCAGTACGGCGCAGCAGGCCCCGCAGGTTGTAGTACTGCCGGAAGAAGGCGTGGAAGCCACGGCTCATCGTCACGTTGCTGCCGTCGCGCAGCCGGGTCGGCCAGCCGCCCACGCGGCCCCCGACGTAGCTCTCGCGCTCGTACAGGGTCACCGCCACGCCCCGCTCGGCCAGCGCGGTGGCGGCGGCGAGTCCGGCGATCCCGGCGCCGACCACCGCCACCGTGGGGTGGGCGTCTGCGCGACGGGCTCCGGGGTGCGCCGGCAGGACGCGCGCCCGCCGGTCTCGGCCGCGGCGCGCGGCAGGCCGCAGGAGCGCCGGGCCGCTCATCGACGGCCTGCCCCGCGCGAGCCCACGAAGGTGTGGGTGATGCCGGTCTGCCAGCCCGGCAGGGGCAGGGCCCGGACCCGGTCGAAGCCGGCTTCGCGGATCCGTTCCGCGAACCGGCCGGCCGTGTCGAAGCCGACGACGCTGCGCCACAGGTGGCGGTACAGCGGCCCGTCCCCCAGCACGGTCGCGGCGGGCTGGACGATGCCCCGGCACACCAGCGTCCACACCGCCCGGTCGGCGCGGCGCCCGCTGAGCGCGTATTCGTGGACCCCGAGGCGTCCCCCGGGTCGCAGTACGGCGCGGACCGCGCCCAGTACGGCGTCGGGATCGGACACGTTGCGCAAGAGGTAGGCGGCGAACACCGCGTCGAACGGCCCCGTCACTCCCGCCTCCGGCAACTGCTCGGCCGGCGTGTGGACGAATCGCACGCCGTCCGCCCACGGCTTGGCGGCGGCCCGGCCCAGCATGCCGGCCGAGGCGTCGACGGCCGTGATGCCGGCGGCCGGGAGGACGGACCGGATGGCGGCCGTGGACGCTCCGGTGCCGCAGCCGAGGTCCAGCACGCGCAGTCCCTCTCCGCGTCCGGGCAGGCCGAGGCGGCGCACCGAGCGCCGAAGATGCGCGTGGTAGCCGGGATTGGCGGCCGCCAGCACGTCGTAACTGCGGGACGCGTGGTCGAACGCGGCGGCGAGGTTCTCGTCGCGCAGCAGGGTCATGCGGTCTCCAGGGACGGGTGCGGAACGGGGGAGTCAGTCGGAGGGAGGGCAGCCGAAGGGACGGCGCGGCAGTGCGGGCAGCTCGACGGCGGTACGCAGCATGGGGCCGACCGGGGCGTGACGGCCGACGCACAGGTCCTCGACCAGGTTCGTGCGCCCGTCGAGGAAGCGCAGCAGCCGGACCGCCGGGACGCGGGTGAACAGCCGCGAGAACAGAGCGGGGCCGTCGACCCGGCCGCTGTCCAGGGCGCGCAGGAGCACCGAGTCCATGGTGCGGGCCCGCGCGGAGTGGGCGGCCGGCGGTACCGGTCGGCGCCCCTGCCGCAGCGCGGCGGCGACCGCCTGCGTCTGGCGCTGGAGTCCGGCGAAGGTGTATCCGGTGGCCGGGCGCGTCGCACCACCCGCGGCACCGATCCGGAACACCGACGCGCCGACCCGCCGAGGCATGGGAGCGTCCGTCATGGGGATCACTCCGGTCTCCGTCGCGACGACGTCCAGCTCGCCCAGGCGCAGCACGTCTTCGGCGTAGTGCCGCAGCGCCGCTTCGTAGCCGCTCGCCGTCAAGGGGCGGCGGGAGAACTCGGTGTACTCCACGAGGGCTTCGCAGGAGCCGGTGGGCAGGACGTAGCCGAAGGAGAGCCCGTGGGCGGGCTGCGGGGTGCGGAAGTCCATCAGTTCGGCGGTACCACGGTCGAAGGCGGGCCGGGCGGTTCGTACGAACCAGCCGTGGAAGTGCTGCAGAAGGGTGGTGCGGGCAGGGGGGAGACCGGCGAGGGGACGCGAATCGAACACCCAGCGGGCCTGCAGGACGTGGGCGCTGCCATCGGGCCAGGTCATCAGCACGCGTGCCCCGGCGGGAGTCCCCTCCACGGCGTCCGCGGTCGCTTCCAGGCGCCGCACGTTGGGGCTGCGCGCGAGGTCCCGAGCGACCATGGACTCGAAGTCGTCGGAACGGATCATCTTGTACCGCAGCGGCGCGATGTCCCCCTCGATCGCGTCTCCGGCGGGCGGTCGTACCCGCAGGTGACGCCAGTGCGCTCGCACCGCGGCGTCGAAGCGGCCGCGGCCGGACTCCCAGAAGCACCAGGTACGCGGGCCGGGCCGCAGCGGACCGGGCGGAGCGTCGACGAGGAGCACCGACGGGGTCCGCGCTCCGGGCATGTGTCCGCTCAGGCGATGGGCCAGGGACAGCCCGGCGGCCCCCGCACCGATCACCACCACGTCCGCCTCCAGCACGGCGGCTCCCTCCCATCCCGTCGCCTGCGTGCGCGCGACGCCCAGGATTCCCGCATCCGTGCGGAATCGGATGCATCACCGGGCGCGGTCACCTGGGCGGGTGCGCCCGCGCGGTGACAATCCCGCGCGTTCGGCCTAGGCGCTCCGAACCGCATCCGTATCGCGGGAAGGGACCGAAAACCCGTGAGGAGCGATCGAGACCGAGGAAAGGAACCGGGATGCGCCCCACCCAGGCGAAGGACCACCTCGCGGCAACGCCGCCGCCCGTCCCCCGCCTGGAGGCCCCCTCGGGGTCCTCGCCGCGGCAGGGGCGGCCGGGCCGGACGGTAGCTCCCGCGGCGCACGGCGCGAGAGTGCCGCAAGGCGCCGTCACCGCGGCGTTCGAGCCCGACACCGTAGACGCGGACGTGCCCGCCGCGGTGGGGCACGTACTGGACCGGCTGCTCGCCGACCGGCTCAGCCGGGCCGGCGTCCTGGACGGCTTGTTCGCCCGCGAACTGGCCGGGCGTGTCGCCCGCTTCACGCAGGACGGCGGCAAGCGCACCCGCTCGCAGCTCCTGTGGTGGTCGATGCGCGCCTGCGGCGGGGGCGACGAGTCGACGGCCACGGCGGCCCTCAGCATCGGGGCGGCTCTCGAACTGCTCCAGACCTGCGCGCTGGTCCACGACGACATGATGGACGGCGCGACGCTGCGGCGCGGCCGTCCCGCGATGCACGCGGAGGTACGCGACCGGTACAGCGGTGTCGCGTCGCCGGACCGCGTCACCCGCTTCGGGGAGGCGGCCGCGGTTCTGGCCGGGGACCTGGCGCTCGCGTGGGCGGACGACGTGGTGGCCGACTCGGCGCTCGACCCGTGGAAGGCGACGGTGGTTCGCCGGCTGTGGAGCGACATGCGCATGGAGATGGTGGCGGGTCAGTTCCTCGACCTCCAGGGCCAACTGACCGCGTCGCGCTCGCTGTCGCACGCGCTGCGCGCCGCCTGCCTCAAGAGCGCGCTGTACTCGGTCGGGCGCCCCCTCGTACTGGGCGCGGCGCTGGCGGGCGCGGACGGCCGCACGATGCGGGCGCTGGGCGCGGCGGGGCGCCGTGTGGGCATGGCCTTCCAGCTGCGCGACGACCTCGACGACGTCTTCGGTGACCCCGGGAGCACCGGCAAGAGCTGCGGCGGGGACATCCGGGAGGGGAAGCCGACCTGCCTGGTCGCCCTTGCGGTGGTGCGCGCCGAGGCGAAGGGCGACCGGCCCGCCCTGGAGGTGCTCCGACGTGCACTCGACGGCGAGGACGCGACTCCGGACGGACTCGACGAGGTGCGGGAGGTCCTCGTGCGTACCGGCGCCCGGGCAGCGGTCGAGGCGCAGATCGACCGCCTGTCGGCTCAGGGACTGCGCCACTTCGACGGCGCCCGCCTCGACGCGGGCCCCCAACGCCGCCTGCGCGGCCTGCTGACCGCGGCGACGGGTTCCCGCGCAGCGGACAGCCCGCCCCCGCGCGCTCATCCGGCGCCCGCTGCCGCGCCGGTCGGCCCCGGAACGCCGGAGGCCGGACGATGACCCGCACACTGCCGGGCCGTACGGATCACGTGGTGGTCGTCGGGGCGGGGCTGGCCGGCCTGTCGGCGGCTCTCCACCTGCTGGGCGCCGGGCGCCGGGTCACCGTCGTCGAACGGGACGACCTGCCCGGCGGACGGGCGGGACGCCTGCATGTGAACGGCTACCGGATCGACACCGGACCGACCGTGCTGACCATGCCCGATCTCGCCGACGAGGCCTTCGCCGCGGTCGGCGACAGTCTGCACCGGCGGGTGGACCTGGTCCCACTGCACCCGGCGTACCGGGCGTCCTTCGCGGACGGCAGCACGCTGGACGTGCACACCGACGCCGAGGCGATGGCCGCAGAGGTCGAGCGGTTCGCCGGGCCGGCCGAGGCGGCGGGCTACCGGCGGCTGCGTGCCTGGCTGCAGCGCCTCTACCGGGCCCAGATGCGGAATTTCATCGACGCGAACTTCGACTCTCCCCTCGACCTGCTGACCCGTGACCTCGCCCGGCTGGCGGCGCTCGGCGGCTTCGGGCGGCTGGACCGGAGCATCGCCGGCTTCCTCAAGGACGAGCGGTTGCAGCGGGTCTTCTCCTTCCAGGCCCTGTATGCGGGTGTGCCGCCGGCCCGTGCCCTCGCCGCCTACGCCGTCATCGCCTACATGGACACGGTGGCCGGGGTGTACTTCCCCCGCGGCGGCATGCACGCCCTGCCGCAGGGCATGGCGGACGCCGCCGCCGACGCCGGCGCGGAGCTGCGGTTCGGCGAACGGGTGACCCGGCTGGAACGGTCGGGCGAGCGGGTCACCGCCGTCGTCACCGCGAAGGAGCGCATCCCCTGCGACGCGGTCGTCCTCACGCCGGACCTGCCGGTCGCCTACCGGCTCATCGGCCGGCGCCCCCGCCGCCCGTTGCGGCTGCGGCATTCCCCCTCCGCCGTCGTGCTGCACGCCGGAACGAACCGCACCTGGCCGCAACTGGCCCATCACACGATCTCGTTCGGCGCCGCCTGGCGGACCACGTTCGACGAGCTCACCCGCCGGGGGAGGCTGATGAGCGATCCGTCGCTGCTCATCACCCGACCGACGGCCACCGACCCCGCTCTCGCCCCGCCGGGCCGCCATCTGCACTACATCCTCGCTCCCTGTCCCAACACCGAGATCGGCCCGAACGCCGCCGCCTGGGGCGATATCGGCCCGCGCTACCGGTCCGCTCTCCTGCGCGAGCTGGAACGCCGGGGCCTCGTCGGCATCGAGGCGGCCATCGAGGACGAGTCCCTGGTCACCCCGGCCGACTGGCTGCGGCAAGGGCATGCGGCGGGCACCCCCTTCTCGGCGGCCCACACCTTCCTGCAGACGGGGCCGTTCCGGCCCCGCAACCTGGTGCGGGGCACCAAGAACGCCGTTCTGGCCGGCTGCGGCACCACACCCGGCGTGGGCGTGCCGACCGCCCTGGTGTCGGGGAAGCTGGCGGCCGCCCGCATCACGGGGGCCGGCCGGCGTCTTTCCGCCCGAACCGAGGGGGCAGCCCGATGACCGGACGCGAACTGGACGCCGCGGGCATCACCGACCCGGCGCTGCGAGCGGCATACGGCCGGTGCCGTGAGCTCAACGCGGCGCACGGGAAGACATACTTTCTGGCCACCCGCCTGCTCCCGGCCGAACGCAGGCCGGCCGTGCACGCGCTGTACGGGTTCGCCCGATGGGCGGATGACATCGTCGACTCGCTGGACCATCGGGCGGTCGACGGCCGTCGCGGCGAGCATCTCGCGGCGCTCCAGCGGCGTATGGACAGCGGACTGCGGGAAGGGGGCAGCGACGAACCGGTGGTGCTGGCCCTCGCCGACACCGCGCGCCGTTACGCCATCAAGCACAGCCACTTCCGGGACTTCATGGCCGCGATGAGGTCCGACCTGGTGGTGTCCGACTACGTCAGCTACGCCGACCTGCGCGCCTACATGCACGGCTCGGCCGCCGTGATCGGCCTGCAGATGCTGCCGGTGCTGGGCACGGTGGTGCCGCGCGAGGAGGCCGAGCCGCATGCGGCGGCCCTCGGTGTGGCCTTCCAGCTGACCAACTTCCTGCGCGACGTCGGTGAGGACCTGGACCGGGGGAGAGTGTACTTGCCGGCCGACCTGCTGGCCGGGCACGGCGTCGACCGGGAGCTGTTGCGCCGGTGCCGTGACACGGGCCGCCAGGACCGCCGTGTCCTCGCCGCCCTGCGGGAGTTCGAGGCGCTCACCCGCCGCGCCTACCGGGAGGCGGAGCCCGGTCTCGCCATGCTCGATCCGGTGTCCCGGCCCTGCATCCGAACGGCGTTCCTCCTGTACGGGAGCATCCTCGACGCCGTCGCCCGGAACGGTTATCCCGTACTGCACCGGCGTGCCGTGGTGCCGCGCCGGGAGCGTGCGACGGTGGCGGCGCGGGGGCTGGTCAGCGTGGCCGGGGCCAGGGTGCGCCACCGGATCCGGTCCGCGACGGCGCCCGGGCCCGTACACCTGAGGCCGCACCCGGCCCCGCACCTGCCCCCGCGACCGCCCCACCCGCAGCCGCCGTACCAGCCGACGCCCGCCGGCACCGCCCGACCGGTCACCGAGGAGAGCGCATGAGCCCCCAACCGTTCGCACGGCGCGCCCGCCCGCTCCTCTCGCTGCGCCGCAAGCCCGTGCCGTGGGACCGGCAGCGGCCCACCTGGCGCGACGCCAAGCCGGGCCTCATCGCGCAGGCGTTGAAGCGGGCCCAGGCCAGACCGTCCGGGAACTGGTTCGTCGTGGGGGCCTCCGCCGCACTGCGCGAAGACCGTCCCCTGGCCCGTACGGTCGCGGGCCGCGAGGTGGTCGTCTGGCGCGGCGCCGACGGACGGCTGCTGGCCGGGCCTGGTGTCTGCCCGCACCTCGGGGCGCCCCTGGCGGACAGCCCTGTCCGCTGCGGAACGCTCGTGTGCCACTGGCACGGACTGGCGCTCGACGGCACCCCGTTCGCGGGCTGGGAACCGTTGCCGGCCTTGGACGACGGCGTCCTCGTGTGGGCGCGGCTCGACGAGGTCGGCGGGGAGGAGCCCTTGGCCACCCCCGTCGTACCGGTCCGCCCGGCCGGTACGCGGGGGGTGACCGCCGTGTACGAGGGCACCGGGGTGTGCGAACCCGAGGACGTCGTCGCCAATCGTCTGGATCCGTGGCACGGGGCGTGGTTCCACCCGTACTCGTTCGTCGACCTGACGGTGGTCGGCTCGCCCGGCGAGGTGAGCCCCGACGACCGGTTCAGGGACGACGACCGGTTCACCGTCGACGTCTCCTTCAAGGTGGCCGGGCGTCTGGTGGTGCCGGTGCGGGCGGTCTTCACCGCACCCGAGCCGCGCACCGTGGTCATGCGCATCACGGAGGGGCAAGGTGCGGGCTCCGTGGTGGAGACCCATGCCACCCCGCTCGGGCCGGACGAGCGGGGTCGCCCGCGCACCGCGGTGACCGAGGTGGTGGTGGCGACCTCCGACCGCCCGGGATTCGCCTTCGTACGCCGGGCCGCCCCGCTCCTGCGCCCGGTGATGCGCACCGCGGCGGCCCGGCTGTGGCGGGACGACCTGGCCTACGCCGAACGGCGCTGGCAGCTGCGTTCGGCAGGCCGGTTCCCGGGGTGACGGTGTAGCCGACGCACACGGGGCGCGTGTTCGGTGACGAGATCCGGCGCCCAGGGCCGGTCGTGGAGTGTCACCTCCGGTGGCTACCCTCGTCTCGGATCGATCTTGACGACAGAGGAGCAGACCGTGCGCACCACCACAGTGACGGCCGACGGTGACCAGATGCGCTGGGTGGAGCTGCCGGGCGAGGAGCCGTCCCGCGTCTACGTACACGGTCTGGGGGCGACTTCGCCGGCCTACTTCGGCGAGGTCGCGGTCCACCCGCTGCTGGGCGGCCGCCGTTCGCTGCTGATCGACTTGCTCGGGCACGGGATCAGCGACCGGCCGACCGGGTTCGACTACACCCTGGAATCACATGCCGACGCCCTCGCCGCGGCCCTGGTTTCCGCCGGCGTCAGCGGTGCCGAACTGATCGCGCACAGCATGGGCGGCTCTGTGGCCATCGTCCTGGCCGCCCGCCACCCGCACCTGGTGTCCCGTCTGGTCCTGGTCGACGCCAACCTCGACCCGCTGCCCCGGACACCCGGCTCCGGTGGCAGCAGCGGCATCGCCGCGTACTCCGAACAGGAGTTCCTGGCGGGCGGCTGGAAAGAGGTCCGCGACCGAGTCGGCGCCCACTGGTGGTCGACCATGCGCCTCGCCGGCCGGGAAGCCCTGCACCGCAGCGCCACTCATCTCGTCCGCGGGACCGTTCCCACGATGCGCGAACTCCTGCTGGAGCTGGAGATACCCCGCACCTTCCTGCTGCCTGAGGCCGACGGCCCGCTCCCGGGCACCGACGCACTCACCGAAGCCGGGGTCTGCGTGGTACGGGTCCCGGACTGCGGGCACAACATCATGCTGGACAATCCGCAAGCCTTCGTACGCGCCACCGCGGCGGCGCTCGACGACCGCGGTCGGCGGACATGAGCCGGGGGAGGCCGGGACCGGCCGAACCGGCTCACGCCCGCCGCCGGGCCGTTCTCAGGCGTGCGAAGCGGCCCGCGCCGGGGCAAGCCGGGAGGACGGGAGCGTCTCCGTGGCGGAGGGCGGCCCGGGCGGGGTGCCGTCGCCGAACGGACGGCCGCCCAGCGCGGCGCGACCGTGCGGTTCGAGCCAGCCCGACGGGTCGGGGCCGAGGGGAACCAGCCCGGACGGGTTGATGTGGCTGTGCACGAGGTAGAAGTGCTTCTTGATGTGGTCGAAGTCGACCGTGTCGCCGAAGCCGGGCGTCTGGAACAGGTCCCGCATGTACTCCCAGAGCACCGGCATCTCCGAGAGCTTCTGCCGGTTGCACTTGAAGTGACCGTGGTAGACGGCGTCGAAACGGACGAGCGTGGTGAACAGCCGTATGTCCGCTTCGGTGATGGTGTCGCCCACGAGGTAACGCGAGCGCTCCAGCCGCTCGGAGAGCAGGTCGAGGCGGGTGAAGAGACGCTCGTACGCCTCGGCGTACGCCTCCTGGGAACCGGCGAACCCGGTGCGGTACACACCGTTGTTGATGTCGGTGTAGACCTCCTCGTTCACCGCGTCGATCTCCGCTCGCAGGTCGGGCGGGTAGAGCGCGGGCGCCCCGGCCCGGTGGTGGGCGGTCCACTCCAGCGACATGTCGAGGGTCATCTGCGCGTAGTCGTTGGTCACCACCTCGCCGGTCGTCACGTCCACGATGGCGGGCACGGTGATGCCCCGGTCGTAGCCGGGGTCGCGGGCGAAGTACGCCTCCTGGAGGCGCTCGATGCCGAGGACCGGGTCCCGGCCGCCGGGGTCGAGGTCGAAGGTCCAGCTGCGGGAGTCGTGCGTGGGACCGGCGACGGCCATGGGCAGGGCCAACTCCAGTCCGAGGAGCCGTCGCACGATCACCGCGCGGTGGGCCCAGGGGCAGGCCAGGCTCACCACGAGACGGTAGCGGCCGGGCTCCACGGGGAAACCGTCCTGTCCGTCGGCGGTGATCCGGGTGGTGATGTAACGGCTGTCGCGGGAGTACCCCTTACCGGGGTTTACAGAGCTCATCCCGGGGCCCTACCCAGAAACCGCGCGTTCGAGCAGCCGCTCCAGCGCGGCTCTGCCGCTCCTCGTCCGGACCTCCGTCGTCCTGACCTCCGTCTTCCTGACCGGGGCTCCGCCGGTCTCCTCGCAGGCCTCGGCTGTCGCCGCCGCGTTGCCCGGCGATCGCTCGGAGGGGGAGACTGAATCCGGAGGTGGCGACCAGAAGCGGAACGGCGGCACGAGGGAGGCCTCTGTCATGGGCGCATACGTCTCGCTGCCAGGCGTGCAGACGTGGTACGAGGTGGAAGGCGACGGCGAACCCCTGCTCCTGCTCCACGGCGGCCTGTGCACGAACGAGACCTGGGGCGGTCAGCGCGCCGATCTGGCGGCGCAGTACCGCGTGTACCTGCCGGAGCGCCGCGCACACGGGCACACGCCCGACGTCGAGGGGCCCCTTTCATATCGGGACATGGCCGACGACACCATCTCCTTCCTCGAAACGACCGTCGGCGGCTCCGCCCACCTCGTGGGCTGGAGCGACGGCGCAATCGTCGCCCTGCTCGTCGCCATCGCCCGTCCCGACCTGGTCCGGAAGGTCGTGGCCATAGGAGCCAACTTCCTCCCCGGCCCGCAGAGCATCGCGGACCCGCGCATGCTGGACCACATGTCGGCCGACGCTCCCGACATGGCGCTGTTCCGCGAGCTGTACGAGGCAGCCTCACCCGACGGAGCCGCCCACTGGCCGGTCGTGGTGGGCAAGGTGATGGAGATGATCCGCACCCAGCCCGACATCTCCACCGATGACCTCGCTCGTATCAGCGCGCCCACCCTGGTCGTCGTCGGCGACGACGACCTGGTGACGCTCGAGCACACGATCGCCCTCTACCGCGCCGTCCCGGACTCCCAACTGGCCGTCGTCCCGGGAGCCTCGCACGCCCTTCCGGTGGAGAAACCCGAAGCCGTCAACCGGCTCATCCTCGACTTCCTCACCATGGACCCGAGCCCGACCATCTTCCCCGTCCGGCGCGCTACGGCGGCCCCCGGCGGGCAGGGCCCGGGCCTGACCTGACGAGCAGCGCGCGGCACCGGCCGCGACAGTTGCCCGGCGGACAGCGTCAGCGGCTCTTGCGGGCCAGCGGCTGCCCCGCGAAGCTCACCCCGGCCAGGCCATGGGCCATGAGGTTGCGAATGTTGCTGTGATCAGCGTCGTCAGGCGTCGCCAGCACGCTGCGATAGTGCTCACCGAAGGCCAGCAGCGCCTCCTCGTCACTCAACCCTTCCAGCAGGGCCAATCCCAGCGTCTTGCAGGAACCCTCGTTCTCACCTGCCGCATTTTCCAGGTCCCCGTTGCGGAAGGCCTGCGGCCGGTAGTCGTAATGCGCGGCGACGAAGGCCAAGGTGTCGGCGAACTCGTGTTTGCCGGACGCAAGACTTTCCCGCAGCGAGTTCACATCAGTCATGTCGATTCCCCTGGTTTGGACAGACGATCCGATTGTCGTCCGTGACCGGACGACGATACCCCCCTCACGGCCAGCCGGCAGGAATCGCTCCACATGTCGGAACGGCGGCATCTCCGCAGGTCACGCCGTCGGGCCCCGCCAGACCAGGCCGGCGACGCGGGCACGCGCCGGACCGGTGACTGTTCCTCGCGGCCACGACGGAGGCGGCCGGGCCGAGGACGTCGGGGCCGCCGTAGCGGCTCGGCGCTCCCGTCGTCCCCGGCCGGGCGGCGTCACCTGCCGTCGTCCGGTCCCGGGCCCGGGCCGGGGTGGGTGTGGGAGCGGAAAGTGCGGCGGTAGGTGTCGGGCGGGACCCCGACGCTGCGGTGGAAGTGCCGGCGCAGGGTGGTGGAGGTGCCCATGCCGGTGGCCTCGGCGATGGTGTCGATGGTGGCGTTGGTGGTCTCCAGCAGTTCCTGGGCATGGCGGATGCGCTGGGTGTGGAGCCATTGCAGCGGCGTGGTGCCGGTGAGGTGTTTGAAGTGCCGGCCGAGGTGGCGTGAGCTCATGCGGGCCTGGCGGGCCAGGTCCTCCACGGTGAGCGGTTGGTCCAGCCGCTCCAACGCCCAGGGGAAGAGTTCACTCAGGGGGTGGTTGCCCGGGGTCGGGAGGGGAGTGGAGATGAACTGCGCCTGGCCGCCGTCGCGGTGCGGTGGGATGACCAGACGCCGGGCGATCTTGTTGGCGTTGGCCGAGCCGTGGTCGAGGCGGACCAGGTGCAGGCACAGGTCCATGGCGGCGGCCTTGCCCGCGGAGGTGAGGACGTCGCCGTCGTCGACGTAGAGGACGTCCGGATCGACGGTGGCGGCCGGGTGGCGCCGCGCCAGTTCCTGCGTGTGTGACCAGTGCGTGGTGGCGCGTCTTCCGTCGAGCAGTCCTGCCGCGCCCAGGACGAAGGCGCCCGTGCACAGTGAGGCCACGCGGGCACCGGCCGCGTGAGCGGCGCGCACCGCCTCGACCAGTTCGCAGGGCGGTTCGCGATCCGTGTCGGCCCAGCCGGGGACGATCACGGTGTCCGCTCGTGCGAGATGGTCGAGTCCGTGGTCGGGTTCGAGGTGGAAGCGGTCGACGCGCACCGGCCCGTTCCCGCAGAGGGAGAAGTCATACCAAGGGTCCACGATGTGGGTCAGGTCGGCGCCGAAGACCTCGATCGCCACGGACAGTTCGTAGTGGAGCATGCCGTCGGTGACGGCCAGCGCGACAGTGGGCATGTCCGAAACTGTACGCGGCATGTCGTTTCCGACGCTCGTGCGGGTGCTGCCTCGAAGACAGGATGTGGGTGTCAGGCCGCAGCGGTTCGACATCGCAGCGGAGCGACATCACAACGGGCGTTCGAGAGCACGGGGGAAAGTGTCATGAAGTCAGGTCAGTTGGTAGCGGTGTTCGGCGCGTACGGTCACACGGGGCGGTTCGTGGTCGCGGAGCTGATCGCACGTGGGTTCGTCCCGGTGCCGTCGGGGCGCAACGCGCAGGCTTTGGAGGAGCTGGCCCACGAGCACGGGCTGGAGGCCCGGGTAGCGTCGGTCGAGGACCCGCTTTCTCTTGATGGGGCCCTGGCGGGAACGGCGGCCGTCATCAACTGCGCCGGCCCCTTCGCCTCGACCACCGGCCCCGTCATCGAGGCCGCGCTGCGCGCGGGGATCCCGTACCTGGATGTGGCCGCCGAGCTCGAAGCGAATCTCGATACCTTCGCCCACTATCGCGAGCGGGCCCGGGACGCGGGAGCGCTGATCGTTCCGGCGATGGCCTTCTTCGGCGGTCTCGGCGACCTGCTGGTCACCGCGGCGATGGGCGACTGGACCGGAGCCGACGAGGCCCACATCGCCTACGCCCTCAGCAGCTGGCACCCCACCGCAGGGACCCGGCTCTCCAGCGCGGTCTCCCGCGAGCGGCGCGGTAAGCACCGCCTGCGTTACAGCGGCGGACAGTGGGAGCGCCGCACCGATCAGGCGCCCACCCTGGAGTGGGCCTTTCCCGATCCCGTGGGACCCCGCCAGGTCATCGGGGAGTTCACGATGGCGGACGTCATCACCGTGCCCCAGCACCTGGCCATCCCCGATGTGACCACCTACATGACCACCGAGGCGGTCCGTGACGTCGCCGCCCCCCACACGCCCGCCCCGACCGCCGCAGACCAGAGCGGGCGCTCGGACCAGACCTTCCTCGTCGATGCCGTCGTGCGCTCGGGCGGAGCCGAACGCCGGGCCACCGCCGGCGGCCAGGACATCTACGCTGTCACCGCGCCCCTGGTCGCAGAGGCCCTCGAACGCGTACTGACCGGCCGCACCAAGACGCTCGGCGTCGCCCCCGCCGGCGAGATCTTCGACGCCCCGGACTTCCTGCACGCCCTCGCCCCGCACATCACACTCGACCTGAACCCGCCGAAGCGGATCGCCTGACCCCACCCGATCGCTCAGCCGGGCAGCGTGACGAGCCCGCTCTCGTAGGCGGTGATCACGAGCTGAACCCGGTCCCGGGCACCGAGTTTGGTGAGCAGTCGCGACACGTGGGATTTGGCGGTGGCCACAGTGATGAAGAGGTCCTGCGCGATCTCGGTGTTCGACCGGCCGCGCCCGACGAGGGCCAGCACTTCGCGTTCCCGCTCGGTGATGCCCTCGATCGTCCGCGGCGAGCGCACCGGGACGGCCATGGGCCGTGCGGCGAAGTCGGCGATCAGCCGCCGCGTCACACCCGGCGCGATCAGTGCGTCGCCGGAGGCCACCACGCGTACCGCCGCGAGGATGTCGTCGAGCGCCATGTCCTTGACCACGAAGCCGCTCGCTCCGGCGCGCAGCGCTCCGTAGACGTGGTCGTCCTCGTCGAAGGTGGTCAGGACGAGGATGCGGGCGGTCGCCGGACCGGCGGTGATCAGGCGGGTGGCCTCGATCCCGTCCATCCCGGGCATCCGGATGTCCATCACCACGACGTCGGGGGCGAGTTCGGCCACGAGGCGGACCGCCTCGGAGCCGTTGGCGGCCTCGCCGACGACTTCCAGGTCGGGGTGGTCGGCCATGAGCACGCGCATACCGGACCGCACCAGTGGCTGGTCGTCGGCGAGCACGATCCTGATGGTCATCGGGCCTCCACCGGTCCCCGGGCCTCCACGGGCCCCCTGGCCTCCACGGGAACTGTGGCGGGTACGGGCAGCGGCAGCCTGGCCGCCACCCGAAAACCGCCCTCGGGGCGCGGCCCGGTGGTGAGCCGGCCGTGCAGCAGGGCGACCCGTTCGCGCATGCCCACGATGCCGAAGCCGTGGGCCGGGCCGTGCTCGGTGGCCCCGCGTCCGTCGTCGACGATCTCCACTGACAGTTCCCGATCCCCGTAGTCGATGGCCACCCGGCAGCGCCCGGTGCCCGCATGGCGGACCACGTTGGTCAGCGCCTCCTGGACGATACGGTAGGCGGACAGCTCGATGTCGGCCGGCAGCGGCCGCTGTTCCCCACTGCGGTGCACATCGACGCTGACGCCGGCGTCCGCCGTCGCTGCCGCAAGCCGGTCGAGGTCCGCGAGATCGGGTGAGGGCGCGAGCGGCGCCCGCCCCGACACCTCGGCGTCCGGGTCGGACTGACGGAGTGCCATCAGGGTCCGCCGGAGGCCGGCCAGAGTATCCCTGCTGGTGGCTTCGATGGCTCGCAGCGCCTCCTGGGCCTCGTCGGGCTGGGTCCGGATGACCCTCCCGCCCACCCCGGCCTGGATGGCGATGATGCCGATGCTGTGCGCGACCATGTCGTGCAACTCCCGCGCGATCCGCAGCCGTTCGGCCACCACTGCCTCGGACACCTCCTGGTCGCGAAGGGCCACCGCGTGCTCGCGGCGCTCGCGGACCAGCAGACCGGCCGTGCAGGCCGCGGCCACCGCCAGGACGGCGATCACGAGGTTGGCGGTCAGACCGTCCCCGTGCGCGAAGCCCCCGACGAGGAGGAGTTGGACGAAGAGGGAGGCGGACACGGCGACGATCGAGGCCCGACGTGCGCGGCCGGCGACGATGAAGCCCAGGACGAGGTCCACCGCAAGGAACGGCAGGAACTGTCCCTGATACGAGGCGGACAGGTCCACGGGGGCGGAGCTCGGGGGACCCGCCACCACGGCGGTGGATCCGAGGAGCACCAGGGCCAGGGCCAGGATCGGCGCGCGCCGCACGACGCCGAGGAGCAGGCTCGCCCCCAGCAATGCCACGAAACCGTGCACCGTGCCCGATGCCCTCGGCGCGCCGCCCATGAGCAGACCCAGCGCGAGCACGTAGAGGAGACCCCCTGCCCAGGCCGTCAGGTTCGTTCTCGTCATCGAGGGTGCAGCCTCCCGGGAGGAGGGCCGCGCCGTGCGAGGGCGCACGGGCGACGGGGTGGTCGGTGTCGCATCCATCCGGCGACACTATCCAGCCGCCGGCCCCGCGGCGTCCGCCCGGGGGCTTACGCCCATGGACCAACCCGGCCCCGCGATTGCCGCCCACGGCCCCATGACCGGACGGGGCCCCTCCCCGCAGTGTGGTCCACATGATCGAAGTGCATGAACTCACCAAGCGCTACGGCGGCAAGACCGCCGTCGACCAGCTGTCCTTCACCGTGCGAACCGGGCAGGTCACCGGCTTCCTCGGCCCCAACGGGGCGGGCAAGTCCACCACGCTGAGGGTGGTCCTCGGCCTGGAGGCGCCCACCGGCGGCACCGCCACCGTCAGCGGGGTCCCCTTCCGCAGCCACTCCCGCGGACTGCGGCACGTCGGGGCCCTCCTCGACGCCGGCCAGGTCCACGGCGGACGCACCGCGACGGCCCACCTGTCGGCGCTGGCGCGCAGCAACGGGATCTCCCCGCGCCGGGTGGCACAGGTGCTGCACGAGGCAGGCCTGGCCGAGGTGGCGGGCCGCCGCATCGGCGGGTTCTCGCTCGGCATGAAACAGCGACTCGGGGTGGCCGCCGCGCTGCTCGGCGATCCGCCGGTGCTGATGTTCGACGAGCCGGTCAACGGCATGGACCCGGAAGGGGTGCTCTGGATGCGCCGCCTCTTCCGGCGCCTGGCGGCCGAGGGCCGTACGGTCTTCCTCTCCAGCCACCTGATGTCGGAGATGGAGAACACAGCGGATCAGCTCGTCGTCATCGGACGCGGCCGGCTCATCGCAGCCGAGTCCGTACGGGAGTTCGCGGCCCGCAGTACCAGCCTCCGGGTGGTGGTGGGTACGCGGCGGCCCGCCGAGCTGACGGCGGTGCTGAGCGCCGCGGGGGCGTCGGTCGAGCCCGAGGGGCCGGCGGGAACCGAGAAGCTCGCCGTGACCGGACTGCCTTCGGAGCGGATAGCCGCGCTCGCCTTCGAGAGAGGAATCCTCCTCGACGAACTCACCACCCGCGCGGCCTCATTGGAAGAGGCCTTCATGCACCTCACCGCCGACAGCGTCGAATACCAGGCAGGACAGCCCCGATGACCGCACTCGCCTCCGCCCCCGCGACGACCACCTCGGCCGCTTCCCTCGCCGAGCCGCCCGCCCGGTTCCGCGATCTGGTCGCCTCCGAGTGGATCAAGACGCGGTCGCTGCGCTCCACCCCTTGGGTCCTGGCCTTCATCACCTTGTTCGTCATCGGGTCAGCCGCCGTGGCCACGCTCTCCGACAAGGCAGCCGGTTCCGAACCCACCAGTTTCCTGGCCTACGACTCCTTCTCCTCGCCGGGGTACATGACGCTGATACTCGTCGCCGGGAGCATGGGCGCCCTCAACGTCGTCAGCGAGTACGGCAGCGGCCTGATCCGTACCACCTTCGCGGCCGTCCCGGACCGCGGGGCGATCGTGCTGGCCAAGGCGGTCGTCACCGCCTCGCTGTGGACCGCGGTCGGCACGGCCGCCGCGACCGGGTCCTTCCTCGTCTCCCAGGCCGTCCTGCACGGGCACGGCGCCGCCGTCCCGATCACCCACCCCGATGTGCTCCGCCCGCTGGTGGCGTCCGCGCTGCTGGCTCCGGTGTGCGCCCTGACCGGCCTGGGCCTCGCCGTCCTGCTCCGCCATGCCGCCGCCACCCTGCTCACCAGCGCCTTCACCCTGCTGATGCTGCCCACCATGTTCTCCGAGAGCAACCGATGGTCCGCCGACATCAAACACACGATGGTCTCGGCCGCCTGGACCCGCCTCGTCCACACCTGGGAGCCGGATCCCGCGTCCCTGGGCTACAGCGCCACGCTGCCCGGCTGCTGGATCGTGTTCGCCCTCTGGCCGCTGCTCGCCATCGCTCTCGCCGTGGTGGTCGTACGGCACCGCGACGTGTGAACGCTCCGAGCGGTGCGCCGCCGGCATGTTCGAGGCCGGGGCCGGGCGGACCCGGGGACCTGGCCGGGCGCAGCACCTCACATGGAGGTGCTGCGGCCGATCAGCCGGATGCGGCTGCCAGCACCACGTCCACGAGCCTGTCCGCCGCGTCCGGTCGCCCGTGCATCCGTGCCCGCTCCGCCATCCCGGCCCGAAGCGCGGGGTCGGTCAGGAGCGGGCCCACCGCGCTCTGCAGGGCCTGGCCGGTGACCTCGCCGAGGAGAGCCAGCGCCGCCCCGGCACCGGCCAGGTGCCGGGCGTTGTGTGCCTGCTCGTTCCCGGCCGACGTGGCGAGCGGGACGAACACGGCCGGCTTGCCGAGCGCGGTCAGCTCGGCCAGGGTCCCGGCCCCGCTCCGGGACACCACGACGTCGGCCAGCGCCAGTACGTCCGGTAGTTCCGGCCCGACGAACCCGGTCAGGTGGTAGCGGCCTGCGAGCACCGGATCCAGCCCGGCGGCAGCCGCCCGTAGCCCGTCCACGTTCGCCGGACCGCACTGGTGGATCACGTTCGCATGCGCCAGCAGCCAGGGCAGCACTTCACCGACCACACCGTTGATCTGCTGGGCGCCCTGCGCCCCGCCGGTGACGTAGACGGTCGGCAGACGCCGGTCGAACCCGTACAGACTCAGCGCCTCGACGGCCTTGTCCCCGTGGCCGCCCAGCACTTCCGGCCGTACCGGGTTCCCGGTGACGACCGCACGCTCGCGCACCTCGGCGGGCAGCAGCGGCAGCGAGGACTCCGAGGACACCGCGATCCGCGTCGCCGAACTCGCGAGCTTCCGATTGGCCAGACCGAGCCGGACCGTCTGCTCGTGCAGGACCAGCGGAACGCGGCACAGCCGAGCGGCCAGCCCGGCCGGGACCGCGACGTACCCGCCCGTTGCCAGGACCACGTCCGGCCGGAAGTCCGACACGATCGACCGGGCCTGAGCCACGCCGAGCGGTACCCGCGCCATGTCCTTCACGTTCGCGGCCGACAGCATCTTGAGCGGATTTGACGAGCGGCGGATCTTCCCCGTGGCCACCGTCTTGAACGCGATCCCCTCCGCCGGGGCGACACGCGCTTCGAGACCGTCCGCCGTCCCGATCCACAGGACGTCCAGCGTGCCGCCCGCATCTGCGAGGCGGCCTTGCAGGGTACGGATCGCCGTCAGGGCCGGGTAGGTGTGACCGCCGGTCCCCCCACCCGTCACGAGCAGCCGGAACGAACGTGGGAGCGTGGAGGAAGTATTCATTCCACGCACCTTACTGGCACATGGGTGCGCTCCACCGGCGAGGACGCCGAGCGTTGATCACGTAGGCCGTTCAGGCGGTGGTGAGGAGCTTGGGGGAGCGGCCCGCGCATCGTTCCGCGCGGCTCACACGGAACAGGACGCCAGGTGTCCTATGCGGAGGACATGCTTCCGCCAGGACTTCTCGGGTCCGGGGGCGGGCCCCGCGAGGAGCTCCGCCTTCATGTGTCCGCGTTCCCCGTTCAAGGAGTGATCTTGATGAAGCCTCCGGCGATCGCCCCGTGCCTGGGTGTGTCCGACACGCAGGCGTCCGTCGACTTCTACGAGAAGCTGGGCTTCACCGCCCTGCCGGCCGGCAACGACCCGGACGATGACCTGCGCATCCTGCTCTTCGACGGCGAATTCGCGCTGATGGTCTACCGCGATGCGCACCTGCGCAGCTGGCTGCCCGTTCTGAAGGACCCTCCCATCGGTGCGTTCGGCATGTTCTACCTGGCGGTGGACGACTTCGACGCCTACGTGGAGCGCATCCCCCCGGTGGTCACCATCCAGAAGGACGTGATGGAACACCACGGCGACAGGCTCTTCTGCTTCACCGACCCCGACGGCTACGTGATCGGCGTCCACCAGAAGCAGACCCGGTGACCAGCACAACGCCCGGTCAGGCGGGGCGGAAGCCGATACAGGCCCCCGGCCGCCGCCGGGGAAAGTGACCGGCCCGCCTTCGCCGAGGGGGTCCAGCGGGTCCGCTTTCCGCCGCACCGCACCGCACGGTCCGGCCGACGGGTCGTCGCGCCGAACGCCGGGCGTACCATCCCCCTATTATGGGCACATGAGTTCGAATATGGGGGCTGAGACGCGGCCGGAGCTGAGTGCGGCGTTGAGCGGGGACGAGTTGTCCCGTTGGTACTGGACGCTGGCCGAGCTAAGCGTGTTTGCCCGCGAACTCGGGGTGCCGCGGGGCGGGGGGAAGGCGGCTCTTACGGAGCGGCTACGGGCCGCGTTGGACGGCGTCGCCCCGCCGGCCGCGCCGCCCCGGACGCGCAGCGCCGGCCGCCAGCTCGCCGCGCCGGTGAACGGGTTGACCGTGATTCCCGAGGGCCAGCGGTGCAGTCAGGTGCTGCGCGAGTACTTCCGCCGCGAGATCGGCCCGGGCTTCCACTTCGACGCCTACATGCGGACGTTCATAGCCGAAGGCGCAGGGCGCACCCTGGCCGATGCCATCGCCCACCGGCACGCCACGCGCCAGGCCGCCGCCCGGCTCCGAGAGATCGGCTCGCAGTTCGAGCTCAACTGCTTTCTGCGTGACTGGCACGCCGAGCCTCCGGCCGGCAGCCGTGCCGAAGCGCTCGCCGCCTGGCGCACTCACCGCGACCGGCCCCGTGGCCCGGCCGCGGGGTGACCGGTCCATGGTTGTGCCCGGGCGGCGAGTACCTGGGCAGCGGATCCGCCGCGCGATTCCTTCCGGGAAGGCCAACTCGTCTGAGAGGTCACCGTCATCATTGTCCGGTGACCACATGGATGCGCTGTTACTGGGACGAGCAAGACACCTAGTACTGCAACGGCGTTTGGCGTGACTGATTGCCAGGACGGTCGTTGGTCTGGTTGTGGGTGGGGTATTTGGTGATGTGAGGGCGTGGGCGGCGGGT
>NZ_JBITDH010000004.1:0-24278 GCF_044454045.1 Streptomyces sp. NPDC051578
GGAACGGACGCTTCCTTTGTACTCACCCTCGCGGGTTTTCCTCCGGGCGCTTCCTTTGTTCTTCGTTTTGTTCTTGCGTTTCCGACTCTATCAGATCCTTTCGGGCCTGACCCCCGGTCAGCGGGGTCTGTCTTCCGGGCTGTTGGGCCCTTCCGACTTCCCAAACTCTAGTGGATTTCCCCGGCGATTCATAATCGGCCTTCGGGAATTCATTCGGGCATGCCGAAATCGTTCCCAGTGGGTGATCGTGCTGAGTTTGGTGCCGCGACGAGGCGGCGGGATGTGCCGTCGCAGAACCTGTCGGTCCTGGGACAACTCGAAGAACCTTACGGATCCGTGGGGGGCCTGTCAACCTCGGGCTTGGAGGTCCTCCACGCGGTCCAGCAGACGGGCGAGCATGTCGCCCAGCACGCCGCGCTCCGCCGTCGAGAGGTCCTGGAGGAGATCCTCCTCGAAGACCGTGGCCGCCCGCATCGCGTCGAGCCACTTGCTGCGGCCCTCGTCCGTCAGCTCCACGATCACGCGGACGCGGTTCGACTCGTCCCGCTCCCGGGTGACGAGTCCCTCCGCCGTCATGCGGTCGATCCGGTGGGTCATCGCCGCCGGGGTCAGGCCCAGCTGCTTCGCAAGCTCGCTCGGGCCCATCCGGTACGGGGCTCCGGAGATGACGAGGGCCTTGAGGACCTCCCACTCCGCGTTGCTGATGCCCAGGGCCGCGGTCTGGCGTCCGTACGCGACGTTCATGCGGCGGTTCAGCCGGCTCAGTGCCGAGACCACCTTCTCGACCTGGGGGTCGAGGTCCTGGAACTCGCGCTGGTAGACGGCGATCTGCTCGTCGAGGCTCGGCTCGTGGACGGGGGTCGTGCCGTCGGTTTCACCCATGCCCCGCAGTATCGCATGAGCTCGTTGGCATCTAACTCCTTCGATGTGTAGAGTTAAGCATCGAACTTTAGGTATGAAGTCTTGAGACTTCAGTTATCGAGGCAGGTGAGAAGTGACCAAGGTGATGGGCGCTGCGATGCGGCGGATCCAGGCCGGCAACGCGTTGACCGCGTTCGGCATCGGCTTCACGGTTCCGTTCCTCTACATCTATGTGGCGCAGGTGCGAGGTCTGGGCTCCATGGCCGCCACGAGCGCGTTCGTGGCCTTTGCCCTGGGTGCTCTGATCGCGCTGCCCTTCACCGGTCGCGTCATCGACCAGCGTGGGCCGGTCCCGGTCGTGATGGGAGCGGCGGTGGCCGCGTCCGCCGGTGCGCTGTCGCTCGGGCTGTCCACCGGGGTCGTACCGATCCTGCTGTCGGCTCTGGCGCTCGGCGCCGGGCAGGCCGTGATGCAGCCCGCGCTGGCCACGATGATCGTGTGGTGCTCGACCCCGTCCACCCGGACGCGGGCCTTCGCCCTCCAGTTCTTCATGCAGAACCTGGGGCTGGGCATCGGGGGTCTCATCGGCGGCCAGATCGTGGATGTCGGCCACCCGGGCAGCTTCACCCTGCTCTTCGGCATCGAGGCCGTGATGTTCCTGGTGCTGGCGGGCGTGATCGCCACCGTGCGGATGCCGCACGCGCCGAGCATCAAGGACGCCGTGCCGAAGGACCCGGCGGCCGGGGGCGGCTGGAAGCGCATGCTGCGGCACAAGGCCATGGTCAAGCTGCTGGTGCTGGGCTTCGTGATCTTCTTCGCCTGCTACGGGCAGTTCGAGTCGGGGCTCGCCGCCTTCGGGACCGAGGCCGCCGGTATCTCCCCGTCGACCCTGGGCTTCGCGCTCGCCGCCAACACGGGGGCGATCGTCGTCGCGCAGTTCGTGGTGCTCAAGCTGGTCGAGAAGCGCCGCCGTTCCCGGGTCATCGCGCTGGTCGGTCTGATCTGGACCGGGGCGTGGGTCATCGCCGGGTTCTCGGGGCTGGGGCACGGCAGTGCGCTGATGGCCGCCGGTGCGTTCATCGCGACGTACGCCCTTTTCGGCATCGGTGAGGCCATGCTGTCGCCGACGCTGGCGCCGCTGGTGGCGGATCTGGCTCCGGAGGGCTCCGTGGGTCAGTACAACTCGGCGTTCGCGCTGGTCAAGCAGATGGCGCTGGCGCTGGGGCCGCTGGGTGTGCCGCTGGGTGCGGGCGTGCCGATGCTGTACATCGGGGTTTTCATCGCCGTCTCGCTCGGGATCGCGTGGCTCGCGCTGCGGATCGGCAAGCAGCTGACGCCGGTGCAGGACAATCCGTCTCTGGCCAGGGTCCCGGTGCCGGCCGAGCCGGTCGCCGAGCCGGTCGCGGTCCAGGTCTCCGAGCGCGTGGCCGCGTAGGGCGTAGTAGTAGAGGCAGAGGTAGAAGAAGCAGGTAGAAGAGGCAGAGGAAGGGCCCGGTCCCGGGGGGACCGGGCCCTTGTCGTTCCGTGGGGTCGCCGCATGGACCCCGCGGTCGGCTACTTGTCCGGGAGGGCGAATTCGCACCAGACGGCCTTGCCACCGCCGGGGGTGCGGCGCGTGCCCCAGCTGGAGGCGATGGTGGCGACGATGGAGATGCCGCGGCCGCTCTCGTCGCCCGGTTCGGCCCGGCGGCGGCGCGGGAGGTGGTCGTCGCCGTCGGTGACCTCGACGATCAGGCGGCGGTCGGTGCGGCGCAGCCGCAGGCGCATGGGCGGGGTTCCGTGCTGGAGGGAGTTGGCCACGAGTTCGCTCGCGGCCAGCACTCCGAGGTCGCACAGCTCGACGGGGAAGCGCCAGGAGGCCAGGACGCCCTGGGCGAAGGCGCGGGCGCGGGGGGCGGCTTCGACTCCGCCGAGGAGTTCGAGGGCGGCGTTGTGGAAGAGCTCGGCGTCGGCGCCGGTGCGGGCGGGCTGCTGGAGGACCATGACGGCGACGTCGTCGTCGTGGTCGGCGTCGACGCCGAGCGCGCGCATCAGGCGGTCGCAGATGACGGCCGGGGTGCCCTGGGCGCCGGAGAGGGCGCGTTCGAGGGCGGCGACGCCCTCGTCGATGTCCTCGCCGCGGCGTTCGACGAGGCCGTCGGTGTAGAGGACGGCGGTGGAGCCGGGGCCGAGGGCGATGGTGCCGGAGGTGTGGAGCCAGCCGCCGGTGCCGAGCGGGGGGCCGGTGGGGTCGGCGGCGCGGCGTACGGTGCCGTCCTCGTCGCGGACCAGGATGGGGAGGTGGCCGGCGGAGGCGTAGGCGAGCAGGCCCTCGTTGGGGTCGTGGACGGCGTAGACGCAGGTGGCGATCTGGCTGGCGTCGATCTCGGCGGCGAGGCCGTCGAGGAGCTGGAGCACCTCGTGGGGCGGGAGGTCGAGGCGGGCGTAGGCGCGGACGGCGGTGCGCAGCTGGCCCATGACGGCTGCGGCGCGGACACCGCGGCCCATGACGTCCCCGATGACGAGCGCGGTGCGGCCGGCGCCGAGGGTGATGACGTCGTACCAGTCGCCGCCGACGGCTGCTTCGGTGCCGCCGGGCTGGTAGGTGGCGGCGATGCGGAGGTCGTCGGGCTGTTCCAGTTCCTGCGGGAGGAGGGAGCGCTGGAGGGTGACGGCGGCCTCGCGCTGGCGTCGTTCGCTGGCGCGCAGGCGTTCGGCGGCTTCGGCGTGGTCGGTGACGTCGGCGAGGTGGACGAGGACACCGGTGTGGTGGGGGTCGGTTTCGCCGTCGGTGCCGGCTTTGGGGAAGGCGACGGGCGTGCAGGTGACGGTGTACGAGCTGGCGCCGCCGGGCGCGGAGCGGTTCTTGGCGGTACGGGGCTTGCCGCTGCGCTGGACCTGGTCGAGGAGCGGGAGCAGGCCGAGCTCGCCGAGTTCGGGGAGGGCGAGGTGGGCGGGGGCGCCGGTGGTGCGGGCGCCGAAGCCGGCGGTGTAGGCGTCGTTGACGTAGGCCACGCGGTGTTCGGGGCCGTGGACGAGCGCCACGAGGGCGGGGAGCAGGCCGAGGACTTCCCGCGCGGAGAGTTCGTCGAGGGACGGAACGGCGGTGAGGGGGCCGGTCCCGGTACCGCGGACGGTGGGTTCGGCGGGGGCGCCGTCCGGGGGCGCCGGGGAGGGGGAGGCCGCGCCGCGGGCCGCCGGGACGGAGCCCTCACCCCGTTTGGCCTGGGCGGCGGCGTGTTCGGTCCGGGCGGCGGCGCGGCGCTGCGTTCCGGGGAACCGTGCGCTCCAGCGCGTGAAGTTCACTGCGTTCAAGCCTCGTGGTGTCGCAAGTGGTCGCTGTGTCTGCCCCGGCAACGGCCGGGAGCTGCCCCCAGGGTCGAGCGTTGGACGGTGTCACTCTGTGCAGGTGTGAGCCCACCTATGGTCACACGTCCAGTGTGGCCGAGCGCACTGACAGCGTCAGTCCCCCTTGTCCTTCGGGGGGTTGGCGGCGGGGCCGGGCGGGCGTGCGTGCGGGCCCTTGGGGGTGCCACCTGCGGCGAGTTCGAATTCCGCGCGGGGGTGTTCCAGGGAGCCGAGGGAGACGATCTCGCGTTTGAACAGGCCGGAGAGGGTCCATTCGGCGAGGACGCGCATCTTGCGGTTGAAGGTGGGGACGCGGCTGAGGTGGTAGGCGCGGTGCATGAACCAGGCGGGGTAGCCCTTGAGCTTGCGGCCGTATACGAACGCGACGCCTTTGTGGAGGCCGAGGGAGGCGACGGAGCCGACGTACTTGTGCGCGTACTCGGTGAGGACTTCGCCGCGCAGTGCGGCGGTGAGGTTGTCGGCGAGGGCCCTGGCCTGGCGGACCGCGTGCTGCGCGTTGGGGGCGCATTCGCGGCTGTGCTCGCCGGCGGTGATGTCGGGGACGGCGGCCGCGTCGCCGGCGGCCCAGGCGTTCTCGACGCCTTCGACGGTGAGGAAGGCGGTGCAGGCGAGGCGGCCGCGTTCGTTCTTGGGGAGGTCGGTGGCGGCGAGGATCGGGTGCGGTTTGACGCCGGCTGTCCACACGACGGTGCGGGTGGGGAAGCGGGAGCCGTCGCTGAGGACGGCGACGCGGTCCTCGCAGGATTCGAGGCGGGTTTCGAGGCGGACGTCGATGTTGCGCCTGCGCAGTTCACGGACCGTGTAGACGCCCATCTCGGGGCCGACTTCGGGGAGGATCCGGTCGCTGGCCTCGACCAGCACCCACTTCATGTCCTCGGGCTTGATGTTGTGGTAGTACCGGGCGGCGTAGCGGGCCATGTCCTCCAGCTCGCCGAGGGCCTCGACGCCCGCGTAGCCGCCGCCGACGAAGAGGAAGGTGAGGGCGGCGTCGCGGATCGCGGGATCGCGGGTGGAGGAGGCGATGTCCATCTGTTCGATGACGTGGTTGCGCAGGCCGATGGCTTCTTCGACGCTCTTGAAGCCGATGCCGTAGTCGGCGAGTCCCGGGACGGGGAGCGTGCGGGAGATGGAGCCGGGCGCGAGGACGAGTTCGTCGTACTCGATCTGCATGGGGCCGGTTCCCTCGTCGGCGGTGGCGAGGGTGGAGACGGTCGCGGTGCGCTTGGCGTGGTCGATGTGGTCGGCCTGGCCGATGACGATGCGGCACTTGTGGAGGACGCGGCGCAGCGGGACGACGACGTGGCGCGGGGAGATGGCGCCGGCTGCCGCCTCGGGGAGGAAGGGCTGGTACGTCATGTAGGGGTCCGGGGTGACCACCGTGACCTCGGCCTCGCCCGGTCTCAGCTTCCGCTGGAGCCGTAGGGCCGTGTACATGCCGACGTAGCCGCCGCCGACGACGAGGATGCGCGTGCGGGGCGGGGTGCCGGGTGCCGTGCCCGGGGAGTTAGCAGCCTTCACCATCCCATGACGCAACGTGGCTGGGAGTTTGTCCACAGGCTCAGCAAATTGTGTGACCGGGGGGAGGGGTGGGGCGGGGCTGTTCAGGCATCCGGATCCGGGTGGAGCGCCGCAGGTCAGGGGGTGCGGAGGGGGTGATTCCGGAGGCTTCTGGCGGAAAAGTGGGGGTGAATGCTCCGATCGGGCGGCGCTCCATGGGGGGCTGCCTCTTCTGAATTGACTCTGGCTCAACTATGTTCGTATCTCGTCGAGGAGCAGGACCGGGGCCCACTGACCGTGGCCCACCCTCGGCACGAAGGCGGGGAGTGTCTCCGGGGGGAGACAAATGATCACCGGGGGAAACATATGAACATGTCCGATTTCCATGGCTCTGCGACTGCTCTGTCGACCGACAGCGGCCGCGTGATGACCGGCGCGACGACGCACGGTGTGGGCCGTTCCACGCCCCTGCGCGTCGACGCCCAGCGCAACCTCGAACACGTCCTGCGCGCGGCACGCGAGGTGTTCGGCGAGCTGGGCTACGGGGCGCCGATGGAAGACGTGGCGCGACGGGCGCGGGTCGGTGTCGGCACCGTGTACCGGCGTTTCCCGAGCAAGGACGTGCTGGTCCGGCGGATAGCCGAGGAGGAGACCGCCCGGCTGACCGACCAGGCGAAGGCCGCGCTGGGCCAGGAGGAGGAGCCGTGGCAGGCCCTCTCCCGCTTCCTGCGCACCTCGGTGGCCTCGGGGGCAGGGCGGCTGCTGCCGCCGCAGGTGCTGCGGGTCGGCTCGGCCGAGGAGGACGGGGTCGAAGAGGCGGAGACCGTCCGCGTCCCGCACCAGCGCCAGGCCGTCGTCACCGGTGGCCCGGACCTGCGGGTGGTCGGTTCGCGTGCCGCCCAGGACGAGCCGTCCGAGGACTCCGGGGCGGGCGCGCTGCTGGAGGTCGTGGGCCGGCTCGTGGACCGTGCCCGGGAGGCGGGTGAGCTGCGCGCCGATGTGACGGTGGCCGATGTGCTGCTGGTGATAGCGACCGCCGCTCCGGCGCTCCCGGACCCGGCGCACCAGGCCGCCGCTTCCTCGCGGCTGCTCGACATCCTGCTGGAGGGGCTGCGCTCGCGGACCGCGTGAGCGGGCGGCCGGGCCGCCGGGCACGCAGGCGCCGGGCACTCTGACGTCGGCCGGCAGGGCGCCCGCCACTCGGGCCTCCGCCACTCGTACGTCGGCCGGCTCGGGCGCCCGTCACTCGAACGTCGGCCACTCGAACGGGTGGGGGACCGTACGGTGATTCGCCGGACCGTCCCCGGATGAGTGGATGGTGCGCGCAGCGGCCCGGGGTGTACGCGCCGTGTGCCACGCTGGATCGGTGTACCGGTTGAGTGTGGCGTGCGGGGGCTTCCGCGATGGGCGTTGACGGGCGGGGCGAGTCACTCGACGACGCCGGTGGCAAGGCAGAGGTGAGCGGGTCGCCCGCACGGCAGGTACCGGCGCAGCGCGATCCCGCGGGCCGGCACGCCGCCGCGGGCGTGGCCGGCGCGGAACTTCCTCCTTCGGACGCCGATTTGCTGGCGCGCATGCGCGGCGGGAACGACAGTGCCTACGAGGAGCTGTTCCGTCGGCATGCCGATGCCGTACGGCGCTACGCGCGCACCTGCTGCCGGGACGCGCACACCGCCGACGACCTGACCGCCGAGGTGTTCGCGCGGACGCTGCAGGCGGTACGGGGCGGGGCGGGGCCGGAGCACTCGGTGCGGGCCTACCTGCTGACGACCGTGCGGCGGGTCGCCGCCGCCTGGGCGAAGACGGCCAGGCGGGAGCAGCTGGTCGAGGACTTCGCCGTGTTCGCGGAGCAGGCGGCGGCCGGTACGGAGAGCGGGGGCGGGCTGGGCGGGCTGTCGGGGGACGACACCCTGGAGCTGGGCGCCGAGGTGCGGGCCATGCACGAGGCGGAGCAGTCGCTGGCGATGCAGGCGTTCCGCAGCCTGCCCGAGCGGTGGCAGGCCGTGCTCTGGCACACCACCGTGGAGGAGGCCACGCCGGGCGCGATCGCCCCGCTGTTCGGGCTGAGCGCCAACGCGACCGCGGTGCTGGCCAGCCGGGCGCGTGAGGGGCTCAAGCAGGCCTACCTCCAGGCGCACGTGAACTCGGCGCTGGGTGAGGGCGGCGACTGCGCCCGGTACGCGGACCGGCTGGGCGCGTACGCGCGCGGCGGCCTGCGGATGCGGGCGGAGCGGGGGCTGCGGGGGCACCTGGAGGAGTGCGCCAAGTGCCGGCGGGCCGCGCGGGAGCTCAAAGACGTCAACGCGGGGATTCCCGCGCTGCTGCCGGTCGCGGTGATCGGGTGGTTCGCCGCCGGGTACGCGGCGAAGGCGGCGGGTGTGGTGGCCGGCGGGGCTTTCGCCGCCGGTGGGGCCGGGGCCGCCGCCGCGGCGGCCGGGGGGGCGGGCGCGGCTGCGGGGGCTTCGGGCGCCGGGGCCGCGGGGGCCGCCGGTTCGGCCGGAGCAGCAGGGGCGGGAGGGGCCGGGGCGGGGAGCGGGGCCGGAGGGGCGGTGGTCTCCGAGGGGCTGGGGATGCCCGCCAAGGCCGCCATCGCCGCCGGGCTCGCGGTGGCCGCGGCCGCGGGGGTGGTGTTCGCCCTCGTCGGGGACGATGCCGAGCAGCAGGCCGAGGCGAAGCCGGTGCCGGGGGTGGTGGCGCCGGCGCGGCCGGTGCCCGGCTCGGCCGCGCCACCCGCGGCGGAGCCCGAGCCGCCGCAGGCGAAGTCGCCGGTGGCGCAGGCAGCCGTACCCGTACCGCCGCGGCGCAGTACGCCGGGTCCGTCGAGGCCGCCGGCGGCCGGGCGGCCGGCGTCCCCGTCACCGCCGGTTCCGGCGCCGCCGGCCGCGACCCGGCCCCCGAAGCCCGCGCCGAAGCCGCCGCAGGGGTTCCAGCTGGCCCGGCTGGAGTACTCCGTGTACGGGGAGCACGCCGGTCCCGAGCTGGAGACCTGGCGCAGCAGCTGGGTCTGGCAGCGCTGGGGGCTGGTGGTGGGCGGCCGACGGTTCGGGCACGGCATCACCGTGAACTCCCGTTCCTCGGTGGAGATCGGCCTGAACCGGCAGTGCGGTGCCTTCTCGGCGCGGGTCGGAGTGGACGGCTTGTCCCTGCTGACCGATGCCGAGGTCCGGTTCTCCGTGTACGGGGACGGCCGGCGGCTGTGGCAGTCGGGCGCCCTCGGGTACGACGACGGCCCGGTGCGGGTGGATGTGTCCCTGGCCGGCCACACGACGCTGCGGCTGGTGGTGGAGCGGGCCGGGGAGGGGCGGCTGCCGGCGCTGGTGAGCTGGGCCGACGCGGTGGTCAGCTGCGGGTGAGCAGCGCCGCGGTCTCCTGCGGGGTCAGCGCGGCGCCCGCCGTCTCCTCCTCGCCGTAGCGGTCCGGGCCGAGCGCGGCGAGGTTCTCGCCGGGGAGCGCGTGCAGGGCGGCGCTCTCCGGGACGGACCGCGGGTAGCCGGCGCGCCAGGCGGTGGCGGCCGCGAGGACCCGTACGGATTCGGCGTGGCGCCCGGCCGAGGCGAGCATGACGGCCGCGGTCTCGGCGAGCGAGGCCAGGACGCGTTCGGCGCAGTGGGCGGTGACGGCCGCGTCCAGGGCCGGCCCGATCCGGTCCAGTCCGGCCTGCGGGCCGTGCTCGCGGGCGGTCAGGATGGCGTCGACGTTGTCGAGCCCGGTGGTGAGCTGCGGGAGCGCCGAGGTCTTCGCGGCCTCGGCGCGGGCGAGCGCGATCCGGGCCCGGGCCTGGTCCTCCTGGCCGCGGAAGAGGGCGATCAGGGCGGTCAGGAGGTGGATGTAGGACCGTACGTCGTGCATGGCCCCGTACCGCTCGGCCTCGTCGGCGGCTTCGGTCAGCGCGCGCTCGGCGCTGTCGAAGTCACCGGCGCAGAAGTCGCATTCGGCGAGCCGGGTCAGGACGAAGGGGACTTCGCTGTCCGCCCCGGCCTCGCGGGCGAGTTGCAGGCACTCCTCGTACGTGGTGCGGGCGAGGGCGTACTGGCCTCGGGACAGGGCGAACTCACCGCCGACCCCGGCCACTTGGGACCGGGTCCAACGGTCGCCGACGCGGCGGGCGAGGTCGTGGAGTTCGGCGATGTCGGTTTCGACGGTGGGCAGGCCGCCCGTGGTGTCGATGGCGAAATGGGCGCGGACCAGGAGGGTGACGCCCAGTTCCCAGGGTGTGCCGTGGCGGCGGCAGTTCTGCACGCTCTCGTCGAGATGGCGCAGGAAGTCGGCGGTGGGGCCGGTGAAGTGGGCCGTCATGGGCCAGAGCATGGCGGGGAAGCGGGTGGATTCCGGCCCGCCGCCTCGCAGGACGGCGGTGATGCGGGCGGCGCGGTCGGCGAATTCGGGGGTGCGGAACTCCTGGGGCGGGTGGCTTTCGGAGGTCAGGAACAGGTCGAGCATTGCGAGGCGGGCCCGGTCCCGGTGCGCGGCAGAGCCCTCGGGCACGGCGGTTTCTGGGGTGAGGGCGAGGACCCGGGCGGCCCATTCGGCGCCTTCGGCGCGGTAGTGGCGCAGCCACCAGAACCAGCCGAGGGCGAAGGTGAGGCGCTGCGCGGTGTCGGCGTCGGCGGTGTTCACGGCGTGTTCGAGGGCGGCGCGCAGGTTGTCGAGCTCGGTCTCGATCCGCCGGATCCAGGGGATCTGGGCGGCGGAGCGGAGGTGGGGTTCGGCTTCCTCGGCGAGGGCGAGGAAACGGGCGGCGTGGCGGCGGGCCGTGGCCTCGGCGTCGGCGGGGGCGGCCAGGGCCCGTTCGGCGGCGTACTCGCGGATGGTCTCCAGCATGCGGTAGCGCATGCCGTCGGGGCCGGGTTCGGCGAGGACGAGGGACTTGTCCACGAGGGAGCCGAGGGCGTCGGCCACGTCCAGGCCGGGCCCGGCGCACACGGCCTCGGCCGCGGCGAGGTCGCAGCCGCCGGAGAAGACGGACAGGCGGCGCAGGACGGTGCGCTCGGGCGGCGTGAGGAGTTCCCAGGACCAGTCGACGACGGCGCGCAGGGTCTGCTGGCGGGGCAGGAGGGTGCGGCTGCCGCCGGTCAGGAGGCGGAAGCGGTCGTCCAGGCGGTCGGCGATCTGGCGCGGGGTGAGCAGGCGCAGGCGGGCGGCGGCGAGTTCGATGGCGAGGGGGAGGCCGTCGAGGCGGGCGCAGATCTCGGTGACGGCGTCCGGGTCGTCGGCGGGGTCGAAGCCGGGGCGGGCTGCGGTGGCGCGGTCGGTGAAGAGGCGGTGCGCGGGGGCGGGCGGCAGGGGTTCGAGGGGGCGCACGGCCTCGCCGGGTACGCCGAGGGGTTCGCGGCTGGTGGCGAGGACGCGCAGGCCGGGGCAGTGGGTGAGGAGCCGGTCGGCGAGTTCGGCGGCGGCGCCGATGACGTGCTCGCAGTTATCGAGGACGAGGAGCATGCGGCGCTCCGCGCAGTGCTCCACGAGGAGGGTGACGGGGTCGGCGGGGGCGCTGCCCGTGTCGTGGGCGACCAGGGTGTTCTCGCGCAGGCCGAGGGCGCTGAGGACGGCGCCGGGTACGGCGGAGGGGTGGTCGAGGCGGGCGAGTTCGACGAGCCAGCCGGGTTCGGGGTGGGCGGCGGCGGCGTGTTCGGCGAGGCGAGTCTTTCCGGAACCGCCGGGTCCGGTGAGGGTGACCAGGCGGAAGCGGGCCAGGTCGGTGCGGAGCGCGGCGAGTTCGGGTTCGCGGCCGACGAAGGAGGTGAGGCGGGGGCGGAGGTTGCCGGTGCGGCGCCGCGGCTCGGGCGGGGGCGGGGGCGGGCCCAGGAGTTCGGCGTGCAGGGCGCGCAGCTCCGGGCCGGGGTCCGTGCCGAGGCCTTCGGCGAGGGCGCGGCGGGTGTCCTCGTAGGCGGCGAGGGCGTCGGCGTGGCGGCCGGCGGCGCGCAGGGTGCGCAGGCGCAGGGCGTGGAGGGGTTCGTCGTACGGGTTCTCGTGGATCAGCGCCTCCAGCTCCGGGAGGAGCGTGGCCGGGGCGGGGGTGCCGGCGGTGAGGTCGGCGGCGATCCGGTCGCGGAGGGCGGCGGCGCGCAGGGCGTCGGGGGCGGCGGCATGGGCGGTGCGGGCGGGCTCGGGGAGGTCGGCGAGGGCGGGGCCGCGCCAGAGGGCGAGGGCGGAGCGGAGGGTGGCGGCGGGGTCCTGGTGGCGGGGGGCTTCACGGGTGAGTCGGGTGAAGCGGTGGAGGTCGACGTCGTCGCGGGCGGCGGCGAGGCGGTAGCCGCCGGTGGGGTCGGCGAGGACGGCGTCGCGGGAGCCGAGGGCGCGGCGGAGCCGGGAGACGAGGGCCTGGAGGGCGGCGGGGGCGTCCTGGGGCGGGTCGTCGCCCCAGACCTCGTCGACCAGATCGGCGACCGGGGCGGCGGCGGGTGCGCCGGCGCGCAGGGCGAGGGCGGCGAGGAGGGCGCGGAGGCGGGCGCCGCCGATGGGGAGGGGGGCGCCGTTCGCGTCGCGTGCCTCGGTGGGGCCGAGGATGAGGTACCGCACCGGGCAATTCTGCCTTGCCCCTGGCCGGGGTGCGTGGGGGGTTCGGCGGGGCCGGGCCCTGGGGCGGGGGTCAGGAGAGGGCCGGGCGGCGGTGGGGGAGGCCCGTGGGGACGGCGCGGCGGCGGGGGGTGGAGGTGCCCGTCCAGCAGGTGCCGCGGCGGGCCAGGAGGCGGCGGAGCCACAGTTCCATCGAGACGAGTTCCGCCAGCCCGTCCAGCGGGACCGGCCGGCCGTCCGCCGCGTCGAGCAGGGCTTGGCGCACCACCCGGGCCTCGACGAGACCGGCGTCGGCCAGCAGCGGCGCGGTGAACAGGGACAGCAGTGAGGTCAGGGCCGCGCGCAGCCCCAGCCGGGTGGCCGTCTCGTTGGGCTCGGGGGAGCTCACCCCCCAGCCCGGCGGCAACTCCCGTACCCCCGAGGCCGACAGCACGCTGCGCAGGATCGCCGCCCGGGCCCCGGGCTGCACCCGCAGGGACTCCGGCAGGGCGCGCGCGGCCCGTACGACCTGGTTGTCCAGGAACGGGGCGTGCAGGCGCTGGCTGCGGACCTCCACGGCCTGCTCGAAGACGCGGTGGCCGGCGGCGTGCCGGGTCAGGGCGGCGCGGGCGCGGGCCTCGCCGGGGCGCAGGGACAGCGGGGGCCGGCCCGCCGCGGTGGCCAGCCGGATCGATACTTCCGCCAGGGCTTCGCCGGTCAGCCAGCCCGCCGCCGGGCCCGGGCGGCACCAGGTCAGGGCGGCCAGCGAGGCGTCCACCGGCCCGGCGGCGGCCGCCGCGACCGCCCCTTCGCGCAGCCGGGCCGCGGCGGCTTCCATGCCGGCGCGGTATGACGTACGGGCGAGCCGCCGGGCCGCCGCGTACACGGTCAGCGGCACCAGCAGGGAGTGGGAGTCCGCGGACGCGGTCCGCGCCAGCGCGGCCACCGGGCGCAGCAGGTGGCGTCTGCGGCGGTCCATCAGGAGGTCGGCCAGCCGGGCCGGGTGCGCGTCGAGGACCTGGCGGGCGCCGTGGCCGGTGAAGTGGTCGGCGGAGCCGGCCGCCAGGCGGCGCCGCTCGCGGGCGGCGAACACGAGGGAGGGGCCGGGTTCGTCGGTCAGCGGCCCGTCGAGTTCCGCGTACGGGAGCGCTTCCTCGGCGGCGGCCACGACGACGTGGTGCAGCCGGGGGTCGGTCGCGATGGCGTGGGCCCGTTCCAGTTCGGCTTCGCGCCCCTGGGGTGTGGCGAGGTCGTTGAAGGTGACGGCGAGGAGCCGTGAGCCGGATCCGGGCAGCGTCCCCGGTACGCCGGGCAGGCCGGCCGCGAGCAGGGCCAGCGTCGCGGAGGCGCTGCCGCCGGAGAGGTCGGCGCCCACGCCGGGCACCGGGGCGGGGGCTCCGCGCGCCGCGCGCCGGTCGGCGGGGCCCATTCCCGGTACCGGTCCGGGGTCGGGGACCAGGGCGTCGGGGGCATGCCGGGGAGCCGTGAGCCGGGCGCGCACCGCGTCGACCAATGCTTCCCGTACGCCCTCCACCGCCCGCTCGGGGTCGGCTTCGGGGGCGGCGACGGCGAGGGAGGCGACCGGTTCGTAGCCGGTGATCTCCCGGGAGCCCTCGCGCAGGATCAGCGTGTGCCCGGGCGGGATGCGCCGGACGCCGACGTACGGTGTGCCGTCGCCCAGTGCCTCCGGGCTGTCGGGGCAGGCCAGGAGGGCGGCGATGTGGCCGATGTCGAGCTGCGCCTCGATGAGGTCGGCGAGCGGGAGGGCGGCGGTGGCGTACGCGGTGCCGCCCGCCCAGGGCGTGTAGAAGACGGGCCGGGCGCCGGCGAGGTCGCCGAGGACGGTGATCCGGCGTCCGGCCTGGACGACGGCGGTGTAGCTGCCGGACCACTGGGTGAGGTGGCGCAGTGCCCCGCCGCGGGCGGCGTACAGGGCTCGGCGCAGTTCGGCGTCGGTGGCGCCGCAGCAGCCGAGGACGGCGAGCCGGGTGAAGGGGTCGGCGGGGTCGGCGGTGATGGTGCGGATCTCGTCGGGGCGCCAGTCGCCGACGGCCCAGAGCGGGTCGGGGTCGCCCCACAGGAGTTGCGCCCCGACGGGGTGCACCGTGCGCTCGGCGTCCTGGGCGGCCGGGTCGTCGGGGTAGGCGGCGTCCGCGAGGCCGCCGCGGGGGGTGTCCGAGTAAGGGGTCCCGGCGGTGGAGTCGTACGCGGTGGACGCGTGGGCCGCCGATCCGTACGAGGACCCGCCCGCGGCCCCGTATTCGTACGCGGAGCCGGAAACGCCCTGGCCGGAGACCCTTCCGGCCGTGCCGAAGCTCGCGGCGATACTGCTCCACCCGACCAACCAGCGCACCGCCGCCGCCTCCCCAGCCTGTGGGCAAATGACCGGGGCACGGGCTGTGCGGTCGGCATGCGGGCGCGACCGTCCGGGGCCCCGGGTGGCTCGGGGTCCATGCTGCCACGAGAGAGGGCATGCGAGAGGGGTTCGGGGGGCGCACATGCAAACGAACACGCCCCCGGCACACGGTATTTGGCGTTCCGTTCCCACCGCCCCATAGGTCGCTTTCAGCCATTCTTCGGCCGTACTGAGGGCCGGTGACGGCCCGCGACAGCCCCTCGGGGCCGTCGGCGGGGCGCGGTCCGAGGGGCGTGAACCACCCCCCGGACCGTTCCGCCACCCGCGGGGATTGAGGCAGCGGCATCCCCCGGCCCGCCCGGCTCCCACGGGATCCGCGCGGCGGGCCGACCCACGCACCGCACATCGAATCGCCGGGCCCGTCGGGCGGCCAGAGCGCACGGCCGGGCGCACGGCACCACGGGCGGAGCACGCGCTGAGACGTGCGCCCCGGGCGCGGGCCCCCTCCCGACTGTGCGTACGGACAACAATCTCGCCATACGGAAGTCGGGGCCTTAACGCTTGGGAGGCGGGGAACTACGCTGGGTTTACGAAATGCCGGGCGCCTATGCCCCGGCGGCGTCTGCGTTCCGCGTGTGACGAGGGGTGGCGCATGTCCAGGGAGCTCCGCGAGCCCAATGAGAAGCTCGGCGCCGTGCTCGCCCTGGCGGGCATCAGCAACGCCGGGCTGGCCCGGCGGGTGAACGACCTCGGCGCGCAGCGCGGCCTGACGCTCCGGTACGACAAGACGTCGGTGGCCCGGTGGGTGTCGAAGGGGATGGTGCCGCAGGGCGCGGCGCCGCATCTGATCGCCGCGGCCATCGGGGCGAAGCTGGGGCGTCCGGTGCCGCTGCACGAGATCGGCCTGGCGGACGCGGACCCGGCGCCGGAGGTCGGGCTGTCGTTCCCGCGCGACGTGGGGGCGGCGGTGCGGTCGGCCACCGATCTGTACCGGCTGGACCTGGCGGGGCGGCGCGGGGGCGGCGGGATCTGGCAGTCGCTGGCCGGTTCCTTCGCCGTGTCGGCGTACGCGACGCCGGCTTCGCGCTGGCTGATATCGCCCGCCGACAGTTCGGTGGCGCGCGAGCCGGGCGGCGCGGCTGCGGCGCGGGAGGCGGCGCAGCCCGTCGTGGCGGCCGGCGCCCCGGCACCGGCCCGGCAGAGCCCGCGCACCGCACACTCCCCGCGGGAACCGGGCGCCGAGGCGGGCGCCGTGGCGGGTACGGGAGCCACGAGCGCGGGACCACCGAACGCCGGACACCTGAACGCCGGACACCCGAACGCCGGACCACCGAGCGCGCCGACGCCCGGCATGCCGACGCCCGGCATGCCGACGGCCGGTACGCCGATGGCCGCCACCACCACCACGGCAGGCGTCGGCATCCCGGACGCCTCCCCGCAGCGCGTCGGGCACAGCGACGTGACCAAGCTGCGCGAGGCCGCCGAGGACGCCCGCCGCTGGGATTCCAAGTACGGCGGCGGCGACTGGCGTTCCTCGATGGTGCCGGAGTGCCTGCGCGTGGACGCCGCGCCGCTGCTGCTGGGCTCCTATACGGACGAGGTGGGCCGGGCGCTGTTCGGCGCGACCGCCGAGCTGACCCGGCTGGCCGGGTGGATGGCGTTCGACACCGGCCAGCAGGAGGCCGCCCAGCGCTACTACATCCAGGCGCTGCGGCTCGCCCGCGCGGCCGCCGACGTGCCGCTCGGCGGGTACGTACTCGCCTCGATGTCCCTCCAGGCCACCTACCGGGACCACCCCGACGAGGGCGTGGACCTCGCGCAGGCGGCCGTGGAACGCAACCGCGGGCTGGCCACCGCCCGCACCATGAGCTTCTTCCGGCTCGTGGAGGCACGGGCGCACGCGAAGGCGGGCGATCCGGTGGCCGCCGGGTCCGCGCTGCGGGCGGCGGAGGGCTGGCTGGAGCGCGCCCGGGACGGCGACCCGGACCCCACCTGGCTGGGTTTCTACTCGTACGACCGTTTCGCGGCGGATGCGGCGGAATGCTACCGGGACCTCAACCTCCCCCGGCAGGTGCGCCGCTTCACCGAGCAGGCCCTGTCGCGCCCCACGGAGGAGTACGTGCGCTCCCACGGGCTGCGCCTGGTGGTGAGCGCGGTCGCCGAGCTGGAGTCGGGCAACCTCGACGCGGCGTGCGCGGCGGGCACCCGCGCGGTGGAGGTCGCGGGCCGGATCTCCTCGGCCAGGACGAACGAGTACGTACGGGACCTGCTGCACCGGCTGGAACCGTACGGGGACGAACCGCGCGTCGCGGAGCTGCGCGAACGGGCCCGGCCGCTGCTGGTGACACCCGCGTAGCCGCGCTGTCGGTGGCGGGGTGCAGTATGCAGGGGTGGGAGGTGTCGGCTTGGGCGGCGGCGTGGGCATGGGCGTGGGCGTGGACTGTGACGTGCTGGTGATCGGCGGCGGGATCGTCGGACTGTCGACAGCGCATGCCTTGTCGCGCCTGGCTCCGGGCACGCGGGTGACCGTCCTGGAGAAGGAGGCCGGTCCCGCCCGGCACCAGACGGGCCGCAACAGCGGGGTGATCCACAGCGGCATCTACTACCGCCCGGGCTCGTTGAAGGCGCGGTTCGCGGTGCGCGGGGCGGCCGAGATGGTCAAGTTCTGCGCGGAGTACGGCATCGCGCACGAGGTGACCGGGAAGCTGATCGTCGCCACCGGGCGGGAAGAGCTGCCGCGGCTGCACGCCCTGGTGCAGCGGGGCCGCGAGAACGGCATTCCGGTGCGGGAGCTGGGTCCGGCGCAGATCGCGGAGTACGAGCCGGAGGTGCGCGGCCTGGCCGCGATCCATGTCGGCACGACCGGGATCGTGGACTACGGACAGGTCGCGGCGCAGCTGGCGGAGTCCTCGGGTGCGGAGATCGTCTACGGCGGGGCGGTCGACCTGATCTCGCGCCGCCCGGCCGGGGTCGCGGTCCGCACGACGGCCGGCACGGTGGTGCGCTCCCGGGTGCTGGTGAACTGCGCGGGCCTGCAGTGCGACCGGATCGCGCGACTGGCCGGCGACGAACCCGGGATGCGGATCATCCCGTTCCGGGGCGAGTACTACGACCTGGCCCGGCCCTCGCTGGTGCGCGGACTGGTCTACCCGGTGCCGGATCCGGCGTTCCCCTTCCTCGGGGTGCATCTGACCCGGGGCATCGGGGGCGGGGTCCATGTCGGGCCGAACGCGGTGCCGGCCCTCGCCCGGGAGGGATACGGCTGGGGCACGGCCTCGCCGCGCGACCTCGCCGATGAGCTGGCCTGGCCGGGGTCCTGGCGGATGGCCGCGCGGCACTGGCGGTACGGCGCCGGGGAGATCCGGCGTTCGCTGTCGAAGCGGGCCTTCACCGAGGCGGTACGGCGCCTGCTGCCGGAGGTCTCCTCGGCGGACCTGGTCCCGGCTGCGGCCGGGGTGCGCGCGCAGGCCGTCCTGCGGGACGGGACGCTGGTGGACGACTTCCTGATCCGGGAGGCGCCCCGTACGGTGCACGTCCTGAACGCCCCCTCACCGGCGGCGACCGCGTCCCTGCCGATCGGCCGCGAGGTCGCCCGCCGCGCCCTGGCGGCCCTCGCGGCGACCTGACCCGCGCCGCCCGGCGCCCGCCCACCCGGCCCGACGCCCCAGACCCGGCACCGCCGACCCGACGCCCCAGACCGGGAACCACCGGCCCGGCACCGCCGGCCCGGCTGGCCAGACCCGACGCCCGCCCAACCCCGCGCCCCCGACCCCGCACGACGGGAGCGGTGGCTCGCCGGCGCGGAGCAGGCCGGTGCCCGAGTCGTAGAATCGGCACATTGTGTCTGAGTCCCTGAACCCCCAGCCGCCGAGCGCCAGCGCCCCCGCAGAGGGCGCCGCCTCGTACACGCCCCCGAAGTGGCGCACCGAGCCCCGCTTTCCCGACGGGCCCGCCCCCGACCCGGCCGGCTCGCACCACGAGCGCCGCATCCGCAGCTTCCAGCCGCGGCGCAGCCGGGTGACCACCGGGCAGGGCGAAGCCTTGAAGCGGCTCTGGGGCACCTGGGGCCTGGACATCGACGGGCACGAGGTCATCGACCTCAAGGCCATGTTCGACGGCCTCCCGGTCGTCCTGGAGATCGGCTTCGGCATGGGCGAGGCCACCGCCCAGATGGCCGCCGCCGACCCCGGGACCGGCATCCTCGCCGCCGACGTGCACACCCCCGGACAGGGCAACCTCCTCGCGCTCGCCGAGCGCAACGGGCTGACCAACGTCCGCGTGGCCAACGGCGACGCCATCATCCTGCTCCGCGAGATGCTGCCGCCGGACTCCCTCGCCGGGCTGCGCGTCTACTTCCCCGACCCCTGGCCCAAGGCCCGCCACCACAAGCGGCGCCTGATCCAGCCGGAGTTCCTCGACCTGGCCGCCACCCGCCTCGCCCCGGGCGCGATCCTGCACTGCGCCACGGACTGGGAGCCGTACGCCGAGCAGATGCTCGAAGTGCTCAGCGCGCACCCGCGGTTCGAGAACACCCAGCCCGACGGCGGTTTCGCGCCCCGCCCCGACTTCCGTCCGCTGACCCGCTTCGAGGGCCAGGGCCTCGACAAGGGGCACGTCGTACACGACTTGCTCTTCCGTCGCACGGAGAACTGACCGAGAACCGACAGAACGAGCAACGTCACTCCGCGTGTCAGACCGGCTCGCTAGGGTGATGACGTGGTGTACCGAGCGCTCTCAGGTGTGCTCGCACGTCCGTCGGACCCGGTCCGTACGCGCGTGCTCGTCGTCCTGCTCGCCGCGCCCGGCGTCGCGATCCTCGAACTCGTACGGCAGCAGACCGGCACGGCCGGCTTCTGCGTGGGGCTCGCACTGGCCGTGCTGCCGGTCCCGCCGCTCATGGCGGCGTTCCGGTGGCTCGGGCGGGCCGCGCCGGGCCCCTGGCGGCAGTTGCTGCTCTGCTGCGGCTGGGGAGCCTGCGCCGCGGCGCTCATAGCCATACTGGCCAACAGCTTCGCCACCCAGTGGATAGCCGCGGCCACCGCCGACGCCTCCGACGCCGATCAGCTCGGCTCGGTGGTGATCGCCCCCGTGGTCGAGGAAAGCGCCAAAGCGGCGGCCCTGCTGCTGGTGTTCGTGTTCCGGAGAAGACGGCTGGCCGGGCCCGCCGACGGCTTCGTCATCGCCGGGTTCACCGCCACCGGCTTCGCCTTCACCGAGAACATCCTCTACCTGGGCAACGCCTTCGACGAGGACGTGGCCGACGGTACCGGCGTGCTCGACTCCGTCACCGCGGCGACGTTCTTCGTGCGGATAGTGCTCTCGCCGTTCGCGCACCCGCTGTTCACGGTGCTCACCGGGCTGGGTTTCGGCCTGGCCGCGCTCAGCCGGAGCCGACGCGGCCGGATCGGCCTGCCGCTCCTCGGGCTGGCCGCCGCCATGGGCCTGCACGCGCTGTGGAACGGCTCCTCGCGCTACGGGGAGTACGGGTTCTACGCGGTCTACGGCTGCGTGATGGTCCCGGCGTTCGGCCTGCTGCTGTGGCTGGCGGTGCGGATACGGCAGCGCCGTCTGCGGGCCGTCGCCGCCGAGCTGGCGGTGTACGCCGCTGCGGGCTGGCTCGGTCCGGCGGAGGTCCCGGCGCTGGCTTCGATCCCGGCCCGCTCGCTGGCGCGTTCCCTGGCCCGGCGCACCGGCGGCCGGGCCGCGGGCAGAGCCGTCGCCCTGTACGAGGCGGATGCGGCCGCCCTCGCCCTGCTGCGTCACCTCGCCCGGCGCGGCGACCCCGTCCGGGAGCGCGACTTCGTGCTGCACGAGCGGGAGTTGCTGCGCGGCCTGTGGCTGCGCCGGGCGACCGCGGGGCCCGCCCTCTCCCGGGCGGCGGTGATGGAGGAGCTCCTGCCGCCGTGGTTCGACCCCGTCCCGGCACCGGCCCGTCCGGGCGTCGTACCGAGCCCCAGACCGGCGCAGGCCAGGGCCCCGGGCTCCGGCACCGCAGACAGCCGGACGGGTTCTAGACGTTCAGGCCCTTGGCAGTCAGCCATGCCAGCGGGTCCATGGTGGAGCCGCCCCGGCGTACTTCCAGGTGGAGATGGGCGCCGGTGACGTTGCCGGTCGCGCCGACCCGGCCGATGGTGTCGCCCGCGCCGACCGGGCCGGAGGTCACCGACATCGAGGACAGGTGGCAGTACCAGATCTCCGTGCCGTCATCGAGGCGGAGCACGATCCGGTAGCCGTACGCGCCGGACCAGCCCGCGGAGATGACGGTCCCCCCGCCCACGGCCTTGACGGGGGTGCCGGTCGGTGCGGCGAAGTCGAGGCCGGTGTGGTGGCCGGAGGACCACATGGAGCCGGAGTCCCCGTAGTGGGAGGTGAGGGTGTAGGCGGAGGTCGGCAGGGCGTAGACCCCGGTGGCCTTCGCCGCCGCCCCGCCCGCTCCGGCCGCTCCTGATCCGGCGGTGGCCGCCTCCTGGGCAGCGGCAGCCTTCTCCGCGGCCGCCTTCTCCGCTGCGGCTTTCTCCGCCGCTTCCTTCTCGGCTGCTTCCTTCTCGGCTGCCACCCGCGCTTGCGCCGCGGCCCGGGCCTCATCGGCCGCCTTCTGGGCCGCTTCCCGCTGCGCCCTGGCCTCCTGGGCGGCCGCCTCGCGCGCCACCCGCTCCGCTTCCGCCCGGGCCTGGTTCTCGGCGGAGTCCTGCTGCGACTCGGCCTGCTGGAGGATCCGGTGGCGCAGCGCCTCGCCGGCGTCGGCGTGCCCGGGACCCCGCTCCCCGGTCGGGGCGTCCGCCACGGCGGCGTGCCCGGCTCCCTGATCCGTACCGCCGCCCAGCAGGTCCGGGAAGGAGGGCAGGGACACCGCGGATTGGGGCCGGTCCTGGGCGGTGGCCATGCCGCCCGCGCCGACCGCCGCTATGACACCGACGCCGAGCACGGTCGAGCTGCGGGCCAGGCCGCCGCGCGGCTTGGCCACCCGGTGCTTCCCGCGGACCGGACGGGCCGAGTCCTCGGTCGGGTTCCACTCGCCCCAGGCGCCGGCGGTGGGCGTCTCCTGGATGTCGGTGCCTTCGTGGGCAGGCGAGTTGGAGGCCACGGGGGCACACTCCTCATGGGCGGGAACGCGCACGGCGCCGTCTCTTGCGACGGCTGGGACGACCGCGCTGCGTTATCGAACGGTAATAGACTCGGGGGAGTGATTCCAAGCTGTAGCGATTGATCGTTAAACCCAATCGGCCACCCCCCGCACGGCTTTGGCCCGGACATTAAACCCAATAGTGATCATGTCGGGCAAATTTCGGCCCAGAGGCGGTCACTTCACGCCACGGCGGCTGAACGACGCCCCACGCGGAGTACTCACGCAAGGGCGTCGATCCCATACGCAGCGTAGGCAGATCACTTGGGGAGGTCTACGCGTCCCCGCGCGGCACGACCGGCACCGTGCGGCGGCGCTCCGGCTGGCCCCGCGACGGGCGGCCCAGGGCCAGCAGCGCCATGTCGTCCGTGGCCCCGCCGCCCGTGTGGCGGTGCACGTCGTCGGCCAGCGCGGCCAGCAGTTCGTCCGGCCCCGGGAAGACCCGGCCGCGCAGCCGGGCCGCCGGATCGTAGAACTCCCCCGCCGCGTCCCGGGCCTCCGTCAGCCCGTCCGTGTACAGCAGCAGCGTGCTGCCCACCGGGAAGGGCCACTCGTCGGTCCGGTCCGGCCAGCCGCCCAGCTCCCCCATCCCCAGCGGCAGCGCGGGTTCGCTCGGCGCGAGCACCAGGAGGCGGCCGTCCGGGTAGAGCAGCAGCGGCTCGGGGTGGCCGCGGTTGACGGTCCGCAGCACCCCCGCGTCCGGCGGGACCTCCCCCAGCACGCCCGTCGTGAACCCCTCCACGGCGTCGAGGCTGTCGCGCCGCACCCCCTCCCGGGCCAGGGCCCGCTCCAGCCGCTGCGCGAGCGCCTCCAGCGTCGGCTCGGTCTCCGCCGCCTCCCGGAAGGCGCCCAGCACCACCGCGACGGCCTCCACCGCCTCCAGCCCCTTGCCGCGTACGTCGCCCACCACCAGCCGCACCCCGTACGGGGTGTCCTGCACGGCGTAGAGGTCCCCGCCGATGAACGCGTCCGCCTCTGCGGCCTCGTACCGGGCGGAGACCCGCAACCCCCCGATCCGCTCGGCCGGCACCGGCAGCACCGCCCGCTGGGCGGCCTCGGCGATCTCACGCGCCGAGGCGAGCCGCTCACCGCTGCGCCGCACGACCCGGTTGATCAGCAACGCCAACCCGGACACGGTGACCACGGTCGCCAGCTCGGTCAGCGCCTCGACCCGCCAGCCGGTGTCGGCGGTGCCGCGCAGCGCCACGACCGCGAGCGAGGCGGCGCACCCCGTCAGCGCGGTCGTCCGGAACGAGAAGAGCGGAGCCGCGATCAGCGGGGCGGCGGAGAAGAACGGCGAGCCCGTGAAGCTCGGCGGCGAGACGAGGTCGAAGACGAACCCCACGACGATCAGCACGAACGGCAGCGTCCGGACCACCCGACGGGCCACACCGCCGCCGGAGCCCGTCGCGTGCCCCTCGCTGCCCTGCCGGCTCCGCCCCGCCACGTTGCTCTCCTGCCGCCCGGTCCCTCGCGGGGCGCGGGCCCACTGCCGCCTCGCCCCCCAAGGCTCGCGCCCGGCAGCCCCGTACGGCGACCCGGCCGGACCGTCCGGGTGACGGCGACCGGGAACGACGAAGGCCCGGCTCCCCAAGGGGAACCGGGCCTTCGTACGGAGTAGCGGGGGCAGGATTTGAACCTACGACCTCTGGGTTATGAGCCCAGCGAGCTACCGAGCTGCTCCACCCCGCGTCGGTAAACACAACTCTACGTCATTCGGGGGACAGCTCCCGCCAATTAGCCCCCACAGCCCCCTCCAACCACCCATCACCGCAGGTCAGAGCGGTGCAGAAAGCTCCGGCGGGGCCCGGCCTCCCCTACCTGCGACGCCGAAGACCGCCCGGCCGGACACGACTTCCCGCCCCGACCGCCCCTCACCACCGCCGGCGGGCAACCGCCGGGGGCCACTCCGGTCGATACCCGATCGGCCTTGCGCCCCTCTCCGGCTATGCTCTGGGGTGAGCACGCCGAGGGCCATTAGCTCAATTGGCAGAGCAGCGGACTTTTAATCCGTTGGTTGTCGGTTCGAGTCCGACATGGCCTACTGCTCGACGCAGCGCCCCGTCCGGTTCACACCGGGCGGGGCGCTGCGTCGTTTCCCGGCCCCGTCAGGGGAGCGGGAACGGATTCGGCCCCCTCGGCACCGGAGTGCCGAGGGGGCCGAATCGGGGTCAGGAGGCCGTCAGGCCCTAGCCGTTGCGCTTCCAGCGCGGCTTGTCGTCACGACGGCCGCCGAAGGAACCGGTGGAACCGGAGCCGGAGGGGCGGTTGTCGTCACGACGGCCGTAGGGGCGGTCGCCGCCACCGGAGCGGAAGCCACCGGACGGGCGGTCGTCACGGCGGAAGCCACCGGAGGGACGGTCGTCACGGCGGAAGCCACCACGGTCGCCACCACGGTCGTCACGGTTGAAACCACCCGACGGACGGTCATCACGACGGAACCCACCGGACGGACGGTCACCACCGGAACGGAAACCACCCGACGGACGGTCGTCACGGCGGAACCCACCACGGTCGCCACCACGGTCGTCACGGTTGAAACCACCCGACGGACGGTCATCACGACGGAACCCACCGGACGGACGGTCACCACCGGAACGG
>NZ_JBITDH010000004.1:24375-409971 GCF_044454045.1 Streptomyces sp. NPDC051578
TGTCGTCACGGTTGAAACCACCCGACGGACGGTCATCACGACGGAACCCACCGGACGGACGGTCACCACCGGAACGGAAACCACCCGACGGACGGTCATCGCGGCGGAACCCACCACGGTCACCGCCACGGTCCCCACCGCGGTCGTCACGACGGTTGTCGCGGCGCTCGTAGTTGCCACGCTCGTCACGGCTCTGGAAGGCCGGGCGCTCCTCGGCGACCGGCTCGGCCGCGACGGCGGCCGCGACCTCGGCGACGGCGGCCTCGGCCACCTCGGCGACAGCGGCCTCCGGGTCCTCGCCGCGCTCACGGGCGGAGCGGGCGACGAGGCGGTCGGCCTCCTCGCGCAGCTCGGCGGCGCGACGGGTCGCGCGCTCCAGCTGCTTGGTGAGGTCGGCGACCTCGCGCTCGGCCTGCTTGGCGGCGTTGTTCGCGGAGTCGGCCTGGACCTGCGTCAGCGAACGCGCACCGGTGATCTCGGCGACCTCGGGGTCGAAGGCACCGACGCCCTGGACGATGTGGCGCGAGGCGTCGACGCCCGCGTCCTCCATCAGGCGGAAGATCTGGCGGCGCTGGTGCGGGAGCGCCAGCGACACGACGACGCCGGACTTGCCGGCGCGGGCGGTACGGCCCGAGCGGTGCAGGTAGTCCTTGTGGTCGCCGGCCGGGTCCACGTTCAGGACCAGGTCGATGCCGTCGACGTGGATGCCGCGGGCGGCGACGTCGGTGGCGACGAGCGCGTTGACGTAGCCGTCCTTGAAGTCGGCGAGGACGCGGGTACGGGCACCCTGCGTCATGCCGCCGTGCAGCGCGTCGGCCTTCACGCCGGCCTCGATGAGCTGCTCGGCGATGCGGTCGGCGCCCAGCTGGGTGCGGACGAAGATGATGGTGCGGCCCTTGCGGGCGGCGATGGCGGCGGTGACCGGCGCCTTGTCCTTCGGCTTCACGACGAGCACGTGGTGCGTCATGGTCGTGACGTTGCCCTGCGCGCTGTCGACCTCGTGCGTGACGGGGTTGGACAGGTAGCGCTTGACCAGGGTGCCGATCTCGTTCTCCATGGTGGCGGAGAAGAGCATGCGCTGGCCGCCGCCGGGGATCTGGTCGAGCAGCTCGGTGACCTCGGGCAGGAAGCCCAGGTCGGCCATCTGGTCGGCCTCGTCGAGGACCGCGATCTTGACGTTCTCCAGGGAGCAGGCGCCGCGGTTGATGATGTCGCGCAGGCGGCCGGGGGTGGCGACGAGGACGTCGACACCGCGCTCCAGGGCGTAGATCTGGTTGCCCATGGAGGTACCGCCGCAGACGACCTTCATCTTGAGGCCGAGGACGTCGCCGTAGGGCTGGAGGGCGTCCGCGACCTGCATCGCGAGCTCACGCGTCGGCGTGAGGATGATGGCGCGCGGCTTCTTCTTCTCGGTGTGGCCGCCGGCCAGGGAGGCCAGGGTCGGCAGACCGAAGGAGAGGGTCTTGCCGGAGCCGGTGCGGCCACGGCCGAGGATGTCCTTGCCGGCCAGGGCGTCCGGGATGGTCGCGGCCTGGATCGGGAAGGGGGCGGTGACACCGTTCTGGGCGAGCTTGCGCACGATGCCCTCGGGCAGACCGAGGTCGCCGAAGGTGATGGTGGGCTCGGCGTCGCCGGAGGCGGCGTCGGAGGACTGGTCGGTCGTCACATCAGCCTCAAGAGCCTCGATGATGTCGTTCGCCTCGGCGGCCTCGATGGCCTCGGTGACCACAAGGGCCTCAACGGCGTCGACGATCTCGTTGGAGTCGTTCTCGGGCATGACGGCACGGTCAGAACTGGAAATGGACATGCGAAATGCGAAACCTTCCGGAGTCTCGGCACGCGCCCAAACTCCGTGAATCGCAAATCGACCGCCTCAATGCGGTCAGCCACGGCTAGGGAGAGTACGCGCCACACGGCGCTCTTCGGATTCGGCGCCGGGCAATGGGATCAAACGATCTATAACCATACGCACCCTCCCCCGGGTCTGGCAAGTTCCTCCCGCAGAAAGGTTCTGACCTGCGGCGATGCCCCGGGGCGAGGTGCGGTCGGCCCGCCTACTGCGCCGTCGACGCGCTCGGCTCGGGCTGCGGGGAGGCGGTGGGCGTCGGAGTGGGTTCCGTCACAGGCGGACCACTGGGCGACGGTGTGGGCGGCGTCACGACGGGCCCGCCGGAGCCCGACCCCGACCCGCCCGAACCGGAACCGCCGCCGGCTCCCGATCCGCCTCCCGACGGCACCTGCGACCCCTGCCCGCCCGCTCCGCCGCCCGGTCCGGCCGACGGCGAGGGCACCCCGGGCTTCCCCGCCGGTGCGCCGGGGCTGGGCGAGGCCCCGGCCCCGCCGCCCGCCTTCCCCGGCTCCCCGGGCTTGCCCGGCACGGCCGCCGCGTCCTTCGTACCGTGGCCGTCGCCGTACACCCCGGACCCCCGCCCGGTGGTGGCGCCCCCGATGGAAGTGGCGCCCTTGTCGCCCGCCGAGGAGGAGGGACCCGGCTTGGCGGCGTCCTCGCCGACGCTCATGCAGCCGGCCGACGCCGCGATCGCGAGCGCGGCGGCGACCAGTCGGAGGGAAGCGGACAACTGGCGCACGGGGGCACCTCCGGAAGGGGACGGGGAGCACGGCCCGCACCGGGCGGGTCAATGTGCCCAACTCCCTTTACCCCGTAAGAGACACGCCCTCAGGCGAACAGCGCTCGCGCCACCTGCGACCCGAGGTGTACGGACCCCAGCCCGACCAGCACCGAAGCCACCACGTTCGCCGCGGCCAGGAACCTCCAGCCGCGCTCGGCCAGCCGCAGCGTCTCGTACGAGAACGTCGAGTACGTGCTGAGCGCCCCGCACAGCCCCGTCCCGAGCAGCGGACCGAGCCGCGCGGGAGCCGCGCCGGCCAGCAGCGCGCCCGTCAACAGGCCCAGCACCAGGCAGGCGCCCGCGTTCACCACGAAGGTCCCCCACGGGAAGACCGAGTCGTGCCGGGCCTGCACCGCCCGGTCGGTGAGGTAGCGCAGCGGCGCCCCCACCACCGCGCCCGCGATCACGAGCAGCCAGTTCACCCGCGCCCCCTTACGGCGAGCCGGGTCACGGACGCCGCCGCCCAGACCGCCCCCAGCGCCGCGGCCACCGTCAACCCGGCGTACCCGAGCGCGACGCCGGCCTCGCCCTCGTCCAGCAGGCGCGAGAACTCGACCGCGTAGGTGGAGAAGGTGGTGAAACCGCCCAGCACCCCCACCCCCGCGAAGGGCCGGACCAGCGGGTGCGGCGCCTTCCGGCCGCCCTCGCCGATCAGCACCATCAGCACGCCGATCAGCGCGCAGCCCGTGACGTTGGTCCAGAAGGTCGCCCACGGGAAGGCGCCCGGGCCGGCCGGCCACATCAGGGAGAGCCCGTAGCGCGCCGAGGCGCCGACGGCCCCGCCCGCCGCCACGGCGGCGAGCACCCGGCCCTGCGGCTCGGTGCGCTGCTCCGGCACATGGAGGTCGACGTCCGGGTCGATGGCCTCGGAGCCGGGGACCGGCCGGGTCACCCGTAGCCCAGGTCGTGGAGGCGCTCGTCGTCGATCCCGAAGTGGTGGGCGATCTCGTGCACGACCGTGACCTCCGTCTCCGCGACCACGCTCTCCCGGTCCTCGCACATGCGCAAGGTGGGGTTGCGGTAGATGGTGATCCGGTCGGGGAGGACCCCGGCGTACCACTCGCCGCGGTCGGTCAGGGGGGTGCCCTCGTAGAGACCGAGCAGCTCCGGGTCCTGCGCCGGCGGCTCGTCCTCGACGAAGACCGCCACGTTGTCCATCAGTCGGGTGAGCTCGGGAGGGATCCGGTCCAGGGCCTCTGCGACGAGTTCCTCGAACTCCTCGCGCGTCATCTCCAGCACCCGGTCATTGTCCCTCGGGGACACTCGCGGAAACCGTTTTGGCGATAGGTCCCGACATCCCATATGCTTCTCACGTCCCCGACGCGCTGAAAAGTGCCCGGCGGGCCTTTAGCCCTCATCGTCTAGTGGCCCAGGACGCCGCCCTTTCAAGGCGGTAGCACGGGTTCGAATCCCGTTGGGGGTACGCAACACCATGTGCAAGACTTGTTCTTGCACAAACCAGGTCCTGTGGAGCAGTTGGTTAGCTCGCCACCCTGTCAAGGTGGAGGTCGCGGGTTCAAGTCCCGTCAGGATCGCTGAGGCTGGAAACAGTCTCGTGGCTGGGTAGCTCAGTTGGTACGAGCGATCGCCTGAAAAGCGATAGGTCGCCGGTTCGACCCCGGCCCCAGCCACCACAGGGAAGGCCCCGTCCATCGGACGGGGCCTTCCTGCGTCACCCGGCCGCCTCCCGGACCTTGCGGCGCCACCGCGCCAGGGCGGCGCCCGGCGCTCCTACGGCGACCAGCGCGAGCACCGCCCAGTCCGGTACGGCCCGCGCCACCGACTGCACCCACCGCTCGACGGCGAACGAGTCGTCCACGTCCAGCAGCCCGGGCAGGGCGCTCGCCCCGTCGTACAGCAGGAACAGCGCGCCGAGGGTGATGAAGAACAGCCCGGACAGCAGCGAGGTGGTGTGCAGCCGCAACCGGCCGCACCGCACGGTCCGCCCGCGCAGCCAGCGCCGGCCTCCCAGGTCGAAGCGCTCCCACAGCAGCGCCAGCAGGAACAGCGGCACGGCCATGCCCAGCGCGTACACGGCCAGCAGCAGCCCGCCGTAGACCGGGCTGCCGCCGACCGCCGCCACCGTCAGCACGCTGCCCAGGATCGGCCCGGCGCAGAACCCGGCCAGTCCGTAGAGCGAGCCCAGCGCGTACACCGACAGGGCGGTGGTCGGGCGGATCCGCCCCGAAAGCCGCGCGGCCCGCTTGGAGGCGAAGCCGAGGCCCAGGATCTGGGCGAGACCGAGCGCGATGATCAGCCAGCCGCCGGCCAGGACGAGCCCGTCCCGGTGGCCGTGGAAGAACCGGCCCGCGTACGAACCGGCCGCGCCCAGCGGTACGAGGGTGCTCGCGAGGCCCGCGTAGAAGATGCCGGTGCGGGCCAGCAGCCGGGACGCGGAGTCGATCGAGTACGCGAAGAAGGCGGGCAGCAGCAGCGCGCTGCACGGGCTGAGCAGCGCCAGCAGGCCGCCCAGCAGGGCGGCGAGGTATCCGATGCCGTTCACTTCGAGCCCTGCGCCGCCCGGGTCTTGGCGCGGGCGATCGCCGCCTCGAAGGCGCCGAGCGGCTGCGCACCGGCCAGCGGCTCCCCGTTGACCAGGAAGGACGGGGTGGAGGTGACCCCGATGCGGTAGCCCTCCTCCTGGTCCTCGCGCAGGGCGGCGGAGGCCTGCGCGCCGGCCATGTCCCGGTGGAACCGGTCGAGGTCGGGCACACCGGCCGCCCGCGCCAGCTCGGTCAGTCGTTCCTCGCCGAAGCCCTTCTCCTTGGACCCTTCGGCGTACGCCGCCGCGTGGAACTGCGCGAACCGGTCCTGCCGGCCCGCGGCCCAGGCGGCCTTCGCGGCGGCCTCGGACTCGGCGCCGAAGATCGGGAAGTTGCGCCACTCGATGCGCAGGGTGCCGTCCTCGACGTACTTGCGCATCAGCGCGGGTTCGGTGTCGCGGGCGAACTTGCCGCAGTAGCCGCACTTGAAGTCGGAGTACTCGATCAGCACCACGGGGGCGTCGGGCCGCCCGGCGGCCAGCTTGTCCGCGGGCTCCCGGCGGGCGAGCGCCGCCAGCGGGTCAGGGGCGCCGGCGGCTTCGGGCGCGGAGGCCGCCGGGGACGAGGCGGGCTCGTGCCGGTCCGAGGTGGCCTGCCAGGACACGATCCCCAGGGTGATCGCGGCGAGGGCGGTGGCGGCGGAGTACAGCAGGGGCTTGCGGGAGGGGGCGGAAGGCATACGGGTGCTCCAGAGCGGTGGTACGGGTGGTGTGCGGGACCGGCGTGGGGCCGGTCCGCTACACCCGCATCACGGACAGCTCCACGGGTCCCGGTGCGGGGCGGTCCGGCCCGCGTACGCGCACCCCTGCCGGCAGCGCCCGCCCGGGGGTGTCCGGCCCTACCGGGAGCCGGACCGCAGGGGCGCAGGCGTGGTCCCGCCCGTCGCGCGGCGGCACGGCGGGGGCTCGGCCGTGGTCCCCGGCGCCGGGTGAGCAGGCCGGGCCCCGGCCCTCGTACGCCACGGCGGCGGCCTCGGCGTCCGGCGCCGCGGCGGAGGCGGTCCGAGCCGCGGGGGCCATGGGAGCGCGGGGCCCCGCGGAGGCCGCGGTCGCCGTGGGCCCCCCGGAGGACGTGGTCGCCACGGAATGCGCGGGGGCCCCGGAATGCGCGGGGGCCGCGGACGTCCCGGCCGCCCCGACCGCCCCGACCGCCCCCGGGGCCGTCGTCGCCGACAGCACCGCGAGGACGGCGGCGAGCAGCCACCACACTCCACGGGCGCGGGACATGGCGGGCCTCTCACTCGCGGGACGGTGGGTTTAAGGTGATCTGGTCCCGAAATGGTACGGGTAGGTGCGACAAATGCGTTCGCCACCCGACGCTCCCGGGTGAGATCCTCGATCAGGTATGTCTACTTCCTTTGCCGCCCTGCAGACGCTTCTCGGTGAGATCCCCCTCCGTGACGCGCACCGCCTCGGCCGCCGCCTCGAAGGCGCCCGCCGCATCCGCAAGCCCGAGGCCAAGCAGGCCGTGCTCGACGAGATCGCCGCGGAGGCCGAGAAGGCCGCCGCGCGTCTGGCCGGCCGTGCCTCGCGCATGCCCGAGGTCACGTATCCCGAGAACCTGCCCGTCAGCCAGAAGAAGGACGAGATCGCCGAGGCGATACGCGACCACCAGGTCGTGATCGTCGCGGGCGAGACCGGCTCCGGCAAGACCACCCAGATCCCCAAGATCTGCATGGAGCTCGGCCGCGGTGTCCGGGGCATGATCGGCCACACCCAGCCGCGCCGGATCGCCGCCCGCACCGTCGCGGAGCGCATCGCCGAAGAGCTGCGGTCCGAGATCGGGCAGACCGTCGGCTGGAAGGTCCGCTTCACCGACCAGGTGGACCAGGACGCCACCTTCGTGAAGCTGATGACGGACGGCATCCTGCTCGCCGAGATCCAGACGGACCGCGAGCTGCGCGCGTACGACACGATCATCATCGACGAGGCCCACGAGCGGTCCCTGAACATCGACTTCCTGCTGGGCTACCTCTCCCAGCTGCTGCCGAAGCGCCCCGACCTCAAGGTCGTGATCACCTCGGCGACCATCGACCCGCAGCGCTTCTCCCGCCACTTCGGGGACGCGCCGATCGTGGAGGTCAGCGGTCGTACGTACCCGGTGGAGGTGCGCTACCGGCCCCTTCTGGAAGAGGACGCCGAAGACTCCGACCGCGACCAGATCACCGCGATCTGCGAGGCCGTCGACGAGCTCCAGTCCGAGGGCCCGGGCGACATCCTCGTGTTCCTCTCCGGTGAACGCGAGATCCGCGACACGGCGGATGCCCTGAACAAGCGGAACCTGAGGTTCACCGAGGTCCTGCCCCTCTACGCACGCCTCTCGCACGCCGAGCAGCACCGCGTGTTCCAGCAGCACACGGGCCGGCGGATCGTGCTGGCGACCAACGTCGCCGAGACCTCCCTCACCGTCCCCGGCATCAAGTACGTGATCGACCCGGGCACGGCCCGGATCTCCCGCTACAGCCACCGCACCAAGGTCCAGCGGCTGCCCATCGAGCGGATCTCGCAGGCCAGCGCCAACCAGCGCAAGGGCCGCTGCGGCCGTACGTCGGACGGCATCTGCATCCGGCTGTACTCCGAGGACGACTTCAACGCCCGCCCGGAGTTCACCGACGCCGAGATCCTGCGCACCAACCTGGCCTCCGTCATCCTGCAGATGACCGCGGCCGGCCTCGGCGAGATCGAGAAGTTCCCCTTCATCGACCCGCCGGACCACCGCAACATCCGCGACGGCGTCCAGCTCCTCCAGGAGCTCGGCGCGCTCGACCCGTCGGAGAAGGACGCGCGCAAGCGGCTCACGCCGATGGGCCGCCAGCTCTCCCAGCTGCCGGTCGACCCGCGCCTGGCCCGCATGGTCGTCGAGGCCGACAAGAACAACTGCGTCCGCGAGGTCATGGTCATCGCGGCGGCCCTGTCCATCCAGGACCCCCGCGAGCGCCCCTCGGACAAGCAGACCCAGGCCGACCAGAACCACGCCCGCTTCAAGGACGAGACGAGCGACTTCCTGTCGTTCCTGAACATGTGGCGTTACATCCGCGAGCAGCAGAAGGAGCGCGGCTCCTCCTCCTTCCGCCGGATGTGCAAGCAGGAGTACCTGAACTTCCTGCGGATCCGCGAGTGGCAGGACATCTACTCGCAGCTGCGCACGGTCGCCAAGACCATGGGCATCCACGTCAACGAGGCCGACGCCCCCGAGCACAGCGTCCACGTCTCGCTGCTGGCCGGTCTGCTCTCGCACATCGGCCTCAAGGACACCGACAAGAACGAGTACCTCGGCGCCCGGGGCGCCAAGTTCGCGGTCTTCCCGGGTTCGGCGCTGTTCAAGAAGCAGCCGAAGTTCCTGATGTCCGCGGAGCTGGTGGAGACCTCGCGGCTGTGGGCGCGGGTGAACGCCAAGGTGGAGCCGGAGTGGGTGGAGCCGCTCGCGCAGCACCTGATCAAGCGCACGTACAGCGAGCCGCACTGGGAGAAGGACCAGGCCGCCGTGATGGCGTACGAGAAGGTCACGCTCTACGGCGTGCCGATCGTCGCCCAGCGGAAGATCAACTACGGGCGGATCGATCCCGAGGTCTCCCGCGAGCTGTTCATCCGCAACGCCCTGGTCGAGGGCGACTGGCGGACCCACCACAAGTTCTACGCCGACAACCGCAAGCTCCTCACCGAGGTGGAGGAGCTGGAGAACCGGGCGCGGCGCCGGGACATCGTCGTGGACGACGAGACCCTGTTCGACTTCTACGACCAGCGCATCCCCGAGCACGTGGTGTCGGGGGCGCACTTCGACTCCTGGTGGAAGCACAAGAAGCGCGAGGAGCCCGAACTCCTCGACTTCGAGCGCGAGATGCTGCTGACGGAGAAGGCGGCCGGGGTCACCAAGGCTGACTACCCGGACACCTGGCGGCAGGGGCAACTGAAGTTCCGGGTGACGTACCAGTTCGAACCGGGCGCGGACGCGGACGGCGTGACCGTGCACATCCCGCTCCAGGTGCTGAACCAGGTCACCGACGAGGGCTTCGACTGGCAGATCCCAGGTCTGCGGGAAGAGGTCGTCACCGAACTGATCCGTTCGCTGCCCAAGCCGATCCGGCGGCACTACGTACCCGCGCCGAACTTCGCGACGCGTTTCCTGGCGACGGCGCAGCCCCTCCAGGAGCCGCTGCACGTGACGCTGGCGCGCGAGCTGCACCGGATGGTCGGGGTGCCGGTCTCGGCCGACGACTTCGACCTGGGCCGCATCCCGGACCACTTGAAGATCACCTTCCGGATCGTCGACGAGCGGCGCAAGAAGCTGGCCGAGGCCAAGGACCTGGAGGCGCTGCGCCTGCGGCTCAGGCCGAAGGCCCGTCAGGCGCTGTCCCAGGCCGCCGCGGCCACCGCCGAGCGGGCGGGCGGGGAGTCGGTGGAGCGGACCGGGCTGACGGACTGGACGATCGGGACGCTGAGCAAGGTCTTCGAGACCCGGCGCGCCGGGCAGCCGGTGAAGGCCTACCCGGCGCTGGTGGACGCGGGTGAGAGCGTGTCCGTACGGCTCTTCGACACCGAGGCCGAGCAGCAGCGGGCGATGTGGCTCGGCACCCGGAAGCTGATCCTCCTGGGGATCCCGGTCAACCCGGCCAAGTTCGCCTCGGACAAGCTGACCAACCAGCAGAAGCTGGCCCTCTCGCGGAACCCGCACGGCTCGGTCCAGGCGCTGTTCGACGACTGCGCGACCGCTGCGACGGACAAGCTGATCGCCGACCACGGCGGCCCCGCCTGGGACGAGGCCGGCTTCCGGAAGCTGTTCGACGCCGTGCGGGCCGACCTGGTGGACACCACCGTGCGGACCGTCGGGCAGGTGCAGCAGATCCTGGCGGCCTGGCAGGCCTGCGAGCGGCGCGTGAAGTCCACCAACAGCCTGGCGCTGATGGCGAACGTCCAGGACGTGAAGGCCCAGCTGGCGGCGCTGATGCCGGCCGGCTTCGTGACGCTGACGGGGCTGCGGCGGCTCCCGGACCTGATGCGGTACCTGGTGGCGATCGACCGGCGGCTGCAGCAGATGCCCACGGCCGTCCAGCGGGATACGACCCGGATGGAGAAGGTCCACGAGATGCGGGACGAGTACCTGTGGCTGCTGGAGCAGCTGCCGAAGGGCCGCCCGGTGCCGGAGGCGGTCACCGAGATCCGCTGGATGATCGAGGAGCTGCGCGTCAGTTACTTCGCGCACGCGCTCGGCACGGCGTACCCGATCTCCGACAAGCGGATCGTGAAGGCGGTGGACGCAGCGGCTCCCTGATCGGGTTCGACTGCACCCCCTGAGCTGCTGTACAGTCTGATTCGCAGCCGCCCGCTGGGTAGCGCGCATCGAGGACCTGTGGAGCAGTTGGTTAGCTCGCCACCCTGTCAAGGTGGAGGTCGCGGGTTCAAGTCCCGTCAGGTTCGCAGAAACGTCAGGGCCCGTATCCCCCAGGGGATGCGGGCCCTGACGCGTTGTCGGGTTCCGGTGCGCGGTGCTGCTGCTCCTGTCCGGCGAGGGCCCGGCCGGCTTCCCCGCCGCCGAACCGGCCCCGGGCGCTCGGGGCTCCGCAGGCGGTCCGGAACGCTTGCGGCTCCGCAGGCGGTCCTGGGCGCTTGGGGCGCCCGCAGGCGGTCCTGAGCTCCGCCGGGAGAGCGCGTGGGGATCTTGGGGCGCGCGGGGCGCCGTACGGGCCCTCTCGGGGCTCCGCGCGACACAGGGGGCGGACGAGCGGCGCCGCGCTCCGGGATCGCCCCTTCGTGTGAGGCCGAGGAGGGTGACACGTCCCCTTGCGGGTGCATTGCCGGATGTACAAGGGGCGTCAGCTGTGACGGGTGTCACCACATGAGTTTTCGTGAGTCGTACTTTTATCACACCCATATGCCGACTCAATTTAATATGTGCAATGGCACCTGCCCGGCCGGGTTCCTCCGGCGCCGGCGATTCGGACCCCCGGCCGTCGCCTTCCGGGCATAAAAAGATCGCGCTGGACCCGGCGGAGTCCAGCGCGATCGAACGGCGAAACCTGTTGGGGCAGGTTCCACCGTTTGAAGCCTTGTGGGTTTCATCGGATTGGGGGATCCGTTTCATGCCCTCCCCCGGCCGTCAGCCGGGAGCTGTCCCCAAAGGGAATTGGGGTCGTGCTGCGAGCCTCAGGCCTCGCTGCGCTGCTGCGGAATTCCCGCGAGCAGTGCGCGGACCTCAGCCTCGCGGTAACGGCGGTGTCCACCCAGGGTGCGGATGGACGTGAGCTTGCCAGCCTTGGCCCAGCGGGTGACCGTCTTCGGGTCCACGCGGAACATCGTGGCAACCTCAGCCGGGGTCAGCAGCGGCTCGGCATCAGGGGTGCGAGCGGTCATGAGCGGCCTCCTCGGGAGAACCGAACCATCTCGGTTCTTTCCTCTAAATTCTGCACCTTGGCCCACGTTGCCCGAAATGGACACACGCAGGCCGAGTCGGTTATAGGACGAACGGCTTGTCCTCGGCACTACAACTACACCATCCGTCCAGCCTCGACGGCCAAACCGATGGAATTGCCCTCCGAGGTGTTCATCAGCGGCGGAAGCCGATGGACCGTCCCATAACGGACAGTCACCCCACTGTGACGATCAGTCACAGAGCGATCAGGAGTCGACAGACCCCCCGTAGAGTGCAATACCGAGCATTCCGCCCAAAGTTGGGTGGAAGGAACCCTCCCCGGACTCCTTGTCCTATTTTGGCACGAGGGTAGGGGAAGGGCGCAAGGGTGTGGTTAGTGCGGTCCGTCACGCTTGAGTCAATGGCCCGGATCGGGACGTAGGTCCTGGAACAAAGACCCAAATGCCGCGATCAAGCCGCTGATCTGCGTTTTATGGCCGATCGGACGATACGGGTGACCCGGCGGCCTCCGCTAGGGACATTCCGGGCCGGTTCGGCCGATGCTGCCTCCGGAGGCGGCTCCGGAGGGCGTCCGGGGGCCTCCACCGACCCCTCACTAGTTCGCGAACAGTCGCTCCCGGACCGCCTTCCAGCGCTCCGCCAGGTCCGTGTACGCGTCGGTCGCGCCCTGCGAGTCCCCAGCCCGCAGCGCCGCGATGCCCCTCGCCAGGTCGCGGGCCGAGCGGTCGCCGGCCAGGGCGGCCTCCGGCAGCGCGTGCAGCAGCCCGCCGTAGTCCAGCTCGACCATCGAGCGCGGGTGGAACTCCTCCAGCCAGCTCCCGACCTCCACCAGCCCCTGCGCGAGCATCCCGTAGCCCTCGGCGGCCCGCAGCGTCCGCAGCCCGCGCGCCAGCCGCCGCCTGGCCTGCACCATCGGCGTCCGGTAGCGCAGCCGCTCGCCCGGCAGGTAATCCCGCTCCTCGTCCGCCACCAGCACGAACCACCGCAGCGGGACCTGCCACACCGCGGTGCGGATCCACGGCCGCCCGTCCGGGTTCCGCTCGCGCCAGGCCTCGTACGCCTCGGCCGCCCGGCGGCGGGCCGAGGGCGGCAGCGCCGCGTCCAGCACCGGACGGGGGAACTCCGCCTCCAGCTCCTGGAGCGCCAGCCAGCCGCGCAGCCTGGTCCGCCACGGGCAGACCAGCAGCACCCCGTCCAGTTCCGCCGTGAACGCGTCCCCGCTCTCGTGCGCCGGGACCCCGACGACCGGAACCCGGACCAAGTCCGCCAGCGACCTGCGCAGTTCGTCCTGGGCGGTCGGGGCGTCCCCGCGCCGGGCGTAGCCGGACCAGTGCGCCCGCTCGGCCTCGGGGAAGGCCGCCAGCGGCTCGTAGACCCGCAGGTAGGAGGCGTACGGCACGGTCGGACCGGTGCGGGCGGAGGGCAGCCGGCGCTCGGGGGATTCGCTCACGTTCTCGTACTCCCCCGAGCGGCCCGGCAGTACTCCGGACGAGGGTCCCCAGGTCACCGGTCACACGGGAGTGTTCCGATCTACGGACGGGGAGTTCCCATCCGCCTCCCAGGTCTTACGCTGCTCCCAGCACGCCCTCCCCCCACCCGCAGGGCGGGCGTCATTCCGCCGCATCTCTTCCATGGGAGTCACCACCGTGACCGAAATGACCGACGGCGTCCTGCACACCCTGTTCCGTACGGAACAGGGTGGCCACGAGCAAGTCGTGCTGTGCCAGGACCGGGCCACGGGCCTCAAGGCCGTCATCGCCATCCACTCCACCGCCCTGGGCCCCGCCCTCGGCGGTACGCGCTTCCACGCGTACGCCTCGGACGAGGAAGCCGTCCGCGACGCGCTGAACCTCTCGCGCGGCATGTCGTACAAGAACGCCCTCGCCGGTCTCGACCACGGCGGCGGCAAGGCCGTCATCATCGGTGACCCCGACACCCTCAAGAGCGAGGAACTGCTGCTGGCCTACGGCCGGTTCGTGGACTCCCTCGGCGGCCGCTACGTGACCGCCTGCGACGTCGGCACGTACGTCGCCGACATGGACGTGGTGGCCCGCACGACCCGCTGGGCGACCGGCCGCTCCCCCGAGAACGGCGGCGCCGGCGACTCCTCGGTGCTCACCTCCTTCGGCGTCTTCCAGGGCATGCGCGCCAGCGCCCAGCACCTGTGGGGCGACCCGACGCTGCGCGGTCGCAAGGTCGCCGTCGCGGGTGTCGGCAAGGTCGGCAAGCACCTGGTCGAACACCTTCTGGAGGACGGCGCCGAGGTCGTGATCACCGACGTCCGCCAGGAGTCGGTGCAGGCCATCCTCGACAAGCACGCCACCGGCAAGTACGCGGGCAAGGTCACCGCCGTCGCCGGCACGGACGCGCTGATCCGCGTCGAGGGCCTGGACATCTACGCCCCCTGCGCGCTGGGCGGTGCGCTGAACGACGACTCGGTGCCGGCCCTGACCGCGAAGGTCGTGTGCGGCGCCGCGAACAACCAGCTCGCGCACCCGGGCGTCGAGAAGGACCTCGCGGACCGCGGGATCCTCTACGCCCCCGACTACGTCGTGAACGCGGGCGGTGTCATCCAGGTCGCGGACGAGCTGCACGGCTTCGACTTCGACCGCTGCAAGGCGAAGGCGGCGAAGATCTTCGACACCACGCTCGCCATATTCGCACGTGCGAAGGCGGACGGCATCCCGCCGGCCGCCGCGGCCGACCGGATCGCCGAGCAGCGGATGTCGGACGCCCGCGCCGCCGGCGCGCTCTGATCCGTCCCCGCCGCGCCCGGGGGACCCGCCGCCACCGCCGGCAGGGTCCCCCGGGCCACCGGGGAGACGGAACTCACTGCGCTTCGGCGGGTCGCGCGCCAGGAAAGGGCTAAAATCGCAGCTGACCAGCGAGTACGGGGTGTCTCGTTGGTACTGCACCGGGGCGCGTCATGCGGGCGGCGTACCGTATGGCCGCGGAAGCAGGTACCGTTGAACCCCTACGGACGGTCTCTTCACGGAGAGCCCGCTCCGAACCATGAACGCGTGTCAGACTCTGGGGCCGTCGAGCCCCGTCACCGAGGGGGTCGAGCCATGGGGCGCGGCCGGGCCAAGGCCAAGCAGACAAAGGTCGCCCGCCAGCTGAAGTACAACAGCGGCGGGACTGACCTCTCGCGTCTGGCCAATGAGCTGGGCGCATCGCCGACAGAGCCGCTGCCTATCAGCGCGCCGGTCGAAGTCGATGACGATCTGGACGACGACGACCCGTACGCCAAGTACGCGGAGCTGTACAACAGCGATGACGACGAGGACGAGGACGAAGAGTCCGGTCCGTCGGCGCACCGCCGCGGCGCTTGACGCACACCGCGTCCGCCACGCTCAGAGTCTTGAGCGACTCGAAGTAGTGAAACCCGGTCCAGGGCATCGCCCCGGACCGGGTTTCAGTGCTGCTCAGCTCGCGTAGGAACCGGTGAGGGTCGCGCCCTCGGTGTGGTCACCGCGGTCCAGGATCTCGCCGGCGACCCAGGCGTCGACGCCCCGGTCGGCCAGTGCCGTCAGGGCCACGTCCACCGACTCCTGCGGAACGACGGCCATCATGCCCACACCCATGTTCAGGGTCTTCTCCAGCTCCAGCTGCTCCACCCGGCCGGTCCTGCCGACCAGGTCGAAGATGGCGCCGGGGGCCCAGGTCGAGCGGTCGACCGTGGCGTGCAGGTGGTCCGGGATCACCCGGGCGAGGTTGGCCGCGAGGCCGCCGCCGGTGATGTGCGAGTACGCGTGGACCTCGGCCGTGCGGGTGAGGGCCATGCAGTCCAGCGAGTAGATCTTGGTCGGCTCCAGCAGTTCCTCGCCGAGGGTCCGGCCGAGCTCGTCGACGTGCTGCTCCAGGGCCATTCCCGCCTGGTCGAGCAGGACGTGACGGACCAGCGAGTACCCGTTCGAGTGAAGGCCGGACGATGCCATCGCGATGACGGCGTCACCCGTACGGATGCGATCCGCGCCCAGCAGGCGGTCGTACTCGACCACACCCGTTCCCGCGCCCGCCACGTCGAAGTCGTCCGGGCCCAGCAGACCCGGGTGCTCGGCGGTCTCGCCGCCCACCAGGGCGCAGCCGGCGAGGACACAGCCCTCGGCGATGCCCTTGACGATGGCCGCGACACGCTCGGGGTGCACCTTGCCGACGCAGATGTAGTCGGTCATGAAGAGCGGCTCCGCGCCGCAGACGACGATGTCGTCCATGACCATCGCGACCAGGTCGTGGCCGATGGTGTCGTACACGCCGAGCCGGCGGGCGACGTCCACCTTGGTGCCGACGCCGTCGGTGGCGGAAGCGAGCAGGGGGCGCTCGTACCGCTTGAGGGCGGAGGCGTCGAAGAGGCCGGCGAATCCGCCGAGGCCGCCGAGGACCTCGGGGCGCTGCGTCTTCTTCACCCACTCCTTCATGAGTTCGACGGCGCGGTCTCCCGCTTCGATGTCGACACCTGCTGCTGCGTAGCTGGCACCGGTGGTCTTCTCTGTCATGACAGGAGAGAGCTTTCGTGTCGTTACTGCGGGTGGTGCACGGCCCTGGGAAAAGCCTGAAAGACAGGGCCGGGCGCAGGTTGAACGGGACGGGGCGGGGCGGACCCGCCCGGGGGGCGGGTCCGGCGCGTCCTACGGGCGCCGGAGCGCGTCGGCGGCGTCGGTGCCGCCCGCGAGCTCGGACTCCAGGAGCTGCTTGCCGAGCAGCTGCGGGTCGGGCAGCTCCATCGGGTACTCGCCGTCGAAGCAGGCACGGCAGAGGTTGGGCTTCTGGATGGTGGTCGCCTCGACCATCGCGTCGAGCGAAATGTACGAGAGCGAGTCGGCGCCGAGCGACGTGGCGATCTCGTCGACCGTCATGCCGTTGGCGATCAGCTCGGCCCGGGTGGCGAAGTCGATGCCGAAGAAGCACGGCCACTTCACCGGCGGCGAGGAGATCCGGATGTGGACCTCGGCCGCGCCGGCCTCGCGGAGCATCTTGACCAGGGCCCGCTGGGTGTTGCCGCGGACGATCGAGTCGTCCACGACCACCAGGCGCTTGCCCCGGATGACTTCCTTGAGGGGGTTGAGCTTGAGCCGGATGCCGAGCTGGCGGATCGTCTGCGAGGGCTGGATGAAGGTCCGCCCCACGTAGGCGTTCTTGACCAGGCCCGATCCGTACGGGATGCCACTGGCCTCGGCGTAGCCGACCGCGGCGGGCGTGCCGGACTCCGGCGTCGCTATGACCAGGTCCGCTTCGACGGGGGCTTCCTTGGCCAGGCGCCGGCCCATCTCGACGCGCGAGAGGTAGACGTTGCGGCCCGCGATGTCGGTGTCCGGGCGCGCCAGGTAGACGTACTCGAAGACACAGCCCTTGGGCTTCGCTTCCGCGAATCGGGAGGTGCGCAGGCCGTTCTCGTCGATCGCGATGAGCTCGCCCGGCTCGACCTCGCGGACGAAGCTGGCGCCGCAGATGTCGAGGGCGGCGGTCTCGCTCGCGACCACCCAGCCGCGCTCCAGGCGGCCGAGGACCAGCGGGCGGATGCCCTGCGGGTCACGGGCGGTGTAGAGGGTCCCCTCGTCCATGAAGACGAGCGAGAACGCGCCCTTGACCTGGGGGAGGACCTTGGCGGCCGACTCCTCGATGGTCAGGGGCTTGCCGTCGTCGTCGGTCTGGCCGGCCAGCAGGGCGGTGACCAGGTCGGTGTCGTTGGTGGCCGCCACCTGGGTGGCACGGCCGTCCTGACGGGGGAGGTCGGCGACCATCTCGGCGAGCTCGGCGGTGTTCACCAGGTTGCCGTTGTGACCCAGGGCGATCGAGCCGTGGGCGGTCGCGCGGAAAGTGGGCTGCGCGTTCTCCCAGACGGAAGCACCGGTGGTCGAATAGCGGGCGTGACCGACCGCGATATGACCTTGGAGCGAGCCGAGAGAGGTTTCGTCGAAGACTTGGGAAACGAGGCCCATGTCCTTGAAGACGAGGATCTGGGAACCGTTGCTCACAGCGATTCCCGCGGACTCTTGTCCGCGGTGCTGTAGTGCATACAGTCCGAAGTAGGTGAGCTTGGCGACCTCTTCACCCGGAGCCCAGACACCGAAGACGCCGCAAGCGTCCTGGGGGCCCTTTTCGCCGGGGAGCAGGTCGTGGTTGAGTCGTCCATCACCACGAGGCACGCTTCCGAGTGTAGGCGAGATCGACCACTGGTCCGAATTGGGGACGGCCGGGAAATGTCACAGCACAGAGGGTGACGGAACGCTTCCGTCTCGGTATCCGGAACCCTTTGTTGACAGGTACGCGGGCATTCGACAGGCTCTCGCCCCATGCAGCCCCTCGGTGACCGCGCCGTCACCCTCGTCGAGCGCCGACACGTGGACCTGGTCCGTGTCGCGAGCGCCATCTGTCGCTGTTCCGCGTAGTCACACGCCACTGGGCCGCGCGCTTCCCGCGCCGCCTTCCGTTTCCCCCTCGCGCTCCCGTTCGCGCGCCCCCTCACCGCTCCCCGCCCGAGCCCGTTCCGCCGTGCCGCGCGCCGTCCCGCGCCGCCCGGAGCCGGGCCGGCGGGCCGTGCCTTGGAGTACTTGTGACCACGTACGAATCCCCCCTGTCCCGGCGTGCCTTCGGCGGCGCGGTGGGCGTGAGCGCGGCCGCCGCCGCGGTGGGCCTGGGCTCGGCGCCCGCCGCGGCCCAGACGCGGGAGGCCACCGCCGCCCCGGCCCCGGAGGCCGCTCACGCCGAGCAGGAGTTCCGGGCGGCGCGGGGGCGTCACTCCCGGCGCCCGAACATCCTGTTCATCCTCGGTGACGACCTCGGCTGGGCGGACCTGTCCTCGTACGGCTCCCCCCACATCAAGACCCCGAACCTGGACCGGCTGGGCCGCCAGGGCGTCCGCTTCACCGACGCCTACTCGGGCTCGGCGACCTGCTCCCCGACCCGGTTCAGCCTGTACACGGGCCGCTACCCGGGCCGCACGAAGGGCGGGCTGGCGGAGCCGATCGCGGACACGTCGGCCGGCCTGGAGCCCACGCACCCGACGTTGGCCTCGCTGCTGCGCGACCGCGGGTACGCCACGGCGCTGATCGGCAAGTGGCACTGCGGCTACCTGCCCGACTACAGCCCGACCCGCTCGGACTGGGACGAGTTCTTCGGCAACTTCGGCGGCGCGCTGGAGTACTACTCCAAGCTGGGCCTGAATGGCGAATACGACCTGTACGAGGGCGACGCCGAGTACAAGGACCTGCGTTACTTTACGCGGATCATCACCGAGCGGGCGAGCGAGTACGTATCCCGCGACCACCACGGCAAGCCCTGGCTGCTGAACCTCAACTTCACCACCCCGCACTGGCCGTGGATCGCGGAGGGGGACACCGCGGAGAGCGCCGAGATCGTCCGACGGATCAAGGCGGGCGACCCCCGGGCGCTGTGGCACCAGGACGGCGGGTCGGTCGAGAAGTACAAGCAGATGGTGGAGGACCTGGACCGCTCCGTCGGCGAGGTGCTGAAGGCTCTCGAACGGTCGGGGCAGCAGGAGGACACCCTGGTCGTCTTCGCCAGCGACAACGGCGGCGAGCGCTTCTCCTACAACTGGCCGCTGTCGGGCAACAAGGCGTCCTTGCAGGAGGGCGGCATCCGGGTGCCGACGCTCGTGCGCTGGCCCGCCCGGCTGGACGGCGGTCAGGTCAGCCGCGTCCCGGTGTTCAGCCCGGACTGGACGGCGACGCTGCTGGAGCTGGCCGGCGCCCGGCCGCACCCGGCGTATCCGCTGGACGGGGTCAGCCTCGCCGGGTACCTGCTGCGCGGGGAGCGGCTCGCGGAGCGGGACCTGTTCTGGCGGGTGCGCGGGGAACGGGCGCTGCGCCGCGGGGACTGGAAGTACTACCGGGGCAAGAGCGGGCGCGACCAGCTCTTCGACCTGGCAGGGGACGTACGCGAACAGGCCGACAAGGCGGCCGTGGAACCGGAACGGCTGGCCGGGTTGCGGGCGGCGTGGGAGAAGACGAACGCGGGACTGCTGCCGTACCCGGCGTGAAGGCGTCACTCCGCCGCGGAGGCCGCCTCGGCGGTCAGGCCCCGGCCGTCCGCACCGGCCCCGCCGGTCAGGGTCAGCGTCCGGCCCTCGACCTTCCAGCCGAGCGGGCCGCTGCCGAACAGCGTGGTCAGGGCCCGTTCGACCTCGCCGGCCGGGCCCGGGCAGGCCATCCGGGTCGTGGCGAGCGGCCCGAAGGTGAGCGAGGCGCCCTCGACGGTGGCCTTGGCCGTGAACCCGTTGCAGCCGAGGCCGCCGCTCACCGCGCCGTCGGGAGCGAGGGTGAAACGGGCCTTCCCGGCGGCGTCGGCGGGCAGGGGGGAGGCCGCCGCGCCCCCGGTCAGCGTCGTGACGGTCCACGCGGTGGCGGTCAGCGGGGCGTCGGCCGGGGGCTGCGGGGAGGGTTTCCCGTCGACGGTCCCGGTGTGGACGGGCCGGGGCGCGGCGTCCTGCGCACCGCAGGCGCCGGCTCCGGCGAGCGCGAGGACGGCGGCCGCGACGGCGGCGGGGAACACGGGCGGTTGCGTACGCATGTCCCTGTGACGGAGGGCCGGCCCGGCCGGTTCCCCGCCTGGTGCTTGGACCTTCCCGGCCACGGCACCAGACGCCCTAGCTCATCAGGGGCAGCAGCGCCGACAGGTCGGCCCGCTCGCCGCTGGCCCGTACGTGGGCTTCGCGCACCGCCTCGGCCCAGCCGGTCCGGCCCGTCGCCAGCCGCAGCCAGGTCAGCGGGTCGGTCTCGACCACGTTCGGCGGGGTGCCCCGGGTGTGGCGGGGCCCCTCGACGCACTGGACCACCGCGAAGGGCGGGATCCGTACCTCGACCGAGCCACCGGGCGCGGTGACGGCGAGGGCGTCGGCGAGCAGCCGGGTGCAGGCGGCGAGGGCCTGCCGCTCGATCGGGACGTCCAGCCCGGCGGCCCGGTTCAGGTCATCGGTGTGCACCACGAGTTCGACGGTCCGGGTGACCAGGAAGTCCCCGAGGGTCATCGCCCCGATCCACAGGTTCAGCACGCGGCGGTCGGGGTTCGCTTCGAGCGCCGCGGCCAGCCGCGCCCCGGCGCGCTCGTACAGCTCGGGCAGCGGCGCCCCGGCCAGGGTCTCCTTCGCCGCCTCGGCGATCTTCCCGGCGAGCGAGGCGGTGGCGGAGGGCCATTCGACGGCGCTCAGCTCCGGGACGGCGGCGGGCGGCCGGGCCAGACCCGCGGCCAGCGAGTCCGCGATCCACGCGATGTGCGCGGCCAGGTCCCCGACCGTCCACCGGCCGAGCCCGGTGGGCCGGGCGAGCTGCTCGGGGGTCAGCTCCCGTACGGCGTCCGCGACATGGCCGAACTGGGCCGTGACGGCGGCGCGGATCTTCGCGGAGTCGTAGGTACGCGTTTTCCTCTTCGCGGGCGGCATGGCCCGACCCTACTCGGGGCGGCCGACGCACGAGCCCCCGCCCGCGGGGCGCGGGCGGGGGCTCGTGGGAAGGCGACGGGATCAGGCGAGGAGCGCCGGGATCGTCGCCTCGTGGGCGGTGCGCAGTTCCGCGAGGGGGATGGCGAACTCGCCCTGGACCTCGATCTCCTCACCGTCGACCACGCCGATGCGGGTGGCCGGCAGGCCCCGCGCACCGCACATGTCGGTGAAGCGGAGCTCCTCGCTGCGCGGGACCGCCACGATGGCGCGGCCCGCGGACTCGGAGAACAGGAAGGTGAAGGCGTCCAGGCCCTCCGGGACCACGACGCGCGCGCCGTTGCCGCCGCGCAGGCAGGACTCGGTGAGCGCCTGGATCACGCCGCCGTCCGACAGGTCGTGCGCGGCGTCGATCATGCCGTCGCGCGAGGCCGAGATCAGGATCTCCCCGAGCAGCTTCTCGCGGCCGAGGTCCACCTTGGGCGGCATGCCGCCGAGGTGCTGGTGGACGACCTCGGACCACGCCGAGCCGCCGAACTCCTCGGCCGTGTCGCCGAGCAGGTACAGCAGCTGGCCGGCCTCCGCGAACGCCATCGGCGTGCGGCGGTTGACGTCGTCGATCACACCGAGGACCGCCACCACCGGGGTCGGGTGGATCGCGATGTCACCGGTCTGGTTGTAGAGCGAGACGTTGCCGCCGGTCACCGGGGTGCCGAGCTCCAGGCAGCCGTCCGCGAGACCGCGGGTGGCCTCCGCGAACTGCCACATGACGCCCGGGTCCTCGGGGGAGCCGAAGTTCAGGCAGTCGGAGATCGCCAGCGGCTTGGCGCCGGTCGCGGCGACGTTGCGGTACGCCTCCGCCAGCGCGAGCTGGGCACCCGTGTACGGGTCGAGCTTCGCGAAGCGGCCGTTGCCGTCGGTGGCCATCGCGACGCCGAGGCCGGTCTCCTCGTCGATGCGGACCATGCCGGCGTCCTCGGGCTGCGCGAGCACCGTGTTGCCCTGCACGAAACGGTCGTACTGGTCGGTGACCCAGGACTTCGAGGCCTGGTTCGGCGACGAGACCAGCGCCAGGACCTGCGCGCGCAGTTCCTCGGAGGTCGCCGGCCGCGGCAGCTTGCCCGCGTCGTCGGCCTGGAGCGCGTCCTGCCACTCGGGGCGGGCGTAGGGGCGGTGGTAGACCGGTCCCTCGTGGGCGACGGTGCCCGGGGGCACGTCCACGATCTGCTCGCCGTGCCAGAAGATCTCCAACCGCTCGCCGTCGGTGACTTCACCGATGACGGTGGCGATGACGTCCCACTTCTCGCAGATCTCCATGAAGCGGTCGACGTGCTGGGGCTCGACGATCGCGCACATGCGCTCCTGCGACTCGCTCATGAGGATTTCCTCGGGCGAGAGGGTCGCGTCGCGCAGCGGGACGGTGTCCAGCTCGACGCGCATGCCGCCGGAACCGGCGGAGGCCAGCTCGCTCGTGGCGCAGGACAGCCCGGCGCCGCCGAGGTCCTGGATGCCGGCGACCAGCTTCTCCTTGAAGATCTCCAGGGTGCACTCGATGAGGAGCTTCTCCTGGAAGGGGTCGCCGACCTGGACCGCGGGGCGCTTGGTGGGCTTGCTGTCGTCGAACGTCTCGGACGCGAGGACCGAGACGCCGCCGATGCCGTCGCCGCCGGTGCGGGCGCCGTAGAGGACGACCTTGTTACCGGGGCCGGACGCCTTGGCGAGGTGGATGTCCTCGTGCTTCATCACGCCGATGCAGCCGGTGTTGACCAGCGGGTTGCCCTGGTAGCAGGCGTCGAAGACGACCTCGCCGCCGATGTTCGGCAGGCCCAGGCAGTTGCCGTAGCCGCCGATGCCCGCGACGACGCCCGGCAGGACGCGCTTGGTGTCGGGGTGGTCGGCCGCGCCGAAGCGCAGCGGGTCCACGACGGCGACGGGCCGGGCGCCCATGGCGAGGATGTCGCGGACGATGCCGCCGACGCCGGTGGCCGCGCCCTGGTAGGGCTCGATGTACGAGGGGTGGTTGTGCGACTCGACCTTGAAGGTGACCGCGTAGCCCTGGCCCACGTCGACGACGCCGGCGTTCTCGCCGATGCCGACGAGCATGGCCGTGTTCTCGGGGGCCTTGTCGCCGAACTGCTTCAAGTGGACCTTGCTGCTCTTGTAGGAGCAGTGCTCGGACCACATGACGGAGTACATGGCGAGCTCGGCGCCGGTGGGACGGCGGCCGAGGATCTCCCGGATCCCGGCGTACTCGTCCTCCTTGAGGCCGAGTTCCTTCCAGGGCTGCGCCGCGTCCGGGGTCTCGGTGGCGTTCTTGATGGTGTCGAGGCTCATGCGCTGACCAGCTTCTTCAGGACCGACGTGAAGAACGGGAGGCCGTCGGTGCGGCCCGTCCCGATCAGCGGCTCGACCGCGTGCTCGGGGTGCGGCATGAGGCCGAGGACGTTGCCGGCGGCGTTGGTGATGCCGGCGATGTCCCGGAGCGAGCCGTTCGGGTTCCCGTCGAGGTACCGGAAGGCCACTCGGCCTTCGGCCTCCAGTTCGTCGAGCGTGCGCTCGTCGGCGGTGTAGCGGCCGTCCATGTTCTTGAGCGGGATGGAGATCTCCTGGCCGGCTTCGTAGTCACCGGTCCAGGCACTTCCCGCGTTCTCCACGCGCAGCTTCTGCTCGCGGCAGATGAAGTGCAGGTGGTTGTTGCGGAGCATCGCCCCCGGCAGCAGGTGGGCTTCGGTCAGGACCTGGAAGCCGTTGCAGATGCCGAGGACGGGCATGCCGGCCTTGGCCTGGTCGATGATGGTCTCCATCACCGGCGAGAACCGGGAGATGGCCCCGGCGCGCAGGTAGTCCCCGTACGAGAAGCCGCCCGCGAGGACGACCGCGTCGACCTGGTGGAGGTCCTTGTCGCGGTGCCACAGCGAGACGGGCTCGGCTCCGGCGAGGCGCACGGCGCGCAGTGAGTCACGGTCGTCGAGCGTTCCGGGGAACGTGACGACTCCGATGCGAGTGGTCACCGTCAGGCCTCGACCTTCACGGTGAAGTCTTCGATGACGGTGTTGGCGAGGAACGTTTCGGCCATCTTGTGGATGCGGTCGAGGGCGGCCTGGTCGACCGGTCCCTCCACCTCCAGTTCGAAGCGCTTCCCCTGGCGGACGTCGGCGATCCCGTCGAATCCCAGGCGCGGCAGTGCACGCTGCACCGCCTGGCCCTGGGGGTCGAGGATCTCCGGCTTGAGCATGACGTCGACTACGACGCGTGCCATCGGGCACTCCCGTGTGGTGGTTGGTGCGAAGGCGGTTCCTCCAGCGTACCCGCCCGAAATTTCTACGCGGGTAGATATCCCGGGCCCCCCGCAGGCGGCCCGTTTCGGCTTCACCAACGCTTCGCAAAATCCACCGGAAAACCACTCGCCCGCCATTGCGGCCGGACACGCGGAGACAATTAACTGGGCTTCGCAATTCAAAGGGAATCGCGGTACAAAGGATTCAGCCGGGATTCCGGCTGATTGACGCATTGCTCCGAAACATCCACACAGGCGACATCACCGCACGTCAGTACGTGGTGACCTCGCACGAAGGGACCGATATCCGTGGCGCAGCGCGTAGTAGTCACGCTCTCCGATGACATCGACGGCGGAGAAGCGGCGGAAACGGTCTCGTTCGCCCTGGACGGTAAGTCCTACGAGATCGACCTCAATCCGGCCAACGCAAAGAAACTGCGGAAGAGCCTGGCACCTTACGTGGCCGCCGGCCGCCGGCAGGCCCGCTCGGGGAAGGCGTACCGGCACACCAGCATCGCCCCCGACCCGGCCGTCGTGCGCGCCTGGGCCCGGTCGAACGACCACGACGTGCCGCCGCGCGGCCGGATCCCCAAGCGGGTCTACGAGGCCTACAACGCTGCCCACTGACCCCGGATTTGCCATCCACCCCCTCTGATCGGCTAGTGTGTGGATCACGCCGAGGGGCGAGGCCGCAGGTCAAAGCCCCGAAGGTCTTGCGGGTGTAGTTCAGTAGCAGAACACCCCCCTTCCAGGGGGGAGGCGCAGTGTGCAATCCCTGTCACCCGCTCTGCACGCTTTACCGGCCACGGTCGTGGATCAGGTAGAGTGATGCACGCACCGCAACGGCACGTGTGTCGGAGCGAGCATGCGGACGTAGCTCAGTTGGTAGAGCACCACCTTGCCAAGGTGGATGTCGCGCGTTCGAGTCGCGTCGTCCGCTCAGAGGACAAAGGCCCTGATCATCGATCAGGGCCTTTGTCGTTCGTCCAGCAAGTCGGGGGCCCAGACGTGCCGAAGATGACCGGGTGGTGGCGCAGCCGCGGCACCGCGGGCAAGGTCGAGCTGTACACCCGCTGGTCGTTCCACTCCTTCGTGGTCCTCGAAATCGCCTCGTTCGGCCTGGGCGCCCTCGCGTCCGCCACCGGGCAGGGCCCCGAACGGTCCTCCTGGACCGTCGCCCTCGCGCTGTTCCTCCTGGTGTGCGTCCAGTCCGTCCTCGTCGGGTCCCTCTCCTCCCGGGCCCTTGACTGGCTCACGGAACGCCGCGACCGGCCGGTGCGGCTCGCGGTCGCAACGGCCGCCTTCACGGGCGCGGCCTGCCTGACCACCCTCGCCCTGGTGAGGACCGGGCAGGCGGACGCAGCCGTGGCCCCGCCCCCGGTGCTCGGCATGGCGGGCTTCGCCTGCGGATCGCTCGCGCTGTGCGTCAAGCGGGTCCGGCACATGACCTACGGTCCCCTGGCCGCGGCGGCTTTCACGGGCGCGGCGGTGCTCGCCCTGGGTCTCCCGGCGGGCGATGCCCTCGGGTACGTCGTGGGCGTGCTGGCCACCGGAATCTTCCTCTGCGTCACCTGCCGGTTCTCCGCGTGGCTGCTGCAGACCGTGCACGAACTGGACCGCTCGCGGGAGTACCAGGCGCGCCTCGCGGTGGCGGAGGAGCGGCTGCGGTTCGGGCGGGACCTGCACGACGTGATGGGCCGCAACCTGGCGGTGATCGCGCTCAAGAGCGAGCTCGCCGTGCAGCTGGCGCGGCGCGAACGTCCCGAGGCGGTGGAGCAGATGATCGAGGTGCAGCGGATCGCGCGCGAGTCCCAGCGGGAGGTGCGGGACGTCGTGCGCGGCTACCGGGAAGCGGACCTGGCGGTGGAACTGGAGGGCGCCCGCGGGGTGCTGAGCGCCGCCGGCATGGACTGCCGGGTCGAGTTCGAGGCCCGGCGGGCGCTGACGCCCGAGGTGCAGTCCGCGCTGGGTTGGGTGGTCCGGGAGGCGACCACCAACGTCCTGCGGCACGGTGACGCCCGGAGCTGCCTGATCCGGCTGACGGCCGGCGAGGGGCCGGACGGCCCTTTGACGCTGCTGGTGGAGAACGACGGCGCCCCGGCCGTGGCTCCCGCCGGGCCGGCCGGGTCGGGCCTCGCCGGGCTGCGCGAGCGGCTCGCCGTCGTGGACGGCTCCCTGCGGGCCGGGCCCGTGGAGGGCGGCCGGTTCCGGCTGGTGGCGGAGGTCCCCGGCCCGCGGACGCGGCAGGCGGAGGTGGGCGCGTGAACCCCGTACGCGTACTGCTGGCCGACGACGAGCACCTGATCCGCGGGGCGCTGGCCGCGCTGCTGGCCCTGGAGGACGACCTGCTGGTCGTCGCGGAGGCGGCCACGGGGCCGGAGGCGCTCGCCATGGCCCGGTCCCACCGGCCGGACGTGGCGGTCCTGGACCTGCGGATGCCGGGGGCCGACGGTGTGAGTGTGGCCACATCACTGCGCTCCGAATTCCCGGAGTGCAAGGTCATGATCGTGACGAGCCACGGGCGTCCCGGCCACCTCAAGCGGGCCCTGGCGGCGGGCGTACGGGCCTTCACGCCCAAGACCGTCTCGGCGCAGCGGCTGGCCGAACTGATCCGGACCGTGCACGCCGGAGGGCGTTACGTGGACCCGGAGTTGGCGGCCGACGCGATCAGCGCCGGGGATTCCCCGCTGACCGCGCGCGAGGCGGAGGTCCTGGAACTCGCCGCGGACGGGGCGCCGATCGCGGAGATCGCGGAGCGGGCGCACCTGTCGCCGGGGACGGTACGGAACTACCTGTCCTCGGCGGCGACGAAGCTGGGGGCCGAGAACCGGCACACGGCAGTGCGTCTCGCACGCGAGCGGGGTTGGGTATAGTAGGTCTCGCGTTACGGCGTATGCGGACATAGCTCAGTTGGTAGAGCACCACCTTGCCAAGGTGGATGTCGCGCGTTCGAGTCGCGTTGTCCGCTCAGCGTGAGAAGCCCCCCGGTCCTCGGACCGGGGGGCTTCTTCGTGTTCAGGACCCGGTGGTCCCGGACGGCGTCGGGGCGCCGTGCTGGGCCGCCCAGCTGAGGCCCGTCAGCCGCTCGTAGGCCTCGATGTACTTCGCGCGGGTCTGCTCGACCACCTCGCGCGGCAGCGCCGGCGGCGGGAGCTCGCCCTTCGGGTCCCAGCCGGACTCGGGGGAGTTCAGCCAGTTCCGCACGTACTGCTTGTCGTACGAGAACTGGGTGCGGCCCGGCTGCCACTGTTCGGCCGGCCAGAAGCGCGAGGAGTCCGGGGTCAGGACCTCGTCGGCGGCGACGAGTGTGCCGTCCGCCGCGTGACCGAACTCGAACTTGGTGTCGGCGAGGATGATCCCGCGGTCGCGGGCGATGTCCCGGGCGCGGCTGTAGACGGCCAGGGTGAGCTGGCGCAGCGCCGCCGCCGTATCGGCGCCGACGGTCCGCGCGACCTCCTCGTAGGACACGTTCTCGTCGTGCTCGCCGACCTCGGCCTTGGCCGCCGGGGTGAAGATCGGGGCGGGCAGCTCGGAGCCGTCCACCAGCCCCTCGGGGAGCGCGAGTCCGCAGACGGTGCGGGTCTTGCGGTACTCGACGAGCCCGGAGCCGGTGAGGTAGCCGCGCGCCACGCACTCGACGGGGACCATGTCGAGACTGCGGCAGACCATCGTGCGCCCGGCCCAGTCGGCGGGGGCGCCGGCGGGCAGCTCGGTGCTGATCACGTGGTTCGGGACGAGGTCGGCGAGCTGGTCGAACCACCACAGGGAGAGCTGGGTGAGGACGCGCCCCTTGTCCGGGATCCCGGTGGGCAGCACCCAGTCGAAGGCGGACATCCGGTCGCTGGCGACCATGACGAGGTTGCCGTCCTCGTTGCGGTAGAGATCGCGCACCTTGCCGGTGTGGAGGTGGACGAGGCCGGGCACCTGAACCGGCTCGGGCTTTTCAACGAATCCGGACACGGGGTCTCCCTGTAGTTCTGTACGAGCGCGCCCCCATTGTCCCGTACTCGGGGCGGCGGCCCGACTCGGGGGCCGGTCAGTCCCGCTTGCAGATCCGGTCCAGGAGGTTGGCGGTGGCCCGCTGTACGCGCTCGTCGACGTGGCCCGGGCGGTCGAGGGCGGGGGACCAGGCGAAGGTGCCGGAGGCGAAGACGAGCGCGCCGCTGGGCGCCCGGTAGAGCGAGGTCTCCTGATGGCGCTTGGCGCCCTCGCTGTCGAGGTACGGGGAGTGCGCGAGGAGGATCCGGTCCTGGTGCACGGGCAGTTGGGTGCGCGGGAAGTACCGGTCGGCCTCGCCGGCGACCAGACCGTCGAGCTCGTCGTTCTCGGCGGCGCCGGTGGAGTCCCACAGCCAGTGGCCGGCGTTGCGCACGATCAGGGGCGCGGGCTCCGGGACCCGGCCCGCGTACTGGATGCCCAGCAGCTGCTGCTCCGGGCGGTCGACCTCCCGCCAGAGGCTGGGGCGGCCCGGGCCACGGCGTTTTCGGCAGGTGAGGAGCCGGTCGGGGACCCCGGAGGGCGAGGGGCCGAGCTCCACCTGCCAGTACATGGTGTTGGCGGAGAGGAACACCAGGGACGTGCCGTGCTCGCGGGCGCGCTCGACGGTGCGGCGCATGGGGACCGACCAGTATTCGTCGTGACCGGGGAAGACCAGGCCGCGGTAGCGGGTCGGGTCGACGCGGCCGGCGTGGAGGTCGCGGGTGTCCGCGTAGGCGAGGTCGTAGCCGTAGCGCTCGGCCCAGCGGATGAAGTCGTAGGCGTGGCCCACGTGCAGGGGCAGGCCCGCACCCGCGTACGGGCGGTCGAAGGACACCGTGGTCGCCGCGTCCTGCTCGCCCAGCAGCCGGCCCTCCTCGTCCCAGGCGTGGTAGAGGCTCGCGCCGGTGTGGCCGTCCTCCGGGTAGAGGTTGTAGGCCTGCCAGGTGATGTCCGGGAGCAGCAGGAGGAGATCGGCGCGGTGGTCGTCGCGGACCGTGAAGGGGATGTGGGAGCGATAGCCGTCGACGGTGGTGAGGACGGCCACGTACGCGCCGAGGCGCCAGTACGAGGGCACCTGGAGCCGCCACGACAGCCACCAGTGGTGGCAGGAGACCGTGCGGTCGGCGGTGAGCGGGGCCGGCTGGACGATGCCGGAGAGACGGGGGCTCGAATGGATCTTGCTGGCGCCGTCGCCGCCGTAGTGGCCGATGCGGTAGATGTCGACGGAGAACTGCTGGGGCGGATCGACGGTGATGTGGAAGTCGATGGCCTCTCCGGGTGCGACCGCTCCGGTGGAGGCGAAGCCCTTGATCTGCCGGTGCACGTCATCGGCGGTCCGGGGGCCGCCGTTGGTGCGGGCGCGGGGGATCTGGCCGGGGGCGACGGCCGGGTCGACGTACCAGGGCACGACATGGCCGGTGTCGTCGAAGTACAGCTCGCTGCCCCGGAACCAGGGCAGCGGGCCCTGGCCGAAGGGGTCGGTCACCGCGTGCGCGAGCGCACCTGACTCCCACCGCCGGATCTGGTCCGTGGCCATACCGCTGCTCCCCTCCCTCGGTCCCCCGAACGCACATACACGGTTTCCCAGCACATCACATAACGCACGCACTCCGTCACCGTTCGTCGCGAAAAGACCTCTCCGAGACCAACTTGGGAGCGAAGCGGCCTGCCCGGGGGCCACATCAGCCCTCGCGGGCGCCGGAGGCGCGGGGACGTTCGAGGCGCGGGGCGCGGGGGCGCGGGGCGCGGGGGCGCGGGGCGCGGGGGCGCGGGGCGCGGGGGCGCGGGGCGCGGGGGCGCGGGGCGCGGGCGGAGCCCCCAAACCCGGCGCGGCGGGGCGTTCGCGCGGCAGGCCGCGGGGTTCCGCCGGGGGGCCTCAGGGGTGACCGTCGCCCGGAGGGGCGTCCGGGGTCCGCGACCGTCGCCCGGAGGGGCGTCCAGGGTGCGCGACCCTCGCCCGGGGGCCTCAGGGGTCTGCGACCGTCGCCCATGAAGTCCAGGGTGCGCGACCCTCGCCCGGGGGGGGCGCCCCGGGGTCCGAGACCGTCGTCCGCGCTCAGACCAGTCGGACCGGCTTCTCCGGGCGTACGCCGATGGCCGCGAGCCAGGCCCGCAGGGGCTCGGGGTCGCCGTCCTCCACCAGGCAGAGCACGCTGGGCGCGAGGTCCGAACGGCGCTCGCCCGCCACCCGCAGCACCGGGCCGTCGAGCCAGTCCAGGCCGGGTTCCGCTCCGGCGGAGTCCACCGCCGCGCAGCACACCAGGGCCGTCACGTGGTCGGCGAGCAGGTCCCGCCCGCTCCTCGGTGCCTGGAGCGGGAAGAGCGGCACCGCGTCCGCGGTACGCGCCTTGCCCGGGGCGGGCTCCGGGCCGCCCGCGGCGGACCGTTCCTCCGCGGCCAGGCGCCCGGCCAGGGACTCCCCGGCGGCGCCCTGCCCACCGGGGTCGGTGAGGAAGCCGAGGACCCGTTCCACCGGAGGCCCCGCCGGGACGGCCAGCGCATCGAGGGCCGCGTGCAGCCGGGCCGCCTCCAGGCGCCACTTGCGGTCCACGACCTGCTCCGGATACTCCGCCCAGTCCACCGGCGACCACTGCGGCCCGGCTTCGGCCGGACCGCCGTGGAAGAGCCGCGCGGCCAGCAGCGAAGCGGCCTCGTCCACGGCGCCCGGCTGCTCCAGCAGGTCGCAGGCGGGACGCTCGCCCAGCCGCGAGGTGAACCCCTCGGCCAGCCGGTCCCGCCGGGACAGCTCGGTCAGCGCGGAGACCACCCCGGCATCCAGCCGCGCCGGCCACCGCCCCATCCGCCAGGCCGGCAGCGCGACCCGCGTGAGCAGCCGGTCCCAGCCCGCGTAGGCGAGTCCGACCTGCTCCTGGGCCGCGATGCGCAGCCCGTAGTCCACGTCCTGGGCGCGGTCGGAGGCCGCGGCCGCCACCCCGCGCTCCATCTCCGCCGCGTCCACCCGGCACAGGCGCAGCAGCAGTCCGGCCGGCCCGGCGATCCAGCCGAGCCCGCGTCTGGAACCCACGTCCACCGCCGCGTCCAGCCCCCGGACGAAGCCGCGCGCGTCGGCTATGTCCGGATGCGCGGAGGGGCCCGTACCGGCGATGACGGGCGCGAGTACGGCGCGCAGCTCCGCGACCCGCATCCACCACAGGAACGGCGATCCGATCACCAGCACCGGAGCCGCCCCGGGCTCCGACTCGGGCCGGCCCGCCGCGGTGCCGGACCGGCGGTGGGCCGGGTGCGTACGGTCCTCCAGCCAGCTGTCGCAGTCCGGGGTCAGGGCTATCGCGGAGGGCGCGGGGACGTTCATCCGGTCGGCGAGGTCCCGCACGAGCCGGTAGAGGTCGGGGGCGGCGGCCTCCGACAGCGGCACCGTCGGGGTCAGGGCCGGGCCCGCGCGTGCCACCACCGCGGCGAAGGTCCCGCCGACGAGCAGCACCAGCGCGGCGACCACACAGACGACGAGGGTCACGGCGGGCCAGGGGTCCCCGGCCAGCCGGCCGGTCATCCGGGCGGCCACGAGCACCACGGCGACGGCGGCGGGCAGCAGCACGACGGCCAGCGCCCGGCTGCGCACACGCAGCACGGCGAGGGCCCGGGAACGCGCGGACGGCACGCCCACTTCAGCGATCGAACCGATTCCGGACACGGCCGGACCTCACCCCCTCTGCCCTGCGGCGGCTTTGCTCACTCCCCCACTGTGACACCCGCCACTGACATCGCAATGCCGGTGGGCCATGTGCCGGAATGCTTGCGCCGCACCCTAGTTGGGCCGGGGCCGGGCGTCAGGCGGACCGCGACACGATCACCCGATGGAATGGCTTTGGGTAAAGCTGGCCGCGTTCGAACACGGCCGGATGCACTCGCACGCGCGGGCCCGGGCGCGCTCTGCGCACCCGGGCCCGCCAAGGACGTGGAACCGCTGCTCAGCGGCCTTCGGCCGCCTTGGCCGCGATGTCCGTGCGGTGCTGCGAGCCGTCGAGCCCGATCCGCGCGACGGCCTTATACGCCCGCTCGCGCGCCTGCGCCAGATCGGAACCGGTCGCCGTCACCGACAGCACCCGACCGCCCGCGCTGACGACCGCGTCGCCCTCGCGGCGGGTCCCGGCGTGCAGGACGTAGGCCTCCGGTGCGTCCAGGGCGGCCACCTCGGCCAGGCCCTCGATGGGGTCCCCGGTGTGCGGGGTGTCCGGGTAGTTGTGCGAGGCGATGACGACCGTGACGGCCGCGTCCTCGCGCCAGCTCAGCGGGGGCTCCGCGTGCAGGGTGCCCTGGGCGGCGTTCAGCAGCACGCTCGCCAGCGGCGTGCGCAACCGGGCCAGGACCACCTGGGTCTCCGGGTCGCCGAACCGGGCGTTGAACTCGATGACCCGCACCCCGCGCGAGGTGATCGCGAGTCCGGCGTACAGGAGGCCGGAGAAGGGCGTGCCGCGGTGGCGCAGCTCGTCCACGGTCGGCTGGAGGACGCTCGCCATGACCTCGTCGACCAGCTTCGGGTCGGCCCAGGGCAGCGGGGAGTACGCGCCCATGCCCCCGGTGTTGGGGCCCTCGTCGCCGTCGAGCGCCCGCTTGAAGTCCTGCGCGGGCTGGAGCGGCAGTACGGTCACGCCGTCGGTGATGGCGAAGAGGGAGACCTCGGGGCCGTCGAGGAACTCCTCGATGACGACGCGGTCGCAGGCGAGCGCGTGTTCGCGGGCCGCGGCCCGGTCCTCGGTGACCACGACGCCCTTGCCCGCCGCCAGGCCGTCGTCCTTGACGACGTACGGCGCGCCGAAGGCGTCGAGGGCGGCGTCCACCTCTTCGGGGGTGGTGCAGACGTAGCTGCGCGCGGTCGGGACCCCGGCCGCGGCCATCACGTCCTTGGCGAAGGCCTTGGAGCCCTCCAGCTGCGCCGCCTCGGCGGACGGGCCGAAGACGGGGATGCCCGCGGCGCGGACGGCGTCGGCGACGCCGGCGACCAGCGGGGCCTCCGGGCCGATGACGACGAGATCGGCGCCGAGCTCGGTGGCCAGGCGGGCCACGGCCTCACCGTCGAGGGCGTCGACCGGGCGCAGCTCGGCCACCTCGGAGATGCCGGCGTTGCCGGGAGCGCAGTACAGCGCGTTGACGTCGGGGTCGAGGGACAGAGAGCGGCACAGGGCGTGTTCGCGGGCGCCGCCGCCGATGACGAGGACCTTCACGCCATGCAGCCTAGCCCGGGTGGCCGGACCCGCTTCGTGCGGCCACCCAATTACGGGCCTCTACTCGTTCGTGTATTCCTCTATAACGGTGGCTCCGAGCTCGCGGACGATCAGGTCGTGTCCCGTCAGGGCGCTCTCGACGAGGTCGGGGTCGTCCTCCTCGGGGACGTCGTCCTCGGGGGCGACCGGCGGGGGCGCCTGCTGCACCGGGGGCTGCTGCACGGGCGGCGCCTGCTGGTGCTGCTGGGGCGGCTGGTACGCCGGCTGCTGCTGGGGCTGGGCCGGAGGCTGCTGCGGCGGGGGCGGTGCGGGGGCCGCGGGCGGCGTGTACGAGCCAGGGCCCGATCCGGCCGGCTGACCCCCTCCGCCGCCCACCACCGCGTCGATCTTCCAGTGGACCTGGAACTGCTCCGCCAGGACCGCCTTGAGGACGTCTTCGCTGCCGCTGCTCGCGAAGTTGTCGCGGGCGCCGACGTTGGGGAAGCCGAGCTGGAGGGTCGTCCCGTCGAAGCCGGTGACCTGGGCGTTCTGGCTGAGCAGGATCCAGGTGAAACGGCGGCGGTTCTTGACGGCCTCCAGCACGCCGGGCCACATCGCCTGCACCTGGCCGACGCCGGCGGCCATCCCGGGGGAGGGTGGGGCGGGCGGCGCCGGTGCGGCGGGCTGGTGCTGTACGGGTGCCGGGGCAGGGGCGGGCGCGGCCGCGGACGCCGCGGTGGGCCAGGCACCGGCGGCGGGAGCGCCGCCGCCGGGCCGCGCGGCCCCGGGCCAGGCGCCGGGCGCGGGCGCGGGGGCGGCGGGAGCTTGCACGGGGGCCTGGACCGCCGGCTGCGGCTCCTGCCGGGGCTCGGGCTGCGACGGGCGCTGCGGCTCGGGCTGCGGCTCGGGTTCGGCGGCCCGTACGGCGGCACGCTCCGCGGCGACACCTCCTGCGGGACCGGCCGGGGCCATCGGGTGCGCCTCCGGCCCGGGCACGTACCCCATGGCGGGCAGGGGGCCGGGCACGGTGGGCGCGCCCGGGCCGCCCGGCATCGCGGCGGGCACCGGTGCACCCGCGGCGGCGGTGAACCCGCTCCTCTCCAGCCGGTCCAGCCGCGCCTGGAAGGACCGCTCGTCATCGAAGGCGGCGGGCAGCAGCACCCGGGCGCAGATCAGCTCCAGCTGGAGGCGGGGCGAGGTGGCCCCGCGCATCTCCGTGAGCCCGGTGTTGACCAGGTCGGCGGCCCGCGACAGCTCGGCCGCCCCGAACACGGAGGCCTGGGCCTGCATCCGCTCCACGACATCGGCCGGGGCGTCGATGAGCCCCTTCTCCCCGGCATCGGGCACGGCCGCCAGGATCACCAGGTCGCGCAGCCGCTCCAGCAGGTCGGCGACGAACCGGCGCGGGTCGTTGCCGCCCTCCACGACGCGGTCCACGACCTCGAACGCGGCGGCCCCGTCCCCGGCGGCGAAGGCGTCGATGACGGAGTCCAGCAGCGAGCCGTCCGTGTAGCCGAGCAGGGAGGTCGCCATGGCGTACGTCACGCCCTGGTCGGCGGCGCCCGCGAGCAGCTGGTCCATCACGGACATCGAGTCACGCACCGACCCGGCGCCCGCCCGCACCACGAGCGGCAGCACACCGTCCTCGACGGTGGCCCCCTCCCGCGCGCAGACCTCGCCCAGGTACTCGCGCAGGGTGCCGGGGGGCACGAGCCGGAAGGGGTAGTGGTGCGTACGGGACCGGATCGTCCCGATGACCTTCTCCGGCTCGGTGGTGGCGAAGATGAACTTCAGATGCTCCGGGGGCTCCTCGACGACCTTCAACAGGGCGTTGAAGCCCGCCGAGGTGACCATGTGGGCCTCATCGATGATGTAGATCTTGTAGCGGCTGGAGGCCGGCCCGAAGAACGCCTTTTCCCGCAGGTCACGGGCGTCGTCCACACCACCGTGCGAGGCGGCGTCGATCTCGATGACGTCGATGGAGCCCGGGCCGTTGCGCGCGAGGTCGCGGCAGGACTGGCACTCCCCGCAGGGGTCGGGAGTGGGACCTTGCTCACAGTTCAGGCAGCGGGCGAGGATCCGCGCGCTGGTGGTCTTGCCGCAGCCTCGCGGCCCGCTGAACAGGTACGCGTGATTGACCCGGTTGTTCCGCAGGGCCTGCATCAGCGGGGCAGTGACATGCTCCTGCCCGATGACCTCGGAGAACGACTCGGGGCGGTAGCGGCGGTACAGCGCAAGGGACGACACGTCTACGAGGTTATCCGGGCCCACCGACAACGGCGGCCCACCGCACTCCCCGGCCCCCGCCCCGGAACGCAAAGCGCCCCCCACGCACCCGCCAGAGCCCACTTACCCTTGCTGCCTTCCGGCCCTGGGGGAGTTGGGTGAGATAGCGCCACGTGAGGGGCTGGGCCCCACCCTAGCGGATGGAAGCCCCCGGAATCGACCCGGCCCCCTCCGCCGCCCCCGCCCGACGATCACGTTCGCGAGCACCCCTCAACGTCTTGTATTGTTTGCGGCGGAGGATTCGCCTAGTGGCCTAGGGCGCACGCTTGGAAAGCGTGTTGGGGGCAACCCCTCACGAGTTCGAATCTCGTATCCTCCGCCAGTGCCTCACCGGGCACTTGAAGGCCCCGACCGGGAAACCGGCCGGGGCCTTCTGCGTTGCCCGGGGTCCCAGTTCTCCGGACCCGGCAGCCCCGGGAGCGGGGTGCGGGCGCTGCGAGCAGCAGGGGCCGCAGGGCGGCTGGCGCCGGAGCTGCGGTCGGCCCCGCGGCGGGAGCCTTGGAGCTGGGGCCCGCGGAGAGCGAACAGCTCTCGGCCGGGCGCAGACAGCGTGACCGGCGGATGCGGGAGCTGGTACTGACGGCCTACGCGTACCGGTGCGCCTTCCGCGGTTATGACGGCAGGATCCGCGCCGTGCCGGTCGGGCTGGAGGCCGCCCACCTGCGCTGGTGGGCCGTTGGCGGCCCTGACGACGTCGGCAACGGACGGTGCCTGTGCTCGCTGCACCACAAGCTTTTCGACAAGGACGCCCTCGGCATCGGCGACGGCCACCGCATCCTGCCGATCGACCGCCGACCGGGCGCGGGGGCATCGAGGACGTCCGACTGATCTTCGGTTGGGTCCCTGTCGACGACCGCGTCTATGACCGGGCCGGGCAGGTCCAGGGGGCCGTTACGAAACAAGGCAGGCACCGCAGTGCTGGTGCGGTCGATCTCGTCGTCGCCGCAACCGCCGAGTTGCAGGGCCTCACTCTCCTGCACCGGGACCACGACTTCGAGTGCATCGCAGCGGACACCGGCCGGACCCTCCGGGGCGATGGGCGGCGGAGCCAAATCCTTTCCCCGGTACGACTGTTCCCCCCGTGCGGGTGGATCGCGGGTCGGGGTCGGCCCGGAGCGGCGGGGGCGCGCCTATAAAGGGCGCGTTCCGTTCGACCGACCTACCGATGGGCTCCCACCATGCTGCAGGCCGCTCTGCGCGTACTCGCCGCCGTTTCCGTCGTCTCCGCCGTCGCCGTCTCACCAGCCGCCGCCGCCCCCGCCGCCCCCGCCGCCGACCTGACCTCCCCCTGCGGCCCCGTCACGGAGTACCGGGCCGCGGACTGGTGGCGCACGACCACGAACCCGATGATCGCCCAGGCCGTCGCCGCCACCGCCCTGGACGAGAACTGGCAGTGGCGCGACGACACGAACACCCTCTGGCGCGGGGACACCCGGGAGACCGTCGACGAGCTCTTCAAGACGGGCTTCACCCCGCGCGGGGAGGAGCTGATCCCGCTGGCCGAGTACATCGTCAAGGGCGGCGGGCAGAGCAGCGCCCACCTCAGCACCAGTTGCGAGAAGTGGGTGGCCCAGAAGTTCGCCACCTACGGCGCGGCGAAGACCGGCTGGGTCTACGAGATCGAAGCCCCCGGCGGCATCGACGTGAACGCCACCGCGCACCTCAACCACTACGAGTCGCCGTACCTGTGGAACAAGGAGGTCGACTTCCCCGGCGGGGTCGAGGGCCGCTACATCAAGGGCGCCTGCAAGTACCACCTCGTCTCCACCGACCCGGACACGAAGGTCAGCACCTTCGAGAACCTCGGCTGCAAGAAGAACGACGGCTTCGCGCCCCGCGCCCTGGAGCGGACCGCCACCGCCCTGGAGCGGACCGCCACCGCGCTGGAGCGGGCCGCCGCCACCCGGTAACGGCCGCGACCGGGAGGACGGGGCCGGTCCCGTACGGCCGGCGCCGGCACGGCGCCTGCGGTGGACCCGCCCCGCGGGTCCACCGGCGCGGAACTCCCCGAGCGCTAAGCGAACTTCGGCATCTCACCGACCCGTGTCGACATGTCGATCGCCGCGAACGCCGCGCCCTGCTGGTCCGTCAGCGCGGCGAACCGGCCGAAGGGGCTGTCGATGGGCCCGAAGTGGAGCCGGCCGCCGCGCGCCTGCGCCTTCTCCACCGCCTCGTCGCAGTTCGGAACCCCGAAGAACACCTGGATGTACGGCGGGATCTCCGGCGGGAACTCGTCGCCCATGTTCATCCGGCCCAGCACCGGGTTGTCCGCACCGCCCAGGCTGAACACCTTGTAGTCCATCCCCGCCGCCTCGGGGTCGTCCCCCAGGTCCATCTGCCGGGCCTGGTACGGGAACACCTTCGGCAGGAAGGCGTCCACCTTCGCCACGTCCCGGGTGAAGACCTCCGCCCAGGCGAAGGAACCCGCCTCGCCGGCCTTCTCGAAGCCTTTGTGCTCGCCCGGCTGCCAGACGCCGAAGACCGCGCCGCTCGGCTCCTTGGCGATCACCATCGTGCCGAAGGCGCCGACCTGCATCGGCCCCATCGCCACCTCGCCGCCCGCCGACCTGATCTTCTCCGCCGTGGCGGCCGCGTCCGGCGAGGCGAAGTACAGGCACCACTGGGAGGGGGCGTCGGCGCCCGGCATCGGCGGCACGACGGCGGCGACGGCCTTGCCGTCGGAGTAGGCCTGCGTGTAATTGCCGTACTCGCCCGCCGCGTCGCCGAACGTCCAGCCCAGCACGTCACCGTAGAAGGCCTTGGCCGCCTCCACGTCGGCGAACATCGCGTCCACCCAGCAAGGGGCGCCTTCCGGGTACTCAGTCATGATCGATCGGCTCCCGTGTCGTGTCGTGTACGTCGTGTCGTGTACGTCGTCTACGTCGTCGTGACCCGTCCCGGTTCACACGCTAGGCGGCCGGTGCGCCGCCCGCGCGCGGAGCAGGGCGACGGTGGAGGCTGGAACCATGGACAAGGACATCACCATCCGGCTGGCCCAGCAGCCGGAGGCCGACGCACTGCTCGGCCGGAGCCCGCTCGCCGCGCTCGTCGGGATGCTGCTCGACCAGCAGGTACCCATGGAGTGGGCCTTCTCCGGGCCGTACACGATCGCCCGCCGGATGGACGCGGACGACCTCGACGCCCACGTGATCGCCGCCTACGACCCGGAGGCCTTCGCGGCGCTGCTCTCCGAGAAGCCGGCCGTGCACCGCTACCCGGGCTCCATGGCGAAGCGGGTGCAGCAGTTGTGCGCGTACCTGGTGGAGCACTACGACGGGGACGCGGAGGGGATCTGGCGGGACGCCGGGTCCGGCGCCGAGCTCCTGCGGCGGCTGAGGGACCTGCCCGGCTTCGGGGAACAGAAGGCGCAGATCTTCCTGGCCCTGCTGGGCAAGCGGTTCGGGGTGCGCCCGAAGGGCTGGCGGGAGGCGGCCGGGGGCTACGGCGAGGCGGGCGTCCACCGCTCGGCGGCGGACATCACCGGGCCGGAGTCACTGGCCAAGGTGAGGGCGTACAAGCAGGAGCACAAGGCCGCCGCGAAGGCCGCCAAGGCACAGGCCGGCGAAGGCGGAACGGGGTGACGGCCGGGTAGCCGCCGGACAGCCGCGCCAGGGCGCGGGCCCGGCGAGTTGACGGACCCGTACGCCCGGGCCCGGGCGCCGTACGCGGCGCCCTTACGCTCGCGCCATGACCTCGAACATCACCCGCGCGACCACCGCCGAGTCCGTCTCCGACGGCCCGGGCAGCACCATCGTGCTGCTCACCGACACCCCCGAACTCACCTGCAACACGGCCGTCTTCGAGGTCGGCGCGGCCGGCGCCCCCGTCCACTTCCACACCGGGGCGACCGAGTTCTTCCACGTCACCGAGGGGCAGCTCGACGTACTCGTCGGCGACGAGATCCACACCCTGGGCAAGGGCGACTTCCTCAGCGTCCCGCCCGGCGTGAAGCACGCCTTCGCCCCGGCGGCCGGCCACACCGCCGAGGTGTTCGTCGGCTTCACCCCCGGCATGGGCCGCTTCGACTACTACCGCCTGCTGGGCCGGGTGCGCGCGGGCGAGGCCACGGTGCAGGACATCATCGACAGCCAGCCCGTCTACGACAACCACTACGCGGAGAGCGAGGCCTGGGCCGGGCGCCCGCGCAGCGCCGAGGCGTAGACGACGTCGGCGTCGAGCCGCCGCAGTTCCTCCGCGATCAGCTCGGCGAGGCTGCGGATCTTGAGGGCGACCTTCCGGTCGGGCCACCCCGGCAGGGACAGGGTGGCCAGCACCCCGTCGGGCCGGTCCACCCGGATCTCGCCCCCGGTCGTCTCCAGCCGGACCCGGGTCACCACCGGCCCCTCCGTCTCCACCCGTTCCACCGGCACCCCGAGCCGGACCTCCAGCCAGCGCGCCAGCAGCTCGGCGCTCGCGTGGCCTGGCTCGCTCTCCACCGCGGCGCCCGTCACCGGCAGCGGCGCCTGCTCCAGCGAGCCGGCCAGCAGCGAGCGCCACGGCGTGAGCCGGGTCCAGGCGAGGTCGGTGTCGCCGGGGGCGTACGAGGCCGCCCGCTCGCTCAGTACGCCGACGGGGTCGGCGGCCGCCTGGGCATCGGTGATGCGGCGCTGCGCCAGCGCGCCCAGCGGATCGAGGGCCGGCGCGGCGGGGGCGTCGGCCGGCCACCACGCCACCACCGGCGCATCGGGCGCCAGCAGGGGCAGTACGACCGAACTCGCGTGCTCGGTCAGCTCGCCGTGCAGCCGGAGCAGCACGATCTCCCCCGATCCGGCGTCGGATCCGACGCGCAGTTCGGCGTCCAGGCGCGTCCGGTTGAGCTTGCGGGGGCCGCGGGCGGTCCGTTTGATCACCGCGATGATGCGGGAGGGGTGCTCGCGCGAGGCTTCGGAGGCCGCGCGTACCGCGTCGTAGGCGTTCTCCTCGTCGGTGACCACGACGAGCGTGAGCACCAGCCCCATGGCGGGGCTGCCGACCGCTCGGCGCGCTTCGAGGATGGCCCGGTCGATCTTGCCGGACGTGGTGTCGGTGAGGTCTGTCCGCATGGTCCGAGTCTGTCAGCGAAGGCCATGGATATGGCAACCGGTTCAGTGGATTCCGTCTGGACCCTCCGGCTGTGCCGTCCGGGTGAAGGCGTGGACGGACGGCCTGCGGAGGGTCAGCGTCGGCGGCGGGCCGTCCCGAAGAGCGAGCGTGAGATCTCCCGGCCCAGCTGGGTGCCGACGGACCGGGCCAGCGAGCGGAAGAGCCCGCTGCCCACCACCTGCTGCGCCAGGGAAGGTTCCGGCCGGGGTGCGCCGCGGCCCGCCTTCGCGGCCCCGCTGCCCTCCCCACCGGCCTGCCTGCCCTCCTTCCCGGCCTCCTCCGCCGCGGCGGCCCGCTCGGCCGCGGCCTCGGCCGCCGCCTGCTCGGCGCTGATCTTCTCGTAGGCCGACTCGCGGTCGACCGCCTGCGCGTACCGGGAGTACAGGGGCGAGGAGGTCACCGCGCGGTCGAGGACGGCCGCGTCGACCGGCCCCATCAGCGACTGCGGGGCGCGCAGCCGGGTCGCCGCGACGGGCGTGGGCGCGCCCTTCTCACTCAGCACGGTGATCACCGCCTCGCCCGTCCCGAGCTGGGTGAGCAGCTCCTCCAGGTCGTAGGCCGAGCGGGGGAAGGTCTTCACCGTCGCCTTGAGCGCCTTCGCGTCGTCGGGGGTGAAGGCGCGCAGCGCGTGCTGCACCCGGTTGCCGAGCTGCGCCAGTACGTCCGCCGGCACGTCCTTCGGGGTCTGCGTCACGAAGAAGACGCCGACGCCTTTGGAGCGGATGAGCCGGACCGTCTGGGTGATGGATTCGAGGAACGCCTTCGACGCGTCGTGGAACAGCAGGTGTGCCTCGTCGAAGAAGAAGACGAGTCTGGGCCGCTCCACGTCCCCCACTTCGGGCAGGTCCGCATAGAGGTCCGCCAGCAGCCACATGAGGAAAGTGGAGAAGAGCTGCGGTTTGTCCTGGACCGCCGGGAGTTCCAGTACGGAGACCACGCCGCGCCCGTCGGGGGCCGTCCGGAGGAATTCAGACGTGTCGAATTCCGGCTCTCCGAAGAACTCCGCGGCGCCCTGCTGTTCGAAGGCGGTGAGCGACCGCAGGATCACCCCGGCGGTCACCGGGGAAAGGCCGCCGATGCCCTTGAGTTCGGCCTTCCCCTGGTCGGACACGAGGAAGGCGACGACCGCGCGCAGGTCTTTGAGGTCGATCAGCTCCAGGCCCTTGGAATCGGCGTAATGGAAGATGAGACCGAGCGATTGCTCCTGCGTCTGGTTGAGCCGGAGCACCTTCGACAGGAGGACGGGGCCGAAAGCCGTCACCGTGGCCCGGAGCGGAATACCCGGGCCGATACCGCCCAGGGAGTAGAACTCGGCCGGATATGCGGCGGCCGACCATTCCTGGGCCACTTCCCCGGCCCGCTCGCGGATACGGTCGTCCGGCGCACCGGGCGCCGAAATCCCCGAGACGTCGCCTTTGATGTCGGCGAGGAACACGGGTACGCCCGCCGCCGAGAGCTGTTCGGCGATGAGCTGGAGCGTCTTGGTCTTGCCGGTGCCGGTGGCGCCCGCGACCAGCCCGTGCCGGTTGAGCATGGCCAGCGGGATGCGGATCTGCCGGTCCGGCAGGCAGGTGCCGTCCCAGAGCAGGGCCCCCAGATCGAGCGCTGCTCCTGTGAAGGCGTACCCGGCGGCGATCTGGTCGGCCGGGGACGCGGGGTCGGTGCTCTCGCTCATGACGTCACTCCCGGATTGGCCCCGTCTGCCACTTTTGCACCGCCGTCGCGATGCTGCGCCCGCACGCACCGGCCCGGTAGGCTTTCCGTGTGATCTTCAAGCGCATCGGAAGCGGGCGGCCGTACCCCGACCACGGCAGGGAAACCACCCGGCAGTGGGCGGACGTAGCCCCGCGCCCGGTCCGGCTCGACCAGCTCGTGACGACCAAGGGGCAGCTGGACCTCGAAACACTGCTCGCCGAGGACTCCACCTTCTACGGGGACCTCTTCGCGCACGTCGTGAAGTGGCAGGGCGACCTGTACCTGGAGGACGGACTGCACCGCGCCGTCCGCGCGGCCCTCCAGCAGCGCCAGGTGCTGCACGCCCGCGTCCTCGAAATGGACTGACCGGGGCTCCTGACGGAGCCCCCGCTGGGGAACGTGAGCCGTCCTGACCGGCCGATTGCGCCTTTCGGGTCGGCCTTTGCCGATCAATAGATCATTTAGTAGGCATCGTTCCGGTACGGCACTACGCTGCGCCCATGAGCATGCTCACTCCCCCCGGCATGGGCGGAAAGTACCGCGTCACCGGAGCTGCCTTCCCCCGCATGAGCCGTCCGCGGCGACGCCGCCGGATCATCCTCGCCCTGTTCGGCTCCGCCCTCGTGCTGGCCCTGCTCGGCTACGGGGCACTGCAGCTCATCGACGTCTTCCGCGGCGACACCCAGCACAAGACGGCCGCTGCCAAGGACTGCCCGACCGGCGCCGGTCCGGCGGCGGCGCCCTCCAAACCCGCGGTGGTGCTGCCCCAGCCCGGCCAGATCACGGTCAATGTCTACAACGCGACCCCGCGCGCCGGCCTCGCCAAGGCCGTCGGGGACGAGCTGAAGAAACGCGGCTTCGTGATCGGGCAGGTCGGCAACGCCCCCGCCGACTTCGACAAGAAGGTCCCGGGCACCGGGATAATGCTCGGCTCGCCGAAGACCGACAAGGGGGCCTACTCCGTACTCGGCACCCAGCTGGCCGGCATGACGCAGCACACCGACACCCGCGAGGGCCCGGACATCGACCTGATCCTCGGCGACGGGTTCAAGGAGCTCAGCACGAAGGCGGACGCCGACAAAGCGCTGGCCGTACTGGCCAACCCCGAGCCCGCGCCCGCCGCGAAGAAGTGCTGACCGGCACCGGTGCACGGACCGGCGCCGGAGTGCCGACCGGCGCCTGACCGCCCGGCCCGCGCCCGGGTGGCGTTATTCGGCCGAGCCGTACATGCGGTCGCCCGCGTCGCCCAGGCCCGGCACGATGTAGCCGTGCTCGTTGAGCCGCTCGTCCACGGCTGCCGTCACCACCGTCACCGGCGTGCCCGCCAGCTCGCGCTCCATGACCTCGACGCCCTCCGGCGCGGCCAGCAGCACCACGGCGGTGACGTCGTCGGCGCCGCGCTTGATGAGCTCCTGGATCGCGGCGACCAGCGTGCCGCCGGTGGCCAGCATCGGGTCGACGACGTAGACCTGCCGGCCGGAGAGGTCCTCGGGCATGCGCGTCGCGTACGTGGAGGCCTCCAGGGTCTCCTCGTTGCGGACCATGCCCAGGAAGCCGACCTCGGCGGTCGGCAGCAGCCGCACCATGCCGTCCAGCATGCCGAGACCGGCGCGCAGGATCGGGACGACCAGCGGGCGCGGGTACGACAGCTTCACGCCGGTGGTCGCGGCGACCGGCGTCTCGATGTCGGCCTGCTCCGTGCGCACGTCGCGGGTGGCCTCGTAGGCCAGCAGGGTCACCAGTTCGTCGGCGAGGCGACGGAAGGTGGGGGAGTCGGTGCGCTTGTCGCGCAGGGTGGTCAGTTTGTGCGCCACCAAGGGGTGATCGACGACCTGCAAACGCACAACTTCCTCCAAGACCTCAACTGCCGCCAGCTGCCGGGTTTCGACCTGCGACCTGCGAAAACGGCCGCGATGTGCGACCTACACCCAAAAGGCTACGCGCTGAGCGGCCCCTCCCGTGTCCGAAGGGGCACCCCGGGCGCCCCGGCCCGCTATTGCGGGCCGCACGGGGGCCCAGCACCCTGGACTGATGAGCAACGGACTGGTGATCGCGGCGGTCGACGGATCCGAGCAGAGCCTGGAGGCCCTGGAGTGGGCGCGGCTCGCGGCTCTGCGGCACGGCGCCGGGCTGCTCGTCGCCCATGTGCTCTCCGACAGCGCCCAGTTGTACGCGGGCCGGCGCTCGGCCCTGCACGACGCCTCCGAGCCCGAGGAGTACGCCGACCCGGTGGGGGACCGCGTACGGGAGATCCTGGCGGCGGCGCCGGAGCAGCCCGCCGAGGTGCGGTACGAGGCGCTGGAGGGGTCCGTTCCGGAGGCGCTGCGGGTGATCGGGGCCGAGACGCGGCCGCGGGCGCTGGTCATGGGCTCCCGGGGCCGCGGGGGCTTCGCCGCGCTGCTGCTCGGGTCGAACAGCCGGGCCGTGGCCACCACCGCGCCGTGCCCGGTGGTGGTGGTGCCGCGGGCGGGGCGGTCCGTGGCCGCCGGTGGGGTCGTCCTGGGGCTGCACACCGCCGAGACGCACGACGACGTGGTGGCCTTCGCGTTCGCGGAGGCCGCCGCGCGGGGGACGGCCGTCCAGGTGGTCTCGGCGTACCCGGTACCGCCGTCCCCGGCGGTCATGGCGCTGGACACGCCGTTCCTGGTGATCACCCCCGAGGACCCGGCGTGGGGCGACGACCTCGCCCCGGCCGAGCGGGAGACCCTGCGGGCCCAGCTGGAACGCCTCGCGCCGTTCCGCGAGCGGCACCCCGGGGTGCGGGTGGAGCAGGCCGCGGTGCCGGGCGGGGCGGCGGGGCGGCTGGTGGAGGCGTCGCGCTCGGCGGCGCTGGTCGTGGTCGGACGCCACCACCCGAAGCGGAGCCTGGGCGCCCTGATGATGGGGTCCGTCGCGAACGCGGTGCTCCAGCACGCGCACGGCCCGGTGGCGGTCGTCCCGGCGACCCACGACGAACCCGTCTGAGCTGGGACGACCGGGGTGGCATCAACGCGGGGGTCCGGGGGAAGGTGGGTAGGACAACCGCAGAAGAGCAGCCGGGGCGGTGGGCGATGGTGCCAGAGAAAGAGCCGGGGGATCCGGGGGAGCCGGAGAGTACGGCGCAGCGCCGGGCGCGGCGCGCGCAGTTCCTCCGCGACCTGAACGAGGCGCGCGAACTACGCGACCGCGTCCAGCCCCGCCGCGCCCGCGCGGCCCGCATGCGCCAACAGATGCGCATGCGCACGTTCCGCTGGTAACCCTGCCTCGCGGTCCGGCACTGACGTGGTCCGGGCTGCCGTGGTCCGGCCCGCAGCGTCGTCCGGGCAGCCGTGGTCCGGTCCGCCGTGGCCCGGCGTGGCCCGGCCCGGCGTGGCCCGGCCCGGCGTGGCCCGGCCCCGTCGTGCAACCGACCCTACGTGGGCCGGCCCCGTCGGCGCCCGGGGCGCGGAGTTCCGTACCCCGGGGCGGAGCCCCGACCCAAGGCACGGCACGCGCCCACCGCCCCCGGCCCAGTCCAGCCCCGCCGGCACGTGCCGGGCGCGCGGCGCGGGGCGGAGCCGAGCCCACGGCGCGGCACGCGCCCCCACCCCGGCGCCCCTCCGGACGGCCGGTCCCCGGGGGTGACACGCCCACCGCCGGGACCGGGTCCCGCCCTCCCAACGCGGCCCCCGCACAACCCGCGGAGCCCACGGCACGGGACGACGCAAGCGCGGAAGACCTCTCGCAAAGCCGCCGTTTCTGCCACGATGCCGATGGGGCGGGGTACGAACGGCTCGCACAAGGCCGTTCCGACCCCAACCTCAGGCCGGGGGGACCTCCAACCGGCACGCCTACGACCAGTGGGAGAGTCACGGTGTACTTCGCCGCACTGCTCGCGCGCACCGAAGACGGGTGGGAAGCGAGCGACATGGAACTCGACGACGTCGAGTCCTTGAGTGATCTGATCGATCTCGCCCGGTCCGCCGCTGTCGACGACGACACGGTGGTCGCCCTCATCGAGCAGGAGGACGCCTGGTTCGGCGTCATCCGCGTGGACGGCGAGGAGGACCCTCGGTACTTCGTATCGAACGCCTCCGCGGCCGACCGCAGCTCCTACGGCTCGATGCTGACCAAAGAGCTGCTGGGCAGCGAGGAGGAGGACGACGAACTCGACGAACTCGACCTGGACGGCACGGAGGACGGCGAGGAGGACGCCATCGCCGCCTTCTCCGCCGAGGACGACGACGCGGACGAAGGGGTCCGCGGCGGCGCCGAGCCGGTACCGGCCGGTCCGCTCGGCGACCCCCGGCTGCTCGACGACCTCGGCGTGAGCCACAAGCAACTGATGGCCCTCGACGGGGACGCCCTCTCGGAGATCGCCGAGTCGCTCGGCGCGACCGAGGTGCTGGAGGCCGTCCGCTAGTGATCACCGAGCACCACACGCACCACCCCGGTCCCGACCCCGTGCGGGACCCCTGGCGGGACTCCATGCGCCTGGCGCTCCAGGAGGCCGCCCTGGCGGTGCCGGCCGGCGACGTGCCGGTCGGCGCCGTCCTGCTCGGCCCGGACCGGGAGCTCCTCGCCACCGGGCACAACGAGCGCGAGGCGGCCGGCGACCCGACGGCCCACGCCGAGGTGCTCGCGCTGCGCCGGGCTGCCGCCGCGCTCGGGGAGTGGCGGCTGACGGGGTGCACCCTGGTGGTGACCTTGGAGCCGTGCGTGATGTGCGCGGGCGCCCTGGTGCAGTCCCGCGTGGCTCGGGTCGTCTACGGAGCGGATGACGAGAAGGCGGGCGCGGCGGGGTCGCTCTGGGACCTCGTACGGGACCGCAGGCTCAACCACCGGCCGGAGGTGGTCCGCGGCGTGCTCGCCGACGAGTGTGCCCGGCAGCTGACGGACTTCTTCCGCGACCTCTGAACCACCCCGTTCCCGACCGTCCCCGACCGTCCCCGGGCGGCTCGTGGCACGGCACCGGATACGGATTTCAGAGCACGGCTCTCTTTGGGCTAAGCTCTCTCTCGGTAGCGTGTCCGAGCGGCCGAAGGAGCACGCCTCGAAAGCGTGTGATGGTGCAAGCTATCCGTGGGTTCAAATCCCACCGCTACCGCTCTGATCGAGAGCCCCGCCCCGCAAGGGTCGGGGCTCTCGTCGTTCCCGGCCTCTCGTCGTTCCCGGCCTCTCGTCGTTCCCGGCCTCACGTCGTTCCCGGCCTCACGTCGTTCCCGGGCTCTCGCCGTTCCCCGGCCTGCCGTCGTCCCCGGCCTCCCGCCGGACCGGCTCGCGGCGCCCGTACGGCCGCCCTCCGGGGGACCACCGCGTGACCGGCTGCCCCCTCGGCCGTTGTCACGGCATGACCAAGACCCAGCGCATGCTCGCCGCCTTCGCCCTCGCGGGGGCCGCCGCGGGCCTCGCCGCGCCCGCCGCCTCCGCCGCGCCCATCGCCCCGCTCACCCTCCCGGACCTGCCGCAGGCCGCCCCGGGCATGCCGAAGGGTGCGATGCCCGGCTCCGTCCAGGACATCGGTGCCACGCTGAACGCCCTCAACCAGCTCAACCGGCTGACGGACCTCCCGAACGACCTCGCGCCGGTGATCGCGCCCGTCCAGCCCATCACGGACCTGGCCGGCGCCATCGGCTGACCGGCCCCCGCAGGCTCCCCGCCGGCAGCCGCCGCCCCCCTGTACCCCGGCCGACCCCCGCAACTCACCGGCCCCCGACGCCCAGAAGGACCGGAAGCGCAAGAAGGCTGCGACGCACAGAAGGCCCCGGCCGCAGCCGGGACCTTCACGTGTGGACGGGGGAAGCGGCATCGGGGGGACAAGCCGCTTCCCCCGATGAGACCGAACCTGCCGATCCGAGCCGCGATCAGGGGATGCCCGCGGACCGGACCCCGCAGCGAGGTCCTTTCCCTCACCCGCCGGTTTCCTGCCAGAACCGGTGGGCTCGTGTCCCATCCTGCGTCGTCCCCTCACACCCGGGGAGCGACAAAGGGCCCGTACCGACGGGCCATTGGTCCTTAAAGGTCAGGTGAGTGTCCAAACGTGACCGGTTAGACTCACCCGACTCAGCAGGACCGGTTGGGGAGGCCGACACCGCTCGTGGACACCAAGAAGATCGTCATGGGCGCGCTCGTCGTCTTCGTGCTCTTCGTGATCATCACTCAACCCGTCAAAGCCGCCGATATGGTCCAAATAGGCTTCCAGGGGATCTCGGATGCCGCCCATGGGATCGGCGAGTTCATGACCGAACTGGTGCGCTGAACCCGTACGCTGAAGCGGATTCCGGACTTCCCGGCCCCCCACTCCGACGGGTGGGGGGCTTTTTGTGTTATCCGTGTTCAGGGGGAATATCCCGATATGCCCAATCTAGGAAATCTACCCTCAACACGGCGTTATAGGGTGCTTGCGCACAGTGCGCATCTCTTGTGATGCTATGACCGCTTTTGACGGATAGTTGACTGAAGGGGTGGCGTGACCGTGCCGGCCAGTACTGCGCCTCAGGTGCCACCCCAGCAGGATCCCCAGAGCCCCCAGAGCGCGCAGGAACCCCCGGAACCGACCGAACCCGCGAAGCAGACGAAGACGACCGAGCCGCCCCACGACCCCCAGGTCCCCCTGCAGCAGGAGTCCGCGCCGGACCCCCTGCCGGAGTCCCCGTCCGAGCCCCCGCCCGCCCCCAGGCCGCAGAGCCGTGGCGCCGACACCCGCGCCCTGACCCAGGTGCTGTTCGGGCAGCTCAAGAACCTGCAGCCCGGCAGCCGTGACCACACCAGGGTCCGCGGGGCCCTGATCGAGGCCAACCTCCCCCTCGTCCGGTACGCGGCGGCCCGCTTCCGCAGCCGCAACGAGCCGATGGAGGACGTCGTCCAGGTCGGGACGATCGGGCTGATCAACGCGATCGACCGCTTCGACCCCGACCGCGGGGTGCAGTTCCCGACCTTCGCGATGCCGACCGTGGTCGGGGAGATCAAACGGTACTTCCGCGACAACGTGCGCACCGTCCACGTCCCGCGCCGCCTCCACGAGCTGTGGGTGCAGGTCAACGCCGCCACCGAGGACCTCACCACGCTGCACGGCCGCACCCCCACCACCCCCGAGATCGCCGAGCGGCTGCGCATCACCGAGGACGAGGTGCTCTCCTGCATCGAGGCCGGCCGGAGCTACCACGCAACCTCGCTCGAAGCCGCCCAGGAGGGCGACGGAATGCCCGGCCTGCTGGACCGCCTCGGCTACGAGGACCCCGAACTGGCCGGCGTCGAGCACAGGGACCTCGTCAGGCACCTCCTCGTGCAGCTGCCCGAGCGCGAGCAGCGGATCCTGCTGCTCCGGTACTACAACAACCTGACGCAGTCGCAGATCAGCGCTGAGCTGGGGGTTTCCCAGATGCACGTGTCCCGGCTGCTCGCCCGGAGCTTCGCGCGCCTGCGATCCGCAAACAGGATCGAGGCGTAACCGGAACGGGTGGAGATCACCTGGCGCGTTTCCCGACAGACCGGGCTCATTCCGTTCTGTCGCTGGAGATACATGTCGACATGGCGCTACAGCGTGTTGCCGACATGTGACATTCTGCTGGAACCGCGTTTGCCGCAGCCCCGCCTCCGGTATTCAGGTGGAGGCTGCGTTCCTCCGACGGGCGCGCAGAGAAGCGCGACCGTCCGCGACCTCAAGGGGGTGGCATGTCCGTAGACCAGGGCAGCTCCAAGGTGCTCACGCTCGTCAAGCGTGAACTGCCGGCAGTGTCCAACCGCTCGGAAGCCATCGACACCCGCACGCTCTCCCGCTCCCTCTTCCAGCGACTTGCCGCCCTGGACGTGGACAGCCCCGAACGCGCGTACGTACGCGACACCCTGATCGAGCTGAACCTTCCCCTCGTGCGCTACGCGGCGGCCCGCTTCCGCAGCCGCAACGAGCCGATGGAAGACATCGTCCAGGTGGGAACCATCGGGCTCATCAAGGCGATCGACCGCTTCGACTGCGAACGCGGTGTCGAGTTCCCGACCTTCGCCATGCCGACGGTCGTGGGCGAGATCAAACGATTCTTTAGGGACACTTCCTGGTCCGTGCGCGTCCCGCGCCGGCTCCAGGAGCTGCGCCTGGCCCTCACCAAGGCCAGTGACGAGCTCGCCCAGAAGCTGGACCGGTCCCCGACCGTTCCCGAGCTGGCGGCCGTCCTCGGCGTCTCCGAGGAAGACGTGGTCGACGGCCTGGCCGTCGGCAACGCGTACACCGCCTCCTCGCTCGACTCCCCCTCGCCCGAGGACGAGGGCGGCGAGGGCTCCCTCGCCGATCGCCTCGGGTACGAGGACAGCGCGCTCGAAGGGGTCGAGTACCGGGAGTCGCTCAAGCCGCTGCTGGCCAAACTCCCGCCCCGGGAACGGCAGATCATCATGCTGCGGTTCTTCGCCAACATGACGCAGTCGCAGATCGGCGAGGAGGTCGGCATCTCCCAGATGCATGTCTCCCGGCTGCTCACGCGCACGCTCGCGCAGCTGCGCGTCGGCCTCATCGGCGAGTAGTCCGGCAGGCTGCCCCCGGACCGCTGCTGCCCGGACCGCTGCCGCCCGCTTCCCATGTGACGGATCGTCAGTGACACTGGCGCGATGCGAACGGGAACCCGCCGGGCGGCAGCACTCACCCTCTGCGGCGCCGTCGCCGCCCTGGCCCTCGGCGGCTGCGGCGGCCCGGCCCGCGACGGCTACGTCGCCGTGGGAGCGGCGCCCTCCGGCCCGGGTGGCAACGTACCGCCGCGCGGGGACGTGGAGTTCCAGCAGCTCGGAGCCCCGCCGTCGGGCGGCGCCGCGGCCTCGGCCCCCAGTGATACGTCGCCCGGTTCGAGGGACGCGGGGACCCCGGCCGCCTCCGCCCAGGGCGGAGCCACGTCCACCGCCCCCGGCGGCTCCGCGACCGCGGGCGCACTTCCGGACCCCGCGCCCGCCACCACCACCCCCGGCACCCCCCACAGCCCCGGGCCCCCGGGGCCGGCGGGATCCACACCCCCGTCCAGCCCGGGCAGGCCGGGCACCGCGAACCCGGCGCCGCCGACCCCCCCGCCGACGACCCCACCGCCGGCGACTCCGGCGCGGCTGACGCTCGGCGCCCCGCTCCGTTCGGCGGCCGCTGACCGCTGGTGCGAGCGGGTCACGGTCGCCTTCACCAACACCGGTACCACCGCCGCCCGTTCGGGCACGGTGAGCTTCGCGACGCACATCATCGGCGCCCTCGGCATCGACTGGGCCACGATCGCCACGACCCAGCCGCTGCCCGCCCCGATCCCGGGCGGCACGTCGAAGACGCAGACCTACACGGTCTGCGTCGAGGCCTGGCGGGTGCCCCTGGGCATGCACGTGGAGACCCGGAACGTCACCGCCGCCTGGAGCTGACGCCCCGGAGCCACGCGAGGGACGGGCCAAGGGCTCTCCGGTAATCCGCCGCGCGCCCGCCGGGGATTGCGGGACAGCCCCTTAGCCCAGCGCCAGCCAGGCCACCGCCACGATCACGACGAGTGCGGCCAGCCCCAGACCCAGCCACAAGCCGGTCTTGGGGGCGGCCTTCGCCGGCTGGCGCCGACGGGCTCCCGGCACGGTGGCGCGCACCGGCTCGGCCTCCTCGACGAACGCGCGGAACATCTGGGTGCTGCCCGCCGGGTCGTAGTTGCCCTCGGGGCCGGGTGAGTTGTGGTTCGCAGCCATGGCTCCGCACCCTAGCGGCTTTTCCGATTCCTTTACCGCCCGGCCCGGCTAATCCATTTGCCTGTAGCAACCAACCTCTTCTATGGTTGCCCTAAGCAACAAGATTGGGGGCGCCGGATGGCCACGCACACGGCTCGCAACGCCGGCACCACGCCGGCCACCCGCTACGAGGAACTGGCCCGCCAGCTCACCGGGATCGGCGCGGTCAAGCGCGACCTCGCCCGGATCCTGCCGGCGGACTGTCCGGCCGGCTCCGCCGCCGTCCTCACCGTGCTCGACCGGCACGGCGAGATGCGGCTCAGCCGGCTCGCCGAGTTCATGGCCATCGACATCTCGGTGAGCAGCCGACACGTCGCCCACGCGGCCGACCGCGGCTGGATCGAACGCGCCCTCGACCCCGGCGACGGCCGCTGCCGGATCCTGCGCCTCACCCCGGCCGGACGCGCCGTCCTCGCCGAGCTCGGCGCCCGGTACACGAGTGCCCTGGAAAGCGCGCTGTCCGACTGGTCGGCCGAGGACATCGACGCACTCAACACCCTGCTGGCCCGGCTCCGATCGAGCTTCTAGTACGTGTCGATCTTCTAGTACTCAAGGAACCACATGGCTACGACCACACCCACCGGTGTGCGGGGAGACGGCCGGTCGGGGACCACGTCCGACGGCGCGCCCATGACGCACCCGCAGATCATGAAAGCGCTGTCCGGGCTGATGCTCGGCATGTTCGTGGCGATCCTGTCCTCCACGATCGTCTCCAACGCGCTGCCCCAGATCATCAGCGACCTCGGCGGGACACAGTCCTCCTACACCTGGGTCGTCACCGCCGCCCTCCTGTCGATGACGGCCGCGACCCCCCTGTGGGGGAAGCTGTCCGACCTGTTCAGCAAGAAGCTGCTGGTCCAGATATCCCTGGTCGTCTACGTCCTCGGCTCCGTCGTCGCCGGCATGTCGCAGAACACCGGCATGCTGATCGCCTGCCGCGTGGTCCAGGGCATCGGCGTCGGCGGGCTGTCCGCCCTCGCCCAGATCGTGATGGCCGCGATGATCTCCCCGCGCGAGCGGGGCCGCTACAGCGGCTACCTCGGTGCGGTGTTCGCGGTCGCCACCGTCGGCGGCCCGCTGCTCGGCGGCGTCATCACCGACACCGACTGGCTCGGCTGGCGCTGGTGCTTCTACGTCGGCGTCCCCTTCGCCGTCATCGCGCTGATCGTGCTCCAGAAGACCCTGCGGCTCCCGGTGGTCCGTCGTGACGTCAAGGTCGACTGGCTGGGCGCGTTCCTGATCAGCGGCGCGGTCTCCCTGCTGCTCATCTGGGTCACCCAGGCCGGGGACTCCTACGACTGGATCTCCTGGACCACGCTGGCGATGACCGGCGGCGCCGTGGTGCTCGGCCTGCTCTTCCTCCTCGTCGAGTCCCGGGCGAGCGACCCGATCATCCCGCTGCGCCTGTTCCGCAACAAGACCATCTCCCTCGCCTCGGCGGCCTCGCTGTTCGTCGGCATCGCGATGTTCTCCGGCACCGTCTTTTTCAGCCAGTACTTCCAGCTCGCCCGCGGCGAGTCCCCCACGATGTCCGGAATCCTCACGATTCCGATGATCGGCGGCCTCTTCGTCTCCTCCACCGTTTCCGGTCAGGTGATCACCAAGACCGGTCGCTGGAAGGCCTGGCTGGTGGCCGGCGGGGTGCTGCTGACGGCCGGCCTCGGCCTGCTGGGATCGCTGCGCTACGACACCCCGTACTGGCACATCGCGATCTACATGGCGCTGACCGGTCTCGGCCTCGGCATGATGATGCAGAACCTGGTCCTCGCCACGCAGAACCAGGTGGCCCCGCAGGACCTCGGCGCGGCCAGCTCCGTCGTCACCTTCTTCCGCTCGCTCGGCGGCGCCATGGGCGTCTCGGCGCTCGGCGCCGTGATGGCGAACCGGGTCACCCACTACGTCACGGACGGGCTGACCGCGCTCGGCCCGAAGGCGGTGGCCATGGCGCACGGCGCCGGCGGGGGCGGGATCCCCGACCTCGACAAGCTGCCCGCGCCGCTGCGGACCGTCATCGAATCCGCGTACGGGCACGGAGTCGGTGACGTCTTCCTCTACGCCGCCCCGTGCGCGCTGCTCGCCCTGCTGCTGGTGCTGTTCATCAAGGAGGTCGCGTTGAGGTCGAAGCCGGCGGCGCACGCCCCGGCCGCGACGAGCGCCGTCGAGGAGGTACCGGCGGCCGCCCGGGTCGAGTAGCAGGGCACCCGGTACAGGGGTGGAACGGCCAGGGTGCCGCAGGCGAGTTCCTCGTCTGCGGCACCTCGCCCTTCGCGGGCGGGGCCGGGCCGCCGCGCGTCGGGGCCGAGGCCGGGCCGCCGCGCGTCGGGGCCGGGGGCCGGATCAGGGCGTCGTGGTGGCGGGCGCGGTGAGGTCGTAGAAGACGGCCCCGCCGATCGAGGTGGCCTTGAAGGTGGCCTTCACCCAGGTCTCGATGGCGCTGCTGGTGCCACCGCCCGGGCCGGCGCCCGCGCGTCGTAGGCCGGTGGCCTCCCCGCCGGCTCCGCCCTGGGGCTGGGCCTGCGGTTGGGGCTGGCCCTGGGGCTGGCCCTGGGCCTGCGGCTGCGGCAGCCCCTGGCCCGGGGTCTCGCCCTGTGCCTGGCTTTCGCCCTGGCCGATGAACCAGTGGATGCGGCCGGCCTTCACATACGCCTTGAACTGCTCCAGGGTCGGCGAGGGATCGCTGCCGTTGAAGCCTCCGATCGGCATCACCGGCACCCCGGAGGCCAGTTGGTAGCTCGCCGCGTTCTGCGAACCGATGGACGCCGCCGCCCATGTGTAGCGGCCGGCGTCGGCCCGCAGTGCGGCCGTGGCCTCCGCGCTCGTCCGGGTGCCGTTCAGCAGTCCGCCGGCGCCGCGGGGAGCATTGCCCCGCACGTCGCCCCAAGGGCCGGCCTCGCCAGGCCTGGTGCCACCGGGGAACCCGGCAGGTCGTCCGCCGGGCCGCATCCCGGGGCCGCCGCCCGGGCCGCCCTGGGGCATGCCACCGCCCGGGAGGTAGAACGCGCGCATGCCCCGGCCGCCCGGGCCGCCGCCCGCCACCGCCGGTCCGGCCGTCACGATGGAGCCCGCGTGCGGGGTGTTCACCGTGGTCAGGCAGTACGCGAACGGGCCCGCCAGCGCCGCGCCCAGACCGACGCCCGCAACCGCCAGCAGCGCCCTGCGGCCCAGCCGCGCGGCGAAGGGCAGCGCGACGGCGGCGCCGACGCCCGCCCCGAGCACCGTCCACCGCAGCCACGGCAGGTATCCGGTGGCGCGGCCGAGCAGCACGAAGGCCCAGTACGCGGTGAGCGCGAGGCTTCCGGCGAGGGTGAGGGACGCCGCCCGGCTTCCCCGCTCCTCCCACAGCACGGCGACGCCCATGCCGACGAGCGCGGCCAGGAACGGTGCGAGGGCCACGGTGTAGTACTCGTGGAAGATCCCCTGCATGTAGCTGAAGACCAGCCCGGTGATCAGCAACGAGCCGCCCCAGGCCAGGAAGGAGGCGCGGGCCATGCTCTCCAGCGAATCGGTCGCCCGGCGGGCCCTCCAAGTGATCACCAGGCCTGCGACGAGCATGACCAGGGCCGCCGGGAGCAGCCAGGAGATCTGACCGCCGATGGTGCCCGTGAGCAGCCGGTCGATGCCGGTCTGTCCCCAGCCTCCGCCCCCGCCACCGCCGGGGCGCCCGCCGCCGCCGACGCTGCCGGTCTCGTTGCCGTTGATCCGGCCCAGCCCGTTGTAGCCGAGGGTCAGTTCCAGGAACGAGTTGTTCTGCGAGCCTCCGATGTAGGGCCGGGACCCGGCGGGCCACAGTTCCACCACGGCCACCCACCAGCCTCCGGCCACCACCATCGCGACTGCGGCGAGCAGCAGCTGACCCAGTCGCCTGCGCAGCCGCGTCGGAGCGCAGAGCGCGTACAGCAGCGCCAGCGGAGGCAGGATGACGAAGGCCTGGAGGGTCTTGGTCAGGAACGCGAGTCCGACCGCGGCTCCGGCCCCGACGAGCCAGCCGGTGCGTGCTCCGTCCAGGGCCCGCAGGACGCAGTAGACGGTGACGGTCATCAGCAGGGCAAGCAGCGCGTCCGGGTTGTTGAAACGGAACATCAAGGCCGCGACGGGCGTCAGGGCGAAGACCACACCGCTCAGCAGCGCCGCCACGGGGCCGAACTGGCGTCGTACGGCCGCGTAGAGCACGGCGGTGGTACCGACGCCCATCAGGGCCTGCGGCACCAGGATCTGCCAGCCGCCGAGCCCGAAGAGCCGCACCGACAGGGCCATCGGCCACAGGGCGGCCGGGGGCTTGTCGACGGTGATCGAGTTCCCGGCGTCGGAGGAGCCGAAGAAGAAGGCCTTCCAGCTCTCGGCGCCCGCCTGCACCGCGGCCGAGTAGAAGGAGTTCGCGTAGCCCGAGGCACCCAGGTTCCACAGCAGCAGGGCGCCGGTGAGGAGCAGGAGCACGGTGTACGCGGGACGTTCCCAGCGGGGCCGGCCGCTCGTCGTCGCGGTGGTGGCGGCCGGTGGGGCGGGTGGGAACAGGGGTACTGCTGCCGTCGTCATCGGAAGTCGTCCTTTGTGGGGTTGCCGCGCGGCTCGGGGAAGACCCAGGCGCGGAAGAGCAGGAAGCGCAGCACGGTGGCAGCGAGGTTGGCGGTGATCAGAACGGCGAGTTCGGTGCTGTGGCCGGGATGGGCGGCGGCCGCACCCAGTGCGGCGAGTGACCCGCTGGTCAGGGCGAGGCCGATGGCGAAGACCACCAGCCCCTGTACCTGGTGGCGCACCGCCCGGGCACGGCCGCGCACCCCGAAGGTGAGCCGGCGGTTGGCGGCGGTGTTGGCGAAGGCGGAGAGCAGCAGGGCGGCCGCGTTGGCGGCCTGGGGCCCGAAGACGGAGCGCAACGCCGAGTACAGCGCCAGATAGAGAAGGGTGCTGAGCAGCCCCACCGCGCAGAAGCCGAGGAGTTGGCGGGCCAGTCCGCGGGGAACGCCGGGCAGTGCGGTGCGGTCCCGGGGGTCGTCACCGAAGGGGCGGGCGAGCCGGTCGAGCGGGAGTGCGCCGACGGCCAGCGCTCTGCCGACCCGCCAGACGCCCTTGAGGTCCTCCGCGGCGGTGCGTGCGATGTGGACGGTGGAATCGGGGTCGTCCACCCAGTCCACCGGTACCTCGTGGATGCGTAGGCCGGCCCGTTCGGCCAGCACCAGCAGCTCGGTGTCGAAGAACCAGCCGGAGTCCTCCACCAGTGGCAGCAGCCGCTGCGCGACGTCGCGCCGGATGGCCTTGAACCCGCATTGGGCGTCGGTGAAGCGGGCGGCGAGGGAGGAGCGCAGCAGCAGGTTGTAGGCCCGGGAGACGAACTCCCGCTTGGCTCCCCGCACCACGCGGGAGGAGCGCGCGAGCCGGGTGCCTATGGCGAGGTCCGAGTGACCGGAGATCAACGGGGCGACCAGGGGCAGCAGGGCGTTGAGGTCGGTGGAGAGGTCCACGTCCATGTAGGCGAGGACGGGAGCCTGAGAACGGGACCAGACGGTGCGCAGGGCTCGGCCCCGCCCCTTCTCCTCCAGCCGGGTGCTGTGGACGTCCTCCACGGCGGCGGCCAGGGCGGCTGCGACGTCGGGGGTCCGGTCCGTGCTGGCGTTGTCGGCGATGGTGATGCGGAAGGGGTACGGGAACGTCCTGGTGAGGTGATCGTGCAGCCGGTGCACGCAGGGGCCGAGGTCCTTCTCCTCGTTGAACACCGGGATCACCACGTCGAGTACGGGCTCACCGGGCACGGGTGCCAGGTGCACACGGGCCGGGAGGGCTCCGGAGCCGGGAGAGGTGTCGGTTGGCATGCCCCGACCCTCCTCGGGCGGGCTGTCACCGCTGTGTGCTGAGCCTGTGCTCCGTCTGTGAGCCGGTTCGCTGCTGGGCGTCCGCGAGGGGAAGGAGTACCTCGAAGCAGGTCCGTCCGGGCCGGCTGCGGACCTCGACCCGGCCCCCGTGGGCGGTGACCACTGCCTGCACGATGGCGAGGCCGAGGCCGGTGGAACCGGCGGCCCGGGACCGGGAGGCATCGCCCCGGGCGAACCGCTCGAAGACGTGCGGGAGCAACTGGGCCGGAATCCCCGGCCCGTTGTCCTCGACCCGTAGCCGGACGTGAGGCGTTTCACGTGAAACATCTCGTGTTCCGAGGTCAGGTGCTTCGGTGACTGTTTCACGTGAAACGTGCGCGGTGACGGTGGTACCCGGCGGGGTGTGGGTGCGTGCGTTGGCGAGGAGGTTCACCAGGACTTGCTGGATCCGGGCCGGGTCGGCCCGGATGGGCGCCGGCTCGTCCGGCAGGTGCAGCCGCCAGTGGTGCCCGGGCCCGGCGGCCCGGGCGTCGCTGACGGCGTCGACGACGAGCGGGGCGAGGTCGGTGGCGGTGTCACCGGTGGCAAGTGGCCGGCCCGCGTCGAGCCGGGCCAGCAACAGCAGGTCTTCGACCAGGCCGGTCATCCGGGTGGCTTCGGACTCGATGCGGCCCAGGGCGTGGCGGGTGTCGGGGCCGGGTTCCTCGTGGCCCCGGCGGGTCAGTTCGGCGTAGCCCCGGATCGAGGCCAGCGGGGTTCGCAGCTCGTGGCTGGCGTCGGCCACGAACTGGCGTACCCGCGTCTCGCTCTGCTGCCGGGCGGTCAGGGCGGAGGAGACATGGCCCAGCATCCGGTTGAGGGCCGCGCCGACCTGGCCGATCTCGGTCCGGGGGTCGGCCTCCGCGTCGGGCACCCGCTCGTGCAGAGCGGGTTCACCGCTGTGCAGGGGGAGTTCGGAGACCCGGGTGGCGGTGGCGGCCACCCGGCGCAACGGGCGCAGCGCCACGCCGACCAGGGCCTGCCCGGCGAGGGAGGCCGCGATCAGGCCGGCCAGGGTCGCGAAGACCTCCACCGCGATCAGCGTCCGGACGGTGGAGTCGACTTCGCCGAGCCGGAAGCCCAGCACGACGCTCCCGTCGGGAGCGGTGAGTACCCGGTAGCTGCCGAGATCCGGCAGATCCACGTCCAGGGGCCTCGGCCGGCCCTGAGCGGCCTTGCGGGCGGCTTTCGCCAGAGCCGCGCTCTGGGCTTCGGTGAGGGGCTGGCGGTGGTCGAGCTCGGGGCCGCCGACCGCGGCGTTGCGGGCGGTGCCGATGACCTTGCCGTTCTCGTCCATCCGGATCCCGGCCGCGCCCGGCGGGGTTCCGGCCAGGACGAAACCGAGGCTGCCCTCCCGGGCGGCCTTCCCGGCGCCGGGGCCCCGGGTGGCCATCGTGATGGAGGCGCGCAGCTGGTCGTCCAGTTGCTCGACCAGGTACTGGCGCAGTGCGAAGGTGGTGACGGCGCCGATGGCCGCTCCGACGACGGCGATCAGCGCCACCGCCGCCAGTACGAGACGGGACCGCAGCGACCAGGGGCGCCTTACCCGACGCCCCGGCCGCACATGCTCGGGTCCGCCCCGCGTCCGGCGCCTGGGAAGCCGTACGGCCACTACTCGGCCGGCTTGATCAGGTAACCGGCGCCCCGCCGGGTGTGGATCATGGGCGGCCATCCGGGTCCGCTCTCCAGCTTCCGCCGCAGGTAGGAGATGTACAGCTCGACCACGTTGGCCTGGCCGCCGAAGTCGTAGGACCACACCCGGTCCAGGATCTGCGCCTTGCTCAGCACCCGGCGCGGATTGCGCATCAGGTAGCGCAGCAGCTCGAATTCCGTGGCGGTCAGGTGGACCTCCTGGCCGCCCCGGGTCACCTCGTGGCTGTCCTCGTCGAGCCGCAGGTCACCGACCGCCAGTACCGAGCCGCCGCGGGCCGCCTGCGCCGCGCCCGAGCGGCGGACCAGGCCGCGCAGCCTGGCCACGACCTCTTCGAGGCTGAACGGCTTGGTGACGTAGTCGTCGCCACCCGCCGTCAGCCCGGCGATGCGGTCCTCGACGGAGTCCTTGGCGGTCAGGAACAGCACCGGCACGTGCGGGAGCTCCCGGCGCAGCCGGCCGAGCACGGCGAGGCCGTCCATGTCCGGGAGCATGATGTCGAGGAGCACCACGTCCGGGCGGAACTCCCGCGCCGCCCGCAGCGCGGTCGCCCCGTCGCCGGCGCTGCGGACCTCGCATCCCTCGTAGCGAAGGGCCATGGACAGGAGTTCGGAGAGCGCGGCCTCGTCATCGACGACGAGCACCCGGCACGGGCCGCCGTCGGGGCGGACGAGGGCCGTGTGCTTGCCGGTGGACGTGGACGCGTGGGAGGTGGTCGTCGCAGTCATGCGTACACGCTGGACGCGACCTCTGAGAGCGTTCTTGCGCCTAGCTGTGAATTTCCTGAGAACCGGCGGTCGCGACGGCCCGGCCGTTTGGGCTCAGGCCAGCCGGAAGAGCCGGGCGCCGTTGTCGTGGCAGACCGCGCGCAGCCAATCGTCCCCGAGCCCGAGCCGTTCGAGGGCGGCCAGCTGGTGCTCGTAGGGATAGGGGATGTTCGGGAAGTCGGTGCCGAGCAGGATCCGGTCGCCGAGGTCCGCGAGCCGTCCGAGGTCCTGCGCCGGAAAGCCGCTGAACTGCTCGGAGAAGTCGGTGAAGGCCATGGTGGTGTCGAGTCGGACCTCGGGGTACCGGTCGGCCAGGTCGAGGAAGTCGGCGTACTCCGGCATGCCCATGTGGGCGATGACCAGCGGCAGCCTGGGGTGCCGGGCCAGCAGGCGGGCGATCGGCTCGGGTCCGGTGTACTTGCCCGGCACCGGTCCCGAGCCGCAGTGGATCACGATCGGGGCGGCGGCCTCGGCCAGCACTCCCCAGACCGGTTCGAGCCGTTCGTCGTTCGGGTCGTAGGCGCCGACCTGGAGGTGCGCCTTGAAGATCCGGGCTCCGGCCTCCAGGGCCCGGACCACGTACTCCGCCACGCCGTCCTCCGGGAAGAAGGTCGCGGTGTGCAGGCAGTCGGGGGTCCGCGCGGCGAAGTCCGCGGACCACGCGTTGAGCCAGGCGGCCATCGCCGGCTTGTGCGGGTACAGCATGGCGGTGAAGGCCCGCACCCCGAACTCGCGCAGCAGCGCGACCCGCTGCTCCTCCTCGTGCCGGTAGGTGATGGGCCACTCGACTCCGGTCAGCGGGCCGACGGCGTCGAAGTAGTCCCACACCTTGTCCAGGACCCGTTCGGGCATGAAGTGCGTGTGCACGTCGACCAGCCCGGGCAGGGCGAGCCGGTCGCGGAAGGCGCGGACCGCCTCAGCCGTGGTCGCGTACATAGCCGTGACTCCGTTCGACGGTGCCGACGTGCAGCGTGTAGCTCTCGTACCACTCGGCGCGGCCCTGTGCCATCGCCGCCTGGTGCTCCAGGTCCTCCCGCCACCCGGTGAGGGAGTCGTGGTCGCGGAAGTAGGCGACGGTGATGCCGAGACCGCCCGGGGTGCGTGCGGACTCGTAGCCGAGGAAGCCGGGGTTGGCCCGGACGATCTCGTTCATCCGATCGTTGGTCTCCTGGTAACCGGTGTCGTCAGGGGTACGGACATTGGTGAAGACGGCCATCACATAAGGCGGTTCGTAGGGCGGTGCGGGCTGGATGCTCATGGCAACCACCCTCCGCGGCGGCTCTGCGCGTGTCCACCCCGAAAGGGGGTCGCGGCACCAAAGGGATCCAAGTTTTGACCTTGGTGACCCCGGGATGCGGGCAGGTCAGAACAGGCCGCCCTGCTCGGCGTCGGCAGGGGGTTCGATCCCGGTGAGCGGCACGTCCGTGACGGCGTCCCCGGGCGCGACGGCCAGTTCCCAGCCGGCCATCAGCCGGGCGTCCACCACGAGCCCGTCCGCGAAGTGCAGATCCGGCCCGGCCGCGCCGACCAGCAGCCCTGCCACGGTTCCGCCCGGCACCAGCTCGGTGACCACCCGGGACGGCGTGGGCAGCGCGTCCAGTCCGAAGGCCGCCGCGTGGTCGCCGACTTCGCAGTGCACCGGCTCCAGGGACTCCGGCCAGCCCGGCAGCGCCACGGCCCGGGCGTGCAGCTCGGCGACCTCCCGGGCCCGTTCGGCCGACGACGGCAGCCGGCCCCGTACGGCCCGCTTACGGGCGTAGGCGATCCGGTCGGGTACCCCGAGGGCCGCCCGCAGCAGCTCCTCGGTGCGCCGCGCGGCCATCAGCGGGCCGCGCCCCAGCCAGGCCCAGGTCACCGCGCCCTGCTCCAGCAGCCGGGCCGGGCCGCGCTCCTCGGCGGTGATGCCGACCTTGATCAGACCGGGCCCGAACCAGGCCAGGTACACCCGGTAGGGGCGCGGATCGGCGGCGTTGGTGTCGGCGGCCACCGAGAAGGACCGGTCCAGCCGGGCGCACTCGGGGCACTGGGCGCTCCCGGTCCGGCCCGGCACCGTCCGGTGCGCGGGGCACGGCGTGCGCTTGCCCGCCCTCCGCACCCCGAGGCAGTGCCGCTCCCCCCGGGCCGAGAAGGCCAGCCGCTGTCCGTACCCGAGCGGGCTGTCGCGCTCCCCGCGCTCGGCTGCGTACCAGCCGATGCCGGGGCTGCCGTCCTGCCACCGGATGCCGGTGCACCACCAGGTCACAGCGGGAGCGGCCGCTCGAAGAAGGTCTCCAGGACGACGGTCGCCTGGGTCCCGCTGACACCGTCGATGGCGTAGAGACGGCGCAGTACGTCCTGCAGCTGCTCGGTCGAGCCCGTCCGTACCTTGACGAGCACGGAGGCGCTGCCGGCGATGATGTGCGCCTCCTGGATTTCGGCGATGCCCTCGAACGCGGCCCTGGAGTCCCCCATCCAGGCGTTCGAGTCGACCATCACGTACGCCAGTACCCCGCTCCCGACGGCCGCCGGTTCCACGTCGACCGTGGTCCGCCGGATGACTCCGCGTTCCCGCAGCTTCCGTACGCGCTCGTGCGTGGCCCCCGCCGACAGCCCGACGGCCCCGCCGAGGGCGGCATACGACTGACCCGCGTCCTCCTGGAGCCGCTGGAGCAGCGCCCGGTCGATGTCATCCACGCGATCTTCCCCTCGTCTGCCCGCCAACGCTTGCGAAAACAGTACCTGATCCTGCAATCTCACCATTGTGCCGAACAGGATTCGGCTCACTGACGACACGGGGGAAAGATGTCATCCATCGCGGACCTCACTCTGTACGAGATCCTGGACGATCGTTTCCGCACGGGCCGCTGCGCCAACGGCGACGCCCGCCTGGAGCGGCTCCACGACGACTGCCGCTGGGCGGAAGGCCCCCTCTACCTGCCCGCCTGGCGCCAACTGGTGTGGAGCGACATCCCGAACGACCGGATGCTGCGCTGGGACGAGGCCACCGGCGCCGTTTCGGTGTTCCGCACCGGGGCCGGGCACCCCAACGGCAACACCCTGGACCGGGAGGGCCGCCTGATCACCTGCGAGCAGGGCAACCGGCGCGTCACCCGCACCGAGCCGGACGGCAGCCTCACCGTCATCGCCGACCGCTGGGAGGGCAAGCGCCTCAACAGCCCGAACGACGCGGTGGTGCGTTCCGACGGCTCGATCTGGTTCTCGGACCCGGACTTCGGCATCACCAGCGACTACGAGGGCCGGCGCGCGCCGAGCGAGATCGGCGCCTGCAACCTCTACCGCGCCGACCCGGCGACGGGCGAGGTCCGCCTGGCCGCGGACGGCTTCCTGGGCCCGAACGGCCTCGTCTTCTCCCCCGACGAGAGCGAGCTGTACGCGGCGGACACCCGCGCGGGCCACATCCGCGCCTTCAAGGTCACCGACGCGGGAACCCTGACGGCCGACCGGGTCTTCGCCGCATGCCCCTCGGTGGACAACATCCGCTTCGACGACGACGGCCGGCTCTGGGCGGCCGCGATGCAGGACGGCGTGCGCTGCTACGCGCCGGACGGCAGCCTGATCGGCCGGCTGCGCGTCCCCGAACCGGTCTCCAACATCGCCTTCGGCGGTCCGAAGAACAACCGCCTCTTCATCACCGCCACCACCTCGCTCTACTCCCTGGTCCTCTCGGTCACCGGCCTCCCCCGCGTCCACCGCCCCTGACGCACACAACGCAAGAGGCCCCCCGGCGAACCGGGGGGCCTCTTCGGCTGTGCACTCGGCAGGATTCGAACCTGCAACCTTCTGATCCGTAGTCAGATGCTCTATCCGTTAAGCTACGAGTGCTTGGGCTGTTCGGGGTTTTGCGCCCCGTTGGCCTTGCGAGAACAACAATACATGGACCTCGGCGGGACGCGAAATCCATTAGCCCCACCGCTGCCGACCTGCGGAAACAGGGCGGAGGGAGATCATCCGGAAGTCCTCGCGCGGCTCCCGGCGGCGAGCTCGGTACCCCTCCTGAGGCGTTCGAAACGCACCGAAGCCCCGATCCATGAGGACCGGGGCTTCGGCGAGGTGCGGAGGCGGAGGGATTTGAACCCTCGATGGGGGGTAAGCCCCAAACCGCATTAGCAGTGCGGCGCCATAGACCGGACTAGGCGACGCCTCCAGCACACCCTCGCGGACGAGGGTGCGTGCAGATGATGACACAGGCGCGGGGCCGGTCACCAATCCGCTCCCACGGTACAAGGAACGGCGGGCCCGGGGCAAAGCCTTAACGGCATCCACGGGAGCGCTTCCACTGGCCGGCGCGCCCGGCGGGTGAGGCGCGTACACACGCACGCGTCGGAGCGCACGCAACGTCGGGGCGCGCGGGTCGTTTGCCAGGCGTACGACGTACGGACGACCTGGAGTGCCCCATGCTGCGTCTCGCCGCCTTCGCCGTCACCTCAGCCCTGGCCGCCGCGGCCGCCGGACCGCTGCCACCCCTGCCGTTGGAGCGGCTGCTGTCGACACCCGACCGGCTCACCATCGACGTGTCCGACACGGGCAACCCGCGCACCGACGGCGAGTACCGGCTGGAGTGCGACCCCGTCGGCGGGAACCACCCGAAGGCGGAGGACGCCTGCGCCCGCCTCGACGCGCTCGCGAAGGAGGGAAAGGACCCCTTCGCCCCGGTGTCCGACCGCCGGATCTGCACCATGGTCGACGGGGGTCCGGCCACCGCCCGGATCAAGGGAACCTGGCACGGCAAGAAGGTGGACACCACCTTCCGCCGGAAGAACGGATGCGAGATCGACCGGTGGAACACCCTGGAACCTGTGCTTCCGAGTGGGCGTTCCTGACCTGGGAGGATGCGAAGGATGTGCGTTATCCGCCCCGCATCGGCCATCCCGCCGCGGGGCGGTGCCCTTAGACTCCTCCCGTGACATGCCGGTAGTCGTGGTCAGGGAGGAAGCTCGTCGTGAGCAGCAGGCCATCCCGAGGCGCTGCTCGCCTCGCAGCAATACTCGACGCGCTTCCTGACGCGCTGTTGCTCGTCAACGCCAACGGCACCGTGGTGAACGCGAATTCGATCGCCCTCGAAATCATGGAGAGCCCCGGTACCGGCCTCGTCGGCCGTGGAGTGCTGGACCTCCTGCCCGAGTTCGACTCGAAGCTGATCCCCGGCTCGATGCGCCGTCCCGGGGACGACGAAGAGGGCAGGGCGAAACCCAAGAGGATGACGGCCCGGCGCACCGACGGGAGCGAGTTCCCCGTCGAGGTCACCGCAGCCCATCTCGACGGCCGCGACGCCTACCGCGAGCCGCAGCCCGCGTACACCGGCGACGAGCTGCTGATGCTCGTCGTACGGGACCTCTCCCAGACCGTGGACACCGAGGCCGAGCTGGCCCGCTCCCAGCGGCAGACGGAGATGATCCTGCGCGCCGCCGCGGAAGGCGTGGTGGGCACGGACACCGACGGCCGGGTGGTGCTCGTCAACCCGGCCGCCGCGCAGATCCTCGGCTACCGGGCCACCGATCTCGGCAACCGCGAACTGCACGGGCTGATCCAGCACTCGCGCGCGGACGGCTCGCCCTTCCCCTTCGAGGAATCCCCGCTGGCCGACACCTTGCGCAGCGGCCGCAAGCACCGGGTCCGCAGCCAGGTGCTGTGGAACAAGGCGGGGCAGCCGGTCTCCGTCGACCTGACCACCTCGCCCGTACGGGACGGTGAGCTGCTCGTCGGCGCCGTCATGACCTTCACCGACCGGCGCCCGTACGACGCCCTCGCCGCGCGGCACGCGCAGTTGCTGGCGGTCCTCGGCGAGTCCCTGCGCGGGCCGCTGGAGGAGCTGCGCGGGGAGCTGGCGACGCTGGCCGCCGATGACGCGGGCCAGCTGTGGCCCGAGGCGAACCAGTTGCTGCACCACCTGGCGGCCGGCTACTCGCGGATGACCACTCTCGTGGACAACGTGCTGGGCTACCAGCGGCTGGACGCGGGCAGCGACAAGCTCGCCAAGGAAAAGACGCTGATCAACAAGGTCGTCGCGGCCGGTGTCGACGGCGCGGTGGAGCTGATCGGGCCGGGCCGGGCGCAGTTCGCGGTGCACGCGCCGACGATCGAGGCCGAGGTGGACGGGGAGCGGATCGCGACCGCGCTCGCGCACCTGGTGGCCGATGTCGCCGGGGTGGACGCCACGGGCAAGACCCGCCAGGGCAGCGGGTACAGCGACTCGACGATCGTCGTGGCCGCCGCGCAGCGCGGTGACGTCGTACGGATCGAGGTGCGCGGGCCGTACGAGGGCGGCAACCCGGTGCACGAGCCGATCGTGCGGGGCATCGTGGCCGCGCACGGGGGTGTCCTCCAGACGGTCGAGGTGCCCGGTGCGCCGGGCGGTACCTACGTACTGGAGCTGCCGCTGGGTGCGGGAGCCGGGACGGTGACGCTGCCGGACCCGGAGCCGGAGGAGCCTGCGGCCGCCGGGGCCGGGGTGAAGCCGGACGGCAAGGACGGCGCCGCAGCCACGGGCGAGGCCGGGGGGCGACGGGCCCGCCGCGGGGTGGACGCGTTCCTGGACGACGCCGCCGACGAGGCGAAGGGGCCGCGGGAGGGCGGGGGCGCGCTCGCCCTGTCGTCGGGGCGGCGCCGCGCGGACGGCACGCTCGACGGCTCCGGTCCGGGCGGCCCGGAGCTGGCGCAGTCCCCGGTGAACCCCGCCGGGCTGGGTACGGGGCGCAGGCGTGGTCGGGACGGCGACGGCAGTGCGGACCACAACGGCGGGCCGGACGCTTCCCGGCGCCCCGGCGGTCAGCAGCCCGTGCCCCCGCAGCCCGTTGCCTCCGAATCCGTGTCCGCTCAGCCCGTGGCCCCTCAGTCCGCGCCGCAGCAGCCCGTGCCTCCGCAGGGGACCGCGATGCCGGTGCTGCCGCCCGTGCCCGCGGTGCCGCCCGTTCCGCTGACCCAGCATCCGGCGGGTCGCCGCCGCGCGTTGGGCCCGGCGGCGCCGGCCGGACCGGCGGCGGGTCCGTTCCCGCAGCAGGGCGGTCCGGTTCCCGCGGCCGGGCTCGCGGCTCCCGTTCCCCCGCGCCCCATCGCCCCGGAGGGCGGCTTCGCGCTGCCCGCCGGACCCGCTCCCGCCCCGGGCGCCGGGGCGGTTCCCGCTCCGGCCGAGGCCGACACGGACGCTCCGGCCGGCCGCCGTGCGCGTCGGGTGCTCGGCGCCCCCGTGGCCGACGCCCCCGAAGCCGCCCCTGCGGCTGCCCCGGAGGCACCCGGGCCGGTACCGCCGACCGGGCGGCGTCGCGCACTGCCCGACGCTCCCGCCTGGCCGGTGCCCGCGGCCCGTACCGCTTCCGAGGACGGCGACCCCGCGGCGGGCTCCGGCGCGGGTCCCGTCCCCGTACCCGGTGCCCGGCAGCCGCAGGACGACCCGTCGGAGGCCTCGCAGCCGATCAGTGTGCGCGCTCTCGGCACGCTGGGGCAGGGCATCTCGGTGGACGCGGGCGGCTCCGGCCGTCGCCGCCGCCTCTCCGAGCCCTCGCCCGAGGGCCGCGCCTTCGCCATAGGGGCCCCCGAGGCGGGTTCCGACGAGGGGCCCGAGCCGCTCGACGGCCCCGGCGGCGCGGTCGAGGTGGTCAACCGGCCCGTACCGCTTCCCGTGGACGACGAACTCCCGCCGGAGCCGCTGGACAACCCGCGCCGGCTGCTGGTGTGGCCCGCGCCCGACGCACAGACCCAGCAGGCGCTCAGCGACCGCGGATACCGCCCGGTGATCGTGCACTCCCGCGAGGAGGTGGACGCGCAGATCGCCGCGTTCCCCGCCGCCTTGTTCGTGGACCCGCTGACCGGGCCCATCACCCGCACCGCCCTGCAGTCGCTGCGTCAGGCCGCGGTCGCCGCGGAGGTACCCGTCCTCGTCACGGCCGGACTCGGGCACGCCACGCGCGAAGCCGCGTACGGCGCCGACCCGGCCGTCCTGCTCAAGGCGCTCGCACCGCGCGACAGCGAGCAGCACCCCTCACGGGTCCTGCTGATCGAGGAGCACGACGAGATCGCCGCCGCGCTGACCGCCGCCCTGGAGCGGCGCGGCATGCAGGTCGCGCGGGCGGGCGCCGACACCGACGCCGTGGAGCTGGCCAGCCGGATGCGGCCCAACCTCGTCGTCATGGACCTGATGCAGGTACGCCGCCGGCGGGCCGGGATCGTGGACTGGCTGCGCGCCAACGGGCAGCTGAACCGCACCCCGCTCGTCGTCTACACGGCCACCGGCATCGACCCGGCCGAACTACCGCGGCTGGCCTCCGGCGAGAGCGTGCTGTTCCTCGCCGAGCGGTCCACGACCGCCGATGTACAGGGCCGCATCGTGGACCTGCTGGCCAAGATCGGCACCAACTAGTCATCCTGGCCCGATGGCCATCACCGAGACGACCGAACACAGCGTGCCCGCCGACAACGGTGAGGTGAGCCTCCTCATCGCCCGGCAGGTCGAGCCCGGGCACGAGGAGGATTTCGAGGCGTGGGCGCGCGGGATCCTGGAGACCGCCGCGGGCTTCCCGGACCACCTCGGGTACGGGTTGTTCCGGCCGGCGGCGAAGGGCGCTCCCTGGTTCCTGGTGCACCGCTTCCGTAACCAGGCCGCCTTCGAAGCCTGGCAGAAGTCCCCGGAGCGCGCGGCGTTCTTCGCCAACTGCCAAGGTCACCACCACCACGAGATAGCTCGGCGCGAACTGCACGGCATGGAGACCTGGTTCGCGAAGCCGGGCACGACCCGGCCCGCGCCCCCGCGCTGGAAGATGGCGATCAGCTCGGGGCTGGCCATCTTCCCGATCTCGCTGCTCGGCAACGCGGTGCTCGGGCCGTACCTGGTGGGCCTGCCCTTCGTACTGCGGACGGCCGCTTTCACGGTCGTGTTCAGCACCCTGATGACGTACGTGGCCATGCCCGCCGTCAGCAAGCTGCTGCGGCCATGGCTCACGCGCGGCTGAGCGCCCGGGGCGTTCGGGTCAGTCGAGCTTCGTCACGTCCAGCTCGCCGTCCGCGTACTGCCTGCGGATCACCTTCTTGTCGAACTTGCCGACGCTCGTCTTCGGCACGGACTCGATGAACGTCCAGCGCTCGGGCAGCTGCCACCTGGCGATGGACCCGCTGAGGAAGGCACGCAGACCCGTGTAGTCAACGGTCGCGCCGTCCTTGAGGACGACGGTCGCCAGCGGACGCTCACCCCACTTGGCGTCGGGTACGGCGATCACCGCCGCCTCGGCCACCTCCGGGTGTGCCATCAGCGCGTTCTCCAGCTCGACGCTGGAGATCCACTCGCCGCCCGACTTGATGACGTCCTTGGCCCGGTCGGTCAGCGTCAGGTAGCCGTCGGCGCTGATCACTCCCACGTCGCCGGTCTTGAGCCAGCCGTCCGAGCTGAACTTGTCCGCGGGGCGCAGCGGTTCGCCGGAGGCGCCGCCGTAGTAGGCGCCCGCGATCCACGTGCCGCGCACCTCCAGCTCGCCCGCCGACTCGCCGTCCCACGGGAGGCGGTCGCCGCCGGGGCCGATCAGGCGTGCCTCGACACCCGCCGGGAAGCGACCCTGGGTGATCCGGTACGGCCACTCCTCCTCGGCGCTCAGGCCGGCCGGAGGGTGCGCCATCGTGCCGAGCGGGGAGGTCTCGGTCATGCCCCACGCGTGGCACAGGCGCACGCCCAGCTTCTCGTACGCCTCCATGAGGGACGGCGGGCAGGCCGCGCCTCCGATGGTGACCTGCTTCATCGAGGTCAGGTCGCGGGGCCGCGCGGTGACCTCGGCGAGCAGTCCCTGCCAAATGGTGGGGACGGCTGCGGCGTGCGTCGGCCTCTCCCGCTCGATCATCTCGGCGAGCGGGGCGGGCTGCAGGAAGCGGTCGGGCATCAGCAAGTTGATGCCGGTCATGAAGGTGGCGTGGGGCAGGCCCCAGGCGTTCACATGGAACTGGGGGACCACGACGAGGGACGTGTCCCGGTCGGTCAGCCCCATCGACTCGGTCATGTTGACCTGCATGGAGTGCAGGTAGATGGAGCGGTGGGAGTAGACGACGCCCTTGGGGTCCCCGGTGGTGCCCGAGGTGTAGCACATGGCCGCCGCCTGGCGCTCGTCCAGCTCGGGCCAGTCGTAGTGGTCGGAGCGGCCGGCCAGGAGCTCCTCGTAGTCGTGCACGCGCACGTCGAGGCCGTCGAGCACGGAACGGTCTCCGATGCCCGAGACGACCACGTGCTCGACGGTGGGCAGGTGCGGCAGCAGCGGCGCGAGGAGCGGCAGGAGGGTGCCGTTGACGAGCACCACCCGGTCGGCTGCGTGGTTGACGATGAAGACCAGCTGCTCGGGAGGGAGCCGCAGGTTGAGCGTGTGCAGGACGGCGCCCATGGAGGGGATCGCGAAGTACGCCTCGACGTGCTCGGCGTTGTTCCACATCAGCGTGGCCAGAACACTTCCGGGCTCGACACCCAGCTCATCGCGCAGGGCGTTGGCGAGCTGCGCGGCGCGGTCGCCGATCTCGGCGAACGTCCGGCGGTGCGGCTCTGCCCCGCCGGTCCATGTCGTCACGGTCGACTTGCCGTGGACTCTCCGGCCATGCTCCAGAATCCGGCTGATGTTGAGCTGTACATCCTGCATGGTGCTGAGCACTGGCGTCCTCCCGGTGGGCGCTATCGCTCCGTCGCGACATTGCAAGGATTCTGCGCACGTACCACGCGGTATGTCACTACCCGGGGGTAGAAAGCGCGTCACGCCACCGTGTGCGTTTCACGTGAAACATCCGAGAACCGCGATGTTTCACGTGAAACGTCAGACTGGTCCGGGTGGCGGCTCAACGGACCGGGGCGAGCTCCGGGTCCTCGCGGAGCTTGCCGAGGGCCCGGGAGACGGCACTCTTGACCGTGCCGACGGAGACTCCGAGCAGCTCGGCGGTCTGCGCCTCACTGAGGTCCTCGTAGTAGCGCAGGACCACCATGGCCCGCTGCCGGTCCGGCAGCCGGGTCACCGCACGCCACATGGCGTCGCGCAGCGCCTGCGCCTCCGCGGCGTCCGCGGACGGCTCCTGCTCGGCTTCCGGGATCTCCTCGCAGCAAATTTCGTCGACCTTGCGCTTGCGCCACTGGGAGGTGCGGGTGTTGACCAGGGCCCGCCTGACGTATCCGTCCAGTGCCCGGTGGTCCTCGATGCGGTCCCAGGCGGCGTAGGTCTTGGCGAGGGCCGTCTGCAGCAGGTCCTCGGCGTCGCAGGGGTTGGCAGTGAGCGAGCGCGCGGTGCGCATCAGGGTGGTGCCGCGGCTCCTGACGTACGCCGAGAACGACGGGTACGGCGTCGGGTTCGAGGCGAGCGTGCAGACAGGCGTGGTCATGCCTCAACGCTAGGAGCGCGGGGCGGCCCTGGAATCGGCCGCAGGTGCCGAAGCGGGATCCGCCTCAGGTTGTAGGGCCGGGGCCGGCCGCACCACCTCTAGGTGGAGGGGCGGTGCCGACGACCGGCCCGTGAGTCAGCCGTCGGCGCTGAGGACCAGGCCGGAGGTCGGTACCCCCGTTCCGGCTGTGACCAGGGTGTGGACGGCGCCCGCGACCTGGTTGACGGAGGTTCCGCGCAGCTGACGGACGGCCTCGGCGATGCCGTTCATCCCGTGCAGGTACGCCTCTCCGAGCTGGCCGCCGTGGGTGTTGAGCGGCAGGGCGTCGGCGGCCACGAAATCGGCGGCTTCCCCGGGTCCGCAGAACCCGAACTCCTCCAGCTGCATGAGGACGAACGGGGTGAAGTGGTCGTAGAGGATGCCCACGTCGATGTCCGAGGGCCGCAGCCCGCTGGTCCGCCACAGCTGACGGGCGACGACGTCCATTTCGGGGAGACCGGTCAGGTCGTCCCGGTAGAAGGAGGTCATGGCCTCCTGGCGACGGCCGGCGCCCTGCGCCGCCGCGGTGATCACGGCGGGCGTCTGCGGCAGGGTGCGGGCCCGCTCGGTGCTGGTGACGATCAGGGCCTGGCCGCCGTCGGTCTCCTGGCAGCAGTCCAGGAGCCGCAGGGGCTCCACGATCCAGCGCGATGCGGCATGGTCGGCGAGGGTGATGGGTTTGCCGTGGAAGTAGGCGGCGGGGTTGTTCGCCGCGTGCCGGCGGCCGGTGACCGCCACGTGCCCGAAGGCCTCTGAGGTCAGGTGGTACGCGTGCAGGTAACGCTGGGCCGCCATGGCCACCCAGGAGGCCGGGGTGAGCAGCCCCCAGGGCAGTGACCAGCCGAGGGCCGCCCCTTCCGCGGAAGGGTCGCGTTGCTGGACCCCGGACCCGAAGCGGCGCCCGGAGCGCTCGTTGAAGGCGCGGTAGCAGACCACGACCTCGGCCACCCCCGTGGCGACGGCAAGGGCGGCCTGCTGGACGGTGGCGCAGGCCGCGCCGCCGCCGTAGTGGATCCGGGAGAAGAAGGAGAGCTCCCCGATGCCGACCGCCTGCGCGACGGTGATCTCGGGGCTGGTGTCCATCGTGAAGGTGACCATCCCATCGACATCGGCGGGGGTGAGCCCGGCGTCGTCGAGGGCGGTGTGGACGGCTTCGACGGCGAGCTTGAGCTCGCTGCGGCCGGAGTCCTTGGAGAACTCGGTCGCGCCGATGCCGACGACGGCGGCCCGGCCGCCCAGTTCGTCCCTGGTACGGACGCTCACTCTCCGGCCTCCCGTGCGTCCAGGGTCACCGTGACGGTGCCGGTGACGTGGTGCCCGATGCCGTTGGCGCCGACCACGCGGATCTCGGCCGTGTCCCCGTCGAGGGCGGTGACGGTCCCGGTGAGGGTCATCGTGTCGCCGGGGTAGTTGGGGGCGCCGAGGCGGATGGCCACCTTGCGCAGGGTGGCGGCCGGCCCGAAGTGGTCGGTGATGTACCGGCCGACCAGGCCGTTGGTGGTCAGGATGTTCATGAAGATGTCGGGGGAGCCCTTTTCCCGCGCGAGCTCGGCGTCGTGGTGCACGTCCTGGTAGTCCCGGGAGGCGATGGCGCCCGCGACGATGAGCGTGCGGGTAATCGCGATCTCCAGCGGCGGCAGTGTCTCACCGACCCTCATGATTCCTCCCGCTCACGCGTGCTCAGGGCAGCCCGCGCCGCCGGCGGATCCTCGGCAAGGAGCGTGCCCAGCTCCGCCAGCAGCTCGCTTCCGCAGCCGAGGTAGGCGTCCAGCTGTCGGCCCCACAGGAAGTGGCGGTGGACGGGATGGTCCAGGTCGGCGCCCATGCCGCCGTGCAGGTGCTGGCCCGCGTGCACGACCCGCTTGCCCGCCTCCGAGGCCCACCAGGCCGCCGTCAGGGCGTGCTCGGCCGCGGGCAGGGCCTCGTCGATGCGCCAAGCAGCCTCGTACGTGGTGACCCGGATGGCCTCGGTGTCCATATGGGCGTCGGCGGCGCGGAGCATGACGGCCTGGTTGGTGGAGAGCGGCCGGCCGAACTGTTCACGGGTGGAGGTGTACTCGACGGCGCGGGCCAGCGAGCCCGCACAGACCCCCGCCTGGAGCCCGGCGAAGGCCGTACGGGCAACGGCGAGGACGTCCTCGTAGACCCTCGGGCCCTGCCCGAGCGGTTCGGCCCGCGCGCCGGTCAGGGTCAGCCGGCCCGCGGCCCACGGCGCGGTCGTCTCCACCGCCGAGGTTTCGACACCGGGCAGGTCGGTCCGTACGAGCCACAGGGACCGCTCGGCGTCCGGCACCAGGACGTGCGTCGCGTCGCGCAGCCAGGGCACGACCGGGACGGCCCCGGTGAGCCGCCCGTCCGGTGCGGCGGTGATCCTGCCGCGGGCGGGGAAGGCCCCCGTCGCCACCGCCTCGCCCGTCCCGAGGGCGGGGAGCAGCCGGGCGCGCTGGTCCGCACTGCCGTGCCGGACCAGGGGAAGGATCCCGTAGGCGCAGGTCGCGGCGTACGGCACCTGCGCGGTCGTACGGCCCTGTTCCTCCAGCAGCAGCACGAGGCCGAGCAGGCCGACGTCCTCGACGGCGGCGGTCAGCCCGGCGCTCGTCAGGGCCTTCCACAGTTCGGCGTCGCTGCCGCTGCCCGCGGCCGCGAGCCGCTCGTGGGTGGCGAGGTCGCCGAAGATCCGGGCGGCGAGGCCGGCCGCGGCGGTCTGCTCCTCAGTGGGCCGGAAGTCCATCAGCCCTCACCCCCTCGGAAGACGGGCAGTTCCAGGTCCTCGTCCACGCGCCGGAACTCCAGCCGTACGGGCAGGCCGATGCGCACCTTGTCGTAGGGGACACCGGTGACGTTGCTGATGATCCGGACTCCTTCGGCGAGTTCCACGAGTGCGACCGCGTAGGGAGGGTCGAACGCCGGGAAGGGCGGGTGGTGCATGACGACGTAGCTGAAGACCGTGCCGGCCCCGCTCGCCTCGACGGTGTCCCAGTCGGAGCCGGCGCAGGCGTGGCAGCCGGGGAGCCAGGGGAAGCGGAGGGTGGCGCAGGCGGTGCAGCGCTGGATCAGCAGCTTGTGTTCGCGCACCCCGTCCCAGAAGCCCTGGTTGTCGCGGTTGATCACCGGTCGCGGGCGGCGCGGCGCGGGGGGGCGCTCCTGCGCGGCCCGCGGCGCAGGGGGTCGCTCCTTCGCGGCCCGCGGCGCAGGGGGTCGCTCCTGCGCGGCCCGCGGCGCAGGGGGTCGCTCCTGCGCGGCCCGCCGGGCGGGCGCGTACTTGAGGATCCGGAAACGGTGGGTGCCGGCGGGCTCCCCGTTCGCGTGCACGTCCATCCGGGTCGTCACGAAGTGGCCGGTGCCCAGCTTGGTCGTCTTGCGCGGGGAGACCGACTCGATCACGGCGTCGAAGGTGACGGCGTCCCCCGGGCGCAGGGGGCGGAGGTACTCCTGCTCGCAGTCGGTGGCGACCACCGAGGTGCAACCCGCGCCGTCCAGGAGCGCGAAGAGCTCGTCGTAGGCGGAGGAGCGCTCGCCGTGGCCCGAGAGCCCGCCCATCGTCCAGGCCTGCAGCATGGTGGGCGGGGCGATGGCGTCCGGACCGGTGTAGGCGGGGTTGGTGTCTCCCATCGCCTCGCACCAATGGCGGATCATCGGCTCGTTCACGAGGTCCTTGGCGCGGCCTCCCGAGGCGGCCGGGCGCCCTTCGAAGCCTTTCAGCAGCGCATGGCAGCGGGCTGCCTCATCGGCGTCCCCGGCCGGGTCCGCGGTCATCGCTTCCTCCCCTTCATGCCGAGCCGCATCATGGCGACGATCTCCCGCTGGACCTCGCTGACCCCGCCGCCGAAGGTGTTGATCTGGGCGGCCCGGTTCATCCGCTCCAGCTCGCCTCCGGCGAAGCCCGCGGGTCCGCGTACGAGGGCTTCCTCCCCCACCGCCTCCTGGCACATCCGGTACACCTCGACGGTGGACTCGGTTCCGAGGAACTTGACGCCGCTCGCGTCGCCGGGGGCGAGGGTGCCGTCGGCGACGTCCTGGACGAGGCGCCAGTTGAGGAGGCGTACGGCGGCCAGCCGCGCATGGGCCTCGGCGAGGCGGGACCGTACCCAGGGGTGGTCCGCCGGCCGCTCTCCGGTAACGGGGTCGGGGGTGCGGGCGTGGCCGAGGGCGCGCTCGTAGAAGTCCTCGGCCTGCATGCCGATGGCGGCCAGGGCCACGCGCTCGTGGTTGAGCTGGTTGGTGATCAGCCCCCAGCCTCCGTGTTCGGGCCCGACGAGGTGGCCGGCGGGCACGCGGACCGAGTCGTAGTAGGTGGCCGTGGTGGTGAGCCCGCCGACCGTCTCGATCGGGGTCCAGCCGAAGCCGGGCGCGTCGGTGGGCACCAGGATGATCGAGATGCCCTTGTGCTTGGGGGCCTGCGGATCGGTGCGGCAGGCGAGCCAGATCCAGTCGGCGTTCTGGGCGTTGGAGGTGAAGATCTTCTGCCCGTCGATCAGCCAGCCGCCCCCGGGACCGCTCTGGCGCACGGCCCTGGTGCGCAACGAGGCGAGGTCGGTGCCCGCCTCCGGTTCCGAGTAGCCGATGGCGAAGACCAGTTCGCCCTTGAGGATGCCCGGGAGGAACCGGTCCTTCTGCACCTGTGTCCCGTACCGCATCAGGGTCGGCCCGACGGTGTTGAGGGTCACCATGGAGACGGGGGCGCCGGCCCGGTAGGCCTCGTCGAAGAAGACGAACTGCTCGTCCGGGCCGCCTCCTCGGCCGCCGTACTCGACGGGCCAGCCGAGGCCGAGCAGTCCGTCCTCACCGATGCGCCGCAGCAGTGAGCGCTGGGCGGTGGGGTCCTCGGGCGGACCGTCGGGCATGAGCTCGCGGAAGTACTCCCGCAGTTCGGAGCGGAGCCGCAACTGGCTTCCGGTCGGGGCGAGGTGCACGCGCGGGCCTCCCGGCTTCACATCGACGAGTAGACCTGACTGTCCGTCAGATTTCTGGTCGGTGTCAAGGTGGCCTGCGGGCGGACCGGCGAAGGGTGGCAGCCGGCCGCCGTCCCGCTCGACGGAGGCGACCAACGGGAGCGCCCGCGCTACCGGACCCCAGCCGGTCCGGTCGCGCGGGCGCCCTCAGCAGTCAGCCCCGATCAGGCGGGCTTACCGCCACGGGAAGAAGTTCACCGCCACGGTGGCGTTGTGCTGCTGGATCGCCGTCCAGGCCGAGCCGTTCACCTGGGCGGTGTTGTTCTGGTTGGAGGCGCCGGCGCCCGTGGCGACCTGCTGCGAAGTGGAGGAGTTGCCGTGGTTGTTGCCGCCCACACCGCTGCCGATGACGCTGGCCACGCTCGCATTCGATCCGTCGTTCGCGAAAGCGCCGTTGTCCGCCGAGGCCACGCCACCGAACAGGGCGGCGGCGAGGGGGAGAGCGGCGACGGCGGCGATGACGCGTGCAGTACGGATGTTTGCCATGTCTGAATCCTCCAGGAGGAGCGAAGTGACGTTTCTACCGGGGCAGTTGACCGACCGCCCAGGTCGTTTTGCGTGGTGACGACGTCGCGAGATCAGAGTTGCCCACCGAATCCCCGGCGAACCATCCCGGAGTGCACGATTCCCCCGCAAGCATGAGCAACATCGGGTAAACCCGATTCGCACCCCTACGACCCCAGAGCAGCACCCGTGCATCGGGCGCCACTCCTCCCCCAGATGAGGAGAATCGTTTCTCCAATCAACCCGGTCCGGGCATGCAGAAAAGGGCCGCGCCGTCCGGGAATCCCGCCGTCTCCCGGGCCTGCGACCCTGCGATGCCACGCTTCGCGCCCCCGTGCGCCCCGGCGCCGCCGGGGCTCAGTCCATCGCGCCCGCTACCGGGGCACCTTGGGCGCGATCCACGGCCGTGACCGGCCGGGCTCCAGCGCCCGCTGTTCCCATCGGAGCCGCACCGTCCGTCCTACGCGGCGAGCTCCAGCTGCCGGGCGACGGCTCGGACGCCCCCACCGGCGCTGAGGGCCGCGGCCTGCCGGGTGCCACCGCCGGCGGCGGGCGACGCAGCCGGCTCCCCGACGGCTCCGGTGAGCCCACCCGCGGCGAGGGCCGTGGTCGAACGACGGACGGAAGGGCTCTTGCCGTGCGCTTCGGCTCGGATCCGCTGCTTGATCGTGGGCGGGAGCGAGCCCCCGCGCATCATCGCCCGCCAGGTCCGCCGGGCCACCATCGCCGGCCGGCGCCGGGCCGCCGTAACCGGGGGAGCGGCCACGGTCGCGGGGGCGGCCGTGGCAGCCTTCACGTCGAAGCCGAGGCCGGCGAGGATCGCCACGAGCGCGGCGAGGACGGTGGTCCAGAACGACGTGACGGTGCTGCGGAGAGCCATGACGGGTCCCTCATTTCGCGATGTTCCGAAGGGCGGATCTGAATACATTCGCCATGATGCTTCCGCAACCGCACGAACCCCACCACGCACGCCGATCTTCCGACAAACACCACTCAAAGGGATCAATGCCCCTCAGGGGCGGTGCCACAGCGACGCCCGGCACCGCCCCGTCCCGCCCACGACGAAGGGGCACCCCGGTCCGGGATGCCCCTTCTGATCAGCGCGTTCGCTGAGCTGTGGCGGTGGGTGTGGGATTTGAACCCACGGTGACTCGCGCCACGACGGTTTTCAAGACCGTTCCCTTAGGCCGCTCGGGCAACCCACCTGGCCGGTACAGAGTACCGGTCGGTGGGGGTGGCCGGGGGCCGGCTCAGGCGGACTGGGCCTGGTCGTAGGCCGCCTTGGCCTCGTTGCCGAAGTAGGGCCCGTACATCGTATTCGGCAGGAAGTTGTAGCCGAAGCTGTTGACCGAGACCTGGGTGCCGAGGCCGGTGGCCTCGTTGAAGTCCTGGAACCAGGGGCCGCCGCTGGAGCCGCCCGTCATGTTGCAGGACAGGCTGTGGTCCTTGGTCAGCAGGAAGTCCTTGCCGCTGTTCGCGCTGCAGTAGATCAGCTTCGTGCCGTCGTACGGGGCGGCCGCCGGGAAGCCGAACGAGTACATCTTCTTGTTGTAGCCCCCGTTGAACTGGATGCCCTGGGCTCCGACGGCCTGGCTGAGCTTCTGGCCGTTCAGCGGCGCGACGACCGCGAGGCCGACGTCCATGTTCATGTCCTCGCTCGCCGCCCACTGGGTGGTCGCGAAGGTCTTGGTCGCCGACCACTGACCGTACGGCGCGTTGCCGTTGTCGTACGCCGGGACGAAGATCCAGTTGGTGTGCCAGGCGCCCTGGTACTTCACGCAGTGCCCGGCCGTGATGACCGTGCTGCCGTTGGCGCTGGTGATCGAGTCGCCGGAGCAGGAAGCGGTCCGGCCGTTGAAGGTGAAGAACACCCGGCCCGAGGTCTTCACGATCGCGCCGCCGCCCGTCCAGGCGCCGCCCGGCTGCGGGAAGGAAGCGGGGGAGGCCGCTGGTGCCGGGGCGTCCGCCGGTGTCGGGGGGACCGACGTGGAGGGGATCGCCGGGCCGGCCGAGCGGTGGCCCCCCGGCCTCGGCGCCGCCGGGACGTCCAGCGGGGTGGCCGCCCGCATGCGCTCGGCGGTCCAGAAGCCCGGGGTCTGCTGCTGCCGGAAGGAGGAGGGCGCAGGGGCTTCCGCGGCGGCCGAGGGGGTGGCAGCCGTCAGCGCGCCGGCGAGCAGGGCGCCCGCCGCGAGGAGGACGGATGCGGTCGTGCGGTGTCGATTCACGCAGGACTCCTTCTGCCGTGCCCGGTCCGGTCGGAACCGGGCAGGGTGGGGGTGAAGAGTGGTCGGTGCGGATCGGGTGCAGGGTGGCACGGCCGGGATGAGATGTCAGGCCACAGTGGGAACGTTCGGACGGTTCCGGCCAGGAAATGGCCAACTCCCCTCGCCAGCAACCTCATACGGTGAGCAGCACGCCCCCGTAGGAGACCCCCGCGACCACCACCCAGGCGCCGAGCCCCAGCACCGCCGCCCGACCCCCGGTCCGGGCCAGGGTGGGCAGGTGGACCGCTGTGCCCAGGCCGAACAAGGCTGCGGCCAGCAGCGCCTCCTGGGCGGTGTGCGCCCAGCCCAGGGCCGCGCCGGGCAGTACGCCCGTGGCGCGCAGCGCTGCCGCCAGCAGGAAGCCGGCCACGAAGAGGGGCACCGGGGCCGGCCGTCGTCCCGAGGGCGTGCGCACTCCCCGCCGCCGGGCCCGTACCGAGAACGCGACTGCCGCGACGAGCGGGGCCAGCAGCGCCACGCGCATGAGCTTGATCAGTACCGCCTCACCGAGCGCGCCGGGTCCCGCCGTCTGCGCGGTCGCCACCACCTGCCCGACATCGTGGACGCTCGCACCCACCCATCGGCCGAAAGCCAGGTCGGACAGACCCAAAGGCCCTTGGATCAACGGCAGTACGGCAATGGCCAACGTTCCACACAGGGTCACCAGGGCAACGGAGGAAGCCACGTCCTCCTCGTCGCTGCCGGACACCTCGCTCACCGCTCCGATCGCCGAGGCCCCGCAGATCGAGTAACCGGTGGCGATCAGCAACGGCTGATCGCCCGGCAGGCCCAGGCGCCGGCCCAGCCACAGGGTGCCGAAGAACGTGGCCGCGACGACCCCGCTCACCATGGCCACCGTCGACCAGCCCAGGCGGAGTACCTGGTCCAGGCCCAGGCCCAGCCCGAGCAGGACGATGCCGATCCGCATCAGCCTCCGCCCGGCCAGGGACAGTCCCGGGCGCGCGGGTCCACGTACGAGGGCCCGGGTGACCGGGAGGTGTGCGACGGAGATGCCCAGCACCACCGACGCGGTCAGCATCGGAACAGCCGGCACCACGACGTGTACGCCCCAGGCGAGGAAGGCGCCACAGCCGGCGAGCGTCAGCCCGGGCCAAGGGGAGGGGGAGGCGGCGGGGGGTGTTTCACGTGAAACATGGCGTAGCCGGTCCCGGATCGGGCGGTGGGTCGGCCGGTTCAGCAGGGCCATCAGCCGGCCGGCATCGTGTAGACGCGGCGGACGCTGCTGCCCAGGCGGGCGACGTCGGCGCCGTAGACGTGGATGGATATCGCCGTCGTACGACAGGAGTTGCGGACCTTGTGGATGTCGCCGGGCGGCGCGAACCCGCAGACATCGCCGGGCCCGTTGACCACCTCCTCCGTGGGCACCAGCCGGGCATCCGCCGTCGCCGTGGCGGGGGCCAGCCGGTAGCGGAGCTCGCTTTCGGCTCCTTCGTAGACGCCGGCCACACACCACGCGACGTGGTCGTGGATGGCGGTCTCCTGACCGGGCAACCACACCAGCGCCACGACCGAGAAACTGCCGTCCGGCTCGGCGTGCAGCACGTGCTGCCGGTACCGGTCCGCGTGCCCCTCCCGCTGCTCCGGGGTGAGCAGACCGTCTTCACGCAGGTACGGGGCGAGCCGCTCACCGACGAGGTGGGCGGTCAGGTCGGGACTGAGCCCACGCTCCACGACTGCGCGGATCTCACTGACGAAGGCGGCCATGCGCGTGGTCGTACGTACCGGTGTAGTGGTGGTCATACAGCGAGCGTCGGGCAGCCCATCCATCACGTCCAACGACAGTTCTGACCCGAAATCCCAAGCTGGGTTTATGGGTTGGCCCGGCCGCCGCGGCTCGGGATCAGCAGCCGACGCGGTTCTCCGCCACCCGTTTCAGCTCGTTCAGGACCACCGAGGTGGCAGGGATCCGCAGGTGGTCCCGGTACACGTACGCGGCGATGTGGCGGCGCGCCGCCGGCTGGAGTGGCCGGCCGCAGACCCGCGTCAGTGAGAGCGAGGGGAGCACCAGGGCGGGCATCATCGCCACCCCCAGACCCTGTGCGACCAGGCTCTGCACCACGAGGTTGTCGTCGGTCGCGAACCGGATGTCGGGGACGAAGCCGAGCTCCGCGCACTCGTGCAGCAGGTTGGCCCGGCAGCGCGGGCACCCGGCGATCCACCGTTCCTCGGAAAGGTCGGCCAGGTGGACGGCCCGGCGCCGGGCCAGGGGGTGCCCGGTCGGCAGGAGGACCGTCAGCTGGTCCTCCAGCAACTTGACCTCGGCGACCTCCTCCGGGACCTCCTCGTGCAGCCCGGGGTAGGTGAAGGCCAGCGTGATGTCGCACTCGCCGCGCTGGAGCCGGCGCAAGGACTCCGGCGGTTCACCCTCCAGCAGCTCGACCTGGATGCCCGGATGGTCCTTCGCCAATCCGCTGAGCGCCTCGGGGACGAGGGTGACGTTGGCGCTGGGGAACCCGCAGACCCGTACCCGCCCTGTCCGCAGCCGCGCATACGCCTTGAGCTGCGCTTCGGCCGCGGAGAGGCTGCCGAGGATGAATTCGGCATGCCGGGCCAGGGACTTCCCGGCCTCGGTGAGCTGCATCGTCCGGCCGACCCGGGTGAAGAGCGGGGTACCCACGGCGCGTTCCAGCGCCTTCATCTGCTGGGTGATCGCGGGCTGGGTGTACCCCAGGACGCGCGCGGCCGCCGAGTAGGACCCGGAGGCGACTACTTCGTGGAATGTCCGTATGTGCCGAGAATCGAACACGAAGGAAGCATAAGCGGACGTTGGGAGGGGCCGTAGGCGGAATCCCGCCCACGGCCCCTCTCCATCAAGCCATCGCCCAGCGGGTGTTGAGTGCCCGCCCTTGGCGCCCCGCCCGCGTCAGCGTCGCCACGACCGCCGGGGCAATGGTCGGACCGGGCCCGTTGCCCCCGCCCGCGTCAGCGTCTCGTCACCGACCCGTCAGGGCTTGTCGCCCACGCGCGAGCCGAGCGTGATGTCCACCGAGTTCGGCTTGCCGTCGCGCAGGTAGGTGAGCTTCACCGTGTCGCCGGGCTTGTACGTCCAGATCTCGCTGATCAGGGTCGGGCCGCTGTCGATCGGCTTGCCGCCGAACTGGGTGATGATGTCGCCGGGCTTGAGGCCCGCCTTGCCTGCAGGACCGTTCGGGTCGACCAGCTCGTTGGCGGGGGCGCCCTGCTCGGAGATCTTGGCCCCTTCGACCTTGGCCTGGAGGTCCACCGAGACCGAGATGATCGGGTAGACCGGCTTGCCCGTCTTGATCAGCGACTGGGCGACGTTCTTGGCCTGGTTGATCGGGATGGCGAAGCCGAGGCCGATCGAACCGGCCTGCCCGCCGCCGAAACCGCTGTTCCCTGCGGACTGGATCGCCGAGTTGATGCCGATGACCGCGCCCCGGCCGTCGAGGAGCGGACCGCCGGAGTTGCCCGGGTTGATCGAGGCGTCGGTCTGGAGCGCGCTCATGTACGAGTTCTTGCTCCCGGAGCCGTCACCGGAGGCAACGGGGCGGTTCTTGGCACTGATGATGCCGGTGGTGACCGTGTTGGACAGGCCGAAGGGGGCGCCGATCGCGATCGACGAATCCCCGACCGCGACTTTGTCGGAGTCGCCGAGCGGTAGCGGCTTGAGTCCGGCCGGCGCGTTCTTGAGCTTGATCACGGCCACGTCGTAGCCCTGCGCGCGGCCGACCACCTCGGCGTCGTACTTCTTGCCGTTGGAGAAGGTCGCGGTCAGCTTGCCGCCATTGGCGGCGGAGGCGACGACGTGGTTGTTGGTGAGGATGTGGCCCTCTTCGTCGTAGACGAATCCGGTGCCGGTGCCGCCTTCGCCGTCTCCGGCCGAGGCCTCGATGGTGACCACGCTGGGGAGCGCGCCCGCCGCCAGGCCCGCGACCGAGCCGGGCTCTCGCTTGAGGTCCTTGGGGGTGGTGGCGGTGATCGTGGTCGAGCCGGCGCCGTCGTGGCCGCGCTCCGCAGCCCAGTAGCCGACACCACCGCCGACGCCGCCGGCGAGGAGGGCCGCGACGAGCACTCCCGCGACCAGGCCGCCCCTGCCCTTGGGCTTGGGGCCCGGAGCGCCGTGGGCGGTCAGCGGGGCGCCCCAGGTGCCACCGCCGTGGCCGCCGTCCGCGCCGTAGGCCGGGACGGCGGGGGGCGGCGGGGGCCAGCCCTCCGCGCCGTGCGCCGCCGGGGCCTGACCGTAGGGCGCCTGGCCCTGCGGGGTCTGCCCGTACGCGTCCTGCGCCGCGCTCTGGCCATAGGCCGCGGCGGGCGGCGCGGTCGGAGCAGCCGGAACCTGCTGGGTCGGCTCGGCGCCGGCCGCATGGGCCGCGGGGTGCGCCGCAGGCGCGGCACCGGGCTCGGCGGCCGACGCGGGCTCGGGGGTGGTGGAAGGGGCCACGGGCACAGGGGGTGCGGACGGGGCCGCGGGGGGCGTCGGGGCCGCGGTGCCCTCGTTCTCGGTGCTCACAGCGCTCTCTCCTCGTTCACACACACGGCTACTGGTGCTGGATATCTGGTGATACCGGTCCGACTGAACGTTCGACGTGCCGCACAAGTTCCAGTACAGAGCCTTTCCCATGACCCGTCAGAGCACTGTAAGCCGGACCTGTGCATCTCCCACCATTCTTTATATCCGACATTTCACACCCATCGACAGGACTCACCCCGACGCGTGAGCCCCCGCGGTGGCACCATGACCCGGTGACCCACGCAACGCCGCGCCCCATCCAGGTCGTCGCCCACCGCGGCGCCTCGGAGGATGCCCCCGAGCACACCCTGGCCGCCTACCGGAAAGCCATCGAAGACGGCGCCGACGGCCTCGAATGTGATGTCCGGCTCACCGCCGACGGCCACCTCGTGCTCGTCCACGACCGCCGGGTCAATCGCACCTCCAACGGCCGCGGCGCCGTCTCGGCCCTGGAACTGGCCGACCTCGCCGCCCTCGACTTCGGATCCTGGAAGGACCGCGAGGAGGCACCCGACTGGGACGCCGACCCCGAGCGCACCTCCGTGCTCACCCTGGAGCGGCTGCTGGAGCTGGTCTCCGACGCCGGCCGCCCGGTGCAGCTGGCGATCGAGACGAAACACCCGACCCGCTGGGCCGGACAGGTGGAAGAGCGGCTCCTCTTCCTCCTCAAGCGCTTCGGACTGGACGCCCCGCCCGCGGAGGGCCCCCACCCCGTACGGGTCATGAGCTTCTCCCCCCGCTCCCTGCACCGGGTGCGGGCGGCCGCTCCGACGATTCCGACCGTCTACCTGATGCAGTTCATCTCGCCGCGGATGCGGGACGGGCGGCTGCCGGCCGGTGTGAGCATCGCCGGACCGGGGCTGCGGATCGTGCGCAACCACCCCGGCTACATCCGCCGGCTCCAGGCCGCAGGCAACCCCGTTCACGTATGGACCGTAAACGAACCCGAGGACGTTCAGCTCTGCGCTGATCTGGGCGTAGAAGCGATCATCACGAACAGACCACGCCAGGTTCTGTCACAACTGGGGCGCTGACGTCCCGTTTTGCGCACACGCTTCCCCTGCCACTTCCGTAACAAGGTGTGCACCGGCGCATCCGCTCCGCATTTGTCCGTCGTGAATGCGTCAGAGGGCTCGGCCGGGGCGGTTTCCGGTCCAGGCCATTGGGGCATCCAGACCATGGCGTGGGGCTAAGGAGGTTCCGGGGGTGGCGTTGGTGATGGCACAGGAAGTGCCCACGTCGTCGTGCATGGGCGTACGCCACGGCCCTGCGGGCGTGGGCGAGGCGAGGCACCGGATGCGCCGGGAGCTGCGCATCAGCGGGGTGTCCGAATCGGTCGTGGACGACGCCGTACTGATCCTTTCCGAACTGCTCAGCAACGCCTGCCGACACGGCCGGCCACTGGGCGCGCGGGAGATCGGCGACGGGGAGATACGCGCGGCATGGCGCGTCGACAAGGCGGGACGGCTCACGGTCGAGGTCACGGACGGCGGCGGGCCCACCCGTCCGGTCCCGGCCACGCCCTCGGTCACCGCACGGGGCGGCCGCGGGCTGAACATCATCAGCGCCCTGGCCCAGGACTGGGGCGTCCGGGACGGTGCGGCGGGTGAGGTCACCGTATGGGTGATCGTCGCCTGCGGGACCCGGCACGAGGACTTCGCTACGCGCGTTGCGTCCCCGGCGATCGATTTCGGTGCGGCCTTCGACGACCTGGACACCTGAGAGGGCAGACGGCGGCCGTCCGGGAGCGCACGCCGACCGTGCTCCCGGCCGCACCCCACCGGTTCCGGCGGTACCAACGGCTAGGCTCGCGCCCAGAACCCGCCGTACCGCCGCAACCGGGAGACACCCACGATGGCAAAGAAGCGCCCCGCCGCGAAGACCGCGAAGCCGCAGCTCCACAACGGGGAGATCCCCGTGGTGGGTGCACGCGAGCCCTGTCCCTGCGGATCCGGGCGCCGCTACAAGGCCTGCCACGGCGCCGCCGCCGCGCACGCCGTCACCGAGCACGTGCAGCGCCCCTTCGAGGGCCTGCCGGGCGAGTGCGACTGGGTGGCGCTGCGCGAGCTCGTCCCCGCGGCCACCGTGCCCCTGACCCTCAAGGGCGGCCTACCCGAGGGCGTCCCGTCCGTCACGCTGGTCACCGTACTGCCGATGGCCTGGCCGGCCCTGCGCCGCGAGGACGGTTCCGTACTCCTCGCCCTCCAGAACGACTCGACGACCGGGGACCTCGCCCGCGACATGGCGGACACCCTGGAGCGCGCACTGACGGCGGAGCCGGGGTCACCGGTTCCGGCCCGCCGGGTTCCGGCCGAGGGCCCGCGACTCCAGGATGTCCTGGACGTCGACGGCGTTTTCGAGCCGGTTGTGCACCGTGGCTTCGAATTCTGGATTCCGGATGCGGAGAGCGCTCAGAACGCCTCCCCGGAGGTCTCCGCCTCGCTGGAACGCGCCAACGCCGCCGCCATCCCGACGGTCAAGCTGACCGGCGTGGACGCCGCCTACTGGTGCGAGACGCCCGAGAAGAACCACCTGCGCTGGGTCATGCCGCACCCCGAGGAGAAGCTGCTCGACGCCCTCGCGCGCCTGCACGCGGCCGGCACCTCCTCGCTCGGCGAAGGCACCAAGCTCGTCGGGTCGTTCCGCGCACACGGCCTGATGGTTCCCGTATGGGACCTGCCCACCGGAGTCTCGGCCGACGACGTGGAGAAGCCCGCCGCGGAGCTCGCGGAGCGCCTGGCCGCGGCGCTGGCGACGGACGCCCCGCTCACCCACGAGGAGCGCCGGGCGCGCGGTGGGCTGACCAACCGTCAGGTGACGCTCAGCTGACCGCTCCGAGCCCCGGCGGGTGCGGTGACTGGGGTCACAACTCCCGCTAATCGCCTGCAAATCGCTGTCTGAATATCAGAGATCGAATTTGCGAACAGGCGATCTCTTGTTACCGTTCTTGTAGCCCGGTCGCTGGTGCATCCCCCGTCGCCAGCGACCGGGCCCTTCCATTTACGGTGGTGTTCAACCACCGCTCGGTGCCGGTGCGTTGCTCCCGGACCGCAGTAGCAGTGCACCTTCATCATCCGGAACTGCAAACTCCGCTACGGCCGAGTAACCGTTCACCGCGCCCGCCGAAGCCGCCTTGGGCGTCTCGCACAGTCCCGGCTCGTCCCCGGCGCCCACCGCGCAGCGGATCTGCACCGTGCGCCCCGCCGGCCCCATCACCGTCAGCACGGCGTCCAACGGACGGCCGCTGGTGTTGCGGTAGTAGCTGCGGCCCCAGGTGCTGCCCTCGCTCGCCAGGACGCAGGTCTGGGCCTCCAGGCCGTGCGGCGAGGTGAGTTCGGGGCCGCACCGCGAGTCCGTGCGGGGCTGTTCCGGCGGACCGGGCTTCGCCGGGCGGGCGGCGGCCCGCTCCTTGTCCGACGTACGCGAAGAGCCGGAAAGGCCGAGCGAGGAGAGCAACCCGCCCCCCTTTCCGTCACCCTGACCGGCGAAATCCGGCCCGGCGATCGCTCCGGCAAGCGGAAGCGACAAGATGATCAGCACACCGGCGCCGATACCGATCAAGCGGAGATTCATTCGCCGAAGATAGCGATACGGGAATGGGGCACGGATCTCCCCGCGCCCAATTCCCCTGCAAACCGGCCCCGCCGACACCCGTAAGAGTGATCCGACGGGCGCGCGGCATCAGTACGCGAGCCGGCTCCCGCCGCCCGGCGCCCCGCTGCTCGCTTCCACCAACGCGTGTACGAGCTCCTCGACCTCGGGCAGCCGGATGCCCTGCGGCCCTACGGACGGCTCCCGCTCCCAGTGGACGTGTCCGCCACCGGACGCGGGCGAGGGCGGCAGGAGGAGGTATCCGCCCTCACCGTGGAAACGCAGCGAGGAGGGCACGTGGTCCTTCGCGTAAAGGAGTTCACCGAGCCGCTCCAGCGAATACGGCGCCACCAGCAGCGACCAGCGGGTGGGTGTCGCGACGATCGGGCCCAGCCTCATTCCCTGCGCGTCCAGCCGTACGACGGCACGCGCGGCCGCGACGGCCGGGAGGCTGACCGCGCACGGCGCCGCGCCACCGGTGGCCATCAGTACCGGGGCACCCGGCCGCCTCGCCCACCACCAGGCCACCATCCGGGGGTCGCGGGTCGCCGCGAGCAGGCCGGGATCGAAGGGGTGCGCGCCGGGCACGACGCAGTCGGGGTCGGGGCAGGCGCACCGGGCGCCGTCGCCGCCGGCCCGGCCCACGCCGGGGAGGACGGGCCAACGCCATACGGTCGCGCAGGTCAGGGCCGCATCGAGCAGGGACGCGGCGCCGCCGTCCGGGTCGTGGGCGGCGGGAGGGTTAGAGAGCCGGGATTTCAAGCGATCGCGGAGCCGCTGGAGACGCCTTCCGAGGATCTCGCGCATGTGCGCTCGTTCCTTTCCGTTGAACGCCGAGGGCCACATCACACCACGTAAGCGGTGTTTCACCACACGTACACGTTTCGCGTCACTGTCCGCCGAAAGCAGGTTCACACGGTTCGTGCAGTTTTCTTACGGGTCCATCCAACGTACGGCGGGACCGAGCGCGGCCCCCGCCGGTGCCGAGACCGGCTGCCGCCGCTTAGGACGACGGCACGCGCCGGGCGGTTCCCGGCGGGATGCCGGGAGGCGTCAAGTGGCCCCGGGCATCACCGTTTACGTACCCGGACCCGCTGGGACGCCCGCTCAGTCGATCGCAAAAACCGTCCGCTTCCGGCATTTTCCAGCCAAGTTTTGCCCTTGGGTGGACAGTGAGTTGTGGTCCTGCGGACACCAGGATTCCCACCTGGGCAATGCTGGACATCGCTCCTCGTGTGCGTGTAGATGTGGATCCATTGATGGCGGCGCAGCACGATCTGGGGGTTTGCGATGCTATATGGCGAATCGCACCAGGTGGAAAGGCGGACGCCATGAGCGCCTCGCATCTGCCGAAAGTGGCTGGAATCGATCCAGCAGTTACCGCATCACCGCAGACTGCCGCGCCCACCGCGGCTGCTCCCGCACGCACCGCCCCTCCCGTCCAGACCGTGCCGCCTGCCGCGAGCACCGTCATCCAGGACCGGCTGGCGGGCATGGTCTCCGATCTGACCACCCTCCACGAACTGACCGAACGCCTCGCCCGGGCCGTCGATCTCGACGCCTCCCTGCGCGAGTTCGTGCGCGCCGGCGCCGCACTCGTCGGCGCCCGCCGCGGCCTGGTCGTCCTGGAGCCGTCCGACGGGCTCGGTCCGAGCACCACCATCGGCCTCGGCCTCGGCCACGCGGACCTCGGCCACATCGAGACGGTGCCCCGCAGCGCGACCTCGTACGGCCGCATCCTGGACGGGCTCCCGGACGCGCAGGGCGGGTCCGAAGTCCTCCCGGAGATCGGCGCCCCGCCGGGTGCGGGCGGGTTCGCCGCCCCCGTCGACCCCCGCCACCGCGAGGTCGCCGCCCGGCTCGGCTACGCCGCCAGCTACGCGCTCCCGCTGGCCGCAGAAGCCACCGGCCGGCTCGGGGCGGCCGTCTGGCTCTACGACGAGCAGGCCGAACCGAGCGAACGCCAGCGCGACCTGGCCGGGCTCTACGTACGGCACGCCGCCGAGCACCTCGCGCGGATGATGGAGGTCGAGCGTTCCCGCTCCCGGCTGGCGACCGTCGCCGAGGAGCTGCTGCCCAGCAGGCTGCCCCGGATCGCGGGGGTTCAGCTCGCGGCCCGGCACCACACCGGACCGCGCGGCGGCGGCGACTGGTACGACGCGCTGCCGCTGCCCGAGGGCGCCATGGGACTGGCCGTCGGGTCCGTCAGCGGTTCCGGGCCGAGCGCGGTCGCGGCGATGGGGCGGATGCGCGCCTCGCTGCGCGCGTACGCGGTCATGGAGGGTGAGGACCCCGTCGCCGTCCTGTCCGACCTCGAACTGCTGCTGCGGCTGACCGAGCCCGCGCGCTCCGCGACCGCCCTGTTCGCCTACTGCGAGCCGGCCTCCCGCAAGATGATCCTGGCCGGGGCCGGCCACGCCCCGCCGCTGCTCATCGGCGAGCGGCGCACCGAGTACGTGGAGACCTCACTGTCCGCGCCGCTGGGAATGCTGGCCTGCTGGGAGGCGCCGAGCGTGGAGATCGGACCCGCGCCCGGAGAAACGGTGCTGCTGTACACCGACGGGCTGCTGCGGCGCACCGGCGACCCCATGGACCGGGCCTACGCTCGGCTGCACGCCGCGGCCGCGGGCGTTCCTCGCAGTGCCCGCGACGACCCGGCGGCCGTCTGCGACCACATCCTGCGCACGGTGTTTCCCCAGGCGGACGACACCGAGCCGGCCGGCGGCGCCGGTGCGGAACCGGCCGAGGACATCGTGCTGCTCGCGGTCCGGTTTGACTGATTTGTCACATGACCCGACATGGGTCTTCCGCTCACCCATACGATGGACGAGGTCCACACCCGGTCCGTTCTGTCGTAGCTGAGGAGAAGACGTGGCTGACGAGCTCATCCCGGAGACCCCGGAAGAAGAGCAGCCCCAGAAGAAGCACAAGCAGCGCAAGAACTCGCTGTACCCGGGCGTCAGCGAGGAACTCGCGGAGAACATGCGCACCGGCTGGGCCGACACGGAGCTGCGCGGGCTGGAGCCGATCGCCCAGGCCGCTCACACCGCTGCCCGCCGCGCCGCCCTGTCCGCACGTTTCCCCGGCGAGCGCCTGGTCGTCCCCGCGGGCCGGCTGAAGACGCGCTCGAACGACACCGAGTATCCCTTCCGGGCGTCGACCGAGTACGCGTACCTCACCGGCGACCAGGCCGAGAACGGCGTCCTGGTCCTGGAGCCCTCGGGCGACAACGGCCACACCGCCACCGTCTACCTGCTGCCCCGCTCCGACCGCGAGAACGGCGAGTTCTGGCTGTCCGGCCAGGGCGAGCTGTGGGTCGGCCGCCGCCACTCCCTCGCCGAGGCCGAGCAGCTGCTGGGCGTCCCCGCCAAGGACGTCCGCGAACTGCCCGACGCCCTCGCCGAGGCCGCCGGCCCGGTCCGCGTCCTGCGCGGCCACGACACCGTCATCGAGAAGGCGCTGACCGACAAGGTCACCGCCGAGCGCGACGAAGAGCTGCGCGTCTACCTCTCCGAGGCCCGCGCCGTGAAGGACGACTTCGAGATCGGCGAGCTGCAGAAGGCCGTCGACTCCACCGTCCGCGGCTTCGAGGACGTGGTGAAGGTCCTCGACAAGGCCGAGGCGACGTCCGAGCGCTACATCGAGGGCACCTTCTTCCTGCGCGCCCGTGTCGAGGGCAACGACGTCGGTTACGGCTCCATCTGCGCCGCCGGCCCGCACGCCTGCACCCTGCACTGGGTCCGCAACGACGGTGACGTCCGCTCCGGTGACCTGCTGCTTCTCGACGCCGGTGTGGAGACCCACTCCCTCTACACCGCCGATGTCACGCGCACGCTGCCGATCAACGGCACGTACACCGACATCCAGCGCAAGATCTACGACGCGGTCTACGAGTCCCAGGAAGCCGGCATCGCCGCCGTGAAGCCGGGCGCCAAGTTCCGCGACTTCCACGACGCCTCGCAGCGCGTGCTGGCGGAGAAGCTCGTCGAATGGGGTCTGGTGGAAGGCCCGGTCGAGCGGGTGCTGGAGCTCGGCCTCCAGCGCCGCTGGACCCTGCACGGCACCGGCCACATGCTCGGCATGGACGTGCACGACTGCGCCGCCGCGCGCACCGAGGCGTACGTCGACGGCACGCTGGAGCCGGGCATGTGCCTGACCGTGGAGCCCGGTCTCTACTTCCAGGCCGACGACCTGACCGTGCCGGAGGAGTACCGCGGCATCGGCGTCAGGATCGAGGACGACATCCTCGTGACCGAGGACGGCAACCGGAACCTGTCGGCAGGCCTGCCCCGCGCCTCGGACGAGGTCGAGGCGTGGATGGCGCGCCTCAAGGGCTGATCACCGCCTCACGCACCGGTGGGCGGGTTCCCGTACGGGAGCCCGCCCACCGGCGTGTCCGGGAGGAACCGGTCAGGGCCTACGACACCTTGAGCAGCGCGCCCTCGCGCCACTTGAGGACCTTGTCGAAGCTGACCACCGCACCCCGGCCCGGGCGGTTGCGGAAGCGGACCTGGTCGGAGAGCTCCGCGATCAGCCCCAGGCCCCGGCCGTGCTCCTTCTCGGACGGTCCGGCGGGCGGAGGTCTGTGCCCGGCGACCGTCGAGGGCGGGAAGCCCGGACCCGAGTCGGTCACCTCGATGCGGCAGCGGTCCCCGTCCAGATACGCCGTCACGCGGTACTCGGCGCAGACCGCGGGGTCCGGCCTTCCGGCGCGGGACGGACCGGACACCGGTCCGCCGTGCTCGACCGCGTTCGCACACGCCTCGCTCAACGCCACCGACAGGTCGAAACAGATGTCCGGGTCCACCCCCGCGGTCTCCATCGTCCCGAGCAGCAGTCGCCTGGCGAGCGGCACGCTCGCGGCTTCGCGCCTCAAGTGGAGAGACCACCAGATGCTCATACGGTTACCTATTGCCGCCCTCGGTCACCCGTAAGCCCCCGTGACCGCCGGAGCCCTCATTCGGCGGCCGGAGCGCCCGTTCGGCCGATGCGGCCTCGCGACGGCGGGCGTACACGGCCGGGGCACCGCCGGCACGGCTGCGAGTCGACCGCTCGAACAGCGCTCGGGAGCCCATGGGGACGCATGGGACGTTCCGGACCTGCCGTATGTCCCTCGCCGGGGCAGTGCGATGATGGCCCGGCCATGACTGCCCCCCAAGCGACGGATGCCGGAGCGGGCCTCCGGACGATACGGGCCGCGGTGTTCACCGCGGTCTGCGTCGTGTTGTCCGCGGTCGGGCACGCCGTGGCGTCCTGCGCCACCGTGCCGTGGTGGGCCCTCGGCCTCGGCTTCCTCGCGCTCTTCGCGGTCACCGCGCCGCTGGCGGGGCGTCGGCGCTCACTGCCCGGCATCGCCGGCGGGCTCGCCGTCGGCCAGGTGGCTCTGCACGCGGTGTTCGGCTTCGGCCAGCACGGCGCCGCGGCGCCGGTGGACTCCGCCTCCTCGGACTCCTCGCTCGCCGCGCTCGCCGCGCAGCTGATCTGCGGGGGCAACTCCGTACCGCCGAGCCCGGAAGACGCCCGGCTGATCCTGGAGACCGCAGGGCTGGACCCGGCCGCGATGGCCGCGCACGGGCACATGGCTCACGCGCACATGGCCCACGCACCGCAGACCGCCCTGTTCAGCCCCGCCATGCTGCTCGGCCATCTGCTGGCCGCGCTCGGCGCCGGCTGGCTGCTGGGGCGCGGCGACGCCGCCCTTTTCCGGCTCGTCGAGTTGTCCCGGCTGTCCGCCGAGGCGGATCCGGTACGTCCGCTGCGTACCGCCCTGGCGCTGGTACGAGCCCTCGTCTCCGGGTTGCCGGGCGCGCCCGAACGCCTTGCGCGGACTCCCCGGAGCACGGCTTCCCCGGACGTCTCCACCGGTCGTGGAGCGCTCCAGCACACAGTGATCAGGCGCGGGCCGCCGAGGGCGGCACTCACCCTCGCAGCCTGACGCGGCACCTCCACTCCCGGTGATCACGGGAGCACCGGTGCCGTGCTTCCCGCGTGCTCCCGCACGCGGAGCCATGTCACTGTTTCCTGGTTCTTTGGAGCGTTCCTGCCATGAAGACCTCTCGTGTCTCCTTCGCCGCCGCCCTCGCCGCCGGCGCCGTCCTCGTCCTCTCCGGTCCTGCCTTCGCCCACGTCGGCGTCCAGCCGGGTGAGGCCGCCAAGGGCGGTTACGCGGTGATCAACTTCAAGGTCCCGAACGAGCGCGACAACGCGTCGACCACGCAGCTCGAGGTCAACTTCCCCATCGACCAGCCGCTCACCTCCGTCATGCCGCAGGACATTCCCGGCTGGACCGTGAACGTCGAGAAGAGCAAGCTCGACAAGCCGCTCACCGTGCACGGCAAGCAGATCAACGAGGCCGTCACCAAGGTGACCTGGACCGGCGGCAAGATCGAGCCCGGCAAGTTCCAGCAGTTCCCGGTCTCCATCGGCAAGCTGCCCGACAACGCGGACCAGATGGTCTTCAAGGCGATTCAGACCTACGACAACAACGAGGTCGTGCGCTGGATCGAAGAGACCAAGGCAGGCGCCCCGGAGCCGCAGAACCCGGCGCCGGTCCTCAAGCTGACCGCCGCGGCCGGCTCCGACGACCACCACGACGACGGCGCCACGAAGAGCGACGACGCCAAGGGCCACGAGGACAGCCACGACGAGGCCGCGGCGAGCGGCTCGGACACGACCGCACGCGCCCTCGGCATCGCCGGCATCGTTCTCGGTCTCGGTGGCGTCGCGTTCGGCTTCGCCTCACGTCGCCGCGCCTCCTGACCGGCGGGCCCCACGGGCCCTGTCACCGACCATCCACACCCCGATCCCAGGGATTCCTCCCCATGCGCACCACACGTGTGACGGTCGCCGCGTTCGTCGCGGCGGCCACGCTCGCCCTCACCGCCTGCGGCGGTGAGCCGGCCAAGTCCAGCGGCTCGGTCAACCAGATCACCGGCACCGACAAGGCCGGTTCGGCGACCGTCCTCGACCGCCCCTTCGACAAGCCGGACCTCGTCCTCACGGACACCACCGGCAAGCCGTGGAACCTGCGAGAGCAGACCAAGGGTCGCCCGACGCTGATCTACTTCGGCTACACCAACTGCCCCGACGTGTGCCCCCTGACCATGAGCAACATCGCGGTCGCGAGGAAGGCACTGCCCAAGGCCGACCAGGACAAGCTCCAGGTCGTCTTCGTCACCACCGACCCCGAACGGGACACCCCCGCATCCCTCGGCACGTGGCTCAAGGCCCAGGACCCGTCCTTCATCGGACTGACCGGGGACTTCACCACCATCCAGACCGCAGCACGGTCACTCGGCATCGGTATCGAGGCTCCCAAGAAGGAGGCCGACGGCAGCGTCGTCTCCATGCACGGCGCCCAGGTCATCGCGTTCTCTCCCAAGACCGACGAGGGCTATCTCCTCTACGGCGAGAGCACCACCGTCGATGACTACACCAAGGACCTGCCGAAGATCGTCAAGGGAGAGAACCCGTGAACGCCCGCACCACCCGCACCCTCGCCGCCGCGCTCTCCCTGACCGCAGCGCTCGCGATATCCGGCTGCTCCTCCGAATCGGACGGCAAGACCGCGGACGCCACTCCGAAGCTGTCGGTCAGCGGGGCTTTCATGCCCGAGCCCGTCGACGACAAGATGGCCGGCGCCTTCATGGTCATCACCAATGACTCGAAGACGCCCGACAAGCTCACCGGCCTGACCAGCCCGCTCTCCGACGACCTCCAGATCCACGAGACCAAGGACCAGAAGATGAGGCAGGTCGCCTCTCTGGACGTGCCCGCCAACGGCCGGCTCAGCCTGGAGCGCGGCGGCAGCCACGTCATGCTCATGGGGCTCAAGAGCAAGCCGAAGGTCGGCGACAAGGTCAAGGTCGAGCTCAAGTTCGCCAAGGCGGACCCGATCACGATCGAGCTGGACGTGAAGGACCGTACGTACACCGGGCAGAGCTCCAACGCCCACTGACGGACCGAGGAACTGACACGCCATGACGGCCACCGCCTCCACCCCGGCCCGCGCCCGCGCCACGGCATTCCTGCCGCGGCTCGCGCTGGTCCTCGCAGCCCTGCTGGCAACCCTGTTCACCGCGGCCGGCCCGGCCGCGGCACACGCCGCACTCACCGCGAGCGACCCGAAGGACGGGGCGGTGGTCGCCACGGCACCCGCCCAGGTCATCCTCTCCTTCTCGGAGCAGGTCGCCATGGGCGACGACTCGATCCGCGTGATGGACCCGCAGGGCAAGCGGGTCGACACCGGCGAGCTGCGCGACATGTGCAGCGGCTCCACCATCCGCTACGGCACCGCCCTGCACTCCGGGCTGCCCAACGGCACCTACACGGTCGCCTGGCAGGCCGTCTCCGCCGACAGCCACCCCGTCTCCGGCGCCTTCACCTTCTCCATCGGCGCTCCGTCGGCGACTCAGGTCACCCTTCCCGCGCAGAAGGCGGGCGGCGGACCCGTCGGCATCGCCTACGGCATCGCCCGGTACGCCGCCTACATCGGCTTCACCATCCTCATCGGCGGGGCCGCCTTCATCCTGCTGTGCTGGCACCGCGGCTCGGCCGAGCGACCGCTGCAGAAGCTGGTGCTGCGCGGCTGGGTACTGCTGACCGCCTCCACCCTGGCGATGCTGGTGCTCCGCAACCCCTACACCGGGTCGGGCAAGGTCGCCGATGCCTTCGACCTCGACGGGCTCAAAGCCGTCCTCGACACCAAAGCCGGTGCCTCGCTCGTATCCAGGCTGCTGCTCCTCGGGGCGGCTGCGCTCTTCGTGGCGGTGCTCTTCGGCGCTTACGCGCGCCGACAGCAGGGCGGCGCCGCGCAGGACGGGAACGTCGAACCGTTCGAAGGCGACGGGGCGGGCGGAACCGAGCCCGCGGCGGACGGACGCAAGGACACGAGCGACCTCGCCTTCGGACTCGGTGTCGGCGGAGCCGTCGTGGCCGGCGGTATCGCCGCCACCTGGGCCCTGTCGGAGCACGCCTCCACCGGTGTCCAGCCCGGTATCGCGATGCCGGTCGACATCCTGCACCTGCTCGCCGTCGCCACCTGGCTGGGCGGTCTCGCCGCGCTGTTGGTCGCCCTGTACAAGATCCCCGGCATCGAGCGCGAGGCCGTCCGGCGCTTCTCGAAGGTCGCGTTCATCAGCGTCCTGGTGCTGGTCGTCACCGGCGTCTACCAGTCCTGGCGGCAGCTGGGCAGTTGGTCCGCCCTGATCGGCACCAGCTACGGGCGGCTTCTGCTGATCAAGCTCGCGCTCGTCGGCGTCCTCGTCGGCATCGCCTACCTTTCCCGGTCCTGGACCGCTCGGCTCGTCGACAGCCGCGCCGAGGCGGCGCTCGCGGATGCTTCACATGAAACCCAGACCGATGTTTCACGTGAAACGCCGAGGGATGTTTCACGTGAAACATCAGAGCGTGAAACCCCGGCTGAGGAAGCGGAGGTGGAGGAAGCGGCGCTGGTGACGGTTCCCGCCGACCCCAGGCGTGCCGCCCAGCTGGCACGGCAGCGCGCAGCCCGTGACAACGCCCGCTCCAGGCGGGTGCGCGACGCCGACCCCGGGCGGGCCGGCCTGCGCCGCTCCGTCCTGGCAGAGGCCGCCGTCGCGGTGGCCTTGCTGGCCGTCACCACGGTCCTGACCAACACCGAGCCGGGGCGGACCGCGGAACTGGAGAGGGGACCGGGTTCGACGGCGACCACCGCCGTCCCCAACCGGCCCGTCAAGATCACCCTGCCCTTCGACACGGGCGGCGCCCAGGGCAAGGGCACCGTCCGGCTGGAGCTCGCTCCGGGCCGGGTCGGCGCCAACGGCCTCCACCTGTGGGCGGAGGACCCCGATGGCCAGCCGCTCGACCTTCCCGAGGTGAAGATCTCCTTCACCCTTCCGGCCAAGGAGATCGGCCCGCTGCCGGTTCTCCCGGACCGCGCGACTCCGGGACACTGGAGCGCGGACGGGGTGCAGCTGCCGCTCGCGGGCGAATGGCGCATCGACATCACCGTACGGACCTCCGACATCGACCAGACGACCGTCCAGAAGAACGTGAAGATCGGCTGACCAGCGTGACCGACAGCATCGAGAGCAACCCCGACATCGAGATCTCGCGGCGTCGTCTGCTGGGCACGGTGGGTGCCGCCGGCGCCGCCGGTCTGGCACTCGGCGCGGCCGGCGGCGCCCTGACGCACTCCGCGCTCGCCGATTCCCCGCCGGCCGCCACGAAGGGCGCTGCGGGAACCGCCGCCGCACTCGGTGCCACCCAGATCGCCTTTGACGGGGACCACCAGGCCGGCATCACCACCCCGCTCCAGGCCAAGGGGCACGTCCTCGCCTTCGACCTCGCGCCCGGCGCCGGGCGTACGGAGGCGGCCGCCTTGATGCGCCGATGGTCGGCCACCGCCCGGCGGCTCATGGCCGGTGAGACCGCCCCCACGGCCGACACCGGAATCGCCCTCGACGCCGGGCCCTCGTCCCTGACCGTCACTTTCGGGTTCGGGCATTCCTTCTTCGAGCGCACCGGACTCACCTCCCGCCGCCCGACCGCCCTCGACCCGCTGCCGGACTTCTCCTCCGACCGTCTCGACCCCCAGCGCAGCAACGGCGACCTCTGGATCCAGATCGGCGCGGATGACGGGCTCGTCGCCTTCCACGCCCTGCGGGCCCTGCAGAAGGACGCCGGGGAAGCCGCCCGGGTGCGCTGGCAGATGAACGGCTTCAACCGGTCCCCCGGTGCCACGGGCACCCCGATGACCGCCCGGAATCTGATGGGCCAGGTGGACGGCACCGCGAACCCCAAGCCGGCCGATCCCGACTTCGACAAGCGGATCTTCGTGCCGGCCGCGGGCCCCGGCCCGGCCGAGCACTCCTGGATGGCAGGAGGCTCGTACGCCGTCGTACGCCGGATCCGGATGCTGCTCGACGAGTGGGACAAGCAGTCCACCTCCCAGCAGGAGCAGGTCATCGGCCGTACGAAGGCCACGGGTGCACCGCTGACGGGTGGAAGCGAGACCACGAAGATGGACCTCGCGAAGCTGGGCGCCGATGGCAAGCCGGTGATCCCGGCGAACGCGCACGCACGGATCTCGGCCCCGGAGCAGAACGGCGGGGCCGCCATGCTCCGCCGGCCGTTCTCCTTCCACGACGGCATCGCCCCCGACGGCTCCCCCGACGCCGGGCTGCTGTTCATCTGCTGGCAGGCCGACCCGCTGCGCGGCTTCGTGCCGGTCCAGCGCAAGCTCGACCGGGGTGACGCGCTGTCGGACTTCATCAGGCACGAGTCCAGCGGCCTGTACGCGGTCCCGCCCGGCCCGCGGCCCGGGGAGTACGTCGGGCAACGCCTGCTCGAAGGGTGAACATCCCGCCGGGCGCGGCCGCCCCGGCATTAGGCTGATCGCATGTCGGCCACCCGCTTCACCTATCTCGGTCCCGAGGGCACCTTCACCGAAGCCGCCCTGCGTACGCTGCCGGAAGCCGCCACCAGGGAGCTCGTCCCGATGGTGTCGGTGCCGGCCGCCCTGGACGCCGTGCGCAACGGTGAGGCGGCCGCCGCTCTGGTGCCGATCGAGAACTCGGTGGAAGGCGGGGTGACCGCCACGCTGGACGAGCTGGCTTCGGGCGAACCGTTGATGATCTACCGCGAGGTCCTGCTGCCCATCGCGTTCGCGCTGCTCGTGCGGCCGGGGACCAAGCTGTCGGACGTCAAGACCGTCACCGGCCACCCCGTGGCGCAGCCGCAGGTCCGCAACTGGCTGCGCGCTCACCTGCCCGACGCGGTGTGGGAGTCGGCGGCCTCGAACGCCGACGGCGCCCGGCTGGTACAGGAAGGCCGTTTCGACGCGGCCTTCGCCGGTGAGTTCGCCGCCGTCACGTACGGGCTGGAGCCGCTGGTCACCGAGATCCACGATGCGGAGAACGCCGAGACCCGCTTCGTGCTCGTCGGCCGCCCCGCGCGGCCGGCCGCTCCCACGGGTGCCGACAAGACCTCGGTCGTGCTGTGGCTGGGGGACGACCACCCGGGTGCGCTTCTGGAGCTCCTCCAGGAGTTCGCCGTCCGGGGGGTCAACCTGATGCTGATCCAGTCCCGGCCGACCGGTGCGGGCATCGGCAACTACTGCTTCGCGGTTGATGCCGAGGGCCACATCTCCGACCGTCGGGTCAGTGAGGCGCTGATGGGTCTCAAGCGCACCTGCCCCCAGGTCCGCTTCCTGGGCTCGTACCCGCGTGCCGGTGTTGCTGTGAGTGACGTGCGCGCCGCGCGGCCGGGCACCTCGGACAGCGACTTCACCGATGCCTCCGACTGGCTGGGCCGCTGCCTCGACGGCCGGGCGTAGCGCTCGTCCACTGTCCACAGAGTTATCCACAGGCCGAGAGCCGCGCCTGGGGACAAGTCGACAGTGCAGCGCGACAAGGTCGACAAATCGGCCGAGGGCCTCAGGTTTCACGCAAGAGAGCGCCGGGTGAACGGCGTCACCCGGGTATCGCCGATCAACTCTTTGGAGCGAGTCATTCCCACCCGAATGAGTGTGTGAGGGTGGTTTGAACCCTGATTCCCCGCGAGCACCCACCGGTCGGGAATGATCTATTTCCGTGTCCACAGATCCGGCACACAGCCTGTGGATAAGACGGCCCCGGATGGAATTCCTGTGGACAAGGAACACCCTCCGCCCTTCTCCGGGGCCGCCCCTCACCGGCGTTGTGACCGCTTTCCGAGGAAAGAATCCGCTTTTTACAAGCTCGCCCGGAGGCCTCGCCGGAGGCCGGCCGACGAGAGATGCAGCAGTTATGCATTAGCCTCAATTGGGACATAGTGCCACGCAACGTGATATCGATGTGATCCCCGGAAGCCCAGCCCGGTAGCCTGGAGGGGTGATTGACCTCCGGCTGCTCCGTGAAGACCCTGACCGTGTCCGCGCCTCGCAGCGCGCCCGTGGAGAGGACGTCGGCCTTGTCGACGCGCTGCTCTCCGCCGACGAGCGCCGCAGGTCCTCCGGCATGCGCTTCGACGAACTGCGCAATGAGCAGAAGTCGCTCGGCAAGCTGATCCCCAAGGCCTCTCCGGAGGAGCGGGCCGAGCTTCTGACGAAGGCCGAACAGCTCAAGGCGGACGTCAAGGCTGCCGAAGCCGAGCAGAACGAGGCGGACGAGGCGGCCAAGCAGCTCCTCCTCCAACTCGGCAACATCGTCCACAGCGACGTGCCGGTCGGCGGCGAAGAGGACTTCACCGTGCTGGAGACGCACGGCACGATCCGTGACTTCGGAGCCGAGGGCTTCGAGCCCAAGGACCACCTCGAACTCGGCGAGGCCCTCGGCGCCATCGACGTCGAACGCGGCGCCAAGGTGTCGGGCTCGCGCTTCTACTACCTCACCGGCGTCGGCGCCCTGCTGGAACTGGCCCTGGTCAACGCGGCGATCGCGCAGGCGACCGAGGCCGGCTTCATCCCGATGCTGACCCCCGCGCTGGTCCGCCCGCGCGCCATGGAGGGCACCGGCTTCCTCGGCCAGGCCGCGGAGAACGTCTACCACCTGGAGAAGGACGACTACTACCTGGTCGGCACCTCCGAGGTACCGCTCGCCGCGTATCACATGGACGAGATCATCGACGCGGACAAGCTGCCGCTGCGCTACGCCGGCTTCTCGCCGTGCTTCCGCCGCGAGGCCGGTACGTACGGCAAGGACACCCGCGGCATCTTCCGCGTCCACCAGTTCGACAAGGTCGAGATGTTCTCGTACGTCGCACCGGAGGAGGCCGAGGCCGAGCACAAGCGGCTCCTGGAGTGGGAGAAGCAGTGGCTGACCAGCCTTGAACTCCCCTTCCAGGTGATCGACGTGGCCACCGGTGACCTGGGCGCTTCGGCATCCCGCAAGTTCGACTGCGAGGCCTGGATCCCGACCCAGGGCAAGTACCGCGAGCTGACCTCCGCCTCGAACTGTGACGGATTCCAGGCCCGCCGGCTGTCGATCCGCTACCGCGACGGCAAGAAGACGCAGCCCCTGTCCACACTCAACGGCACCCTGTGCGCCGTCCCGCGCACGATCGTGGCCATCCTGGAGAACCACCAGCAGGCCGACGGTTCCGTACGGGTACCCCCGGTGCTCCGTCCCTACCTCGGCGGTCGCGAAGTCCTGGAGCCGATCACCAAGTGAGCCCGGCCCCGTTCCCGTACAAGCTTGTCGCGACGGACCTCGACGGCACTCTGCTCCGCAGCGACGACACCGTCTCGGAACGCACCCGTGAAGCGCTCGCCGCGGTCACCGCGGCGGGTGCGGCGCACATCATCGTCACCGGCCGGGCCGTGCCCTGGACCCGGGGCGTACTGGACGATCTCGGCTACAAGGGGATCGCCGTGTGCGGGCAGGGCGCTCAGGTCTATGACGCGGGCGCGCACCGCCTGCTGACCTCTGTCACGCTGGACCGGCAGCTGGCGGGTCTGGCGCTGTCCAAGATCGAGGCCGAGGTGGGTCCGCTGGCTCTCGCTGCCAGCCGGGACGGGGTGGACGGGGAGGTGCTGTTCGGGCCCGGTTACCAGGTGCAGGAGGGCTTGCCGGCGGTCTACCTGGAGGACACCTCCGCCGTGTGGAGCGCCCCGCTGAACAAGCTGTACGTCCAGCACCCCGGGATGGACGACGACACGCTCGTCAAAGTGGCCCGGGAGATCGTGGGCAACCTGGTGGACATCGTGATGGCCGGTCCCGGGATAGTCGAGATACTGCCGCTCGGGCTGACGAAGGCCACCGGCCTCTCGCTGGCCGCACGCCGCCTGGGAGTGAAGGCCGCGGAGACCATCGCCTTCGGCGACATGCCCAACGACATCCCGATGTTCGGCTGGGCGGCGCACGGCGTCGCCATGGCGAACGCTCATCCGGAACTGAAGGCCGTGGCCGACGAGGTCACGACGTCCCACCAGGAGGACGGCATCGCCGTTGTTCTGGAACGCCTGCTGGGCGCTGCCTGACGGGCGGTGGCCCAAGCAGGGAAGGTCCGGAACGGCCCGCGTCCCAGGACGCGCTCGAAGTGGCCGTTCCGGACCTTTTGTTACTCCCCGCACGCCTCACTCTGCCCCGCCCGCATGCCGCGTACCAGCGAATTTCCGCTGGGTCCGGAATCATGTTTCACGTGAAACATGCGTGGTCGGACGCGACACGATCCCGTGCGGATGGCGGGTCAACGGCCAGGCGAGGAGGCCGACGGCGAGCGAGATCGCGTGGCCGAGGTCGGTGAAGGTGCCGCCGGTGAGGAGCGGGATTCCGAAGAAGGCGACGATCCCGGCGAGGTAGAGCCATCTCCACGGGCCGGGCAGCCGGTACGTGAGGACCCCCGCGGCGGCGGCGAGTCCGTAGCTCACGCCGATGTCGACGACATGGACCATGCTGCGCGGGGCCCGGTGGTCCTGGATCGCCATCAGGACCACCCTCTGGCTGATCAAGGTGGCGGTGATGTGGGCGGTCGCCACGATCACCAGCCAGCGCAACGTGCCGAGCCAGCGCTCGACCGGGGCGTGGAAGACCTCGAAGAGCACCGCGTACTGGGCGAGCGAGGCCGGGTTCTCGATCCAGAAGGCGCTGGATACGAGGGCCCTTACCGGGTGCCGGGTGAGTTCGTGGATGTTGCTGCTGTTGCGGTGGAGCAGGACGTGCTCCAGTCGGTCGGGTGCGACCACGACGATGACGCTGGTGACGGCGATGATCAGCAGCCAGATGTGCGTACCGGGCGAGGAACGTATCCAGGACCACACGGGCCTGGACGGCTCAGCCCCGGGGTGAGGCGTCATGCCCCGATGATGCCCGGCGTGCCTGTGCCCCGCCTGGCCGGTGGGCCGGGCGGGGCACAAGGGGGCGGGATGCCGGATGAGGGCTATTCCTCGCCCGCCAAGGTCAGCCTGCGGAGCTTCTGGCCGGCGTAGACCGTGGCGCCCACGGTGACCACGATGAGCAGGACGGCGGCGGTCGGCAGCGCCACGGTGGCGTCGACGTACCCTTCTCCGGCGATCTTCTCCGCCAGGGACAGGGACCACTGCTGCACGCTCAGCGTCTTCGCACCGGAGACCAGGCTGCCGAAGAGCGACTCCCAGATCAGGGCGTAGACCAGGCCGAAGACGACCGCGTGCCGGCTGACCGTGCCCAGGAGCAGGAACAGCGCGCTGTAGGCGATCGATGCGACCAGGGCGGCGACGGTGTAGGCGACGGCGATCTGCTGGCCGTTGCCGTTGAGGATGAACCCGGCGATCAGCGTGGGGATGGCGGAGAACGCCATGGTGACGGCGATCGCCACGATCAGCTTGGTCATGATGATCGTCGGTCGCTTCACCGGCTTGGAGAGCAGGTAGACGATCGAGCCGTCATCGATCTCGGGACCGATGGCACCGGTACCGGCGATGACACCGATCAGAGGGACCATCGTCGCGAGGGCGAAGCCGCCGAGCAGGTCGGCTGCAACCTTGTCGTCCACGCCGGTGAGGGCGCGGACGGCAACGGAGATGAGGATCAGCAGTGCGGGCAGCGCGAAGAGGATCAGCGCACGCCGTCGGCCGAGCAGAGCACGGTAGGTGAGCCGGGCAACGGTGGGGTTGTACATGAAAGCCAGCTCCTCAGGCCGTGACGAGGTAGGAGAAGACCGACTCGAGGGACTCGTCGGAGGGGGACACCGTCAGCAGCCGGATGCCGGACGCGCGGGCGACCCGCGGCAGCAGCTCGGTGAAGCGGCCGAAGTCGACGGCCTGGATGCGCAGGGCGCCTTCCTTGAGGTCGACCTCGATACCGGCCGTGGAAGGGTCGGCGATGAGGGCCGCTGCGAGCGCCCGGTCGTCGGAGGAGCGGATGAGGTAGCGGTGCGGGCGGTCCGTCATCAGGCGGCGGATCTTGCGGAAGTCACCGGAGGCGGCGTGCCGGCCGGCGACGACCACCTCGATGTGCGAGGCGAGCTGCTCGACCTCTTCCAGGATGTGGGAGGAGAACAGCACCGTGCGGCCCTCGTCTCCCATGCGCCGCAGCAGTTCCATCAGCTGCATGCGCTGGCGCGGGTCCATCCCGTTGAACGGCTCGTCGAGGAGCAGCACGGACGGCTCGTGGACGAGGGCGGAGGCCATCTTCACGCGTTGGCGCATGCCCTTGGAGTACGTGGAGATCTTGCGGTCCTGGGCGTACTCCATCTCGACGGTGGCGAGCGCCCGTCGCGCGGCCGCATCGTCGAGCCCGTGGAGTTCGGCGTTGGCGACGACGAACTCGCGGCCGGTGAGGAAGTCGTACATGGCTTCGCGCTCGGGCACGACACCGACCTGCTTGTAGACCTGCTCGTTGCGCCAGATCGGCGTGCCGTCGAGGGTGACGGTGCCCGTGGAGGGCGCGAGGAAGCCGCCCATCATGTTGATGAGGGTGGACTTTCCGGCGCCGTTGGGACCGAGCAGTCCGGTGACACCAGGACCGATGCGCATGGTCACGTCGTTGACGGCGACGACGTTCCCGAACCAGCGGGAGGTGTGGTCGATGTCGATGATGGTCACAGCCCGGCCTTCCGGTAGCGGGCCATCAGGGCGGCGTAGGAGCCGGCGATGAGGGCGAGGATGACGAGCAGGTAGACGGCCCCGGCGCCGGCGCCGGGGCCCTCACCGCCGGGGAAGGCGGAGGTCGCACCGAGGAAGGCCGTCTGGAAGCCGTCGATCAGGGTGATCGGGGAGAACAGGCCCATCCATTCGATGGCGCCGGCGGAACCGGTGTTCCAGGCGATGCCCTGTACGGCGGTCACCGCGCCGTACGGGATCAGGAGCACGGCGATGATGGCGGCGACACCGAACCCGCGGCGGGGCGTCAGCGCGGCCATGACCAGGCCCACACCGGCGAACAGCAACGACAGCAGCAGTACGGACACCAGTCCCTGCCCGAATCCCTTGGTCTGGTACCCGAAGTCGAACTTCGCCAGCAGCGAGCCCACGTACATGATCAACAACGGGGTTGCGGTGAGGATGAACAGCGCCGATGCCATGGCCGCGTACTTCGCCACGACGTAGTCGACGCGCTCGATGGGCCGCGAGAAGTAGAGCGGCACCGTCTTGAAACGAAGGTCCCGGGAGACCGACTGCGGCGCCTGGGAGGCCAGGTACAGGCCGATCACCACCTGCGTGGTCAGGGCGTAGGTCGTGTACTTGACCGGTAGGTCGGTGGAGCCCGGTACCGCGATGGCGACGGCGACGAGGATCAGCGCGGGAACGCACATCACCGCGAAGAGGATCATCGGCAGCACTTTGGACTTGGCGGAACGGCCGAGCCCGTAGGCGCCGCGCAGGGACTGCGAGAACAGCGACTTGCGGGCGTAGGCGCGGCCGAGCCGGGGGCCGTCGTAGGACCGGTAACCGATGTTGTGGATCTGGGTCGAGGTGTCAGGCGCCATCGGAACCGGCTCCCTTCTGCTGGTGGATGTCACTGTGGCCGTTGTCGCGGAAGACCTCCGCGATGTGGTGTCGGCGCTGCTCCATGCGGACCAGGCCGATACCGAGGTCGGCGACGGTGTCGCGGACCTGGTCGTACGTCTCCTCGCCCGTCGCCTCCACGAGGAGGATGTGGCCCGCTCCCGGCAAGCCCTGTTCATCGGCCGCGTGCAGGGTGAGGCCGGCTTCGGTGAGCGCCTTGCGCAGGGCGGCGCTGCCGTCCGGGTGGGCGTCGGAGTCGGTGACCTCCACCGCGAGCGTGGCGGTGTTCTGCGTGAAGTCGCTGGTGGAGCTGGAGCGCAGCAGCTTGCCGCCGTCGACCACGACGACGTGGTCGCAGGTCCGCTCCAGTTCCCCGAGGAGGTGGGAGGTGACGAGGACCGAGATGCCGAAGTCGGTGTGGACGCGGCGGATGAGGCCGAGCATCTCGTCCCGGCCGACCGGGTCCAGGCCGTTGGTGGGCTCGTCCAGCAAGACCAGTTGGGGGTCGTGGACGAGCGCCTGGGCCAGTTTGACCCGCTGCTTCATGCCCGTGGAGTAGCCGCCGATGGGGCGGTAGCGCTCTTCGTAGAGCCCCACGTGGCGCAGGGTGTCGGCGGTGCGCTCGCGGGCGGCGGTCGGCGGGAGCCCGGACATGCGCGCCATGTGCACGACGAACTCGGTGGCCGAGACGTCGGGGGGCAGGCAGTCGTGTTCGGGCATGTAGCCGACGCGTTCGCGGATGGCGCTGCCGTGCGTGGCGACGTCGAGTCCGAGTACGGCGGCGCGGCCCTCGGTGGCGGGGGACAGTCCCAGCAGAATCTTGATCAGCGTGGACTTGCCGGCTCCGTTGGCACCCACGAGGCCGGTAACGCCGGGCCCGATGTCCAGGGAGAGCCGGTCGAGAGCGGTCACTCGGGGGTACCGCTTGCTCAGGCTTTCGGTCGCGATGACAGTCACGGCTTCGACGTTAGTGGTGCGCAGCACTGCGATCGTCAGACCTGGAGCGGGACCCCGTCTCCGCCTTGAGGACTACGGACCCTGACAGAAGGCTTACACGGAGGGGAAGGCGCCGCTGCGTTCGGCGCGGGCCGAGGAACTTTATCCACAGGTCTGCGCACGGCCCTTGACGTGACCTCCGGTCATTGTCACATTCATCAGTGTCAAGTTACGGACGCGTACGGCTATACGGACGGACGGCTGACATGGCTGGGGACACCACGCAACGCACGAGGCACGGCACCACTTTGACCGCAGGCTCGTCGCTCGCCGCACGTTCCACCGAGCTGCGCGGGTTCCGGGAGGTGCAGCGCCTCGCCTACGAGTGCGCCGAGGCCGTCGCGGCGCAGCTCCGTGCCGGGGTGACCGAGCGGGAAGCGGCACGCATGCAGCGGGAGTGGCTGCGTGAGCGCGGGGTGCGGGACTGGTTCCACATGCCGTTCGCCTGGTTCGGGGACCGCACCGCATTCGTGAACTTCAAGATCCCCCTCCAGTTCTTCCCGACGAACCGGCGACTGGAGCCGGGAATGCCGTTCATCCTCGACATGGCCCCGGTCCACAAGGGGTACGCGGCCGACGTCGGCTACTCGGGCAGCCTCGGGCTCAACCCCGTCCAGGACCGCCTGATGTCCGATCTGCGACCTCATCGCGAGCTGATCTTGGGACAGGTCCGCGAGCGGCGTCCGCTGCGCGAGATATACGAGAACGTCGAACGGCTCATGACCCGCCAGGGTTACGCCAACCGGCATCGTGCCTATCCCTTCGGCGTGATCGCGCACAAGATCGACCGGGTCGAGGAGCGGCGCTGGTCGCCCACCGCCTTCGGGTTCGGCACCCAGTCCCTCAAGGGCCTGGCGAGCGACGCCCTGCACGGGCATCGTGAGGGCTGGTCGCCGCTGTGGAGCCCGTACCACTTCTCCGACCACCCACCGCAGCCCGGACTGTGGGCGGTGGAGCCCCACCTGGGCTTCCGGGGAACCGGCGCGAAGTTCGAGGAGATCCTGGTCGTCACCGACTCCCGGGATCCCGAGGAGAGCGCCTTCTGGCTGGACGACGACCTGCCGCACGTGCGGCGCTGGGCTGAGGAGAACGCGGCATGAGCGGCATAAAGGGAGCAGGTCTCGCGGGCGCGCGCGAGCGTCGGGTGCGCACCGGCGGCGTCGACCTGTGCGTCGTCGAACTCGGGGAGGCCGGCCGGCCGGCCGTGGTGCTGGTGCACGGCTACCCGGACAGCAAGGAGGTCTGGTCGGAGGTCGCCGAACGGCTGGCCGCGCGTTTCCACGTCGTGCTGTACGACGTACGGGGCCACGGGCACTCCTCGGCTCCGGTTCCGCTGCGCGGCGGCTTCACCCTGGAGAAGCTGACGGACGACTTCCTGGCCGTGGCCGACGCGGTCAGTCCGGACCGGCCGGTGCACCTGGTCGGACACGACTGGGGCTCGGTCCAGGGCTGGGAGTTCGCCACGGTCGCCCGGACCGAGGGCCGGATCGCCTCCTTCACCTCCATGTCGGGACCCTCGCTCGACCACTTCGGGCACTGGGTCAAGGAACGGATGGCGCGGCCCACCCCGAGGCGGGCCGCCCAGCTCCTGAACCAGGGCCGCAAATCCTGGTACGTGTACTTGCTGCACACCCCCCGGCTGCCGGAGCTCGCCTGGCGCGGTCCTCTCGGCAAGCGGTGGCCGGGGATCCTCCAGCGCGTCGAGAACGTCCCGGCCGGCGACTACCCGACCGCCTCACTGGCCTCGGACGCGGCCCACGGCGCGTGGCTCTACCGCGACAACGTACGACCCCGTATGCGCAGTCCGCGCGCCGACGCGTACGCGCACGTACCGGTCCAGCTGATCGTCCCGACCGGGGACGTGTTCCTGTCGGAGCGGCTCTACGACGGGCTCGAACGGTGGGCTCCGGATCTCGTGCGGCGGACCCTGCCCGCGCAGCACTGGGTGCCCCGGACCCGCCCGGACCAGCTGACCGCCTGGATCACGGAGTTCGTCACCGCCACGGAGGAGCCCGCGACGCGCGCGCCGGAGCGGAAGGCCCCGGGAAAGTACGCCGACCGGTTCGGTGGGCAGCTGGTGCTGGTCACCGGCGCTGCCAGCGGCATCGGGCGGGCCACCGCGTTCGCGTTCGCGGAGGCCGGGGCGCGGGTGGTGTGCGTGGACCGGGACGGCGAGGGAACGGCGCGCACCGCCGAGATGGCCCGCCTGGTCGGCGCTCCGCAGGCCTGGGGCGAGTGCGTCGACGTCAGCGACGAGCAGGCGATGGAGAAGTTGGCGGCGAGGACCGCAGCCGAGTACGGGATCGTGGACGTCCTGGTCAACAACGCCGGGATCGGGCTGTCCGGCCCGTTCCTGGAGACCACCTCGGAGGACTGGAAGAAGGTCCTCGACGTCAACCTGTGGGGCGTCATCCACGGCTGCCGGATCTTCGGGAAGCAGATGGCCGAGCGCGGCCAGGGCGGCCACATCGTCAACACCGCTTCCGCCGCCGCCTACCTCCCGTCCAGAACGCTGCCCGCCTACAGCACGTCGAAGGCGGCGGTCCTGATGCTGAGCGAGTGCCTGCGCGCCGAGCTGGCGTCGAAGTCGATCGGCGTCTCGGCGATCTGTCCGGGCATCGTGAACACCAACATCACCGCCACCTCCCGGTTCGCCGGGGTGGACGCGGCCGAGGAGAAGCGCCGCCAGGAGCGTTCCTCCCGGCTGTACGGGCTGCGGAACTTCCCGCCGGAGAAGGTCGCCGACGCGATCCTGCTCGCCGTGGTGCGCAACCAGGCCGTCGTGCCGGTGACGCCGGAGTCCAAGGGCGCGCTGTGGATGTCCCGCTTCACACCCCGCCTGCTGCGGCGGATCGCGAAGCTGGAGCCCCGGCTGTGAGCCGGGCCGGCCTCGCCGCCCGCACAGAGCCCGGCACGGCCGTATCCGGCTACCTGCGGCGGTCGTACCATCCCTCGCAGGAGGGCTCGCTGCGCACGGCGGTCGAGCACCTGGCGGCGTCACCTGCTGCCCGGGCCGCGGCGGGCGCGGCCGGCCGAGCCGCTATGTCGTAGGGAGCCGGGATTGTCCGATCAGGCGCTGGCCGAGTACCGGATCGAGGATCTGGCGCATCACAGCGGGGCGACGGTGCGCACGATCCGCGCCTACCAGGACCGCGGGCTTTTGCCGAAGCCGGAGCGGCGTGGCCGGTCCAACGTGTACCGGGACACCCATCTGGCGCGGCTGCGTCAGATCGCGGACCTGCTGGACCGCGGCTACACCCTTGCCTCCATCAAGGAGTTGCTGGAGGCCTGGGACGCGGGGCGTGGACTGGGGGGCGTCCTGGGTCTGGTCGCCGAGGTGCACGGGCCCTGGACCGACGAGGAGGCGGCGCGGATCAGCCGGGCCGAACTCGACGAGCGGTTCGGGGGCAGGCCCGATGACGATGCGGTGGGGGAGGCGTGCGAGCTGGGGGTGCTGGAACGGATCCCCGGGCGTCCCGACGAGTTCCTCGTCCCCTCCCCGCAAGAGCTGGCGGTGGCCGCGGAGCTGCACGCGGCCGGGGTTCCCCTGCCGGCCATCACCGGGCATCTGCGGGAGTTGCGCGGCCAGGTGGAACACATCGCCTCGCGGTTCCTGGAGTTCACCACCGAGCACGTCTTCGCACGCTATCTGGGGCAGGTCCCGCCCACGGACGCGGACGCCGCGGAGGCGGCGACGATGGTACGCAGGCTGCGCCCGCTGGCGCAGCAGACGGTGGACGCCGAGCTCGCACGGGCGATGCGTCTGTTCGCCACCCGGCACCTGCAACAGCACCTGGGAGCAGTCGGAACGGCGCGGGCATCGGGACCGTCGGCGGTGCCGCTGCCCGCCGAGACCGTGCGGGCGGTGCAGGATCTTGTGGGTCCCGAACACGTGGGGGAGTTCGTCCGGGCCGCCACGGAGCGGGAGCTCCAGGCGCGGACCATGAACGAGCTGGCCAGCCGGGGCGGCGGCCGGTAGTGCTCGATCAGTAGTCCACAGGGCGAATCACGCTCTTGCCGCCAAAACCCGCCGAACCGGCTGTGGACAACTCGGCCGTTCCTGTGGGCAACCAGGGCGCGGTCTCATATCGCGAGCGACTCCGAGGCATCCGGGCGGGGGAAATCAGCCACCGGTGTGGCCGGTTCGGTGGCATCCGAGGGACTGGGGGCGACATCCGAGAGCACTGCCTCGGTGCCAGCGCGCCGGGTTCCGCGCCGGGCGCCGTAGAGCAGTGCGGCGAGCGCGAGGCCGATGGCCCCTCCGAGCAGTTGGGCAGCGACGAACCCGGGCAGCGACCGGGGCGCGATCCCGGTGAACGAGTCGCTGAAGGCACGTCCGACGGTGCCGGCCGGATTGGCGAAGGAACCCGAGGAGGTGAACCAGATCGCCGCCGCGATGTACGCGGCCACCGCCGCCGGGATCAGCCGCGGGCGACCGACGCGGCCGAGGCCCTGGATGACGAGCACCAGCCCGGCGGTCGCGACGACCTCACCGATCAGCAGGTGGCTGCCGTCGCGGACCTGGGTGGCGAAGGTCCCCGGGACCCGGCCGAACATGACCTCGGCGAGGACGGCCCCGCCGATCGCGCCGGTGGTCTGGGCGGCGGCGTAGACGAGGACCTCCCGGCCGTCCACCCCCTCGCCACCGCTCCGCCGCGCCCACCACGAGGTGAGGGTGACGACCGGGTTGAGGTGGGCGCCGGACAGCGGGCCGAGCAGGGTGATGATCAGACCGAGCCCGATGGCGGAGGCGATCGAGTTGGCGACGAGTGCGACACCGGCGTCACGACTGAGGGCCTTGGCCTGGATCCCTGAGCCGATCACCACCACCAGCAGGCCGGCGGTGCCGATGAGCTCGGCCGCAGCGCGGCGCGGCAGTGAAGCGTCGATTGGCATGGTTCCTCCCCCTGAGGCGCGACTGATCGGAAAATGTATTCCGTATCTTGGAAACGCGATAGAGGGGGTCCGGGCCCCCGGACCGGCGAAAAAGCGCTGCAGCTCCCGGCTCGCAGGCGGCACCCTGGGACGATGGACGACAGACGCGCCGTGAAGGTGTCCAAATACGTCTCGAAACACCTGCGGCACCGGCCGGAACGGATCGGACTGGTGCTCGACCCGCAGGGCTGGGTGGAGATCGACGACCTGCTGCGCGCCGCCACCGCCCACGGGTTCCCGTTCAGCCGGGCCGAACTCGACCACGTCGTGGCGGTCAACGACAAGCAGCGCTTCGCCGTCGAGGGCACCAGGATCCGGGCCAGCCAGGGCCACACCGTCGCGGTGGACCTCGGGCTGCCGGAGGCCGAACCACCCGCGTACCTCTACCACGGCACGGTCGCCGCCGCTCTGGACGCGATCCGCTCCGAGGGCCTGCGGCCCATGGCCCGCCACCACGTACACCTCTCGGCCGACCGTGAGACCGCGACCCGGGTGGGCGCCCGGCGCGGCCGACCGGTCGTCCTCGCCGTGGACGCCGCCGCGATGCGCGCGGCCGGGCACGTCTTCCGGATCAGCGCCAACGGCGTATGGCTGGTCGATGCGGTGCCGCCTCGGTTCCTGCGCTTGCCGTAGGCACGGAATTCGAGCGGAGATTGTCAGATCATCCCCCTACCCTGTTCCTCAATTCCGGGATCGGTGAGGGGGGCACCTCGCGATCGCCGAACCACTCACGCGATGACACGAGGTGACGCTGCATGACGTCCACGACCCCTGCGCAATCGTCGGCCCCGCCCGACCCGGCCGCCAACAGCTTCCAGGTAGACCTGCGCGGGCTGGTCGACCTCCTCTCCCACCACCTCTACTCCAGCCCGCGCGTCTACGTGCGCGAGCTCATGCAGAACGCCGTGGACGCCATCACCGCACGTCAGGGCATCGAGCCCGACGCCCGGCCGCGCATCCGGCTGTGGGCCGAGGACGGAACGGTGGGCATCTCGGACGACGGCATCGGGCTGACCGCCGACGAGGCACACTCCCTCCTCGCCACCATCGGCAGGAGCTCCAAGCGCGGCGGCGAACACGGCCTGGAGACGGCGCGCAAGGAATTCCTCGGGCAGTTCGGCATCGGCCTGCTCGCCTGCTTCGTCGTGGCCACCGAAATCCGCGTCGTCACCCGGTCCGCACGCGACCTCACCGCGCCGCCCGTCGAGTGGCTGGCGACGGATGACGGCTCGTACACCGTCCGCGAGCTGGACCACGAGGCCAGACCCGAACCCGGTACCACCGTCTTGCTGCGCGCACGTCACGGCGCCGAGGAATGGATGGCCCCCGCCAAGGTCGAGCAGCTCGCCCGCGACTACGGGTCCCTGCTCCCCTACGACATCACCTTCCAGGCGGGACCCGGCGCCGAGCCGCGCCCCGTCACCGACCGTCCGGCCGTGTGGGACCGCCCCCACCCCACCCCGGCCGCCCGCCGCGTCGCACTGGCGGGCCACTGCGCGCAGGTCTTCGGGTTCACCCCGCTCGACAGCATCGACCTCGACCTGCCCGTCGCCGGTGTGCGCGGCGTCGCCTACGTCCTGCCCGGACCGACCAGTCCCGCACACCGGTCCGGCCACCGCGTCCACCTCAAGGGCATGCTCCTCACCGACCAGGCGAGCAACCTGCTGCCCGACTGGGCGTTCTTCGTCCGCGTCGTCCTGGACACCGACACGCTGCGTCCCACCGCCTCCCGCGAGAACCTGTACGACGACGAGACCCTGGCCGCCGTACGGGAAGCGCTGGGCTCCCGCATCCGGACCTGGCTCGCCGAGCTGGCCGCGAGCGAACCCGAGCGGCTCGCGGCCTTCCTGGGCGTCCACCACCTCGGTGTGAAGTCCCTGGCCAGGCACGACGCCGAACTGCTCGGCCTGATGCTGCCGTGGCTGCCGTTCGAGACCAGTGACGGCTCGATGAGCCTGGAGGAGTTCGCGGCCGCGCACAGCGACATCCACTTCACACGCACCGTCGAGGAGTTCCGGCAGATCGCCCCGATCGCGGCGGCCCACGGGCTCGGCGTCATCAACGCCGGCTACACCTACGACGCCGATTTGCTGGCCCTGCTGCCCACCGTGCGCCCAGAGCTCAAGGTCACGGAACTGGACGCCGGAGCCGTCACCGAACGCCTCGACCCCGTCCCGACCGGCGTCGAACTCGCCCTCGCCGGCTTCCTCTCCACCGCACGTACCCGACTCGAAGCACAGGGCTGCGACGTGGTGCTGCGCGCCTTCCAGCCCGTCGCCGTCCCCGCCCTCTACCTGGACGACCGCCAGGCCCGCCAGGAGCGCGACCGCACCGCGGCCCTGGACAGCGCCGATTCGCTCTGGACCGGGATCCTCGGCTCCCTGCGCGGTTCCGCGCCGCGCGCCCGTCTGGTCCTGAACCACAACAACCCGCTGATCCGTCGCATCGCCGGACTCCCCGACGAGACGCTCACCGGCACCGCCGTCGAGTCGCTGTACGGGCAGGCACTGCTGATGTCCCAGCGGCCGCTGCGCCCCGCCGACTCGGCCCTGCTCAACCGGGCGTTCCTGGGACTCCTGGAATGGGCGACCCACTCCCACGATGCCCAGGAGGGCCACAAGTGACGACCCTGACCCGCGAGGAGATCGAACGCGGCCTGGCGGAGAACCGTCACGCGCCCGGCGGCGCGGCCCGCAACGCCCACGCCGAGGTGCTGGCGGGCGCGGCCGAGGCGAGCGGCGACGCCGCCCTCTTCCGTGAGGCGCTGGACAACCTCATCAACGCCTATCTCTACAGCGCCGAGTCCCCGAAGCTGCTGGTGCCCTTCGCCCGGCTGCTCCAGGAGTACGACAAGGACCCCGGCGCCTTTTCCGAAGGCGCCACGCACTCGCTGTTCTGGCAGTTCAAGTGGGTGGCCACGGCCATCGGCAACTCTCCAAACATTCCCCTGGAGTCGGCGGCCGGCTGGCTGAACGACATGGAACGCCGCTACCGGATCGCCGGCTACAGCGAACGCCCCGTACGCGAGGCCGAGATGTGGCTCGCCGACGCGACCGGCGACGACGAGCGGGCGGAACGCGCCTTCCGCGCATGGCGCGGCGCCGAACGCGACCAGATGAGCGACTGCCATGCCTGCGAGGACAACAGCCAGGGCCAGTACGCCGTTCTGCGCGGCGACGACGCCCAGGCCCTGGACGTCTGGAAGCAGGTACTGGAAGGGCAGCGCGTTTGCGCCGAGGAGCCCCACCGGGTCCTCGCCACCTCGTTGCTGCCCCTGCTGCGGGTCGGCCGGTTCGATGACGCCCGCTCCCACCACCTGCGCGGCTACCGTCTGGTCCGGGGCAACGAGAGCCTGCTGCCCTCGGTCGGCAAGCACATCGAGTTCTGCGCGCTGACCGGCAACGAGTCGCGCGGCCTGGAGATCCTCGCCGAACACGCCCCTCAAATGACCCCGCTCGCCAACGACCGCGACCAGCTGGTCTTCCACGGCGGTGTCCTCGTACTGCTGCGCCGACTCCAGGAGCTGGGGCACGGGCAGAGCCCTGCCGTCCCCTACAACGGCGTACTGCACAGCGTCTGCGAGCTCCACGAGGTCCTCCTCGCCGGCTCGCTCGACATTGCCCGGCGCTTCGACACGCGCAACGGCACGACCCGGGTCTCCGACCGGTTCCTGGCCCGGATCACGCGCGAGCCACTGATCGGGATGCTTCCGCTGGGCGTACGCAGCGCTTCCCTGCCGTCCGCGGCGGCGGCCGGCCCGGCGCCCGCCGCACCTGTCGGCACGCCGACCGAGAGCGTGCCGAGTGATCTCACCGAGCTCGTCGGCCGGGCCCGGGCGGCGCGCGATCAGGGGCATCCGGCTGCCGACGGGCTCTGGAGCCAGGTGGCGGTACTGGCAGGCGCGGGCGCGCAGGACGAGGTCGACCCGCTGGCCTCGGCCGATGTCGCAGACCACCGGGCCCTGACGGCCGCGCGGGTCGGGGCGGACGACGCCGCGGAGCAGCTGACGGCCGTGCGCGACACCTACCGGGCCCTCGGGCAGGCGGAGCGGGCCGCACTCGCGGAGCTCCGCCTGGCGACCGTGGCCGCGCAGTCGGGCGCCGAGCCCTCGGTGATCCGCGAGCTGCTGGGCGTGGCCCTGCGGGCCGCCGAGGCACTGGATCCGGCGGACCCGCTGCGGATCCGCCGGATCGCGCTCGCGGAACTGGCGTCGATCCGGGTGGGCTCGTACCTCCGCTCGGTCGAGGAGCCGCGACAGGGCGCCGGGCACGGCCACGCCCCCGGGGAGGACCACGGGCACGCTGAGCTGTCGGCCGAGCTCGTCGCCTTCGTCGCCGCCTACGCGCAGGCTCTTCCCGATGTGGTGGCGGAGGCGGAGGAGGTGCTGGGCCGAGTCGCTCTCGCCCAGGACGATCCGGAGCGCGCCCTGCCCCTGCTGGCCTCCGCCGCGGCTCGGGCGATCGGCGCGGGCCGCCCCTGGATCGCCGTTGATCCCCTGGTCCTGCGCGCCGGCGTGCTGTCGTCGCTCGGCCGGCCCGAGGAGGCCGAGGAAGCAGCCCGTTCCGCATGGGAGAACGCCGCGGAGGTGACCGACGCCGAGACGCGGGGCGTCGTACTGCTCACGCTCGCCGACATCCTGTTGCGCCGCGCGGACGCACCGGAAGGCGCCGAGGAAGACGCACGCAAGAGCGCGGTGCAGGAGGCGGCCGAGCACGCGCTCACGGCTGCCCACTGGTTCGACCAGGCCGGTCTGAGCTCCGATGGCGGTGCCCAGGCCCGGCTGCTGCTCGCCCGCGCCCATGCGCGCACCGGCCGGACCGCCGAAGCGGCGGAGGTACTGCAGTCTGCGCTGGCGGACCTGCTGGAGCACGGCGACGGTCAGGCCGTCGCCGCCCACGAGTTCCTCGGTGATCTACTGCGCGAGCTGCGGGAATGGCACGCCTCGGCGGAGCAGTACCTGCTGGCGGCGGAGATCAGCAAGGAGTGGGAGGACCCCCGTCCGCAGGCGCGCTTCGCCCAGTCGGCCGCCGATCAGCTCTCCAGTGCGGAACTCGTGCCCGAAGCGGTCGCCGCCTATGAGCGGGCGCTCCAGCTGCACCGGCAGGCGGGCGGCGCACCGATCGCCGAGGTGCGCATCCTGCGTTCCCTGGCCTGGCTGGGACTGCGTGCGGACGTGACCGAGGCGGGCGTGACCTGCGCCCGGACCCGGATGGACGAGGCGGCCGGGGTACTGGCGTCCGCGCTCGCCCTCGACCCTCAGTCCCGGGAGCTGCGGGCCGAGCTCGCCCAGACCTGGCACCAGCTGGCGCAGGTGCTGGACCGATGGGTGACTTCGCGGGAGGAGGCCGCCGGGGAAGCGGCGGGCACCGAGGCGGACGCACCGGCCGAAGCCGAAGCCGAGGTCAAAGCCGAGGCCGAGGTCGAGGTCAAAGCCGAGGTCGAGGTCGAGGTCGAGGCGCTGCGGCTGGAGGAGGTCCGGCTGTGGGAGACGGCAGCCGGACTTTACGCCGAGCTCGGTTCCGACCACATCCAGGACCGCCTCCAGTGCATGAACAACGCCGCTTGGACCGAGCACGAGCTGGGCCGCCCCAAGGCGGGCGCCGAGCGTATCTCGGCTTTGATCGAGGAGATCCGGGCCCTGCCCGAGGAGGCCGTGCCGGAGTGGGTGCTGCCGCAGGCTGAACGGATCGTCGCGGGCCTGCTGTCCTGACGCTTGCCCGGACGCGTCTGCCCCCGTCACTCATCAGTGGCGGGGGCAGACTGCGGTTGGCGAGCCGGACGCGCAGCTCGCCGGCTCAGCTGTTCAGCTGGGCCGGCGCCTCGGTGGCGATCCGCTCGAAGACGGCCTCGTCGGCCGCGAAGTCGGAGTCCGGGATCGGCGCGTGAATGACCAGCTCGGTGAAGCCCAGCTCCTGGTGACGGCCCGCGAAGTCCACGAACGCGTCGAGGGAGTCCAGTACGGCGCTGCCCTCCGGCGTGAAGCCGGTAAGAAGGATCTTCTCCATCGAGGCGGGGTCCCGGCCGACGTCGGCGAAGGCCTTGTCCAGCTTCTCCAGCTGCCCGCGCAGGGCCTCCCGCGACTGCTCCGGCGTACCGTCCTGCGCCAGCTTCGGGTCGCCGGTGGTCACCCAGGCCTGGCCATGCCGGGCGGCCAGCTTCATGCCCCGTGGGCCGGTCGCCGCGACCGCGAAGGGCAGGCGCGGCCCCTGGACGCAGCCCGGAATGTTGCGTGCCTCCTCGGCCGAGTAGAAGGTGCCGTGATGCGTCACGGCTCCCTCGGTGAGCAACCGGTCCAGAAGCGGCACGAACTCGGCCAGACGGTCGGCCCGCTCTCGCGGCGTCCAAGGCTCCTGGCCCAGCGCGGTCGCGTCGAAGCCGTTTCCGCCGGCACCGATACCGAGGGTGATGCGACCGCCGGAGATGTCGTCAAGCGACATGAGGTCCTTGGCGAGCGTCACGGGGTGCCGGAAGTTCGGCGAAGTGACGAGCGTGCCCAGGCGCAGTCGGTCGGTGACGGCGGCCGCCGCGGTCAGGGTGGGGACCGCGCCGAACCAGGGGCCGTCGCGGAAGGTCCGCCAGGACAGGTGGTCATAGGTGTAGGCGGTGTGGAATCCGAGCCGCTCGGCCCGTACCCACTGGTCACGGCCTCCGGCATGCCAAGGCCGTACCGGGAGGATCACAGTGCTCAAACGCAGACTCATGCGTTCGAGCGTACGGGGCCCGCGCAACAACTACGTATCTCCGCACCACGGGCCCCACGGATGTTTCACGTGAAACATCGGTCGGCGGCGGTGTTCCACGTGAAACATCAGCGGTGTTTCACGTGAAACACCGGTGCGGCGCCGCCTGGCTGATCTTGGTCCTGCCGCCTGCACCCATGGGCGAAGATGGAGCGGTGACCTCGGCTCCCCAGTGCCCGGACGGGCCTCTCTCCACTCCCCGGCTCATCGCCACCGACCTCGACGGCACCCTGCTGCGCGACGACAAAACCGTCTCTCCCCGGACGGTCGCCGCGCTCGCCGCCGCCGAGCAGGCCGGTATCGAGGTCTTCTTCGTCACCGGCCGCCCGGCCCGTTGGATGGGCGTGGTCAGCGATCACGTGCACGGCCATGGCCTGGCGATCTGCGCGAATGGCGCCGCCGTGGTCGACCTCCATGCCGGAGGTGAATTCGTACAGGTCCGGTCCCTGCCCCGGGCCACCGCGCTGGCGGTCGTGGACGCATTGCGGGCCGCCGCTCCTGGTACGTCGTTCGCGGTCGAACTGACCACCGGCATCAATTACGAGCCGTCGTATCCACCGCTCTTCCAGGACCCCGGAGCCTCCGTCGCCATCGCGGAGAAGCTGCTGAGCGAGGATCTGGACGACACTGCGGCTCCTGTGCTCAAGCTCCTCGCCCACCACAACGACCTGGCGCCGGACGATTTCCTGGCTCTGGCCCGCTCGGCGGCCGGCGCCTACGCCTCCATCACCCGCTCCAGCCCTACGTCCCTGCTGGAGATCAGCGGACTCGGTGTCTCCAAGGCCAGCACGCTGGCTCTGTGCTGCGCCGAACGCGGTATTTCCCCTGCCGAGGTCGTCGCCTTCGGGGACATGCCGAACGACTTGGAGATGCTGACCTGGGCAGGCACCTCCTACGCGATGGGCAATGCCCACCCTGATGTGCTCGCGAGTGCCTCGGACCGCACCGTCGCCAACAACGAGGACGGGGTCGCCCTCGTCATCGAACGCATCCTGGCCGAAGGTGCCGCCCCCCAGCCAGGGCTCTGACCAGCGCGACAGCGTCCTGTCCGAGCGGGTGGCCCGAACTCCGTCCGGTCGGCAGGTCTAGTGCGGGGCCTCCCACACGACCGTGGTTCCGCCTCCGCCGCCGGCGAGGCCGGGGCCGTACCAGCTTGCGCCGCCCAGCGACTCGGCCCGTCGGCGCAGGTTGCGCAGACCGCTGCGCCGACCGCCCTCCGCGATGCCCACGCCATCGTCGGCGACCTCAAGGCGGACGCCGGGCCGCCCGTCGGCCAGACGGATCGTGGAGTCCACCAGGACTTCGATCCGGGAGGCCTCCGCGTGCCGGAAGGCGTTCGACAGGGCCTCTCGCAGGGCCGCGATCAGGTTCTTGCCGACCAGTTCGCCGACGGCCGCGTCGATCGGGCCGATGAACCGGTGCGCGGGCTTGAAACCCAGCGGTACGGCGGCCATGTTGATCTCGCGCAGGACCCTGGTGCGCAGCCCCGACGGCGCCTCCGCCGGCCCCTGCTGCAGCGCGAAGATGGCGGTGCGGATCTCCTGGATCGTCACGTCCAACTCGTCCACCGCCTTGCCGACACCGTCCCGCACCTCGGGGACGATGGACCGGCGCTGAGCGCCCTCCAGCATCATCCCCGTGGCGAACAGCCGCTGGATCACGAGATCGTGCAGGTCGCGGGCGATCCGGTCCCGATCCTCGAAGACCGCGAGCCGCTCCCTGTCGCGCTGGGCTTCTGCCATCATCAGCGCGAGCGCCGCTTGCGAGGCGAACTGCGTGGCGAGGGTGCGCTCCGCCTCGCTGAACGGCCGCCCGCCCCTCGCCCTGGGGGTCACCAGCGCACCCAGCACCCGCCCGCCGCTCTGCAGCGGCAGCATCATGCAGGGCCCGTACTGGCTGGTGAGCCGGCTGATCATGCGGGAGTCCGCGGCCGCGTCCTCCACGAAGACGGGTTCACCTCGCAGCAACTCGTTCACGACAGGGCTTTCGGGCGGGATCACCACGCCGAGTGAGGTGGCCGGGTTGTCGGAGGAGACGGCGACGATCTCCATTCCGCCCTCCTCGGCCGGCAGCATCACGATCCCGGCGGCGGAGTCGGCCAGTCGGCGAGCCTGCTCGGCCACCACGGCGAGGGCGTCGTCCGCGTCCCCTCCGGACAGCAGGGCCGTGGTGACGGCCACCGAACCGTCGATCCAGCGCTCGCGCTGGGTGGCGGCCTCGTACAGCCGGGCATTGCCGATGGCGATGCCGGCTTCGGTGGCCAGGACGCGGACCATGTGGACGTCGTAGTCGTTGAACTCCCCGCCACCGTTCTTCTCGGCCAGGTACAGGTTGCCGAAGATCTCGCCCTGCACCCGGATGGGAACCCCGAGGAAACTCTTCATGGGCGGGTGGTGGGCCGGGAAACCCTCTGAACGCAGATCTTTCGTCAGGTCCGGGAGCCGCACCGTGTCAGCGTGTGAGATCAGTGCCCCGAGCAGGCCCCTCTTCCCGTCCGGGCGGCGTCCGATCTTCCGGGCCAGTGCCTCGCTGAGGCCGAAGGTGACGAAATCGGACAGGCCCCGGCGGTCGGTGTCGACGACCCCGATCGCCGCATACCGGGCGTGGGCGAGCTCGGCAGCCGTCTCACAGATGCGGTCGAGCGTGGAATGGAGCTCCAGCCCGGTACCGACCGAGCGCATCGCCTCCAGCAGTTGCGGAACCCGAGCGGTGAGTTCGGTGGACAGCCCCTGCAGACTGCGAGTGGCGTGAGCGGCGGCCTCCAGCGGGTCCGGCGAGGGCCGTGCTGGTTCCGGCGATTGCTGAGACTGCTCCCCTGACATGCCCTTGAGCCTAATTAGTCCCCATTAGCTGTGAAAGTCAGCCAACGTCCCATCAGTCTCCCTTTCACGCTCCAGGAGCCGTCGCAGCGGCCCTTCGGCGGTGGCCAGCTCCCCGTACGCACCTCGTTGGACAACGCGCCCCCGGTCCAGCACGAGCACCTCGTCCACGGCCTCCAGTCCCGCAAGCCGGTGCGTGATCAGAACCGTGGTGCGGCCCTCGGTCGCGGCCAGCAGGTCCGCCGTCAACGCGTCCGCGGTACGCAGGTCCAGGTGCTCGGCCGGCTCGTCCAGAACCAGTACCGGGAAGTCCGCGAGCAGTGCCCGGGCCAGGGCCAGCCGCTGGCGCTGGCCACCGGACATCCGCTCACCGTGCTCACCGATCAGGGTGTCCAAACCGTCCGGGAGGCTCTCCACCCACTCCAGCAGCCGGGCCGCCGACAGCGCGTCCCGCAGCCTGGCGTCGCTCGCATCGGTCCGGGCCAGTCGCAGGTTCTCGCGCACGGAGCTGTCGAAGAGGTGTGCGTCCTGGGCGCACAGGCCGACGAGGCCGCGTACGTCGTCGCTGTCGAGGGCGCGCGCTTCGGTGCCACCCAGGGTGTACGAGCCTTCTCGCTGATCCAGGAACCTCAGCAGCACCTGCGCGAGTGTGGTCTTGCCCGATCCGGACGGGCCTACGACGGCGATGCGGCGGCCCGCTTCGAGGGTCAGGTCCACGTCCTGCAGCGCGTCCGTCTCCTGTCCCGGGTGCCGGGCGGTGATGCCCGTGAGTGTCAGCGGGAACGGCGAAGCGGGGCGCGCAGCGACCTGCTCCGGCTCAGTGACCGGCATGGGCGCGTCGATGACCTCGTAGATCCGCTCGGCACTGCGGCGAACCCGCTGCCGGTACTGGACGGCCTGCGGGAGTCCGGTGACGGCCTCGAAGGCGGCGAGCGGGGTCAGTACGACCACCGCCATCGCCACTCCCGCCAGCCTGCCGTCGGCCACCGCGTTGGCGCCCAGCGCGGCAGCGCACACCACGGTCAGCCCGCACACCAGGGCGGACAGGCCGCTGCCCAGCCCGGTCGCGGAGGCTCCTCGCGAGGCGATCACGGTCAGGCTCCGGTCGCCCTGCTTCGCCGCGTCCTTCCGCCCGTCCAATGCACCGGCCACGGTCAGCTCGGCAGTGCCGGTGAGCAGATCGGCCACCCGGGTGGCGAGCTCACCCCGGGCGGGTGCGAGCCGACGCTCCGCACGGCGGGCGACTGCCCCGCTCAGCAGCGGCACTCCCACGCCCGCCGCGAGCAGTCCGACGGCGAGGGCGGCTCCCGCCTCGGGGAGGAGCCAGGTGGTGAAGGCGACCGAACCGGATCCGACGAGCACGGCGGTTCCGACCGGCAGGAGCCAGCGCAGCCAGTAGTCCTGAAGCGCGTCGGCGTCGGCCACGAGCCGGGACAGCAGATCTCCTCGCCGCTGCTCGCGCAGTCCGGCAGGCGCGATCCGTTCCAGGCGCCGGTACACGCCGACACGCAGGTCGGCCAGTATCCGCAGCACCGCGTCATGTGAGACGAGCCGCTCCGCGTAGCGGAAGACGGCCCGGCCGATGCCGAAAGTGCGGGTGGCGGTGACGGCCACCATCAGATAGAGCACGGGCGGCTGTTCGGAGGCCCGGGCGATGAGCCAGCCCGACACGGCCATCAGCCCGACGCTGCAACCGACAGCGAGCGCCCCGAGCAGCAGGCCGAGCCGGAACCGCCCCTGCCAGGCCTTGGCCACTCCCCTGACCCAGGCCAGGGGATGCCTCCCACCGGTACCAGGCCCCTGCTTCTTCGCGGTCCGGTCGGGCGCCGTGCCGAGAATCCAGTCACCGGGGCCGGACGGTTCGCCGCCGGACCCGAGCTCCCCCCGCCCGAGCTCCTCCCGCCCGAGCGCCTCGGCGGAGCTTTGAGCCTGAGCCCTGTCGGCCCCGGACCCCAGGTCGGCCGACGGGTCGGCTGCCGGGAGTTCCACCACCCGGTCCGCGACCGCGAGCAGGGCCGGCCGGTGCACCACCAGCAGTACGGTCCGCCCCACGGCGAGGCGCCGGACGGCGTCCACGATGCCCGCTTCGGTCTCCCCGTCCAGCGCTGCGGTCGGCTCGTCCAGCAGCAGCACCGGCCGGTCCGCCAGGAACGCCCGCGCCAGAGCCAACCGCTGGCGCTGGCCTGCCGAAAGCCCCGTACCGCCCTCGCCCAGCGCAGTGTCCAGACCTCTGCGAAGCCCGGTTACGAACTCCAACGCTCCGGCGTCCCGCAGCGCTTGGAACACCGCCTCGTCGGAGGCGGCGGGCCTGGCCAGTCGTACGTTCTCGGCGATCGTGCCCGCGAACAGGTGCGGCCGCTGCGGCACCCACGCGATCCGCTCCCGCCACTCCTCCAGTGCCAGTTCGCTCAAGTCTCTGCCTGCGACCCGTACCCGCCCGGAGGTGGGCGCCACGAAGCCCAGCAGGACCTGGAGCAAGGTGGACTTCCCCGCCCCGCTCGGCCCGGTGAGGGCGACGCACTCCCCAGGCTCGACGGCCAGTGATACGGGTCCGGGCGAGTCCGTACTCCGTCCGGCATACCTGACCGCCACGTGGTCGAGTTCGATCCGCAGCCCCTGGGCGGGCACTTCACCGGTCCCACCCGAAGCGGTCACCGGCGTTTCCAGGACCTCGAAGATCTCCTCCGCGGCGGACAGGCCCTCCGCTGCCGCGTGGTACTGCGCTCCCACCTGTCGCAGCGGGAGGTAGGCCTCGGGAGCCAGGATCAGGATGACCAGCCCCGTGTACAGGTCGAGGTCCCCGTGGACGAGCCGCATACCGATGGTGACGGCCACCAGGGCGACCGAGAGCGTGGCCAGCAGCTCCAGGGCGAACGACGACAGGAACGCGATGCGCAGTGTCCGCATCGTGGCCTGGCGGTAGTCGTCGGTGATCTTACGGATCGATTCGGCCTGGGCCTTGGCCCGGCCGAATACCTTGAGCGTCGGGAGCCCCGCCACCACGTCCAGGAAGTGCCCCGACAGCCGGGACAGCAGCCGCCACTGGCGGTCCATCCGGGACTGTGTGGCCATACCGATAAGAATCATGAACAGCGGAATCAGCGGCAGCGTGACCACGATGATGGCTGCCGAGACCCAGTCCTCGGTGACGATCCGGGCGAGCACCGCCATGGGGACGACCACAGCAAGCCCCAACTGCGGCAGGTAGCGGGAGAAGTAGTCGTCAAGTGCGTCGATACCTCGGGTGGCCAGTGCCACCAGCGAGCCGGTCCGCTGCCCGCTCAGCCAGCCGGGTCCGAGGTCCGCGGCCCGGTCCAGCAGCCGCCCTCTCAGCTCCGACTTGACGGCGGCGCCGGCCCGGTGCGCGGCACGTTCCGTGAGCCAGGCGATCAGAGCGCGCCCCAGCGCCACCGCTGCGAGCAGCAGCAGTGGCGTCCGGAGCGAGTCTGCGTCCAGCCCCTCCTCGAAGGCGCCGACCACGATCTCGGCGAGGAGCATCGCCTGTCCGACGACCAGCCCCGCCCCGGCGAGCCCGAGGGCCACCACCGCGGCCAGGAAGAGGCGGGTGGAGCGGGCGTAGCGCAGCAGGCGCGGGTCGATCGGTTTCACGTGAAACATCCCCTCGGGAGGGTCAAGCGGGAGAGTCGGTCGACGCGCCGGATCAGTGCGCGTCGACGATGTGCTGGGTTCCGATCCGCTTGCGGAACACCCAGTAGGTCCAGCCCTGGTAGAGCATGACGACCGGTGTGGCCACTGCGGCGCACCAGGTCATGATCTTCAAGGTGTAGGGGCTGGACGAAGCGTTGGTGACCGTGAGGTTCCAGGAGTCGTTCAGCGAGGAGGGCATGACGTTCGGGAAGAGCGTCAGGAAGAGCATCGCGACGGCTGCCGCGATGGTGATCCCGGACAGTGCGAACGACCAGCCTTCCCGGCCCGCCATGTTGAAGCCCAAGGCGGCGAGCAGCGCCGCGACCGCGACGGCCATGGCGATCAGGCTCTCGCCGTCGCCGCGCGAGGACTGGGTCCAGAGCAGGAAGACCACCGCCAGGACTGCGGTGACGACGCCCAGCCGGGTCGCGAGCCGACGCGATCGGTCCCGGATGTCACCGACCGTCTTGAGCGAGGCGAACACGGCGCCGTGGAAGGTGAACAGGGTCAGCGTGACCAGACCACCGAGGAGCGAGTACACGTTGAGCAGGTCGAGGAAGGTGCCGACGTACTCCTTGTGCTGATCGATCTTGACGCCCCGGACGATGTTGGCGAAAGCCACACCCCACAGGAACGCGGGGACCAGTGAGGCCCAGAAGATCGCGTGTTCCCAGTTGGTCTGCCACTTGTCCTCGGGACGCTTGTGCCGGTATTCGAAGGCGACACCGCGGACGATGAGACAGACCAGAATCATCAGCAGCGGCAGGTAGAAGCCGGAGAAGAGGGTGGCGTACCACTCGGGGAACGCGGCGAAGGTGGCACCGCCGGCCGTGAGCAGCCAGACCTCGTTGCCGTCCCAGACAGGTCCGATCGTATTGATCAGCACCCGCTTTTCCTGCCGGTCGCGGGCGAGCAGTTTCGTCAGTACGCCGATCCCGAAGTCGAAGCCCTCCAGGAAGAAGTAGCCGATCCACAGGACGGCGATGAGCACGAACCAGACGTCGTGGAGTTGCATGGTGTGGTCTCCTCAGCCTCAGTACGAGAAGGCCATCGGCCGGTCGGAATTCTTGTCGTCCCCGCCGATCTTGGTGGGCGGGTTGAGGTCGGCCTCGGTGAGCTCCGGAGGGCCGGCCTTCACGTACTTCACGAGCAGCCGGACCTCAATCACGGCGAGCACGGCGTAGAGGGCGGTGAAGACGAGCATGGACGTGAGCACCTCGCCCTGCGTGACGCTGGGGGAGACCGCGTCGCGGGTGCGCAGGACTCCGTAGACGACCCACGGCTGGCGGCCCATCTCGGTGAAGATCCAGCCCCAGGAGTTGGCGATCAGCGGGAAGCCGAGCGTGCCGATGGCGGTGAGCCAGTACAGGCGGGTCAGGCGCGGGTTCAGGGCCGTCTTGAACAGGACGAGGTGCGGCCGTTCGTCGTCGCCGGTGCGCAGGGCGGCCGGCAGCAGGAACTTGCGCCGGGTCAGCCACAGTCCCAGGGCGCCGATGCCGAAGGACGCCATGCCGAAGCCGATCATCCATCGGAAGCCCCAGTAGGCGACGGGGATCGCGGGCCTGTAGTCGCCGGGGCCGAACTTCTCCTGCTCGGACTTGTTCACGTCGTTGATGCCGGGCACGAAGGAGTCGAAGTCGCTGTCGGCCAGGAAGGACAGCAGGCCGGGCAGTTCCACGGCCACCTTGTTGTGGCCCTTGTCGACGTCACCGACGGCGAAGACCGAGAAGGGCGCGCTCTTCTCTCCGTCCCAGAGGGCTTCGGCCGCGGCCATCTTCATCGGCTGCTGCTTGAACATGACCTTGGCGAGCGTGTCGCCGCTGATCGCTGTCAGCAAGCCACCAATGACGACGGCGATCAGGCCGAGCCGCAGGGAGGTGCGCATCACGGGGATGTGCTTCTTGCGCAACAGGTGGTAGGAGGCGATGCCGACCATGAAGGCACCGCCGGTCAGCGCGGCCGCCGTAAGGGTGTGGAAGACCTGTGCGACGGCCGTGTTCTGGGTGAGGACCTGGAGGAAGTCGGTCAGCTCGGCGCGCCCGGTCTCCTTGTTCATCCGGTATCCGACCGGGTGCTGCATCCAGGAATTGGCAGCGAGGATGAAGTAGGCGGAGAGGATGGTGCCGATCGAGACCATCCATATGCAGGCGAGGTGGATCTTCTTGGGGAGCTTGTCCCACCCGAAGATCCACAGCCCGATGAACGTGGACTCGAAGAAGAAAGCGATCAGCGCCTCGAAGGCCAGCGGAGCCCCGAAGACGTCACCGACGAAGCGCGAGTAGTCGGACCAGTTCATGCCGAACTGGAATTCCTGGACGATGCCGGTGACGACGCCCATCGCGATGTTGATCAGGAACAGCTTGCCCCAGAACTTGGTCGCCCTGAGGTACTTCTCCTTCTCGGTGCGCACCCAGGCGGTCTGCAGGATCGCGACGAGCGCGGCGAGCGAGATCGTCAGGGGGACGAAGAGGAAGTGGTAGACGGTGGTGATACCGAACTGCCATCGCGCCAGAGTCTCCGGCGCCAGAGCCAGGTCCACGTCGTCATCTCCTTCGGGTCGCCGTGGGTCGACAAAGCCTCACCCCACCCGTCACATCCCATGCCATACGGGATGAAACAGGGGAGCTTGTGAACGCGTTCACATTCACAAGCATTATGGCGCACAGCCTTTCCGATCTTTTCGGCGGGGGGTCCCCTCTAGCCAGCTCGTTCAACAAATTGTTGAATACAGCTCATGAAGATTCGCATCTCATGGCCCGCGGGCCAGCTCACAGCAACCCTCGAAGAGACACCGACCAGCAAGGCCCTGGTCGCGGCGCTCCCGATCTCGGCCTCCGCCCACACCTGGGGCGAGGAGGTCTACTTCGACACCGGCGTCTCGGTCGCGGTGGAACACGACGCCCGGCAGGTCGTCGAGCCGGGGACCGTCGCGTTCTGGACCGAGGGCGACGCACTCGCGCTGCCGTACGGCCCGACGCCGATTTCGCGTGCCGGTGAAAGCCGCCTCGCGAGCCCCTGCAACGTACTCGGCTCGTTCGACGGCGACTCCCGCCTGCTGGCCACCGTCCGCGACGGCGACCCGGTCCGCGTCGAACTCGCGTAACCGGGTCCCGCCCTGCGCGGTACGGCTACATCTCCTTGAAGAACGCCTCCGCCGTCTGGAGGAAGATGTCATTCGCCTCGGACTCACCGATCGTGACCCGCAGGCCTTCTCCCGGGAACGGCCGGACCACCACGCCGGCCTTCTCGCAAGCCACCGCGAACTCCACGGTCCGCTCACCGAGCCGCATCCAGACGAAGTTCGCCTGTGTGTCCGGGACCACGGTCCAGCCCTGCGTGAGCAGCGTGTCGTAGACCCGCTTGCGTTCGCAGACCAGCGAACCGACCCGCCCGAGCAGCTCGTCCTCGGCCTGCAGCGAGGCGACCGCCGCGTCCTGGGCGAGCTGGCTGACGCCGAAAGGCACCGCGGTCTTGCGCAGCGCCGCGGCCACCGGCTCGTGCGCCACCGCGAAACCGACCCGCAGGCCGGCCAGACCGTACGCCTTGGAGAACGTACGCAGCACGCACACGTTCGGGCGGCTGCGGTAGAGCTCGATGCCGTCCGGAACGTCCGTGTCGCGGACGAATTCCCGGTACGCCTCGTCCAGCACCACCAGCACGTCCGACGGCACGCGGTCCAGGAACCGCTCCAGCTCGGCCCGGCGCACCGCGGTACCGGTGGGGTTGTTGGGGTTGCAGACGAAAATCAGCCGGGTCCGCTCGGTGATCGCGGCCGCCATCGCGTCCAGGTCGTGCACGTCCCCTTCGGTGAGCGGAACCTGCACCGACGTCGCACCGGAGATCTGCGTGATGATCGGGTACGCCTCGAAGGAGCGCCAGGCGTAGATGACCTCGTCGCCCGGGCCGGCCGTCGACTGGATCAGCGACTGGGCCACGCCCACGGAGCCGGTTCCCGTGGCGATGTGCTCGACCGGAACCCCGAAGCGCTCGGCGAGCTCGTTCACCAGGCCCGTGCAGGCCATGTCGGGGTAGCGGTTGAAGTGGCCGGCCGCCGCGACGGCGGTCTCCAGGACCCCCGGGAGCGGCGGGTACGGGTTCTCGTTGGAGGACAGCTTGAACGCGACGCGCCCGTCCGCCGCCGCGGGCTTGCCCGGCTTGTAAGTGGGGATGCCGTCCAGCTCGGCGCGCAGCTTCGGGCTCTTCTCGCTCACCGCAGGTCCTCCTCGACCGTCCCGTCGACGTCGCCGTCGACTCAATACTGCTCACCTTATGAGGATTCCGCCGATCAGAGAATGGCGGGCGCCAGGATCGCAGGGGAGCGCGCGCATATATGCGCGCGCTGGTGGCCTGCGCCGTGGCGCGCGTCCCCCGTGCAGGTGAGTTGAGAACTGCCCAGAACGGCACCGTTTTGGCAGGCCCGTCGTCACCGACTAGCGCCTTAGCCGTTCTGAGTGATCAATTGCCTTCTATTCCAAGGTCATTGGGGGTGGCGAACCATGCAGAATCGTGCCTGTCAACGGGTGCATATGCAGCCGGACCAGCCACCCCTTCGAGCCCTACTATCGGCTCGCCATGACAGCAGCAGGGAAGCATCAGGTGAGCCGGACCGAGACCACCCGGCGGGTCGGCGGCCGACAGGGCCGGGCCGGCATCAGGGACGTGGCCGCCGCGGCCGGCGTCTCGATCACGACCGTCTCCGACGCGCTCAATGGCAAGGGGCGGCTGCCCGACGCCACCCGCCGCCACGTTCGCGAAGTCGCCGACCGACTGGGCTACCGGCCCTCCGCCGCCGCACGCACCCTCCGTACCGGCAAGTCCGGCCTCATCGGCCTGACCGTGACGACGTACGGGGATGAACCTTTCACCTTCACGGAATTCGCCTACTTCGCGGAAATGGCCCGGGCCGCGACGTCCGCCGCGCTCGCCCGCGGCTACGCCCTGGTCATCCTCCCCGCCACCTCACGCCACGACGTGTGGTCCAACGTCGCCCTCGACGGCACCGTCGTCATCGACCCCTCCGACCACGACCCCGTGGTCAGCGAGCTGGTCCGCCAGGGCCTGCCGGTGGTGTCCGACGGCCGCCCAGCCGGGTCGCTCCCGGTCACCGCCTGGGTCGACAACGACCACGAGGCCGCCGTCCTCAACCTCCTCGACCACCTCGCCGCCGCGGGAGCCCGCAGGATCGGACTCCTCACCGGCACCACGACCGACACGTACACCCGGCTCTCGACCACCGCGTACCTCAGCTGGTGCGAGCGCGTCGGCCAGGACCCCGTCTACGAGTCCTACCCCGCCCACGACCCGTGCGCCGGCGCCGTCGCTGCCGATCGGCTGCTCGCCCGGCCCGACCGGCCCGACGCCGTCTACGGGCTCTTCGACCCCAATGGCACCGACCTGCTCGCCGCCGCCCGGCGCTACGGCCTGCGCGTCCCCGAGGACCTGCTGCTCGTCTGCTGCAGCGAATCGACCGTCTACGCCAACACGGAACCGCCCATCACCACGCTCTCCCTCAAGCCTCGCCGTATCGGCACGGCCGTGGTCCAGCTGCTGATCGACGCCATCGAAGGGGTCGACACCGGCCGTCCCGTCGAGCAAGTGGTTCCGACCGAACTCATCATCCGCACCTCCTCGCAACGCAGGCAGCCCCGTACGACCGTCAGCCCGCCCCGCTCCCCCGCTCAGGACTGATCACGCCGCGTACGGCCGGGACTTGGCGCCACACCGGCGGGGCCGACCACCCTGCCGGATATTTCAACAACCACCCATACAGGGAGAAAGCGGCAGGAAGGAACGGCTCCGGCCAGGATTCACCACCCCTGGTGCGTCACAGAGCGCGAGCTGCATTCCTATGATGGGCGCACGACATCACGGACCCTCCGCCACGGAGGCAAGGAGGGTCCGCAGGTGTACGGCAGTGCGACGGTGGTGGAGGGGTCGATGACTCAGGGGGCCGGTCAGGGACCCGCGATGCGGACGGACACGCTGCGGGACTTCCGGGTTCCCGTCACCGAACCCGCCCCGTACACCGCATCCGTCGGCGTGCCCGGTGAGGCTCCCGTGTACGGCGAGTACCCGGCGTACTACGAGGAAGGCGCTCCCGTGCCTCCCCGCCCGGCCTACGCGCCCGAGGCCGCCCCGCCTCCCGCTCCCCGGCCGGACACCCCTCCCGCGGCCGCACCGGACCAGGACCCCGACGGCTACACACCCACGCAGCGCGACCTGCCCGTGATCGGCCGCGGTGCGGCCGAGGGTCCCGGTGACACGGTCCAGGTCCAGTACGTCCCCCAGGACCCGGCCGCCACCGGCCCGGGCCCCCTCTACGTCGTCGGCGACGTACACGGTTACCTCGACGAGCTCCTCACCGAACTCCGGGCACAGGGGCTGATCGACGCCGACGGCCACTGGTCGGCCGGCAACGCCCGGCTCTGGTTCCTCGGCGACTTCACCGACCGCGGCCCCGACGGCATCGGCGTCATTGACCTCGTCATGCGGCTCTCCGCCGAAGCCGCCGCCGCGGGCGGCTACTGCAAGGCCCTGATGGGCAACCACGAGCTGCTGCTCATCGGCGCCAAGCGGTTCGGCGACACCCCCGTCGTGTCCGGCGCCGGGACCGCCACCTTCCAGGCCGCCTGGCTGCTCAACGGCGGTCAGCGCGCCGATATGGAGCGCCTCCAGGACGTCCACCTCCAGTGGATGTCGCGGCTCGACGCCGCCACGCTGGAAGACGGACACCTGCTGCTGCACTCCGACACCACGGCGTACCTGGACTACGGCGACTCCATCGAGGACGTCAACGACACCATCCACGAGTTGCTCACCCGCAACGACGCCGACATCACCTGGGACCTGTTCCGCAAGTTCACCAAGCGGTTCGCCTTCCGGGACGAGGAAACGGGCCCTCAGGCCGTGCGGGAACTGCTCGGCACGTACGGCGGCGGCCGCGTCGTGCACGGCCACAGCCCCATCCCGTACCTCCTCGGCGAGGTGGGCACGGAGGACGGCGACGACTCCCACGGTCCGGAGGCAGTGGACGGCCCGCACGTGTACGCGGACGGTCTGGCCATCGCGATGGACGGCGGCGTGACCATGGCCGGCAAGCTGCTCGTGGTCCAACTGCCGCTGAACGACTGACCCTTCGCCGAGCGGGTATTTCCGGAAAGCCCCTGTCACCTCGTGGCGTGGGCGCTCTACCATCGCTCTATCCGTAGCAGGCTCTCCTCCGTTTGTGCCGGCGCCCGAATCTACGCGGGCATACCGGCTCGTACGGAGCATCGGGGGATGCACATGACCAGCGCTCCGCACCTGCTCACCGAAGACCGACCGGAGTTCGATCGGCTCCTCGACGAGGCGCTGCGCACAGCGAACGAACGGCCGGAACTCGCTTCTATGGGCGAACGACTGAACGCCGAACAATTGCGCACCATGGCCATGAGTGCCACCGCCCTGCTGACGGCAGCCGCCGCAGCCGAGTACGACCACTACGTCAAGGTCCGCGCGGAGCTTCGCGACGAACACCTGTCGGCCCCCGGCACGGCGGCCGACGCCGAGGGTGACGGGCAGGGCGGCGGCGTGGGCGTGAGCGCCGTGGTCGCGGTCCTCGCACCGGTCCTGGCCGGCACCGCCATGCTGATCTTCCTGTTGGTCGGCTACAGCCTCAAGATGATCGACCCCGAGCCGGCCTTCGCACGGACGATGCTGACGGCAGGGTGGCTCTTCGGCGGGCTGACCGTGGCCGCGCTGCTCTTCGCGGTGATCGGCCTGCTCGTGACCGCCGTCCGCAACAGCTCCACCGAGGTGGGGGCCGAGGAGGCGGTGGCGGTACCTGACGAGCTCTCGCGTGCGCGGGAGGCATGGCGAAACGCCCTGCTGGAGCGGGGCATCATGCCGTTCCTGCGGGACGCGCTGGCCGATCCGAGCGCGGGCCCCGGATATCCGATCCCCCGGACGCCGCACGCCGGCCGCATCCCCAGCCTGGGGTACAGCCGGCCGGACTTCACCAGCCCCGCGGCCACACCCAAGGATCCCCGGCCGGACTACAGCCCGCCTGACTTCACCAGCCCCGACTTCGGAGGGGCCGAGCCCGACCGGGAGTGATGTTTCACGTGAAACACCCGCACGGCCGGGCCCGCGACTCCCCCCATGGGTCGTGGGTCCGTTCCGTGCGGGTGCTGGTTTCTAGTCGGCCAGCGGGAGGTAGACCCGGTTGCCCGATGCTGCGAACTCCGCGGACTTCTCTGCCATACCGGCCTCGATCTCGTCGGCCTTGAGGTCTCCACCGTGCTCGCGGCGGATGTCCTGGGAGATCTTCATCGAGCAGAACTTCGGACCGCACATGGAGCAGAAGTGCGCGGTCTTGGCCGGCTCGGCCGGGAGCGTCTCGTCGTGGAACTCACGGGCGGTGTCCGGGTCCAAGGCCAGGTTGAACTGGTCCTCCCAGCGGAACTCGAACCGCGCGTCCGAGAGGGCGTCGTCCCATTCCTGAGCGCCGGGGTGCCCCTTCGCCAGGTCCGCGGCGTGCGCTGCGATCTTGTACGTGATGACACCGGTCTTCACGTCGTCCCGGTTGGGCAGGCCCAGGTGCTCCTTGGGCGTGACGTAGCAGAGCATCGCGGTGCCCCACCAGGCGATCATCGCGGCGCCGATGCCCGAGGTGATGTGGTCGTACGCGGGTGCGACGTCCGTGGTCAGCGGGCCGAGGGTGTAGAACGGCGCCTCCTCACAGATCTCCTGCTGAAGGTCGATGTTCTCCTTGATCTTGTGCATGGGGACGTGCCCCGGGCCCTCGATCATGGTCTGGACGTTGTGCCGCTTGGCGATCGTGTTCAGCTCGCCCAGCGTCTTCAACTCCGCGAACTGGGCCGCGTCGTTGGCGTCCGCGATGGAACCGGGACGCAGACCGTCACCCAGCGAGTAGGTGACGTCGTACGTCGCGAGGATGTCGCAGAGCTCCTCGAAGTTCGTGTAGAGGAAGTTCTCCTTGTGGTGGGCAAGACACCACGCGGCCATGATCGAGCCACCACGCGAGACGATGCCCGTCTTGCGCCGGGCGGTGAGCGGCACGTACGGCAGCAGCACGCCGGCGTGGACCGTCATGTAGTCGACGCCCTGCTCGGCCTGCTCGATGACGGTGTCCTTGTAGATCTCCCACGTGAGCTCTTCGGCGCGGCCGTCGACCTTTTCGAGCGCCTGGTAGAGCGGCACGGTGCCGATCGGGACCGGGGAGTTGCGCAGCACCCACTCGCGCGTCGTGTGGATGTTGCGGCCGGTGGAGAGGTCCATGACCGTGTCGGCGCCCCACTTGGTCGCCCAGGTCATCTTGTCGACCTCCTCCTCGATCGAGGAGGTGACCGCGGAATTGCCGATGTTGGCGTTGACCTTCACCAGGAACCGCTTGCCGATGATCATCGGCTCGATCTCCGGGTGGTTGACGTTGGCCGGAAGTACGGCGCGCCCTGCGGCGATCTCTTCGCGCACGACCTCGGGAGAGACGTTCTCGCGGATCGCCACGTACTCCATCTCCGGGGTGATCTCGCCCCGGCGGGCATACGCGAGCTGGGTGACCGCCGCGCCGTCACGGCCCCGGCGGGGCTGGCGCGGGCGGCCCGGGAAGACCGCGTCGAGGTTCTTGAGGCCACCGCGCGGCGAGGTGTGCTTGATGCCGTCGTCCTCGGGGCGCACCGGTCGTCCGGCGTACTCCTCGGTGTCTCCGCGCCCGATGATCCAGTTCTCGCGGAGCGGGGCGAGGCCCCGGCGGACGTCGGTCTCGATCTGGGGGTCGGTGTACGGACCGGACGTGTCGTAGAGCGTCACGTCCTTGCCGTTGGTGAGGTGGACCTGGCGGACCGGCACCCGGATGTCGGGGCGGGAGCCCGCCACGTATCCCTTGTGCCAGCCCGGCTGGCGCGCGGTCTGGCCGTCGGCGTCCTGGCTGACGGCAGGCGTGCGTGCGTCCTGAATGGTCATGAGACCTATCTCCCTACGCCGGCATTACCCGGTAACAGGTTCGGCGGTCGACGCAGCCTCTTCCCGTACCCGCCTTCCGGCGTGCGTACGGTGATCAGCGCCCTCTCAGCCCGGTGCTCCGAGCTCCCGCGTTGTGCAAAGTAGGCACCACGCTAGCGTCATCTGTGGCGTGCTGAACAGTGGGCCCCCTCATCTCTTGCGATGATCGGCCGGTGACGTCTTCGCCGCAACCTCCCAACAGCCCCTCCACGCCCAGTGGTCCCGGCGACCACGAGCACGCGCACGACGGGCATGGCCACGGGCCTTCCCACGGCTCCGCTCACGGACATTCCCACAGCCACGGGCACGGTCCGGCGGCTCCCGTCTCCCTGCACCTGCGCAAGGTCATCGCCGCCGTGCTGATCCCGTTCGCGGCTGCCGTCTTCGTCGGGATGGTGGTGCTCTGGCCGGGCGGGGCCCCCTCGCACGAGCGGACCGGCGTCGGCTTCGACCGGCAGACGCAGCAGGGCAAGGTCGTCGCGTTGGCGAGTGTCGACTGCAAGTCCGTCAACGCCGCTCAGGTCCCGGCCACCGGCGACACCTCGACCCCGTCGGGACGGGAGGCCACGGCGGAGCAGACCGGCGCGTGCAAGAAGGCGACCGTCGAGGTCGGTACCGGCCCGGACAAGGGCCGCACCTTCGTGGAGATCGTCCAGCCGGGGGCCCCTCGGCAGCTGGCGAACGGCCAGGAGGTGGTGGTGGCCTATGCGCCGGATGCTCCCAGGGACCTCCAGTACTCGGTCGTCGACCTGAACCGGAAACTTCCGTTGGCTCTACTGGCGCTCATCTTCGCCGTCGCCGTCGTCGTGGTCGGCCGGATGCGCGGACTGTTCGCCTTGATCGCGCTGGTCGTCAGCTTCGGCGTACTGACGCTCTTCATCCTTCCGGCGATCTTGCAGGGCTCCAACCCGCTGATCGTGGCGGTGGTCGGTGCCAGCGCCATCATGCTGATCGCGCTCTACATGTGCCACGGTCTGACCGCACGTACCTCGGTCGCCGTCCTGGGCACCCTCGTGTCGCTGCTGCTGATCGGCCTGCTGGGCTCGCTCTTCATCGGCTGGGCCTTCCTCAGCGGCAACACCGACGACAACACGGGGTTGATTCACGGTCTCTACCCGGACATCGACATGAGCGGTTTGCTGCTCGCCGGCGTGATCATCGGATCTCTCGGTGTGCTCGACGACGTGACCGTCACCCAGACGTCCGCCGTCTGGGAACTGCACCAGGCCGATCCCACGATGGGCTCCAGGGCCCTGTACCGGGCTGCCATCAGGATCGGGCGCGACCACATCGCCTCGGTGGTCAACACCCTGGTGCTCGCCTACGCGGGCGCAGCGCTTCCCTTGTTGCTGCTCTTCTCCATTGCGAACAGCAGCATGGGTGCGGTCGCCAACAGCGAGTTGGTGGCAGAGGAGATCGTCAGGACGCTGGTGGGCTCCATCGGGCTCGTGGCCTCCGTACCGGTGACCACCGCCCTGGCCGCACTGGTGGTTTCCGCCGACCGCCCGGGGACGGGGACCGCGGGCACCGCTCCGGCAGCCGGGCCCGTACGCGGTGGCCGGGGACGCCGGCGCAAGCGCTGAGCCGAGGGGTGGCCGGGTAGGCCTCGCGGGTGGCGACCCGCTCAGCCGGCGTTCTGCTCGTTGTGCCGGGCTTCGGCGAGGATCTTGTCGAGCGCCTCGTCGAGCGTCCCCTCGAAGTCTCCGAGGTTGCGTTCCTGACCGAGCGGAACCAGCCGATCGGTGCGGTCGAGAAAGGCGACCAGCGGCGCCGCTCCCGCACGGAACAAGGCCCGTTCACCGCCCACCTGTAGGCGGATGTGGACGTCCGACAACTCGTCGGGGTGGGACGGCGCGATGTGCACGTCGCCGTCGCCACAGGGCTTGTTGATCCCATCGAGGAGCAGCTCCCGGCCGAACGCCCAGGTCACGGGCGCGTCTCCGGGAAGGTGGAAGGTCAGCCGCACTGCGTAGGGGTCGTGAGCGTCGTACCGGAGTTCCACCGGGATCCGGAAGGAGAGCTCCTCGGAGACGAGAAAGCTCATCATGACCTCTGCCTGTACCGACTCGCGCATTGCCTACCCCGATGTTGTGGAAGTGGCCAGGAATGGTCCCCCCAAGGGCCCTCTTGACAAGAGTGGTGTAAGTGCTAGCAGATCACAAGGAGTGAGATTTCAGATACTGATAGAGAAGGAGAGGGTGCTCAACAGCGCGCCTACTTCTCTACGTAGCCGGTCAACTGCATAGCGCAAACGGTCCTCTTGGTGCAAAGGGAACGAAATCGCCATGGTTGCAGCGGTATCTCCCGCCGTAATCGGGATCGCGGCGCACACGGTGCCCAATACATATTCCTGACGCTCCGTAACCGGCTCCATTCGCTGGAGGGAGGCGAGGCGCTGTTCGAGAGCGCGCTCGTCCCGCACGGTGTACGGGGTGACCGCACCGACCGGATGCCGGTCGTAGTGGTCCTTGCGCGTCTTCTCGTCGAGCTGGCCGAGAAGGCACTGACCGATGGCGTGCGCGTGGCCGGTCGCGCGGAAATCAGCCCACTCCTCGCAGGCGGGGGCGGCCGGAGTGTCCGATACACCCACGACCTCGATCTCACCCTCACGGTAGACCGCGAAGTAGACGGGGGCGCCGACGGCGTCGCGGAAGTGCGCGAGGGAGTCGACGATCATGCCGCGACGTTTCTGCTGCAGTCCACCGCTCGCCAGACGCCAGGCGGCGTCACCGAGCACGAACACCCCGCCTTCACGGCGCAGGTAGCCCTCGTGGGTCAGGGTGCGCAGCAGGTGGTACGCGGTCGGAAGCGGGAGGCCGGCTTCACGCGCCAGTTGTTTCGCCGGGGCTCCGTCGCCGTGGGAGCCCACTGCTTCGAGCAGCCTCAGCGCCCTTTGCACCGAACCGATCAGCGTCGGTGCACCGGCGTTGTGCACGGCGGACAAAGCTCACCCCCAGGCGTGAAGGCGAGCTCAAGGGTGGCCCGCCTTTGCGGGGGCCGCCCCCGCGTATGCCGTGGATCCTGGGGGTCGCGCTCGTCGGCTGATGAAGAAAACCGCAGGTCAGAACGGTGATACCGCGAGGGGTACCCAGGGACGGCCCAGATTGGCACTCTATCCGCCGGTTCTGGTCGAGTGAGAGGTTTCCCGCCTCACGTTCCCCCACCTGGGTTAATCCCCGTCCCGCCCGGTCGGGGCGTCCCCGTCGGAGCGTCCTACCACTCACCGGCGGAGGACTTCGATCCGCCGCGGGTGAACTTCTTCACCACGAAGACCAGGCCACCGACGAGGGCCGCGAAGAGCAGCAGCTTGAAGACGAAGGCGATCAGCGTCCCGAGGATGGTCGTGATGACTCCCCCGAAGACGAACAGCGCCAGCAGCGGAACGGCGACCCACTTGACCCACCAGGGCATGCCCTCGAACATCGCTCGGATCCCGTCCATGTCCACAACCTTTTCCTCGTCGGTGACTTCCTGCTTTCGATGCTAGGAGGCAGCGGTCCCGTCCGGGGGCGCGCGAGCCCTCGGAACCCCCTGATCCGACCCTTAAGGGGATCAGGGGCCCGACCCTCAGCCCTCCGGCGGGGAGAAGACCACCATCACTTTCAGCGGCTCGGTGATGTGGTGGAACCTGTGCGGCACACCGGCCGGGACGTAGACGACGCTCCCGTTCGCCACCGTCGTCGTCTCCTCCCCGACCGTGATCGAGGCCCGGCCGCTCACGACGAGGTACACCTCGTCCTGTCGATGCGGCTGCTGGGGGTCGGTCTGTCCGGCATCGAGCGCGTACAGCCCGACCGACATGTTCCGCTCTTTCAGGAACTGCAGGTACGCGCCGTCATTTGCAGCCCGTTCCGCTTCGAGCTCGTCCAGCCGGAATGCTTTCATCCTTGTCCTACCCCTTGTTCCGCGGTGCCGTGGAATCCGCTGATCTGACGATGTCCCACCAGGATCTTCTCTGCAACGATCGGACCCATGACGAACTTCGTAGTCAAGACGCTCGCCAACGCCGCGGCCCTGGCCGTGGCCATCTGGCTGGTCGCCGGCATCACGCTCGACGAAGGCGGGGACAGCACCGGCACCCGGGTCCTCACCCTGATCCTGGTCGCTCTGGTCTTCGGCCTGGTCAACTTCATCGTCAAGCCCGTGGTGAAGCTGCTCTCCCTGCCGCTCTTCATCCTCACCCTGGGCCTGTTCACCCTTGTGGTGAACGCCCTGATGCTCCTGCTGACCTCCTGGCTCGCCAAGCAGTTCGACCTCAGCTTCCATGTCGAAGGCTTCTGGACCGCGATCATCGGCGGTCTGATCATCTCCGTCGTCTCCTGGGCCGTGAACCTCGCCCTGCCCGACAAGAGCTGATCAGCCACCCGTACGCGTGTGTTGAAGGAGCCCATCCCGTGAACGATCACCCCACCGCATCGGCGGACCGGTACGGCGACGGGACCCGGGCCGTCCGCGCCGGGCTGCCCGAGCCCGTGAAGAACGAGCCGCCGTTGCCGGGGCCCGTATTCGCCGCCCACTTCCACCTCCCCGGCGAGGTCGAGGGACCGTACGCGTACGCCCGGGACAGCAATCCGACCTGGACACTGCTGGAGCGGGCCATCACCGAGCTGGAGGCTCCCGGACAGGATGGCGCGGAAACCGTCGTCTTCGCTTCCGGCATGGCCGCCATCTCCGCGGTCCTCCTTTCACAGACCCGATCGGGCGACACCGTCACGCTTCCCTCCGACGGCTACCAGGCACTGCCGCTTCTCCAGGAGCAGCTCGAGGCGTACGGGATCCACGTGCGCAGGGCCCCGACCGCCGGTGACGCCCAGCTCTCGGAACTCGGCGGCGCCCGGCTGTTGTGGATCGAGACACCGTCCAACCCCGGCCTCGACATCTGCGACGTACGGCGCCTCGTCGCCGCCGCGCACGCCGGCTCCACCCTGGTCGCGGTCGACAACACGCTCGCGACGCCGCTCGGGCAGCGTCCGCTGGAACTCGGCGCGGACTTCTCCGTGGCCAGCGGCACCAAGGGACTCACCGGGCACGGTGACCTCCTGATCGGCTACGTCACCTGCCGCGGCCCGGAACCGGCCGCCGCGATCCGCCGCTGGCGCAAGATCGTCGGAGCCATCCCGGGGCCGATGGAAGCCTGGCTGGCCCACCGCTCCCTGGCCACGATCCAGCTCCGGGCACAGCGCCAGTGGGCCAACGCACTGGCCCTCGCCGAAGCTCTGAGCGAGCGCGCCGATGTGACCGGACTGCGTTACCCGGGACTGCCATCGGACCCGTCGCACAAGACGGCCGCTCTGCAGATGAACGGCTTCGGGTCGGTGGTCTCGTTCACCCTGTCCGACCGTGCGCACGCGGAACGCTTCATGAACGCCCTGCGCCTGGTGGAGGACGCCACGAGTTTCGGTGGGGTGCGGTCCACCGCCGAGAGGCGCGGACGATGGGGCGGCGACGCGGTGCCGGAGGGCTTCATCCGCTTCTCGGCCGGCGCCGAGGACACCGACGACCTGGTCGCAGACGTCCTGCGGGCCCTTGATTCGGCGGCCCAGGACCGATGAAGGCATGAGCAGGAGTGGTCCGAGCCTCCCCCCTCTTGGCTCGGACCACCCCTTGGTTCCCTCGGTGAAGAACCACATCGACAAGGCTAGTTGACTCAGCGTCAGAGTCCAATCACGGTAGCGACAGGGGCCTATCGGCATATTTATAGTTGAAGGCCCCAACGAGAGGGGCCGCCATGGACCTGGCCCTGCTACGTACCTTCGTCGCGGTGCACCGGGCCGGCTCGTTCACTCGGGCCGCCGCACTCCTCGGGCTGTCCCAGCCCGCCGTCACCTCGCAGATCCGCACCCTCGAACGGCAACTGGGCCGGCCTCTCTTCCACCGCAGGGCACGAGGGGTGACGCCCACCGCGATCGGTGACGAACTCGCCCACAAGGCCGCCCCCCACCTCGACGCGTTGCTGCGCATCGCCGAGACGGAACGCGAGGCCGCCGGAGCGTTACGCACGCTGCACATCGCCGGGCCCCCGGAGTTCGTGTGCCAGCGCGTGCTTCCCGCCCTGGCACCCCTCGTCGGCCAAGGCCAGACCCTGCGCACCGCGCTCAAGGCGGACGCCGAGGAGGTCCTCGACGGGCTGTCCGCCGGGCAGCACGACCTCGTCGTCACCACTGGACGTCCCCGTGGCGGGCCGGTCACCGCCACCGCCCTGTGCGACGAGGAACAGGTCCTCGTCGCGGCGCCCTACTGGGCCGCGCTCGTCGACCCGGACCTTCTGCGCGACAAGGGCGTCGGCAGCCCCGCGGCCCTCGAAGGGATACCGGTCGTGGAGGTCCACGAGAGCCTTCCCCTCATCACGCGCTACTGGGCCGCCGTCTTCGATGCGCTCCCGGAAGCCGCCGCCACCGTCGTCGTGCCCGACCTGAGGGCCGTACGAGAGTGTGTCCAGGCCGGCGCAGGGCTCGCCGTCCTGCCCCGCTACCTCTGCCAGGACGCCATCGACCGCGGCCAGATCGTCTCTCTGCTGGAGCCCCCGGTACCGCCCCTGCGCACCTGGTTCGTCGTCGTCCGGACCGGCAGTCTGGCGCTCGCCCACCTCGCCCGGGCCCACGACCGGCTGCTGCGCGCCGCCGTCGACTGGTGATCCGCCGTCGCGGAGGACGGATCGCGGAAACCGCGCGTTTCGCGACCACGCGTTTCAGAAGCGGAAGAGTGGGCCACTCTTCTCCCATGACCGAACGTCCCGTGGTCAAACGCACCGCCCGCGCGATCCTGCTCGACGGTGACGACCTGATCCTCATCAAGCGCACCAAGCCCGGCCTGGACCCGTACTGGCTCACTCCCGGCGGGGGAGTGGAGCCCACGGACGCGACCGTGGTCGACGCCCTGCACAGAGAGGTGCACGAGGAACTCGGCGCCAAGATCACCGATGTGGTGCCCTGCTTCGTGGACACCGTCGAGCACATCGCCTGCGGCGGGGTGACCGGCGTCAAGGTGCAGCACTTCTTCGTCTGCCGTCTGGAGTCGATGGATCCCGCACAACGGCACGGTCCCGAGATCGACCAGCCCGAGGGCGAATACGAGATCGTCCGCGTGCCGTTCAGCCGGGTCGGCATCGCGGCCGTCCACCTCGTCCCGCTGTCCCTGCGCCACTACCTCGACGGCAACATCGAAGGCGTACGAGCGATGCACGCCCCCGACCTGGGCTGACGGTCTAGGAAGGGCCCGACGGGCCGTCGCCGGGTCAGCCGGCGGCGCCCACCAACTCCTCGACGGAGTCGTAGCGGATCCGCTCCCACGGGATCCCGATCCGCTTGAGGGCGTCCACACCGCTTCGGATCATCGCCGGCGGACCCGAGATGAAGGCGTCGTAGGAGCTCCAGGGCCCGTTTTCACCGACGGCGTGGGGCAGCTGCCCCGCAAGCCCTTCCCCGACAACCGGACGCACTGACAGCCAGGGATGCGAGCGCTGCAGCCCGAGCAGCGTGTCCTTGTCGTACAGGTCGGTGTCGCTGCGCGCCCCGAAGAACACTTCCATGCGGCGCCGTTCACCGTGCTCCGCCACATCCTCGATCAACGCCTTGATCGGGGCGATGCCCGTTCCGCCGCCGAGGCAGAGCATCCCGTTGTCCGTGCTGTGGTCCACCACCATCGATCCGGCCGGAGGGCCCAGACGCAGGACATCGCCCGGCCGGGCGTGACGCACCAGGGCGTTGGAGACCCAGCCCGCCGGGACGGCTTTGACATGGAAGGACAGCAACCCGTCGGCGCGCGGGGCGGAGGCAAAGGAGTAGTGCCGCCAGACCCGGGGCCACCACGGGGTCTCCAAGCTGGTGTACTGGCCCGCGAGGAAGGCGTACGGCCGATCCGGGCGCAGCGTCAGCACCGCGATGTCCGGTGTCCGCAGATCGTGTGCGACCACCTCCGCGTGCCACCAGGCCGGCGCCTTGAACTCGTCCTCGGCCGCCGCGTCGATCATGATCTGGGAAATCGCGGTGTACGCGCGCACCCATGCGGCCTCGGCTTCGGGCCCCCAGGTCAGCTCCGCGTACCGGGACAGGGCGCCCATCAGCGCCTCGCCCACCATGGGGTAGTGGCCTGCCATGGTCCCGTACTTGCGGTGTCCGGTGCCGAGCCGACGCAGATAAGGGGTGAGCACCTCCGGGTCGTCGATGTGTTCGGCGGCCGTGAGGAGTGCCTTCAGCAGCCGGTCGCGCTGGGCATCCATGGCCACGGGAAACATGTCCCGTACCTCGGGGTGCCGCGTGAACATCAGGGCGTAGAAGTAGGAGGTGACCTTGTCGGCGATGGGCGCGATCTCCGCGAGGGTTTTGCGGATCAATACGGCATCGGGGGAGGGCTCGGTCGCCCCGGCGCCGGAGGGTATCCGGTCCGTCCCCCGTCTTGCCGGTCTGGTGGGCGGAGCGTCCATACGGTGCCTCGCTTAGAGCATCTCGGTCGGTCTGCACACACCACGGTCGAATCCGTGGTTCCGGGCTTTACAGCGTGCCAGCGGACCGTGTGCCCCGCGGCGGAATGAGGAAACTTGGCGCTTGTATTCCCCCTTCCCCCTAAGATGCGGCGACTTCCTGACGTGTCGCCCCGAGGAGCCGGTATGCCTCGCGGAGGTCCTGCCCCTGGTAAACGTACGTGGCCCGCTCCGTCAAGTACGGCTGCGCGTTGACCGCCACCGACGTCGGGACCACGTCGAAGAGCACCGAATCGGTGAGGGAGTCCCCGTAGGCGACGCAGTCGTTCCGGCTCACTCCGAACCTGGCGCACAGCCGGTCGGCGACTTCCACCTTCCCCTCGGGGGTGAGGATCCCCGTGACGTCCATGGGGCCCGCGAAGGGGACCGCCGGGTAGACCGATCCGTGCGCGGCATCCGCTCCCCACTCCAGGAGCAACTCGACGAAGAACGAGGGAGACAGTGAGATCACCGCGCAAAGATCACCACGTCCCTTGATCTCCTGCCACACCTCGCGGATCCCCTCAAGCCACGGGGCACCGTCGAACGCAGCCCGGACATGGGCGGCCGTCAGATCCGACCACAACGCGTGCGCCGCCAGAGAGAACTCCTGCGGTCCGATCTCCCTGGCGGCGAAGGCCCGTTCCAGCTCGGCGATCTCTTGGCTGACGCCGATCTGACGGGAGATCTCGACGGGAGCCGCCGATCCGTACATGAGGGTGCCGTCAAGATCGAAGAGGTGCAGACGCGTCATGGTCATCGAGGCTAGCTTCCATGTTTCACGTGAAACAGCCTGTTTCACGTGAAACACAGGCCGAGCTGCACAGAGCCCGCAGCAGAAGACGGTCGATGTGGTGGACGTTTCACGTGAAACATCCACCACGTCGACCGCCTGGGTCCACCAAATCCTCTGGACGGCCCCTGTGTCATGATCCAGGCTGAGCCCGTGACACCACCAGAGCTCAGCGACCTACCGATCCGCTCACTGGCCCTGAACGATCTGCGCCACTGCGCCGACCTCTCCGAGGACCGCGGCTGGCCCCGCGAGGACCACAAATGGGGACTCCTCCTCGCGGCCGGGAACGGTTACGGCATCGACGCTCCTGACGGCGAAGGACTCGCCGCGGTGTGCGTCGTCACCCGATACGGCCGGCCACATGCCGATCCGGAGCTTGCCTCGATCGGCATGGTCCTCGTGGCCGACCGCTATGCCCGGCGGGGCGTGGGGCGCCGCCTCATGACGTACATCTGCGACGACCTCCTCAAAGGCATCCCACTCACCCTCCACGCCACGCCCTACGGGCGCCCGCTCTATGAGGGACTCGGTTTCGACACCATCGGCAGCGCCGAGATGTTGCAGGGAAGCTTCCAATCGGATCCCGCACCGCCAGAGCCCGTAGCCACACTCGTCAGGCCGGCCACAGCCCATGACCTCACTCGGATCGTCCACTTGGACACCGAGGTGTTCGGTGCCGACCGCACCCACCTCTTGACGCGACTGCCGGCTTTCGCCGACAGACTGTTCGTCGCCGAGGACAGCTCCGGTGAGCTGATCGGCTACGCCGCCATCTGGCCCAACATGGAAACCCATGTGATCGGTCCGCTGGTCGCCCAGGACACGGCCACTGCACGCGCGCTGGTCAACACGGTGGCAGCCACCACCGAGCGACCACTGCGCACCGACGTCGACGTACGCCACGTCGGGCTCATCGAGTGGCTCAAGGCCCGCGGCCTAGGCTCACTGGCCGTCAACGCCGTGATGGCCCGGGACATCCCCCGCCTGCCGGGCGACTGGACACGACGCTGGGCTCCGATCACCGTCGCCGCAAGCTGAGGAGGAACCACCATGGCCGACGACACCGAGCTGGTCATCCGCCCCGCGACCGAAACCGACCTGCCCGCCATCATCTCGATGCTCGCCGACGACCCGCTCGGGGCGGCCCGCGAATCCCCGGACGACCTGACCCCCTACATCGCGGCCCTCGAGCAGCTGTCGGACGATCCTGACCAGCACGTGGTGGTGGCCGTCCGTGGGGAGCGGGTCGTAGGTACCCTCCAGCTCACCATCGTCGCCGGTCTGTCCCGGAGGGGCGCGACTCGCTCCATCATCGAAGGTGTTCGCGTTCATGCCGATGAACGTGGCAGCGGACTGGGCACACGGTTCATCGAATGGGCGATCGAGCGGTCCCGCCAGGAGAACTGTGCGCTGGTCCAGCTCACCTCGGACGTCACACGGACCGACGCTCACCGTTTCTACGAACGACTCGGCTTCACCGCCTCCCACGTCGGATTCAAGCTCGCGCTCTGACGGATCGCTCCACAGGCCGGGCCGCTGTCCGTGGCCCGGCCTACGATCAGGAGCGTGAGTCCCTCCCTCCCTCTGATCACACAGGCCGAGCGCCGCCACCGGCTGGGCCACCGCCACCGCCTGGCTCCTTCGGCGCGCGCGGCCACGGTGCCCCAGGCGGCGGACGCCGTCGTCGCCCTGCACGCCACCGATGCCGCGACCGTCTTCCTCTCCGCCCGCGCACGGCTCACCGAAGGCGATCCCGCCACGATCGAACGGGCGCTGTACGGGGACGTGAGCCTGGTCCGCCTGCTGAGCATGCGCAACACCCTGTTCGCCGTCTCCACCGAACTCGCGCCCTACGTCGACGCGTCCACGGCCCGGGCCATCGCGGTCAAGGAACGCCGGAGCCTCCTCAAGCACCTCGAAGAAGACGGGCAAGGACTCGATGCCGCCTGGCTGGCCGAGGCGGAGAAGGCCACACTCGACGCACTCGACGCCCGAGGTCCTTCCACCGGCGGCCAGCTGTCGACCGCCGTACCCGCTCTGCGTCAGAAGATCACCGTGGGCCGGGGCAAGAAGTACGAGGCGCAGACGGGTGTCGCGACCCGAGTCATCCGTCTCCTGGCGGCCGACGGCCGGATCCGGCGCGACCGTCCCCGCGGGACATGGACCTCCAGCCAGTACCGCTGGGTCCACACCGAGCCTTGGCCGGCCGTCCCGGTTGCCGAGGCCCGCGCTGAGATCGCCCGCCGGTGGCTGCGCGCGTACGGACCGGCCACCGAGGCCGACTTCAAGTGGTGGACGGGCTGGACGCTGACCGACGCGCGCAAGGCCTTGGCCGCCACCGGCGCAGAACACGTCCGCCTGGAAGACGGCGCCACCGCCCTCGTCAGCCCCGGCGACACCCTCCCCGAGCCCGCTCCGGAGCCTTGGGTCGCGCTGCTTCCGGCGCTCGACCCCAGTGGAATGGGCTGGGCCGACCGCGGGTTCCATCTGGATCCCGGCTATCGGGCAGCCCTGTTCGACTACGCCGGCAACATCGGCCCGACCGTGTGGTGGAACGGGGAGATCGTCGGCGGCTGGGCCCAGCGCGGCGACGGGCGCATCGTCTGGCGGCTGCTGGGGAGCCCCGGCAAGGCGGCCGAGCGGGCCGTGACCGCAGAGGCCGGCCGCCTCGCCGAATGGATCGGGGACGCCAGGATCACCCCGCGTTTCCGCACCCCGCTGGAGCGCGAGCTGGTCTCCTGACGAGTCGGTCTCCCGACGGGCTGGTCTCCTGAGCGGCGGCCGCCCCCTTCCCGCCCGTGCGGCCCCCCCCTGCTAGCCGATGCCGCGCCAGCCCTGTGGGTCCACTCCACCGGGAACCGGAGCCCCGGCGTCGTACGGCTCCCGCGTGAAGACGAACGAACCGAGGTCGAGGTGGCTCACAGAACCATCCGCCCGCCGTACCGCGCGCAGCGTCTCACCCGCGTAATAGCCGTTCAGACCCGTCCAGCTGCCGTCCTGCTCCGCGCGGAACCTGGCGGTGCGACCCGTCGGTCCCATCGGGCCCAGCTCCAGGAGCCCGTCCGATGTCAGCCGCACCACCTGGGGCGCCGTGCCCCAGTACCAGGGGCCGCACAGCTCGAGCGCCACCGGATCCGAACCGAGGAAGGGCCGCCACGGCTCGGGGATACGCGGCTCGGCCTCCGCCACGATGCCGACCAGGTCCACCGCGACGGTGGTGGCGGGCACTCCGGACGTGCAGTTCGCCAGCACCACCGCGGCCACGTCGTCCGCCTCACTCAGCCACAGCCCCGCGACGAACCCGGGCAGTGATCCGCCGTGTCCGGCGAGCGCGCGCCCCCCGTGGTCCAGTACCTGCAGTCCGAGTCCGTAGCCGTTCGCGGTGGCACCCGGCTCGGGGGCCACCGCCGGCGTGCGCATCTCGCGGAGAGATTCCGCGCTCAGTACGCGGGCGTCGCCCCGTACGAGGAACACCGCGAACCGGGCCAGATCCGTGGTGGTGGACCACAGCTGACCGGCCGAGGCCATGATCCCGAGGTCCTCGACGGGCTCGGGCATCATCACGTCCGCCCAGGGATGCACCGCCCAGCCTCCGGCGCGCGGCGACTGCGGACCGACCGTCGTACGGTCCAGACCCAGGGGCTCCAGCACCTCCGCCCGGAGCACCTCCTCCCAGGACGTGCCGCGCAGCGCCTCGACGAGCGAACCGAGCAGCGTGTAACCCGGGTTGGAATAGTGGTGTCGCAAGCCCGGCTCGAAACGGAACGGCGCCTCTCCCAGCACATCACCGATCGTCGGTCGCAGCCCGGCCGGCGTGCGCTCCCACCACTCGCCCGGCGTCTCCGCCGCCAAGCCGCCCGTGTGGGCGAGCAACTGGCGGACGGTCACCTCTCCGGCCCCGGTGCCCGGCAGGTGCTTCTCCAGCGGGTCGCCGAGTTCCAGCAGTCCTTCGTCCCGCAGGCGCATCACCAGTACGGCGGTGAACGTCTTGGTGATCGACCCGATCCGGTACTGCACGTTCCCGTCCGGACCGTGCCCTTGGACGCAGGTCCGGGACCCTTCCCAGACCACCTCCCCGCCACGCACGACAGCGGCGACGACGGACGGAGCACGCCCCTCGCTCTGCGCCAGGGCGATCCGGTGCGTCAGCGCGCGCCGGGTGGAGGGAAGCAGTCGGTGGTCCTCGGATACAGCAGCCATGATCGGATGCTACGTGTTGGCCATGTCCACGAACCGCGAATAGTGTCCCTGGAAGGCCACGGTGATCGTCGCCGTCGGACCGTTACGGTGCTTGGCCACGATCAGGTCGGCCTCGCCCGCGCGGGGTGACTCCTTCTCGTACGCGTCCTCACGGTGCAACAGGATGACCATGTCCGCGTCCTGCTCGATCGAGCCCGACTCACGCAGGTCGGAGACCATCGGCTTCTTGTCCGTGCGCTGCTCGGGTCCACGGTTCAGCTGGGACAGCGCGATCACCGGGACCTCCAGCTCCTTCGCCAGCAGCTTGAGGTTTCGGGACATGTCCGAGACCTCCTGCTGGCGGCTTTCGGGACGGCGCGAGCCGCCGGACTGCATCAGCTGGAGGTAGTCGATGACGACGAGCGAGAGGTCGTTCCGCTGCTTGAGCCGACGGCACTTGGCTCGGATCTCCATCATCGACAGGTTGGGTGAGTCGTCGATGTACAGGGGCGCGGCGGAGACGTCGGGCATCCGACGGGCCAGCCGGGTCCAGTCGTCGTCCGTCATGGTGCCGGAGCGCATGTGGTGCAGAGCGACCCTGGCTTCCGCCGAGAGGAGGCGCATCGCGATCTCGTTGCGGCCCATTTCGAGGGAGAAGATCACGCTGGGCAGGTTGCTCTTGATGGAGCAGGCACGGGCGAAGTCGAGGGCGAGCGTCGACTTACCCATGGCGGGACGTGCCGCGATGACGATCATCTGACCGGGGTGCAGGCCGTTGGTCAGGGAGTCGAGGTCGGTGAAGCCCGTGGGTACGCCGGACATCTGGCCGCTGCGCGAGCCGATCGCCTCGATCTCGTCGAGAGCGCCCTCCATGATGTCGCCCAGCGGCAGGTAGTCCTCAGACGTCCGCTGCTCGGTGACGGCGTAGATCTCGGCTTGGGCGCTGTTGACGATCTCGTCGACGTCGCCGTCGGCCGCGTATCCCATCTGTGTGATCTTCGTGCCGGCAGCGACCAGGCGGCGCAGCACGGCTCTCTCGTGGACGATCTCCGCGTAGTACTCGGCGTTCGCCGCCGTCGGTACGGACTGCACCAGGGTGTGCAGGTACGCGGCGCCGCCCACCTTGCTGATCTCACCGCGCCGGGTCAGCTCGGCGCCGACGGTGATCGGGTCGGCGGGCTCGCCCTTGGCGTAGAGGTCGAGAATGGCCTGGTAGATCGTCTCGTGCGACGGCCGGTAGAAGTCGTGTCCCTTGAGCACCTCGACCACGTCGGCGATGGCGTCCTTGGACAGCAGCATGCCGCCGAGGACCGACTGCTCGGCATCGAGGTCCTGGGGCGGGACGCGCTCGAAGCCGCCGCCCCCGCCGTCCCAGGAGCCGCCCTCGCGCCCTCGGTCCTGCTCGCCGTCTCCGCGGCCGCGGCTGTCACCGTTGCGGCGCGAGCGGGCGGGCAGACGGTCACCCGGACCGCTGTCGGCCCAGGGGTCGTCCATGGGCTCGGGCATACTCACCGGGCCGCCTCCTCCCGTCCGCAACGCGGACCTCGCCGTGCCACTCTTTCTAGGGCACGGCTCTGACATTCGGGGACCCCGGATCGGCTGTCGGCGCATCGGGGCAACGCACAACGGTAGGGCCGCGGACGACGTCAGCCAATCTTGTTATCCACAGGCTGTGTGGATGAGATGTGGATGACGGCGCCAATGCTGTGGGTAAGTCGGCCGAAGCTGTGCACGGAGCAGGGGACGACGCTGTGGACAAAATCACCCGACCGCCCCCGGTAGGCCGTTGACCTGCATTTTCTTCTTCCTCAGGTTGTGAGGGAGAAAATTCTTGGCCACTGTCTCAAGATCGCCTCCAAAGGGGTGCGGAGAACTCCCAAGTCAACGGTCAAGTAAGGGTCCTAGACGGGTTGTATCCATTACCTGTGGAAGATTAGATTGGGCGTATGAAACTGGCCTCCACAGCACCGGAAGCGGGCCCGAGACGGCACGACCGCGAGATCCTCGCGCTCGCCCTCCCGGCCTTCGGCGCGCTCGTCGCCGAGCCGCTCTTCGTGATGGCCGACAGCGCCATCGTCGGGCACCTCGGGACCCCCCAGCTGGCAGGCCTCGGCGTCGCAGCCGCTCTGCTCACCACCGCGGTGAGCGTCTTCGTCTTCCTCGCCTACGCCACCACCGCGGCCGTCGCCCGACGGGTCGGTGCGGGTGACCTCCAGTCCGCCATCCGCCAGGGCATGGACGGAATCTGGCTGGCGCTGCTGCTCGGGGCTGTCGTCGTCGCCGTCGTCCTGCCCACCGCGCCGTGGCTGATCTCCCTCTTCGGGGCTTCCGACACCGTCGCCCCGTACGGGGTCACCTACCTGAGGATCTCCGCCCTGGGCATCCCTGCCATGCTCATGGTGCTGGCGGCCACCGGTGTCCTCCGCGGGCTCCAGGACACGCGCACGCCGCTCTACGTCGCCATCGGCGGCTTCACCCTCAACGGAGCGCTGAACCTGGGGCTCGTCTACGGGGCCGGCCTCGGCATCGCCGGGTCCGCGTGGGGCACCGTCATCGCCCAGTGCGCCATGGCCGCCGTATACCTGGGTGTCGTCATTCGCGGCGCCCGCCGGAACGGAGCCACGCTGCGGCCCGACATGGCAGGCATCCGTGCCTGTGCACAAGCCGGCGCGCCACTGTTGGTCCGGACGCTGTCCCTGCGGGCCATTCTGATGATCGCGACCGCCGTCGCCACTCGATTGGGTGACGCGGACATCGCCGCCCACCAGATCCTGCTCTCGCTGTGGACACTGCTCGCCTTCGCGCTGGACGCGATCGCGATCGCCGGGCAGGCCATCATCGGCCGGTACCTCGGCGCTGGGGACACCGAAGGGGCCAAGGCCCTGTGCCGGCGGATGGTGCGGTGGGGCGTGGTCGGCGGTCTTGTACTGGGTCTGCTGGTCGTTCTCGCCCGGCCCGTCTTCGTGCCGCTCTTCACCAGCGACCCTGTCGTGGAGGACGCACTACTGCCCGCCCTGCTGGTACTCGCCGTTTCCCAGCCGGTCTGCGGCATCGTTTTCGTGCTCGACGGAGTCCTGATGGGCGCGGGCGACGGGCGCTACCTGGCCGGCGCGATGCTGCTGACCCTGGCCGTTTTCACTCCGGCCGCCCTGCTCCTGCCCGGCCTGGGAGGCGGTCTGACCGCGCTCTGGTGGGCCATGACGTTGATGATGGTGGTCCGTATGGCGACGCTCCAGCTGCGGGCCCGATCGGGCCGGTGGCTGGTCGCCGGCGCCACCCGCTGACGCCGAACGGAGACGTTGTTTCACGTGAAACATCACTCCGTTTCACGTGAAACAACGTCCCTCGCGTGAAGCGAGAGGGTTTCACGTGAAACGAAGAGCCTTGGGAAACGATGAAGGGCCGCACCCCAGCGGGGTGCGGCCCTTCATGCGCAGCACTTAGGCGGCGACGACCTCGACGCCCACGTTCGCCAGGACCTCGGCGTGCAGACGCACGGAGACCTGGTACGAACCGAGGGTCTTGATCGGCGAGCCGAGCTCAACGCGGCGCTTGTCGACCTTCGGGCCACCAGAAGCCTCGATCGCCGAAGCGATGTCGGACTGCGTGACGGAACCGAAGAGACGGCCGGCGTCACCCGAACGGGTGGCCAGGCGCACCTTGACGCCCTCGAGCTTGGCCTTGATCTCGTTGGCCTGCTCGATGGTCGCGATCTCGTGGATCTTGCGGGCGCGGCGGATCTGCGCCACGTCCTGCTCGCCACCCTTGGTCCAGCGGATCGCGAAGCGACGCGGGATCAGGTAGTTGCGGGCGTATCCGTCCTTGACGTCGACGACGTCGCCAGCGGCACCGAGGCCATTGACCTCGTGGGTCAGGATGATCTTCATTAGTCGGTCACCCTTTCCTTATCGCGCGGTGGACGTGTAGGGCAGCAGCGCCATCTCACGGCTGTTCTTCACGGCCGTGGCGACGTCACGCTGGTGCTGCGTGCAGTTGCCGGTAACGCGGCGGGCACGGATCTTGCCACGGTCGGAAATGAACTTCCGCAGCATGTTCGTGTCCTTGTAGTCCACGTACGCGGTCTTGTCCTTGCAGAACGCGCAGACCTTCTTCTTAGGCTTGCGCACAGGCGGCTTCGCCATTGTGTCTCTCCTGTGTGATCAAGAAGTGGGGATGCGAGCTGCCCTAGAAGGGCGGCTCGTCCGAGTAGCCACCGCCGGAGCCGCCGGAGCTTCCGCCCCAGCCGCCCCCGCCGCCGCCCTGCGGCTGGCCACCGGCCGGCGCGCTGGACGCCCACGGGTCGTCGGAGGGAGCTCCGCCGCCCTGAGGCGCGCCGCCACTGGGGGCTCCGCCCCAGTTGCCGCCGCCGGCCTGCGGCTGACCGCCGCCGTACCCACCCTGGCCACCGCGACCCGTGGTCTTGGCGACCTTGGCCGTGGCGTTCTTCAAGCTGGGGCCGACTTCCTCGACGTCCAGCTCGTAGACCGTGCGCTTGACACCCTCACGGTCCTCGTACGACCGCTGCCTCAGCCGGCCCTGCACGATGACGCGCATGCCTCGCTGGAGGGACTCGGCGACGTTCTCAGCCGCCTGCCGCCACACCGAGCAGGTAAGGAACAGGCTCTCGCCGTCCTTCCACTCATTGGTCTGACGGTCGAAGGTGCGGGGGGTGGACGCGACACGGAACTTCGCGACCGCCGCACCCGAGGGGGTGAAGCGCAGCTCGGGGTCGTCGACGAGATTGCCGACGACCGTGATGACGGTCTCGCCTGCCATGGATGAACCTCTCGGCGGGGATTTGCTGCTGGGCTGCTGTGCTACTCGGTCCCGATTACCGCTGAACCGAAGTTCAGTGGGTCTCGGGGCGGAGGACCTTGGTCCGGAGAACCGACTCGTTCAGGTTCATCTGTCGGTCAAGCTCCTTGACGACCGCAGGCTCGGCCTGGAGGTCGATGACCGAGTAGATGCCCTCGGGCTTCTTCTTGATCTCGTAAGCGAGACGACGACGGCCCCAGGTGTCGACCTTCTCGACCTTTCCGTTGCCCTCACGGACGACGGAGAGGAAGTTCTCGATCAGCGGGGAGACAGCGCGCTCCTCGAGATCGGGGTCGAGGATGACCATCACTTCGTAGTGACGCATGTGGAACCCACCTCCTTTGGACTCAGCGGCCACGGTCGTTCCGTGGCAGGAGGGTCGTGATGCGTGCGCACGGCGTCCACAGAGCAGACACCGCGCAGACCGTACAGACTACCTGCTCGACTCCTTCCGGTTGAAATCCGGCAGGAGTGGGCCACACTCTGTATCCATCGGGTGTGCACGGTGCTATGCCCCCGGCTCCCCCGGAGGCGGCCCCGTAGCACCGCTCTGCGGCAGCCAGGAGGTGCCTTCCGATGGCACAGGCAATGCGACCTCAGTCCTCCATCTCGCTCTTCGCGACCGACGGCAAGCCCCACCCGCTACAGGACACCCTGATGGCGGTCACCGTGATCCTCGGCGTCGTGGCGTTCGTCACGGGGTTCTTCCACAACCTGCACCTGCTCAGCTCGTGGACCGGGCTGATCGGGATCATCACCGGCGCCTACGGACAGTTCATCTCGGAGACGACACGCGAACGCTTCGCGCTGATCATCGGGCTTGGCGCGTCAGCCGTGGGCTTCTTCCTCGGCATGGCGCACGGCGGCCTCTTCGGCGGCTGGCTGGGCTGACCGGGGTACCTCCGCGACGGGGCGCCGCCCGGCACCGGGCGGAGCCCGACCCGTCCCCCAGTTGGGCGGCGCCCCCGTCGCAGTAGGCTTCGCGCCATAGCAGCGAAGCCGCCGGAGGAGCACCCCGCATGAGCCTGTCCCTGAGGACCATCAGCCGAGAGCAGCATCTGGGTTACCTCCAGAGCCTGCCCTCGGCTAGCCACTGCCAGGTCCCGGCGTGGGCCGACGTCAAGAACGAGTGGCGTTCGGAGAACCTCGGTTGGTTCGACGCGACCGGCGAACTCGTCGGTGCCGCCCTCGTCTTGTACCGGCAGCTGCCCAAGGTGAAGCGGTACCTCGCCTACCTGCCCGAGGGTCCGGTCATCAACTGGTTCGCCCCGAACCTGGAGGAGTGGCTCCAGCCGATGCTGGCCCACCTCAAGCAGCAGGGCGCCTTCACGGTGAAGATGGGTCCGCCCGTCGTCATCCGCCGCTGGAACGCGGCCGCCATCAAGGCCGGCATCCAGGACCCGGACGTCAAGCGCCTGCGGGACGTGGAGGCATCGGTCATCGAGCCCCGCGCCTTCGAGGTGTCCGACAAGCTGCGCCGGATGGGCTGGCAGCAGGCCGAGGACGGCGGCGCAGGCTTCGGAGACGTCCAGCCCCGCTACGTCTTCCAGGTACCGCTGGCCAACCGTTCGCTGGACGACGTCCTCAAGGGCTTCAACCAGCTGTGGCGCCGCAACATCAAGAAGGCCGAGAAGGCCGGCGTCGAGGTCGTCCAGGGCGGATACGACGACCTTCCGACGTGGCAGCACCTGTACGAGATCACGGCCGAGCGCGACAAGTTCCGCCCGCGCCCGCTCAGTTACTTCCAGCGCCAGTGGACGGCCCTCAACTCCGAGGACCCCAACCGCATGCGTCTGTACATCGCTACGCACGAGGGCGAGCCGCTGGCAGCCGCGACGATGCTCACGGTCGGCCAGCACGTCTGGTACTCCTACGGAGCCTCCGCCAACCACAAGCGCGAGGTCCGCCCCTCGAACGCGATGCAGTGGCGCATGCTGCGCGATTCGTACGCACTCGGTGCGAGCGTCTACGACCTGCGCGGAATCAGTGACACCCTGGACGAGAACGATCACCTGTTCGGTCTGATCCAGTTCAAGGTCGGCACCGGCGGCGAGGCGGTCGAGTACGTGGGCGAGTGGGACTTCCCGCTCAACAAGGTGCTGCACAAGGCGCTCGACATCTACATGTCGCGCCGCTGACGGCACCCGCCCCATCCACAAACACAGCACAGCCGCACCCAGCGGCTTATCGGAGAGGTTCCGGACGGGCATGGCGCTCACGCTCTACGTCGACACCGCGCGCTGGCGTGCGCACCAGAAGCAGATCGCGGACCAGTTCCCCGGGTTGATCCCGGTCTGCAAGGGCAACGGCTACGGCTTCGGCCACGAGCGGCTGTGCGAGGAGGCGACCCGGATGGGCGCCGACATCCTGGCCGTCGGCACGACGTACGAGGCCGCGAGCATCAAGGACTGGTTCGGCGGTGATCTGCTCGTCCTCACCCCGTTCCGGCGGGGCGAGGAACCGGTGCCGCTGCCGGACCGCGTGATCAGGTCCGTCTCCTCGGTGGACGGTGTCCGGGGCCTGGTCGGGGCCCGCGTCGTCATCGAGTGCATGAGCTCGATGCGCCGCCACGGCATTTCGGAGCAGGACCTCGGCCAGCTCCAGTCGGCCATCGAGGACGTGCGGCTGGAGGGCTTCGCCCTGCACCTGCCGCTCGACCGCCCGGACGGCTCCGACGCCGTCGAGGAGGTCATCGGCTGGATGGACCGGCTGCGCGCCGCGCGGCTGCCGCTGCACACCATGTTCGTCAGCCACCTGCGGGCCGAGGAGCTGGCCCGCCTCCAGCAGCAGTTCCCGCAGACCCGTTTCAGGGCCCGCATCGGTACCCGGCTGTGGCTGGGCGACCACGAGGCGACCCAGTACCGCGGCGCCGTCCTGGACGTCACGCGCGTCGCCAAGGGCGACAGGTTCGGCTACCGCCAGCAGAAGGCCGCCTCCGACGGCTGGCTCGTCGTGGTCGCCGGCGGTACCTCGCACGGGGTGGGCCTGGAGGCTCCCAAGGCCCTGCACGGGGTGATGCCGCGCGCCAAGGGCGTCGCACGGGCCGGCCTGGCGACCGTGAACCGGAACCTGTCGCCGTTCGTCTGGGCGGGCAAGCAGCGCTGGTTCGCGGAGCCCCCGCACATGCAGGTGTCGATCCTGTTCGTGCCCTCCGACGCTACGGAGCCGAAGGTCGGCGACGAGCTGGTGGCGCACCTGCGCCACACCACCACGCAGTTCGACCGGGTGGTCGACGCCTGAGCCCGCTCAGTGCCGGGGGCCGGTCCCCCACTCCACCCGTTGTGCCTCCGGGGGCGTCGCGTCATGCGGCGCCCTCGCGGCGTCGGACAGCGTGAAGACGTCGCGCGCACCGTCCAGGACGCCGCCGGACGGGTCGTCCGAGCCGTCGCGCCGGACGACGTCACGCTCGGGCAGGAGGACGTCCCGTACGACCACCGCGCACAGGTAGAGGGTCGCCAGCAGGTGCAGGGCGATCGCCAGCTGGTAGCCCTCGACCGGCAGGCCCTGGTGCTTTTCGCCGCTGGTCGTGTAGGCCAGGTAGAACCAGATGCCGAGGAAGTACAGGACTTCACCGGCCTGCCAGATCAGGAAGTCCCGCCAGCGCGGCCGGGCGAGCGCGGCGAGGGGGATGAGCCACAGCACGTACTGGGGCGAGTACACCTTGTTGGCCAGGATGAAGGCCGCGACGACGAGGAAGGCCAGCTGTGCGAAGCGCGGCCGGCGGGGTGCTTTCAGGGTGAGCAGCGCGATGCCGGCGCACAGCAGCAGGGTGAGGACGGTTGCGTAGGTGTTCGCGCCGGTCAGGGGGTTCCCCGAGCGCTGGGAGATCAACAGCCACACGGAGCCGAAGTCGATGGGCCGCTCCTGGCTGAAGGTGTAGAACTTCTTCCAGCCGTCCCAGGCGAACAGCATGACGGGCAGGTTCACCACGAGCCACGCGCCGGCCGCTCCGGCGGCGGCGCCGCCGAACGCCCGCCACTTCCCGGCCCGCAGGCAGAGGACGAACAGCACCCCGAGCAGCAGTACCGGGTAAAGCTTGGCCGCGGTGGCCAGCCCGACGAAGACTCCGAAGAGCACCGTGCGGCCGCGGGACCACATCAGCATCGCGACGGCGGTCAGGGCGAGGGCCAGCAGGTCCCAGTTGATCGTCGCGGTGAGCGCGAAGGCGGGGGCCAGGGCCAGCAGCAGCGCGTCCCAAGGCCGCCGGCGATGGGTGCGGGCGACGCACACGGCGATGACCGCCGTGCAGATCATCAGCATCCCCGCATTGACCATCCAGTACATCTGTTCGCGGTGCTGCATCGAACCGCTGCCGGGGGTCATCCAGGAGGCGATCTGCATGAAGAGCCCGGTGAGCACCGGGTATTCCAGGTACTGCATGTCGCCCGGGAGCCGGTCCCAGTAGGGAGTGAGGCCGTCGGCGAAGCCCCGCACCACGTACAGGTGCGGGATGTCGGAGTAGCAGGCGTGGGTGTACTGGGAGCCGGCTCCCCGGAACCACGCCCAGTCGTAGCACGGCACCTTCTGCACCATGCCGAGCGCGAACATGCCGAGCGCGACGAGGACCACCACGCGGACCGGGGTCAGCCAGTGGCCGCCCAGCCGGGCATGGCGGCCGAACGGGCCGCCGATCAGCTCACTGCCGGCGGCGGCGACCTCGTCCTGCTGGGTCGGCAGAACGGGCCGGTCCTCGTGCACCTTCGTCATGGGCTCATCCTGCCGTACCGTGCCGGGCACGCACGAGGGCCGCCGCACGGGGTGCGACGGCCCTCGTCGAGTGGGGCGTGGAGGGGATCAGCCCCCGGTGCCGAGACTGGTGCCCCAACTGGTGCCGCCCGGGCGGCCCGGTTTGCCGGTGACGGGCGGCGACGGCGCCCCTGTGGTACCGCCGTCCGGTCCGCCGTCGGCGCCGCTGCTGGTACCGGTGCTGGTGCCGGTGTCGGTGCCTCCGCTGGTGTCCGGGGGGCACACCTTCCAGGGCGGGCAGCTCGGCTTGCCGCCCTTGGAGGGGGACGGGGAACCCGAGGGCGAGGGGCTCGCCGGAGGCGTGGACTGGGACGCCGAGGGTGAAGGCGTGGGCGCCGCAGGCGTGGGGGTGGGGGCGCCGGGAGCGTCCGCGACCACGCCGATGTCCTCGGCCTCCGGGAAGTCCTTGACGGGCTTGCCCTTGAGCGCTTCCTTCATGTACTCGGTCCAGATGGTGGCGGGGATGTCACCACCGTGGATCGAGTCGATGTCGCCCACACCGTTCATGGACATCAGTCCCTGGTCCGGCTTGCTGGGGTCGCTGCGGAACAGGGTGACCGCGGTGGAGAGCTGGGGGGTGTAGCCGACGAACCAGGCCGACTTGTTCTTGTCGGTCGTACCGGTCTTGCCGGCCACGGGCCGCCCCAGCTTCTTCGCCTTGGTACCGGTTCCCTCGGGGCTCTCGACCACGTTCTTGAGCACCTTGGTGATGTTGTCCGCGATGGAGTTGTCCATGGCGCGCTGCGCCTTGGGGGCTTCGAAGCCCGGCAGGGCCGTGCCGTTCTTCTCGACCTTGGTGACCGAGAAGGGCTCGTGGTGGGTACCCGAGGCGGCGAAGGTGGCGTAGGAGTCCGCCATCCGGATGGCGCTGGGGGTCGAGGTGCCGAGGGCGAACGAGGCGTTGTCGTTCGGGTCCATCGAATCCTTGAGGATGCCGGTGGAGGCGGCCACGTCGCGGACCTTGCTGTGACCGACGTCGAAGACGAGCTGGGCGAAGGGCACGTTGATGGACTTCTCCATCGCCTCGTTCAGCGTGACGTAGCCGTAGGCCCTTTCACTCTCGTTCTTCTGGCGGAAGGGCTTGCCGTCCTTGCCGAGCAGCGGCTTGCCGTCCCGGTCGTTGATCACTGTCAGGTCGTTGGCGTTGTACTTGCTGTCGGCGGAGATGCCCTCGCCCTTGGACTTCTTCGTGCCGTACTCCATCGCGGCCGCCAGCACGTACGGCTTGAAGGTCGAGCCGACCGGGACGCCGCTGGTGTTGGCGTTGTTGTTGAAGTACTTCTTGTCCATGCCCGGGCCGCCGTACAGGGCCACGATCGCACCTGTGTTCACGTCCACGGAAGCGGCGCCGAACTGGACGAAGGTGTCCGTGTCGGGGCGTGCCTTCTCGTTGATGAAGCCGTTGCGGGTGTCCTCGACGGCCTTGGTCAGGGCGTCCACCCTCGGCTTCTCGAAGGTGGTGTAGATCTGGTAGCCGCCGCGGGCCAGGTCGTCCGGGGTGATGTGCAAGGTCTTCGTGACGTACTGCTTGGCCGTCTCGACCAGGTAGCCGGTCTGTCCGGACAGGCTGCGGACCTGCTCGGCTTCGATGCGCTCGGGGAACTGCGTGTACTTCGCCCGCTCGGTCGGGTCCATGCGGCCCACCGCGACCTCGCGGTCCAGCACCCAGGCCCACCGCTTCCTGGCCCGGTCCTCGTTCAGCTTCGGGGTGGCCGCCGAGCCGATGCCGCCGTCCGGATTGTAGAGGTTGGGGCCCTTGAGCATCGACGCCAGGAACGCGCTCTCCGAGGGGTCCAGCTTGTCGCTGTCCTTGCCGAAGTACGCACGTGCGGCTGCCTGGATGCCATAGGCGTCCCGGCCGTAGTACGCGGTGTTGAGGTAACCCGCGAGGACCGTGTCCTTGTCCACCGAGACACCGAGCTTTATCGCGATGAAGAGCTCGGTCACCTTCCGCTTGAGCGTCTGGTTGGAGTCGAGGTAGGTGTTCTTGACGTACTGCTGGGTGATGGTCGACCCACCCTGGGTGGAGCCGCCCTTGGCCATGTTCACCACGGCCCGGGCGATGCCCATGGGGTCGACGCCCTTGTCCGTCTCGAAGCTCTCGTTCTCCGCCGCGATCACGGCGTTGCGCATCGAGAGGGGGATCTTGTCGATGGGCACGATCTGGCGGTTCATCGAACCGCCGGTCGCGACCATCTGGGTGTTGTCCGCCCAGTAGAAGACGTTGTTCTGCGCCTTCGCCGCCTTGTTCGCGTCCGGGGTGTTGACCATGGCGATGCCGATGCCGGCGCCGGCGATGATCACAGCAAAGAACCCGAGGACGGTGCCGCTCACCAGCTTCCAGGACGGCATGAAGCGCAGCCAGCCGTCCTTGTCGGAGCGCGGGTAGTTGATGAGCCGCTTGTCCGGCCGTCCCTTGCCTCCCGCCCGCCCACGGCCCGCGGAACCCCGCTGGGCGGCTCTGCGTGTCTCGGCCCGGCTGCTGCCGTGGGAGGACTGAGGTCCTCCGTGCGGGCCGCTGCGTGAGGCCATGGGGACGTCACGTCCGGCCGCGGCGCCCCGGCCCGGGCGCTGCTGGGCAGCCCGGCGGGACGCGGCGCGCCCGCCGCCCTGGGGCTGCTGCGGCGGTTTGCGGCGGTGCTCGCTCATCGAACGACTACTCCTCGGGCAGGCGAGTGGCCTGGAAGCGGCGGTTACATTCCGGTTCCCCCGGTGTCATGCGGCAAAGAGTACGCAGGGTCAAAACCCAATCAGTGCCGAAGTTCACCCCAAATCAGGCAACTTGCATCGTACGAATTGGTGATGTGACGCCGGTCACCACCCCACCCCTTGTCGCCGCGAGCCGCCCGCTCTATCGTCTGGATGTATCGAGTCGATACATCAGCTCGACATAAACTCGGAGCCGGGAGAGAGGCAGGCGGATGAGCAGGCGCTCAGGCATCCTCGAGTTCGCCGTCCTCGGCCTGCTCCGCGAGTCCCCCATGCACGGTTACGAGCTTCGTAAACGGCTCAACACCTCACTGGGGGTCTTCCGGGCGTTCAGCTACGGGACGCTCTACCCCTGCCTCAAGACGCTGGTCGCCAACGGCTGGTTGATCGAAGAACCCGGCAACGCCCCGGAAGACGCTCTCGCCGCTTCACTCGCGGGGCGACGGGCCAAGATCGTCTACCGGTTGACGGCCGCGGGCAAGGAGCACTTCGAAGAGCTCCTCTCCCACACCGGCCCGGACACCTGGGAAGACGAGTCCTTCGCCGCCCGGTTCGCCTTCTTCGGTCAGACCGAGCGAGAAGTGCGCATGCGCGTGCTGGAGGGCCGCCGCAGCCGGCTGGAAGAGCGTCTGGAGAAGATGCGCGCCTCGCTCGCGCGCACGCGGGAGCGGCTCGACGACTACACCCTTGAGCTGCAGCGGCACGGAATGGAATCCGTGGAGCGCGAAGTGCGCTGGCTGAACGAGCTCATCGAGAGCGAGCGGGCGGGACGGGATCAGAGACAACCCGGCCCGTCCGACGAAACTGCAAAGTGAGACCTGCGATCTCGCAGGCCTCGTCCGAGAACAAACAGGGAGCAACCGGAATGGGTTCGGTTCGCGTAGCCATCGTCGGCGTGGGCAACTGCGCCGCCTCGCTGGTGCAGGGCGTCGAGTACTACAAGGACGCCGACCCGGCGGCCAAGGTCCCCGGTCTGATGCACGTCCAGTTCGGCGACTACCACGTGGGTGACGTCGAGTTCGTCGCCGCGTTCGACGTCGACGCGAAGAAGGTCGGCCTCGACCTTTCGGACGCCATCGGCGCCAGCGAGAACAACACCATCAAGATCTGCGACGTCCCGAACACGGGCGTCACCGTGCAGCGCGGCCACACCCTGGACGGCCTGGGCAAGTACTACCGCATGACCATCGAGGAGTCCGCCGAGGCTCCGGTCGACGTGGTGCAGGTCCTCAAGGACCGCCAGGTCGACGTCCTGATCTGCTACCTGCCCGTCGGTTCCGAGGACGCGGCGAAGTTCTACGCCCAGTGCGCCATCGACGCCAAGGTCGCGTTCGTCAACGCCCTCCCGGTCTTCATCGCCGGCACCAAGGAGTGGGCGGACAAGTTCACCGAGGCCGGTGTCCCGATCGTCGGCGACGACATCAAGTCGCAGGTCGGCGCCACCATCACGCACCGTGTGATGGCGAAGCTGTTCGAGGACCGCGGCGTCCGTCTCGAGCGCACCATGCAGCTCAACGTCGGCGGCAACATGGACTTCAAGAACATGCTCGAGCGCGACCGCCTCGAGTCGAAGAAGATCTCCAAGACGCAGGCCGTCACCTCGCAGATCCCCGACCGTGAGCTCGGCGAGAAGAACGTCCACATCGGCCCCTCCGACTACGTCGCGTGGCTCGACGACCGCAAGTGGGCCTACGTCCGCCTCGAGGGCCGTGCCTTCGGCGACGTCCCGCTGAACCTCGAGTACAAGCTCGAGGTCTGGGACTCCCCGAACTCGGCCGGTGTCATCATCGACGCCCTGCGCGCCGCGAAGATCGCCAAGGACCGCGGCATCGGTGGTCCGATCCTGTCGGCGTCGAGCTACTTCATGAAGTCCCCGCCGGTCCAGTACTTCGACGACGAGGCCTACGCGAACGTCGAGAAGTTCATCAAGGGCGAGGTCGAGCGCTAAGCAGCTCCGGCTCACGCGTTCCACCAGAAAGCACGCGAAGACCACGTCCTTCGGACACCTGGACTTCGACCGTTCTTCCGCCGAGGGTCCCCGGGCAATGTGCCCGGGGACCCTCGGCGTATGTGACCCTTGCCCTCATGCCTGTCGTACGTGATCTGCGCGTACTCCTGCGCCTGAGGGACTTCCGCAATCTGCTGACCGTCCGGCTGCTCTCCCAGGCCGCCGACGGCGTCTACCAGGTCGCGCTCGCCACCTACGTGGTGTTCTCGCCGGAGAAGCAGACCTCACCCGCGGCCATCGCCTCGGCGATGGCCGTGCTGCTGCTGCCCTACTCCGCCATCGGGCCGTTCGCCGGAGTGCTGCTGGACCGCTGGCGCCGCAGGCAGGTCTTCCTCTACGGCAACCTCCTGCGCGCCTTCCTCGCCTGCGTGACCGGCCTGCTGATCGTGATCCACGTCCCTGACTGGCTCTTCTACGCCTCGGCCCTGTCCGTGACCGCCGTCAACCGCTTCGTGCTGGCAGGTCTCGCCGCGTCGCTGCCGCATGTCGTCGGGTCCGGCCAGCTGGTGACAGCGAATGCCCTCTCACCCACCGCCGGTACCCTCGCGGCGACCGCGGGCGGGGGGCTGGCCTTCCTGGTCCGGCTGCTGGCCGCGGACTCCGACGCGCTGGTCGTGCTGTTCGGCGCCGGGCTGTACCTGTGCGCCGCGCTCGTCTCCCTGCGCCTGGCCGTCGGCCTCCTGGGACCCGACCACCCCCCTGGACGGTCCCGTCCGTCGCTCGCCGAGGGGGCGGCGCTCACCGTGCGCGGCATGGCCGAAGGCCTGCGGCACCTGGCCGGACGCCGCGAAGCCGCCCAGGCGCTCACCGCGATGACCATGATGCGGTTCTGCTACGGAGCTCTGCTGGTGACCCTGCTCATGCTGTGCCGCTACTCCTGGTCGGACAACGAGTCCGCCGGCCTGGCCCTGCTGGGCGTCGCCATCGGCGTCTCCGGCGCGGGGTTCTTCGCGGCGGCCGTCGTCACGCCGTGGCTGGTGGGCCGGCTGGGCACCCGCGGCTGGATGACCGTGTGCGCCGGTGGCGCGGCGATCCTGGTTCCGGCACTCGGCCTGTTCTTCGCACCCGGACCAATGCTCGTCGCCGCCTTCGCCCTGGGCATCGCCACGCAGGGCGCCAAGATCTCCACCGACACCGTCGTTCAGTTCCAGGTGGACGACGAGTTCCGGGGGCGCGTCTTCTCCGTCTACGACGTGTTGTTCAACGCCGCGTTCGTCGCAGCAGCGGCGGTGTCCTCCCTGATGCTCCCTGCCGACGGCCGGTCCGTTCCGCTGGTGGTGAGCGTGGCCGTCCTCTACGCCGCCACGGCAGCCCTCCTCCAGCGGCAGGGCCTACGCCCTGTAGGGGGCGCGGCCCAGCAGTAGCCCAGGGGAAAGACCACGCGATGTTTCACGTGAAACATCATGCGGTCGAACCGGCTCAGGCCTGAGAGGCCCACCACTCCTTCAACGCCGCCACCGCCGCGTCGTGTCCCATCGGGCCGTTCTCCAGCCGCAGCTCCAGCAGGAACGCATAGGCCTTGCCGATCACCGGGCCGGGACCCACACCGAGCACCTGCTGGATCTCGTTGCCGTTCAGGTCGGGCCGGATCGCGTCCAGCTCCTCCTGCTCCTTGAGCTGCGCGATCCGCTCCTCCAGGCCGTCGTACGTACGGGAGAGCGCACTGGCCTTGCGCTTGTTGCGCGTGGTGCAGTCCGACCGCGTCAGCTTGTGCAGACGCTCCAGCAGCGGGCCCGCGTCGCGGACGTACCGGCGCACGGCCGAGTCGGTCCACTCCCCGTCGCCGTACCCGTGGAAGCGCAGGTGCAGCTCCACCAGCCGGGACACGTCCTTGACCATGTCGTTGGAATACTTCAACGCGGTCATGCGCTTCTTGGTCATCTTCGCGCCCACCACCTCGTGGTGGTGGAAGGAGACACGGCCGTCGCTCTCGAACCTGCGGGTGCGGGGCTTGCCGATGTCGTGGAACAGGGCAGCAAGACGCAGCACGAGGTCCGGGCCGTCCTCCTCCAGGTCGATCGCCTGCTCCAGCACGATCAGCGAGTGCTCGTAGACGTCCTTGTGGCGGTGGTGCTCGTCACTCTCCAGCCGCAGGGCGGGCAGCTCGGGCAGCACCCGGTCGGCCAGGCCGGTGTCCACGAGCAGTCCCAGGCCCTTGCGGGGGTGTGCGGACAGCAGGAGCTTGTTCAGCTCAGCCTGCACCCGCTCCGCCGAGACGATCTCGATACGTTCGGACATCGCCTTCATCGCCGCCACGACCTCGGGTGCGACCTCGAAGTCCAGCTGCGCGGCGAACCGGGCCGCGCGCAGCATCCGCAACGGATCGTCCGAGAAGGAGTCCTCGGGGGTGCCGGGGGTGCGCAGGACGCCTTCCCGGAGGTCCTCCAGGCCGCCGTGCGGGTCCACGAACTCCTTCTCGGGCAGCGCGACGGCCATCGCGTTCACCGTGAAATCGCGGCGGACCAGATCCTCCTCGATGGAGTCGCCGTAGGAGACCTCCGGCTTGCGCGAGGTGCGGTCGTACGACTCCGAGCGGTACGTCGTCACCTCGATCTGGAAGTTCCGGTCGCCTTCCGCGGTGCGGGCCAGCTTCTGTGCGCCGACGGTGCCGAAGGCGATACCGACGTCCCACACCGAGTCGGCCCAGGGCCGCATGATCCTCAGCACGTCCTCAGGACGGGCGTCGGTGGTGAAGTCGAGGTCGTTGCCGAGACGCCCGAGCAGCGCATCGCGCACGGAGCCGCCGACCAGGGCGAGGCGGAAGCCCGCTTCCTGGAAACGGCGGCCGAGCTCGTCGGCGACAGGAGCGACGCGCAGCAGTTCACTGACCGCTCGGCGCTGCACCTGACTCAGGGCACTGGGGGTGTCTTCATTGGCGTTCGGCACAACAGAAAAGGGTACGTGGCCCGCCCGGCGGGGGCCGCCGCGATTTTGCGGGACCCCGCCCCACGGCGCCCGCGGGCCGGAGCCGATCATGTGGAGCAAGGGGCGGCACTCGCGCACAGCGCGCCTCGTTACCATTCGTGGACGCACAACCGACGACCACTGACACTTCGAGGGACGGGCGAGCGCGTGGCCGAGGCGGCAGACATCCTGGGGGCAGCCGCCCCTGCCCGGCGCCGCTGGCTGCGGCGGGCAGTCGTCCTGCTCGCGGGCACGCCGGTCCTCGCCGCCTTGGTCTACGCCCCTGCCCCGCCGGCCCAGGCCGCCGACTCCGCTGTCGACGTCCAGCTGCTTGAGGTGTCTCCCAACGCCCCGGTGAAGAGCGACACCCTCACCATCTCGGGCAGCGTGGTCAACAACAGCCGCGAGGCGATCAAGGGCGCGCACGTGGGGCTGCGCGTGGGCCCCGTCGTGGGTGACCGGGCGTCCATCGACGAGGTGGCGGACCGCACCGGCTTCCGGGCCGGCGTGGACCCGGGGGAGATCGACCCGGCCTTCGCAGTGAAGATCGACTCGTTGCCCTCCAAGGCCAGCCGGCCGTTCACCATCAATGTCCCGGTCGGCAAGCTGGACCTGGGCAAGGACGGCGTCTACCAGCTGGGCGTCTCCCTCTCGGGAGAGACCGACAGCCGGCCGTACGAGCAGGTGCTCGGTATCCGGCGGACGTTCCTGCCGTGGCAGCCCGAGGCCGCCGCGAAGCGCTCCTACCTCACCTATGCGTGGCCGCTGATCTCCACCACCAGGGTCACGGCGGAAACCGGCTCGGACGAGACGCAGACGCCCGTCTTCCTCGACGACTCCTTGGCCAAGGAGCTGGCGCCGGGAGGCCGCCTGGAGCGGATGGTCTCCCTCGGCAAGGACCTGCCGATCACCTGGGTCATCGACCCGGACCTGCTCTACACGGTCGACGCCATGGCCAAGGGCTACCGGATCCGCAACCCCGACCCTGACGGGAAGCCCCTGCCGGGCAGGAGCAGGGCCGTGGCCGAGCAGTGGCTGAGCGCGCTGGAGACCGCGGTCCAGGGCAAGAAGGTCGTCGCGCTGCCCTACGCCGACCCCGACCTGGCTTCCCTTGCCCACCACGGCAAGGACGTGTCGGGCACTCTGGGCCAGCTGCGACCCGCGACCGACAAGGCGAAGCAAGCCGTCGAGACGGTCCTGCACGTCACCCCGTCCACCGACTTCTCCTGGCCGGTGAACGGCGCGATCGACCCGTCGATCGTCAACGTCGCCACCTCGGCGGGCGCCCACAACGTCCTCACCCGCAGCGACAGCCTCCAGGAGACCGGCGCCCTCGGCTACACCCCGACGGCCGCCCGTCCCATCGGCGCGGGCGCCACCGCGATCGTCGCCGACGCCGAACTGTCGACGGCCTTCGAAGGCGACATGCTCAATGCCAGGGACTCCACGCTCGCCGTGCAGAGGTTCCTGGCCCACAGTCTCGCCCTGAACCTGCAGGGCGGCGACGAGCAGCGCAGCTTCGTCGTCACGCCGCAGCGGATGCCGTCCTCCAGCCAGGCGGAGTCGATGGCCGCCGCCCTGCGCGGCCTGCAGGGCGGCCGCTGGACCCAGCCGTCCGACCTGGAAGCCGCTGCTTCCGCCAAGCCGGACCCGGGCGCCGCCACCCAGGTCCCCGGGGCCGGCCAGTACCCGGAAGCCCTCAGCCGGCAGGAACTCCCGGTGTCCGCGTTCGAGAAGATCCGGACCACCCAGGACACCCTCGACCGTTTCAAGGTGATCCTCGCCGCTCCCGAGCGCGTCGAGATCCCCTTCGGCAACACGACCAACCGGGAGATGTCCACCTCGTGGCGCGGGCGGCCCGAGGAGGCCGGCGTCTACCGGGACCAGGTGCAGGACTACCTGATCGGCCTCACCGAGAAGGTCAAGGTCGTCCCGAAGTCCGACGCCACCTTGTCCGGGCACAGCGCGATCATCCCGGTCAGTGTCCAGAACAGCCTCGTGCAGGACGTCCACAACCTGGTCCTGCGGGTGAAGTCGGCCAACCCCACCCGGTTGATGTTCGGCGACAGCGGAGTGGCCGAGCAGGAAGTCAACGTCCCGGCCGATCACAGCCAGACCCTGAAGTTCCCCGCGAACGCCACCGCGAGCGGTCCCGTCGAGGTCACCGCGCAGCTGTTCACGAAGAACGGCGTCCCCTACGGCAAGGAACAGAAGTTCACCGTGGAGGCCACCGAGGTCACTCCCACCGTCATGCTCGTCATCGCCGGCGGCGTTCTCCTCCTCGTCCTCGCGGGCATCAAGATGTACGCGAGCCGCAAGCGCGCGGCGACCCGCGCGGCCGCCGAGGAGAGCACGCAGCCGAGTGACGAGTCCCCGGACACCGGACCGCAAAGCACAAGCGGGTCCGGCACGGGTGAGACAGTGGACCGTTAAAGCGATGCCGTGGCCGGTCGGCCTGGGGACGATGAGGTGGGGTTTCGATGAACGCGCCGTACGACGGTGACCGCGCGCAGGGCACTGGTGGGCCGGCGCCCTCCCAGGGCACCGCGCCGGGTGCCCCGGTGCCCGGGCAGGCCTCCGCGCCCGCATCCGGGCCGGATCACGACCCGTATGTCCAGGATGCCTACGACTACGACCCTTACCGGTCCCAGGACCTGTCGGCCCAGGACCCCGTGGCGGAGGCCCTGTACGACCGGGCCTCGCACCCTCCTCCGCCGCCGGGCACCTACCTGGAACCAGGCCCCCTGTACGCGGCTCCGCCGCCGCCCTCGTACGGCGGTCCGGACGCCCGCGTCTGGGCCCAGACCCCGCCGCCCGAGCCCGACGGCCCTTCCCGCCACCTGCCCTACGGTGACCGCCCCACGACCACGGAGTTCGTGGGTGTGGACTCCCTGGTGACCACGGCCGCGGACGAACAGCCGGAACCGAACGCCTTCGCCCACCTGTACCGGGACCAGGAGGCGGCCCCGCAGGCGACCGCGGAGGAGCCCCCGGTCGCCGTCCCGGCTCCGGCCAAGCCCGCCGGCAAGGCCTCGGGCCTGCTCAAGTCGAGCGCCCTGATGGCCGCCGGCACGATCGTGTCCCGCATCACCGGCTTCCTGCGCACCCTCGTGATCGGCACCGCGATCGGTGTCACCACCCTCAACGACAGTTACCAGGTCGCCAACACCCTGCCGACGATGATCTACGTGCTGGTCGGCGGCGGCGCCCTCAACGCCGTGTTCATCCCGCAGCTGGTCCGCGCGATGAAGGACGACGAGGACGGCGGCGAGGCGTACGCCAACCGCCTCCTGACGCTCGTCGTGGTGCTGCTCGGCGCCGTCACCACGGTCTGCGTGCTCGCGGCACCGCTGTTCATCGGCATGATGTCGCAGAAGATCGCCGACGATCCGCACCGGATGGAGGTCGCGGTCGCCTTCGCCCACTACTGCCTGCCCACCATGTTCTTCATGGGGGTGCACGTGGTGCTCGGTCAGATCCTCAACGCCCGCGGCCGTTTCGGCGCCATGATGTGGACCCCCGTCCTCAACAACGTCGTCGTCATCGCCACGTTCGGCGCGTTCATCTGGGCGTTCGGCGGCTTCACCAGCACCGGCGTCGACGAGGCGAGCATCACCCCCGAGGGCGTCCGGCTGCTCGGCCTGGGCACCCTGCTCGGCCTCGCCGTCCAGTCCCTGGCGATGATCCCCTACCTGCGGGACGCCGGCTTCAAGCCGCGCCTGCGCTTCGACTGGAAGGGCCACGGGCTCGGCAAGGCGGCCGGCCTCGCCAAGTGGACCTTCTTCTTCGTCCTGGCCAACCAGCTCGGCCTCATCGTGGTCACCCAGCTCGCGACCTGGGCGGGCGACGTCGCCCACAGCCAAGGCCACGACGGCACCGGCATCGCCGCGTACAACTACGCGCTGCTCCTGTGGCAGATGCCGCAGGCCATCATCACCGTCTCGGTCATGACCGCCGTCCTGCCGCGTATCTCCCGCTCGGCCCACGACGGGGACGTAGCCGCCGTCCGCGACGACATCTCCTACGGCCTGCGCACCTCCGCCGTGGCGATCGTGCCCTGCGCCTTCGCGTTCCTCGCGCTGGGCGTCCCGATGTCCACCCTGCTCTACGCCGGCTCCGGCGCGGCGACGGCACAGAACATCGGCTACATCCTGATGGCCTTCGGCCTCGGACTCATCCCGTACTCCGTCCAGTACGTCGTCCTGCGCGGCTTCTACGCCTATGAGGACACCCGGACGCCGTTCTACAACACGGTCATCGTCGCCGCGGTCAACGCCGGCGTCTCGGGGCTCGCCTTCCTCGTCCTCCCCGAGCGCTGGGCCGTCGTCGGCATGGGCGCGGCCTACGGTCTCGGGTACACGGTCGGCGTGGGCGTCGCCTGGCGCCGCCTGCGCGCCCGCCTCGGCGGTGACCTCGACGGGGCACACGTGATGCGCACCTACACCCGCCTCATCGGCGCCTGTGTCCCGGCCGCCGTCGTGGCCGGTGCGGCCGCCTACGGGGTCACCAAGTGGCTGGGCAGTGGAGCCGCCGGGTCGCTCGCCGCCCTGGTGGCAGGCTTCATCGCCCTGGTGGCCGTCTTCCTCGCCGCCGCCAAGCGCATGCGCGTCGAAGAGCTCAACGCGATGGTCGGAATGGTCCGCGGACGACTGGGGCGTTGACGGGCAGACCCGACGGTCCGGCCCTCCTTCGCGTGTCGTGCGGAGGGCCGGACTGTGGGCACAATTGGCATGGCTTCGCAGACTGGCTGACAGCGCGCAACGGATGGGGAGGCAGGGACGACGGTGGCGGAACGTAGCACAGCTGCCGTCGACGTGGCCGACAACAGCGGCGATGAGCCGCTGACCGCGGAAGCGGTCAAGGCCACGGCCGACGGGGTGGACACCCAGAACGACCGAGCCGCGGACGGATCCATGCGCGAAACGGATGGCGAACGCAAAACAGTCGCGCCCGTGGCGGCGCCCGAACTGCACAGCGGGCACAAGCTCGCCAGGCGCTACCGACTCGAGGAGTGCGTCACCCGTCTGGACGGATTCAGCAGCTGGCGTGCGATGGACGAAAAACTGCGCCGCGCCGTCGGCGTGCACCTGCTGCCGGCCGACCACCCCCGGGCCCGGACCGTCCTGGCCGCGGCCCGCTCTTCCGCGCTGCTCGGCGACCCCCGGTTCGTCCAGGTCCTCGACGCCGTCGAGGAGAACGACCTCGTCTACGTCGTGCACGAGTGGCTGCCCGACGCCACCGAACTCACCGCCATCCTCGCCGTAGGCCCGCTGGAGGCCCACGAGGCCTACCAGCTCGTCAGCCAGGTGTCGCAGGCCATGGCCGCCGCCCACCGCGAGGGCCTGGCGCACCTGCGCCTGACTCCCAGCGCGATACTGCGCACCTCCACCGGCCAGTACCGCATCCGCGGTCTCGCCGTGAACGCCGCCCTGCGCGGCATCAGCAGCGACACCCCCCAGCGGGCCGACACCGAGGCGATCGGCGCGCTGCTGTACGCGGCGCTCACCCAGCGCTGGCCCTACGAAACGGACGCCTACGGCCTCACCGGCCTGCCCAAGGGCGTTGGTCTGATCGCCCCCGACCAGGTGCGAGCGGGGGTTCACCGGGGCCTGGGAGAGCTGGCCATGCGCGCCCTGGCCAACGACGGGGCCACCGCCTCCCGGCAGGAGCCCGCCTGCACCACCCCCGAGGAGCTGGCCAAGGCCGTCGCCGCGATGCCCCGCATCCGGCCGCCGGAGCCGGCTTTCACCGCCCCGCCCGAGTACCAGCACACCACCTACCAGCAGGGCAACTACGGGCGGCACCCGGCGACCGGCCTGCCGACCGTGCAGAGCCTCGCCGCCACGCCGCCGCCCCCGTTGCAGAGCCGTACCGGCCGCGCCCTCAAGTGGGGTGTCGCAGCGCTGCTCATCGCCGCCCTCGGCCTGGGCAGCTGGCAGCTCGCCGACACCCTCCTGAACCACAGCAACCAGGGCGGCAACGGAGGCAGCCCCGGCAACTCCCAGTCGTCCGAGACGGGCGACTCGAAGAAGAACCCCGAGCCCGTCCCGTTGCACATCAAGAGTGCCGAGGAGTACTACCCGGACGGGACCCCCCAGAACGCGGAGGACGCCGCGAACAGCTTCGACAGCGACTCCTCGTCGTACTGGCGGACCAAGGCGTTCGCCGACGGCCCGGACATGGGCGCCTACAAGGCGGGCGTCGGCCTCGTCTTCGACCTCGGCTCCGAGCAGGAGGTCAGCGCGGCCTCGATAGCGTTCAAATTCGGCGGCGACCACACCACCGCCGCGATCTACGCGGCACCGAACATGTCGTCGTCGAATCCGGTCAGTGCCATGCACAAGATCGCCGGTGCAACCACGTCCGGCACCCAGCTCGGCCTCACCACCGACACCCCGGTGAAGACGCGCTACGTGCTCCTGTGGATCACCGCCATGCCCAAGTCGGGGCCCTACGAATACAGCGGCGCCGGATACAAGCAGGCCATCACCAACGTCGTGATCTCAGGACCGGGCAGCTCCTGAAACCGGATACGGGCGGCAACCGGGACTGTGCGGGGACCCCCGCACAGTCCCGTCCGGTACCGGGACGTATCGCAACCGCTGCTCAAGCCGCTTGAATGTCTCGTACCGCGCGCACCAGGAGGGGACAATGAAGCCTGCGGCTGACGACCCCGAGCGGGCCGGTGACCACGAGCTGCTGGAGCGGCACGTGGCGGGGGATCCCGATGCCTTCGGGGAACTCGTGCGGCGGCACCGCGACCGGATGTGGGCCGTGGCGCTGCGCACGCTCGGGGACCGGGAGGAGGCCGCCGACGCCGTGCAGGACGCGCTCGTCTCCGCCTACCGGGCCGCGCACACCTTCCGCGGTGACGCCGCCGTCACCACCTGGCTGCACCGGATCACCGTCAACGCCTGCCTCGACCGGGCCCGCAAGGCGGCCTCCCGCCGGACGGCTCCCCTGGACGACACGGACCGGCTGGAGCGGCTCCTGGAGCCGCACGAATCCGCCGAGGCCCCCGCGGAGCGCCAGGACCTCCATCGGCAGCTGCTGGCCGCCCTCGGCACCCTCCCCGCGGAGCAGCGGGCCGCGCTCGTCCTGGTCGACATGCAGGGCTACCCCGTGGCCGAGGCCGCGCGCGTCCTCGACGTCGCCGTCGGAACGGTCAAGAGCCGGTGCGCGCGGGGCCGGGCGAAACTGCTCCCGCTGCTCACTCATCTGCGCTCGAATGCGGTGGATAACACCTCCGCCGAGCGGGGAAGGAACCGGACGCCGGGGTCACCCGTCCCACCAGCGGCAGAAGCCAGGCAGCCAGACCCAGACGCAGTGAAGGGCGGAGGTGGACGACCGTGAGCCCCACAACCGGCACGACCGGCACGATCCGGCACCCGGACGTCGCGGAGATCTCCGACCTGACCGAAGGGCTGCTCCCACCGGCCCGCACCGCCGCCGTACGCAGCCACCTCGGCGCCTGCGCCCTGTGCGCCGACGTCCTCGCCTCCCTAGAAGAGATCCGGTCCCTGCTCGGCACCCTGCCGGGGCCGAGCAGGATGCCCTCCGATGTCGCGGGCCGCATCGACGCCGCCCTCGCCGCCGAGGCCCTCCTGGACTCCACCTCGCAGCGTGCCCAGTCCACGCCCGCCCCCGCCGTCGCCCCGCGGCAGACGCCGCCGTCCGCCCCGGCCCGGCCCGCGGGTCACCCGGCCGGCCCAACCGGTCCCGGCCGACGCCGGGCCCGCCGACGGATCGCGGTCCTCGCCGGCCTCGCGGGCGCCGCGGCCTGCGCACTGGGCGTCGTCCTGTCCGGCGCCCTGGGCGGAGGCGCCCCCCACGACACCGTCGCCCGGACCGGCACTTCCGCAACCGCCACTCCGCCCGCCTCCGACGGCTCGTACACGTCCCAGGGGCTCCAGGGCAGCGTCCAGCACCTCCTCGCTTCCGGCGCGAAGCCGCAGAGCAGGCCCGAGCAGAGGAACAACACCTACGGGATGGAGAACGCCTCCCCGGGCGTCCCCTCCGGCACCTCGCCGGGCGTCCCCCCAGGCACCTCCCCGGGCCTCGCCCCCGGCGACCGGCAGGCTCCCGCCGTCCCGCCCTGTGCCCAGCGGGCCACCGGCCGTTCCGACACCCCGCTCGCCGCCGAGCACGGCAGCTACCAGGGCACGGACGTCTACCTCGTCGTCCTCGCGCACCCCGGTGATCCCTCCCGCGTGGACGCCTACGTCGTTCCCGGCGGCTGCGCGGACACCCCCTCGGCGGCCCCCGGCAAGCCACTGCTCACCGGTACGTACGCCCGCCCCTGACCCCTTCAAGGCTGAGCCGCGCCGGACCGGGAATGCGAGCGCCGTAGGATCCGTTGGGTGGGATGACAGTCCACACCGGCCCCCCGGTAGGCAGCACGCAGTCCGCAGAGACGAGGAACGAACCCGTGAGCGACGTCCGAAACGTGATCATCATCGGCTCCGGGCCGGCCGGTTACACGGCCGCCCTGTACACCGCACGCGCTTCGCTCAGCCCCCTGGTCTTCGAGGGTGCCGTCACCGCCGGCGGTGCGCTGATGAACACCACCGAGGTGGAGAACTTCCCCGGTTTCCAGGACGGCATCATGGGTCCTGACCTGATGGACAACATGCGTGGCCAGGCGGAGCGCTTCGGCGCCGAGCTCGTCCCGGACGACGTCGTGGCCGTGGACCTCACCGGTGAGATCAAGACCGTCACCGACACCGCCGGAACCGTGCACCGCGCCAAGGCCGTGATCGTGACCACCGGTTCCCAGCACCGCAAGCTCGGTCTGCCCAACGAGGACGCCCTCTCCGGCCGAGGCGTCTCCTGGTGCGCCACCTGCGACGGGTTCTTCTTCAAGGACCAGGACATCGCCGTCGTCGGCGGCGGCGACACCGCGATGGAGGAAGCGACCTTCCTCTCCCGGTTCGCCAAGTCGGTCACCATCGTCCACCGCCGCGACAGCCTGCGCGCCTCCAAGGCGATGCAGGACCGCGCCTTCGCCGACCCGAAGATCTCGTTCGCCTGGGACAGCGAGGTCGCCGAGATCCACGGCGAGCAGAAGCTCTCCGGCCTCACCCTGCGCAACACCAAGACCGGTGAGACCTCCGAGCTGCCCGTGACCGGCCTCTTCATCGCCGTCGGACACGACCCGCGCACCGAGCTGTTCACCGGGCAGCTGGACCTGGACGACGAGGGCTACCTCAAGGTCGACGCCCCGTCCACGCGCACCAACCTCACCGGCGTCTTCGGCGCGGGCGACGTCGTGGACCACACCTACCGTCAGGCGATCACCGCCGCCGGTACCGGCTGCTCCGCCGCCCTGGACGCCGAGCGCTACCTCGCCGCCCTCGCGGACGCCGAGCAGGCGCACGCGAACGCGACCGTCTGACCCCCGCACCACCCCCCTTCCCCACCCACACCCCGCAGGAAAAAGGAGGCCGCTGTGGCCGGCACCCTCAAGAACGTGACCGACGCCAGCTTCGATGCCGACGTCCTCGCCGCCGACAAGCCCGTCCTGGTCGACTTCTGGGCCGCGTGGTGCGGCCCGTGCCGGCAGATCGCGCCTTCTCTGGAGGCCATCGCAGCCGAGTACGGCGACCAGATCGAGGTCGTCAAGCTCAACATCGACGAGAACCCGGCCACGGCCGCCAAGTACGGCGTCATGTCCATTCCGACGCTGAACGTCTACCAGGGCGGCGAGGTCGTCAAGACCATCGTCGGTGCCAAGCCGAAGGCCGCCATCCTGCGTGACCTCGATCCCTTCGTCGAGGTCAAGACCGCCTGATGTTTCACGTGAAACGGGGCCGCTCCCAGTGGGAGCGGCCCCGTTCGCACATCCGGCGGTCTCCGCTCACAGCGGGCGCAGCGCCGGTTCCTTGCGCGCCCGCGCCCCGCCCAGCAGGCGGTCCAGGGCCAGTTCCACGTCTTCCTTCCAGGACAGCGTCGAGCGCAGTTCCAGTCGGAGCCGGGGATGCACCGGATGCGGTCGTACCGTCTTGAAGCCCACGGACAGCAGATGGTCCGCAGGGAGCAGACAGGCCGGCCGCTCCCACTGCGCGTCGCCGAACGCCTCGATCGCCCGGAATCCGCGCCGCAGCAGATCCTTCGCCACCGTCTGGACCATCACCCGTCCCAGCCCCTGCCCCTGATAGCCCGGCATGATCCACGCCGTGATGAGCTGGACCGCGTCAGGAGAGACCGGGCTCGTCGGGAACGCCGTCGCACGGGGCACATAGGCCGGCGGCGCGTACAGGACGAAGCCCACGGGGACGTCGTCCACATAGACGACGCGGCCGCACGATCCCCACTCCAACAGGACGGCGGAGATCCAGGCCTCCTTCTCCAGCTCAGCGGTTCCCGCCTTCACGGCGGCCTCACCACTGACCGGATCCAGCTCCCAGAACACACAGGTCCGGCAACGCCGGGGAAGGTCCTGGAGGTTGTCCAGCGTGAGCGGTACCAACCGACGACCCATACACGCATCGTATCCGCTACGACAAAGAGGCGAGCCGTACCGGCTCGCACCGTACGACTCGCCTCCCGACTCCCCGGCCGGACCGCCGGGTCACTCTCCGGACAGCCCCTGTTCCAGGACCCGGCCCTCGCCCGGCGCCAGCGTGCCCAGGATCCGCTCCAGATCCTCCATCGACGCGAACTCGACGGTGATCTTGCCCTTCTTCTGACCGAGGTCCACCTTCACCCGCGTCTCGAACCGGTCCGACAGCCGCGTCGCCAGCTCACTGAGCGCCGGAGCCACCCGGGCACCCGCCCGCGGGCCCTTCGGCTTCACCGGGCTCTCCGGCTCCGACCCCATCAGCGACACGATCTCCTCGACCGCGCGCACCGAAAGACCCTCGGCCACGATCCGGTGCGCCAGGCGGTCCTGCGCCTCGGAGTCCTCCACCGACAGCAGCGCCCGTGCGTGTCCCGCCGAGAGCACCCCCGCGGCCACCCTGCGCTGCACCGAGGCGGAAAGCCTCAGCAGTCGGAGCGTGTTCGACACCTGGGGACGCGACCGCCCGATCCGGTCCGCCAGCTGGTCGTGAGTGCAGTGGAAGTCCTGCAGCAGCTGGTCGTACGCGGCGGCTTCCTCCAGCGGGTTGAGCTGCGCCCGGTGCAGGTTCTCCAGGAGCGCGTCCAGAAGCAGCTTCTCGTCGTCCGTCGCCCGGATGATCGCCGGAATCCGGTCCAGTCCGGCTTCCCGGCACGCGCGCCAGCGGCGCTCGCCCATGATCAGCTCATACCGGCCCGGCCCGGACTGACGCACCACGACCGGCTGGAGCAGGCCCACCTCCTTGATGGAGGTCACCAGCTCCGCCAGCGCGTCCTCGTCGAACACCTCACGGGGCTGCCGCGGGTTCGGCGTGATGGCGTCCACCGGGAGCTCCGCGAACGTCGCCCCCGCCACCTCGTCGGCCGGTGCCGCCGGCTCCGGTACCAGTGCCGCCGGCGCTTCCACGTCGGCTGCCGCCGGAGGTGCCGCCAGCGCGCCATCGGCCTGTGCCAGCGCCGCCAGCTTCGCCGCGGCGATTCCGCGCTCAGACGTCAGTACCGGTACCGCCGACGGTGACGTCGACCCGGCACCCACCATGGGCGTCTTCTCCTGGGGAGCGGCGGGAATCAGCGCGCCGAGCCCCCGCCCCAGACCCCTACGTCGCTCACTCACTGGATCCCCTCCGCCATACTCTGTGTGCTGTTCATGCCGGCGCCCAGATGGGCGTGCCGGGCGTCGTAATGGATTCCGGCTCCCCGCAGCGCGATCTCCCGCGCCGCTTCCAGGTAGGAGAGGGAGCCGCTGGAACCCGGGTCGTAGGTGAGCACCGTCTGCCCGTAGCTGGGCGCTTCCGAGATGCGTACCGAGCGCGGGATGCTGGTCCGCAGCACCTCCTTGCCGAAGTGCGTGCGAACCTCCTCCGCCACCTGCGAGGCCAGCCGCGTCCTGCCGTCGTACATCGTCAGCAAAATCGTGGACACGTGCAGCGACTGGTTCAGGTGGGCCCGCACCAGGTCGACGTTGCGCAGCAGCTGCCCCAGGCCTTCCAGGGCGTAGTACTCGCACTGGATCGGGATCAGCACCTCCGCCCCCGCCACCAGCGCGTTCACCGTGAGCAGCCCCAGCGACGGCGGGCAGTCGATCAGGATGTAGTCGAGCGGCTGCTCGTACGCCTGGATCGCCCGCTGGAGCCGGCTCTCCCTGGCCACCAGCGAGACCAGCTCGATCTCCGCGCCCGCCAGATCGATCGTGGCCGGGGCACAGAACAGGCCCTCCACGTCCACCACGGGCTGGACGACCTCCAGCAGCGGCCGGCTGTCCACGAGCACGTCGTAGATGGAGGGCACGTCCGCGTGGTGGTCGATGCCGAGTGCCGTGGATGCGTTGCCCTGCGGATCGAGGTCGATGACCAGGACCTTGGCCCCGTGAAGGGCCAGCGAGGCCGCGAGGTTCACGGTCGTCGTCGTCTTGCCGACGCCGCCCTTCTGGTTGGCCACCACCATCACCCGGGTCTGCGCCGGCCGCGGCAGCGGTTCACCCGCCCGTCCCAGGGCGTCCACCGCCAGCTGGGCGGCCCGCCCGATGGGGGTGTCGTCGTTGTCCACAAGGGGCGGAGGCGGTGTCTCTTCCCCAGCGGCAACCGGGGCGGAAACGTCCTCGCCCGGCGATTCAGAGCGGGGACCGGGGACCGGGTCGGCCATCGGCCCCGCGAGGTTGGCGTCGGACCGCACGGTGTCACTCTCCTCGGCATCAGGCTCGCGATGAACAGAGCCTGCCATGTCCCCGGGGTCACGAACCAGCGGGGCCCGAACTCCTGTGGATGAATCCACCGATGTGGACAACTCCGTCACCCCCGCCCCGTCACGCGGGCGGGGGGACGCGGCCTCACGACCGCGGCTGATGATTCCGTGCAGCAGGGAGCGACGTTTCACGTGAAACACGATGCCCGGACACGGACTTCCGCCCGCTACGACACTCCGAAATCCATACCTATAGGGCCCAACACGCCTGAAACGACGCGGGCCGGACCCAAAGGGACGATCATCAACGGCGGCGCCGGGTCCGCCCCACGCGGGCCGCCTTCGCCCGCTTCGCCGCGAACCGGACCCCGCCGGGGCTCTCGCCCACCTCGACGCGCACCACCGTCGTCAGGGGGTCCACGACACCCTCACCGACCTGGAGCACCGAGGTCTTCACCACACCCAGCTTCGTCAGCGCCGCCTTGGCCGCCACCAGCTCCTCGTCGGCGGTGTCGCCCTTGAGCGCCAGCATCTCCCCGTAGGGACGCAGCAGGGGCACGCCCCAGCCGGCCAGCCGGTCCAGCGGAGCCACCGCGCGAGCCGTCACCACGTGGACAGGCTGGAGCTTGCCGAGCACCTCTTCGGCGCGGCCGCGCACCACCGTGACGTGGTCCAGGCCCAGCAGCTCGACCGCCTCCTGGAGGAAGTTGGTCCGCCGCAGCAGGGGCTCCAGCAAGGTGATCTTGAGATCCCGGCGCACCAGAGCCAGCGGGATGCCCGGCAGCCCGGCCCCCGAGCCCACGTCACAGACCGAGACGCCTTCGGGCACCGCCTCCGACAGCACCGCGCAGTTCAGCAGGTGCCTCTCCCAGAGCCGGGGCACCTCACGCGGGCCGATCAGACCGCGCTTGACCCCCGCGTCCGCCAGCAGCTCCGCATACCGCACGGCTTCCGGGAAAAACTCGCCGAATACCGCACGCGCCTCTTCGGGCGCCGGGGGAAGCTCTGCTGCCTCCGTCACGGGGACCGTCCTTCCGTACAGAACTCACTCATCACACAACGGGCACTGCCAGGCTTACAAACATCGGCCCCGCCTGCGAGACAGACGGGGCCGACCACACGCGTTCCGGTCAGGCCGGGAGCACAACGACGAAGCGCTGCGGCTCCTCGCCCTCGGACTCGCTCTTGAGACCGGCGGCCGCCACGGCGTCGTGGACGACCTTCCGCTCGAACGGCGTCATCGGCGCCAGCTTGAGCGGCTCACCCGAGGCCTTCACGTCGGCCGCGGCCTGGGCGCCCAGCGCCGCCAGCTCCTCGCGCTTCTTGGCGCGGAACCCGGCGATGTCCAGCATCAGCCGGCTGCGGTCGCCGGTCTCCCGGTGCACGGCGAGGCGCGTCAGCTCCTGCAGAGCCTCCAGAACCTCACCGTCGCGGCCCACGAGCTTCTGCAGGTCACGGCTGGCGGAGTCACTGACGATCGACACCGCGGCCCGGTCGGCCTCGACGTCCATGTCGATGTCGCCGTCCAGGTCGGCGATGTCCAGCAGGCCCTCAAGGTAGTCGGCCGCGATCTCGCCCTCCTGCTCGAGGCGGGTCAAGGTGTCGCCGCCCTCAGCGGCGGCGGTGGTGGCGGTGCCTTCCGTCACGGGAGGGGCTCCTTCTTGCTTCTTCGAGTGGCTGCTCGGCGGACTTACTTCTTGGTGGGCTTGCTGGGAGGCGTCTGACGCTTCGACTTCGTCTGCCGCTTCGGCTGCTGCCGCTTGGTGGCGACACCGCCGCTCGCCGCATCCGCATCCGCCGTGGCCTCGGCGCTCCTGATCACGGAGCCGTCCGGCTGCGCGGCCATGCCCTGCTTGGTCAGCGCCGTGATGAACTTGCGCTCGTTGTCGTTGCGGTCCGGGCCCTTGGCCACGATCGCCGCGACGATCTTCTTCTTGCCCCGGCCCTTGAGCTCACCGTGCGTCCCGACGTGCTTGAGCAGACGGGTCAGGTACTGGTCCTGGGCCTTGCTGCCCGGCGTCGGGTTCTGGTTGATCACGTACATCTGCTGGCCCATGGTCCACACGTTCGTGGTCAGCCAGTAGACGAGGACACCGACGGGGAAGTTGATGCCCATGAAGGCGAAGATCAGCGGGAAGATGTACATCAGCATCTTCTGCTGCTGCATGAACGGCGTCTTGACCGAGAGGTCGACGTTCTTCTGCATCAGCTGACGCTGGGTGTAGAACTGCGACAGCGACATCATGATGATCATGACCGCGGTCACGATCCGCACGTCGGTGAGCGAGGCACCCAGCTTCGCGACGTCCGCGGCGCTGTCCATGAACTTCGACGCCAGCGGGGCACCGAAGATGTGGGCCTTGCGGGCGCTCGCCAGCAGCGGACCGTCGATCTCGCCGATCGGCTTGCCGTTGGCGATGCCGGCGAGCACGTGGTAGAGGGCGAAGAAGAACGGGGACTGCGCCAGGATGGGAAGGCACGAGGAGAGCGGGTTGGTACCCGTCTCCTTGTACAGCTTCATCATCTCTTCGGACTGACGCTGCTTGTCGTTCTTGTAGCGCTCCTGGATCGCCTTCATCTTCGGCTGGAGCGCCTGCATACCCCGCGTCGCCTTGATCTGCTTCACGAACAGCGGGATCAGGCAGATACGGATCAAGACCACCAGGGACACGATGGACAGGCCCCAGGCCCATCCACTGTCCGCACCGAAGATCGCACCGTACAGCGAGTGGAACTGAACGATGATCCACGAGACGGGTGTGGTGATGAAACTGAACAGACTGGCAATCGTGTCCACTAATCAGGCTCCTTGAGCATTGCGAGATCTACGCAACGCACTGCGCAGCTGCTCGTGCCAACGCGGGCGTTTCCGGGGTGGGACATGATCCACACCACCCGGGGACCACGGATTACACCGGAGGATCCGCCAGGCGGTAAGAACCGTCCCCTTCACCGCACCATGCCGGTCGATGGCCGTGTACCCGTAGTGCGAGCACGAAGGGTAGTAGCGGCACACCGGCCCGAGCAGCGGACTGATCGTCCACTGGTACAGCTTGATCAAAGCGAGCAGCGGGTACTTCATCGAGCCACGCCTCCCAGGAGCCGCTGTACAGCGGCGTCCAGGTCACGGGCCAGCTCGTCGAGGCCGGCGTCACCCGCACCGGGCAAGGCCCGCACCACCACAAGGCTACCGGCGGGCAGCTGGGACAGCCGCTCCCGGACGAGATGGCGCAGACGGCGCTTGACCCGGTTCCGTACGACGGCGTTGCCGACAGCCTTGCTGACGACGAAACCCGCACGCGTCGAGGGATCGATCTCCCCCGGCTCGTGCGGGTCCGTTGCACCGCTTGTACGTAGGTGGACGACGAGGAGCGGGCGTCCAGCCCGCCGCCCCCGCCGTACCGCGCTCGCGAAGTCCTCGCGCCGCCTCAGCCGATTTTCGGGAGACAGCACGACGTCACGATCCGCGCGTGTTACGCGGAAAGGGCGGCGCGGCCCTTGCTGCGGCGGTTCGCCAGGATGGCGCGGCCGGCGCGGGTACGCATCCGCAGGCGGAAGCCGTGGGTCTTGGCACGACGGCGGTTGTTCGGCTGGAAGGTGCGCTTGCTCACTCGGGGGCTCCAGAGAATGAATCGTTGTGGCGGGACATCGCCTGGCTGTCACCGTGCGCCCACGAAGGAAACTCGCGTGTTCGCCCGAGTGGCACCGCTACATGACCACGATCAGTGATCTTCGCCCATCGGTAGGCAGGCGGCAGCAGCCATCGACAACTCGACCTCGTTACGGTACGCGCGGCTACGCCATCCGGTCAAACCGAGCCCTGACTGCCGCACACTGTGCACAGGCTGTGGACAACGACTTGAACCGTACCCACCAGCCTGACTACCGTTGTCTGATCCCGGATTTTTTGTCCCGACCGTCCCAAAGAACCACACATTCGTGGAACCGGGACCTGTGAGAGAGCGTGCTCTGTGGCTGACGTACCTGCCGATCTTGCCGCAGTGTGGCCACGCGTGCTCGACGTGCTCCTGGGGGAGGGACAGCCGGGCATCGAGCCCAAGGACAAGCAGTGGGTCGAACGCTGTCAGCCCCTGGCCCTCGTCGCGGACACCGCTCTGCTCGCCGTTCCCAATGAATGGGGGAAGCGGGTCCTCGAGGGCCGGCTCGCCCCCCTCATCAGTGACGCCCTCAGCCGCGAGTGCGGCCGGCCCATCCGGATCGCCATCACCGTGGACGACTCCGCGGGCGAGCCGACGCCCCCCGCCCCCTCCGCCCAGCAGCGCGAGTCCTACGAGCCCTACGGCGGCCAGCGGCCCGGCGGCCACACCGGCCCCGGCGGCTCCGACGACGAGCGGCTGCCCACCGCGCGCCCCGCCTACCCCGACTACCAGCAGCAGCGCCCCGAGCCCGGCTCCTGGCCCCGCGGTGGACAGCAGGACGACTACGGCTGGCAGCAGCCCCGCCTCGGCGGCTTCCCGGAGCGCGACCCCTATGCCTCCCCGCAGCCGGGCTACCTCCAGCAGTCCGAGCCCGGCGGTTACGAGCAGGGGTCCTACGAGCAGGGCTCCTTCGAGCAGCAGCAGTACGAGAAGCAGTACGAGCAGTCCCCGTACGAGAACCAGCAGCACCAGCAGCACCAGTACGAGACACAGCAGTACGAGCAGCCCTCCCCGCGGCCGGCCCCCAACCGCCCCGCCCCCTCGGCCCCGTCCGGCGGTTCGACCTCGGGCCCGCTGGAGCCGACCGCCCGGCTGAACCCCAAGTACCTCTTCGACACCTTCGTCATCGGCGCCTCGAACCGCTTCGCGCACGCCGCCGCGGTGGCCGTCGCCGAGGCGCCCGCCAAGGCGTACAACCCGCTGTTCATCTACGGGGAGTCGGGCCTCGGCAAGACGCACCTGCTGCACGCCATCGGGCACTACGCGCGCAGCCTCTACCCGGGCACCCGGGTGCGTTACGTGAGCTCCGAGGAGTTCACCAACGAGTTCATCAACTCCATCCGCGACGGCAAGGGCGACGCGTTCCGCAAGCGCTACCGCGAGATGGACATCCTGCTCGTCGACGACATCCAGTTCCTGGCGAGCAAGGAATCGACGCAGGAGGAGTTCTTCCACACCTTCAACACCCTCCACAACGCCAACAAGCAGATCGTGCTGTCCTCCGACCGGCCGCCCAAGCAGCTCGTCACCCTGGAGGACCGGCTCCGCAACCGCTTCGAGTGGGGTCTGATCACCGACGTCCAGCCGCCCGAGCTGGAGACCCGCATCGCGATCCTGCGCAAGAAGGCGGTCCAGGAACAGCTCAACGCCCCGCCGGAGGTACTGGAGTTCATCGCCTCCCGCATCTCGCGCAACATCCGTGAGCTGGAGGGTGCGCTGATCCGCGTCACCGCCTTCGCGAGCCTCAACCGTCAGCCGGTGGACCTCGGTCTGACGGAGGACGTGCTCAAGAACCTGATCCCGGGCGGCGAGGACAGCGCGCCCGAGATCACCGCCTCGGACATCATGGCCGCCACCGCCGACTACTTCGGGCTCACCGTGGACGACCTGTGCGGCTCCTCGCGCAGCCGGGTGCTGGTCACGGCCCGGCAGATCGCCATGTACCTGTGCCGGGAGCTCACGGACCTCTCCCTGCCCAAGATCGGGGCCCAGTTCGGCGGCCGCGACCACACCACCGTCATGCACGCGGACCGCAAGATCCGCGCCCTGATGGCGGAACGGCGCTCCATCTACAACCAGGTCACGGAGCTCACCAACCGCATCAAGAACGGCTGAGGCCGGCTCCGAACTGCCCGAGGCTGGCCCCGAGGACATCCTCAAAGACCCTTCCACGGGGCCTTCGCGGCCCTCGCACGCTCATCTACCGGGGCGCTTCCGGATCGAACCGGGGGCGCCCTTCTTCATGCGCGCGCCTGTGCTCTGTTCGAATACGCCCCCTGGAGGCCAACTCATCCACAGATTGGGCGACTTTCTTCCGTCCACACCCTGGGGAAGGGTTCCTTCGCCCACAATCTGTCCACAGGGGGGCAGGGTGAGAGGTCATCAACCCAGCTCAGCCGCCTGTGGAATTGTGCACAACGACTGTCCACAACCTGTGGACAGAAAATCCTTCCACAGGCTCGTCCACCTGTCTGTCCACCGCCCACTCACAGGTTGCCGCATCCTGTGCACAGGATCCGATGACTTCTCCACACCGTTGTCCACTGTTCGGCAACGCGCACCCTCCCGTCACCACCCCGAGTGAAAGCCGTCACATGGATCCCGGTGTTTGGTCTGTGGAGTACTGGGGAAAAGCTGGGGACACACCTGTGGAGTAGTGGGGGTCGTCTGGGGACGGCCTGTGCAGAAGTTTTCGTTCTCCACAGGGACACCGTGTTGTCCACCGGTGCCGCCCACAGGGTGTGGGGATAAAAAACCGCGTCTGACCTGCGAGGACGGGCTTATCCACCGTTTCCACAGGCCCTACTACTACCCCCATAGAGAGTTAGGCCGGATTCGGTTTTCAAGCAGGTCCTGTGCACAACTCGTCGTCCGGCCGTCCCGCCGCCGTGCTCCCGGCTTGACCGCCGACAGCACGGACTGTCGGCGCCGTACGTCAGACTGGTTCCCGGCACCGAGGCCTCGGTCCGTCGAGACCCCGGGCCGAGAGCCGACGACGAAGGCCGGCAGACGAGCGAGCAACAGCAGGAGGCGGTTCCGGTGAAGATCCGGGTGGAGCGCGACGTACTCGCGGAGGCGGTGGCCTGGGCTGCCCGTAGCCTCCCGGCCCGGCCGCCGGTGCCCGTTCTCGCGGGCCTGCTGCTCAAGGCCGAGGACAGCTCGCTGTCCCTCTCCGGCTTCGACTACGAGGTCTCCGCCCGCGTCTCCGTCGAGGCCGACGTCGAGGAAGACGGCACGGTCCTGGTCTCCGGCCGGCTCCTCGCCGACATCTGCCGCGCCCTCCCCAACCGCCCCGTGGAGATTTCCACAGACGGTGTACGGGCGACCGTGGTCTGCGGCTCCTCGCGGTTCACACTCCACACCCTGCCTGTGGAGGAGTACCCGGCGCTGCCGCAGATGCCGACCGCGACCGGCACCGTCCCCGGTGAGGTCTTCGCCTCCGCCGCCGCCCAGGTCGCCATCGCCGCCGGCCGCGACGACACGCTGCCCGTGCTGACCGGTGTCCGCATCGAGATCGAAGGCGACCGGGTCACCCTCGCCTCCACCGACCGCTACCGCTTCGCGGTCCGCGAGTTCCTGTGGAAGCCGGAGAACCCCGACGCCTCGGCCGTGGCCCTGGTGCCCGCGAAGACGCTCCTGGACACCGCCAAGTCCCTGACCAGCGGTGACACCGTCACCCTCGCCCTCTCGGGCTCCGGTGCGGGCGAAGGCCTCATCGGCTTCGAGGGCGCGGGCCGCCGCACCACCACCCGCCTGCTCGAAGGCGACCTGCCGAAGTACCGCACGCTCTTCCCGACGGAGTTCAACTCCGTCGCGGTGATCGAGACCGCCCCGTTCGTCGAGGCCGTCAAGCGCGTGGCCCTCGTCGCCGAGCGCAACACCCCGGTCCGCCTGAGCTTCGAGCAGGGCGTGCTGATCCTGGAGGCGGGCTCCAGCGACGATGCACAGGCTGTGGAGCGCGTCGACGCGAAGCTGGAGGGCGACGACATCTCGATCGCCTTCAACCCGACGTTCCTGCTGGACGGCCTGAGCGCGATCGACTCTCCCGCCGCCCAGCTGAGCTTCACCACCTCCACCAAGCCCGCGCTGCTCAGCGGCCGTCCCGCGGTCGACGCCGAGGCGGACGAGGCGTACAAGTACCTGATCATGCCGGTCCGTCTGTCCGGCTGAGTCCGTCCCGTCGGGCCCGGTCTCGCGAACGCGCGGACCGGGCCCGACGGCGTACCGGCACGTTGGGTGGGGTCCCGCCTGACGGCCCGGCGTAGGCTCGGATCCGGGGACGGCCCCGGATCCCGGGGAGCCCGGCACAGACGGCCACAACGCTTAAGGAAGCACCTGATGGAGCTTGGTCTCATCGGTCTCGGCAAGATGGGCGGCAACATGCGCGAGCGCATCCGCCGCGCAGGCCACACCGTCATCGGATACGACCGCAACCCGGACCTCGCGGATGTCCACAGCCTGCGGGAACTCGTGGACGGCCTCCAGGCCCCCCGTGTGGTGTGGGTGATGGTCCCGGCCGGTGCGGCGACGCAGTCCACCGTCGACGAACTGGGAGAGCTGCTCTCGCCCGGCGACATCGTCGTCGACGGCGGCAACTCGCGCTGGACGGATGACGAGAAGCACGCCGAGGAGCTGGCCGCCAAAGGCATCGGCTTCGTCGACTGCGGCGTCTCCGGCGGCGTGTGGGGCCTGGAGAACGGCTACGCGCTGATGTACGGCGGCGAGAAGGAGCACGTCGCGGCGGTACAGCCGATCTTCGACGCCCTCAAGCCGGAGGGCGAGTTCGGCGCCGTGCACGCGGGCAAGGTGGGCGCCGGCCACTTCGCGAAGATGGTCCACAACGGCATCGAGTACGCCATGATGCAGGCCTACGCCGAGGGCTGGGAGCTGCTGGAGAAGGTGGACTCGGTCACCGACGTCCGCGAGGTGTTCCGGTCCTGGCAGGAGGGCACGGTCATCCGTTCCTGGCTGCTGGACCTCGCCGTCAACGCGCTGGACGAGGACGAGCACCTGGAGAAGCTGCGCGGCTTCGCGCAGGACTCGGGCGAGGGCCGCTGGACGGTCGAGGCGGCGATCGACAACGCCGTTCCGCTGCCGGCCATCACCGCCTCGCTGTTCGCCCGGTTCGCGTCCCGCCAGGACGACTCCCCGCAGATGAAGATGATCGCCGCGCTGCGCAACCAGTTCGGCGGCCACGCGGTCGAGAAGAAGTAGTCCGCCCGCACCACCAGCACCACCAGCAGAACCAGCACCACTCGCAGGACAGCAAGCAGCAGGAAGCCGGGGGAGGTCGGCGCCGAATGCACGTTTCGCATCTCTCACTGGCCGACTTCCGCTCGTACGCCCGGGCCGAGGTACCCCTCGGTCCGGGCGTCACCGCGTTCGTGGGGCCCAACGGCCAGGGCAAGACGAACCTCGTCGAGGCGATCGGCTATCTGGCGACGCTGGGCAGCCACCGGGTGTCCTCGGACGCCCCGCTGGTACGGATGGGCGCCGACCGGGCGATCATCCGCGCGGCCGTGGCGCAGGGCGAGCGCCGGCAGCTGGTCGAGCTGGAGCTCAATCCGGGGCGTGCGAACCGCGCCCGCATCAACCGGTCCTCGCAGGTCAGACCGCGTGACGTGCTGGGGATCGTCCGCACGGTGCTGTTCGCGCCGGAGGACCTGGCCCTGGTCAAGGGCGACCCGGGAGAGCGGCGCCGCTTCCTGGACGAGCTCGTCACGGCCCGCTCACCGCGGATGGCGGCGGTCCGCTCCGACTACGAGCGGGTGCTCAAGCAGCGCAACACCCTCCTCAAGTCGGCTGCCATGGCCCGTCGCCACGGCGGGCGTTCCATGGACCTGTCGACCCTCGACGTGTGGGACCAGCACCTCGCCCGGGCGGGCGCGGAGCTGCTGGCGCAGCGGCTGGACCTGATCGCGTCCCTGCTGCCGCTTGCGGACAAGGCGTACGAGCAGCTCGCGCCGGGCGGCGGCCCGCTGGGGCTGTCGTACCGGTCCTCGGCCGGCGAGGCCGTGGACAGCGGGGCGGCGCGCACCCGGGAGACGCTGTACGAGGCACTGCTGGCGGCCCTGTCGCAGGTGCGCAAGCAGGAGATCGAGCGGGGCGTGACGCTGGTCGGTCCGCACCGCGACGACGTGCTGCTGCGGCTCGGGGAGCTGCCGGCCAAGGGGTACGCGAGCCACGGCGAGTCCTGGTCGTACGCGCTGGCGCTGCGGCTGGCCTCGTACGAGCTGCTGCGCTCGGAGGGCGACGAGCCGGTGCTGATCCTGGACGACGTGTTCGCGGAACTGGACACCCGGCGTCGGGAGCGGCTGGCGGAACTGGTGGCCCCGGGCGAGCAGGTGCTCGTGACGGCGGCTGTGGACGATGACGTTCCGGACGTGTTGGCGGGGGCGCGGTTCGGGGTGTCCGGCGGTGAGGTGACCCTGCTGTGAGCGACCACGAGGAGCAGCACCCGGAGCGCAAGGCCCCGCCGCTGTCCGGGGTGGACCTGGCGCGCCAGGCGCTGGCGGCGGCGCGCGAGCAGGCGCGGGCCCGCGGCAACGCGGTGCCGGGCAGGAAGCGGCAGCAGCAGGGGCTGCGGTCGGGTGCACGTGCGGACGGCCGGGACCCCATGCCGCTGATGGCGGCGCTGGCCCGGCTGCGCACCGAGCACGGCTGGGAGATGCCGATGGCGGTGGCCGGTGTGATGGAGCGCTGGCCGGAGATCGTCGGCCCGGAGATCGCCACGCACTGCGTGCCGGAGCGGTACGAGGACCGCGAGCTGGTGGTCCGCTGCGATTCCTCGGCGTGGGCGGCGCAGCTGAAACTGCTGGCGCCGCAGCTGGTCGCGCGGCTGAACGCGGAGCTGGGCCAGGACACCGTACGGATGATCAAGGTGCACGGCCCGGGCGGCCGGCCGAAGCAGTACGGGCCGTGGCGGGTGCCGGGCGGCACCGGCCCGGGCGATACGTACGGCTGACACTCCCCTCCTTTCCTCCCCCGCGCACCCCTTCTTTTCCTCTTCCGCGCCCTTGCGGCGCCCGCTGTGCGGTGCCCCGCGCCCGCCGTGCGGCATGTGGATCACGAGTCGGCGACGGCACGGTTTCGGCCAGGTCGCGGCCCCGCTCCGGGGTGCTCCCGAGGGTGGTGTCCCTCACGGTAGTGAGAGGTTGACAGGCCGAAGCGCTCAACGCCCGTGTGAGCCTCTTTGAGCCCCTCCCCGGATATGGGGAGTCGGAGAGAGGAGGTTCAGGGCGGCACATGCGGACTCAGGTACCCGCAAACCCCCATTCATGTCCGTGGTACCGGTAGACTGAAGCGAATCCCGCCCGCTTGCGGGATCCGCTGACAAACGCTGACAACGCAGATCGACGCAGCCGCTCCTGCTTGCATGCCTGCTGGCCCGGAGTACGGCCTGTGCTGTGCCAGAAAGGGCGCTTCGTGGCCGATTCCGGCAACCCCAACGAGAAGAACGAGTCCACCGCCGGCGGCGAGGCCGGTGAGTCCTCATACACCGGCAGCAACATCCAGGTCCTCGAAGGTCTGGACGCGGTCCGCAAGCGGCCCGGCATGTACATCGGCTCGACCGGTGAGCGAGGGCTGCACCACCTCGTCCAGGAAGTCGTCGACAACTCCGTCGACGAGGCCATGGCCGGGCACGCGGACACCATCGACGTCACGATCCTCGCCGACGGCGGCGTCAGGGTGGTCGACAACGGTCGCGGCATCCCGGTCGACATCGTGCCCTCCGAGGGCAAGCCGGCCGTCGAGGTCGTCCTGACCGTCCTGCACGCGGGCGGCAAGTTCGGCGGCGGTGGTTACGCCGTGTCCGGCGGTCTGCACGGTGTGGGCGTGTCCGTCGTGAACGCCCTGTCGACCAGGGTCGCGGTCGAGGTCAAGCGTGACGGCTACCGCTGGACCCAGGACTACAAGCTCGGTGTCCCGACCGCCGCGCTGGCGAAGAACGAGGCGACCGAGGAGCACGGCACGTCGGTGACGTTCTGGGCCGACCCGGACGTCTTCGAGACCACCGAGTACTCCTTCGAGACGCTGTCGCGGCGCTTCCAGGAGATGGCCTTCCTCAACAAGGGTCTGACCCTGACGCTGACCGACGAGCGCGAGTCGGCGAAGGCGACGGTGGGCGCGGACGACCCGGACGCGGACGTGGCCGAGCCCACGGCCCGCTCGGTGAAGTACTACTACGAGGGCGGCATCGTCGACTTCGTGAAGTACCTCAACTCGCGCAAGGGCGAGCTGATCCACCCGACCGTCATCGACGTCGAGGCCGAGGACAAGGAGCGCATGCTCTCGGTCGAGATCGCGATGCAGTGGAACTCGCAGTACACCGAGGGTGTCTACTCCTTCGCGAACACGATCCACACGCACGAGGGCGGCACCCACGAGGAGGGCTTCCGCGCGGCGCTGACCGGTCTCGTCAACCGCTACGCGCGTGACAAGAAGCTGCTCCGCGAGAAGGACGACAACCTCGCCGGTGAGGACATCCGCGAGGGTCTGACCGCGATCATCTCGGTCAAGCTGGGCGAGCCGCAGTTCGAGGGCCAGACGAAGACCAAGCTGGGCAACACGGAGGCCAAGACCTTCGTGCAGAAGGTCGTGCACGAGCACCTCAACGACTGGTTCGACCGCAACCCGGTCGAGGCCGCGGACATCATCCGCAAGTCGATCCAGGCGGCCACGGCCCGCGTCGCGGCCCGCAAGGCCCGTGACCTGACGCGCCGCAAGGGCCTGCTGGAGAGCGCCTCGCTGCCGGGCAAGCTGTCCGACTGCCAGTCGAACGACCCGACCAAGTGCGAGATCTTCATCGTCGAGGGTGACTCCGCCGGCGGTTCCGCGAAGTCCGGCCGCAACCCGATGTACCAGGCCATCCTGCCGATCCGCGGCAAGATCCTGAACGTCGAGAAGGCCCGTATCGACAAGATCCTCCAGAACACCGAGGTCCAGGCGCTGATCAGCGCCTTCGGTACCGGCGTGCACGAGGACTTCGACATCGAGAAGCTCCGCTACCACAAGATCATCTTGATGGCGGACGCCGACGTCGACGGCCAGCACATCAACACCCTGCTGCTGACCTTCCTCTTCCGCTTCATGCGGCCGCTGGTCGAGGCCGGTCACGTGTACCTCTCGCGTCCGCCGCTCTACAAGATCAAGTGGGGCCGGGACGACTTCGAGTACGCGTACTCGGACCGCGAGCGCGACGCCCTGGTCGAGCTCGGCAAGCAGAACGGCAAGCGGATCAAGGAAGACTCGATCCAGCGCTTCAAGGGTCTGGGCGAGATGAACGCCGAGGAGCTGCGCGTCACGACGATGGACGTGGACCACCGTGTCCTCGGCCAGGTCACGCTGGACGACGCGGCGCAGGCCGACGACCTGTTCTCGGTGCTGATGGGTGAGGACGTCGAGGCTCGGCGCTCCTTCATCCAGCGCAACGCCAAGGACGTCCGCTTCCTCGACATCTGAGTCGGCTCAGCTGACTGCCTGAAAGGACTTCTGACCAGCAATGGCCGACGAAACCACCCCCACTGCCGAGAACACCGAAGAGGAGCAGCCGCAGCTGCGCATCGAGCCCGTCGGGCTCGAAACGGAGATGCAGCGCTCCTACCTCGACTACGCGATGTCCGTCATCGTCTCGCGCGCGCTGCCCGACGTACGGGACGGCCTCAAGCCCGTCCACCGCCGCGTGCTGTATGCGATGTACGACGGCGGCTACCGGCCCGAGAAGGGCTTCTACAAGTGCGCCCGCGTCGTCGGCGACGTCATGGGCACCTACCACCCGCACGGTGACTCCTCGATCTACGACGCCCTGGTCCGCCTGGCGCAGCCGTGGTCGATGCGCATGCCGCTGGTGGACTCGAACGGCAACTTCGGCTCCCCGGGCAACGACCCGGCGGCGGCGATGCGCTACACCGAGTGCAAGCTGATGCCGCAGGCCATGGAGATGCTCCGGGACATCGACGAGGAGACCGTCGACTTCACGGACAACTACGACGGCCGCAACCAGGAGCCGACGGTCCTGCCGGCGCGCTTCCCGAACCTGCTCGTCAACGGCAGCGCCGGTATCGCGGTCGGCATGGCCACCAACATCCCGCCGCACAACCTGCGCGAGGTCGCGGCGGGCGCGCAGTGGGCGCTGGAGCACCCGGAGGCCTCGCACGAGGAGCTCCTGGACGCGCTGCTGGAGCGGATCAAGGGCCCTGACTTCCCGTCGGGCGCCCTCGTGGTCGGCCGCAAGGGCATCGAGGAGGCGTACCGGACCGGTCGCGGCTCCATCACGATGCGCGCGGTGGTCGAGGTCGAGGAGATCCAGAACCGCCAGTGCCTGGTGGTCACCGAACTCCCCTACCAGACCAACCCCGACAACCTCGCGCAGAAGATCGCCGACCTGGTCAAGGACGGCAAGATCGGCGGCATCGCCGACGTCCGCGACGAGACCTCCTCGCGGACCGGCCAGCGTCTGGTGATCGTCCTCAAGCGGGACGCGGTCGCCAAGGTCGTGCTGAACAACCTGTACAAGCACACCGACCTCCAGACGAACTTCGGCGCGAACATGCTGGCGCTGGTGGACGGGGTGCCGCGCACCCTGTCGATCGACGCGTTCATCCGCCACTGGGTGCAGCACCAGATCGAGGTCATCGTCCGGCGCACGCGCTTCCGCCTGCGCAAGGCGGAGGAGCGCGCCCACATCCTGCGCGGTCTGCTCAAGGCGCTGGACGCGATCGACGAGGTCATTGCGCTCATCCGGCGCAGCAACACGGTCGAGATCGCGCGCGAGGGCCTGATGGGCCTGCTGGAGATCGACGAGATCCAGGCGAACGCCATCCTGGAGATGCAGTTGCGCCGCCTCGCCGCGCTGGAGCGGCAGAAGATCGTCGCCGAGCACGACGAGCTCCAGGCCAAGATCAACGAGTACAACGCGATCCTCGCCTCCGAGGAGCGCCAGCGCTCCATCGTCAGCGAGGAGCTGGCGGCCATCGTCGAGAAGTTCGGCGACGACCGGCGCTCCAAGCTCGTGCCCTTCGACGGTGACATGTCCATCGAGGACCTGATCGCCGAAGAGGACATCGTCGTCACGATCACGCACGGCGGTTACGTCAAGCGGACCAAGACCGAGGACTACCGCTCGCAGAAGCGCGGCGGCAAGGGCGTTCGCGGCACGAAGCTCAAGCAGGACGACCTGGTCGACCACTTCTTCGTGTCCACCACGCACCACTGGCTGCTGTTCTTCACCAACAAGGGCCGCGTCTACCGGTCCAAGGCGTACGAGCTCCCGGACGCCGGGCGGGACGCGCGCGGTCAGCACGTTGCGAACCTGCTGGCCTTCCAGCCGGACGAGAAGATCGCCCAGATCCTCGCGATCCGCGACTACGAAGCGGCGCCCTACCTGATCCTGGCCACCAAGGGCGGCCTGGTGAAGAAGACGGCGCTCAAGGACTACGACTCCCCCCGTTCGGGTGGTGTCATCGCGATCAACCTCCGTGAGACGGAGGACGGCGGCGACGACGAGCTGATCGGTGCCGAGCTGGTGTCCGCCGAGGACGACCTGCTGCTCATCAGCAAGAAGGCGCAGTCCATCCGCTTCACCGCGACCGACGACGCGCTGCGTCCGATGGGCCGTGCCACCTCCGGCGTGAAGGGCATGAGTTTCCGCGGAGGGGACGAACTGCTCTCCATGAGCGTGGTCAGGCCCGGTACCTTCGTCTTCACCGCGACCGACGGCGGCTACGCCAAGCGGACGCCGGTGGACGAGTACCGAGTCCAGGGCCGTGGTGGTCTGGGCATCAAGGCCGCGAAGATCGTCGAGGACCGCGGTTCGCTCGTCGGCGCGCTGGTGGTCGACGAAACGGACGAGATTCTCGCCATCACCCTCAGCGGTGGTGTGATTCGTACGCGCGTCAATGAAGTCAGGGAGACCGGCCGTGACACCATGGGCGTCCAGCTGATCAACCTGGGCAAGCGGGACGCCGTGGTGGGTATCGCGCGGAACGCCGAGGCCGGTCAGGAGGCCGACGAGGTCGACGACGAGAATGCGTCGCAGACCGAGGAAGCCGAAGGACAGGCCGCTGAGGCCGCCGAGGGCACGCAGCCTTCGGCTGGGGAGCACGAGGAGTAAGTCGTGAGTGGAGCCACGGGCGCCGGACCGGCCAAGACTGGAGCGAACGGTGCCCGTGGCCCCGCCGCGGATTCTCAAGGCGGGGGCGCCCCCGCAAAGGGCAGGGGGAGCACCGTGACCGACACGCGAGGACCGAAGTCCAAGCCGAAGGCCGGCGCGGCCCAGGATCCGGGCGCGCAGCCCTACACGCCGCCGCAGGCCTACCCGGCGTCCGGGGGCCCGGGTGCGCAGCGGCAGGCGCGCACGGGGGTCCGTACGGCGCCCCGGACGCGCAAGGCGCGGCTGCGGGTGGCCAAGGCCGACCCGTGGTCGGTGATGAAGGTCAGCTTCCTGCTGTCGATCGCGCTCGGCATCTGCACGGTCGTGGCGGCCGTGGTGCTGTGGATGGTCATGGACGCGATGGGCGTCTTCTCGACCGTCGGCGGCACGATCAGCGAGGCGACCGGCTCCAACGAGAGCAACGGCTTCGACCTCCAGTCGTTCCTTTCGCTGCCGCGCGTGCTGATCTTCACCTCGGTGATCGCGGTGATCGACGTCGTGCTGGCGACGGCGCTGGCGACGCTGGGCGCGTTCATCTACAACGTCTCGGCCGGCTTCGTGGGTGGTGTGGAGCTCACGCTCGCCGAGGACGAGTGAGCCTGACTGACCTGCGGGGACGCCCTCGCGGAACGGATTTGGGACCTGCCGGGTCTGTACGCTAACCTTCAGGAGTCAGCGCGCAGCGCGGATGGGGCTATAGCTCAGTTGGTTAGAGCGCATCCCTGATAAGGATGAGGCCACAGGTTCAAATCCTGTTAGCCCCACAGTGTGGAAGACCCCCGACCGGATCCCGGTCGGGGGTCTTCGCGTTGTCCGGCCCCCGACCGGTCCCGTGTCCGGCCTCCGGCCGATCGCCCCCGCAGCGGCGGCCGTAGGGTGCTGCGCATGGAAAGCGTTCTGCACATGCCGACTGAAGACGACATGGAACTGGTCGGGCTCGCCCGGCGCATCGTGGAGGCCAACGGCGACGGGGAGGCACACACGGTCGGCGCGGCCGTCCGGGACGTGCGGGGGCGGATGTTCGCAGGCATCAACCTCTACCACTTCACCGGCGGCCCCTGTGCGGAGCTCGTGGCGCTGGGGCATGCGCGCGCCGAGGGGGCGCGGGAGCTGGTGACCATCGTCGCCGTCGGCGACGGGGGACGCGGCGTGCTCGCGCCGTGCGGACGCGACCGGCAGGTCCTCCTCGACTACCACCCGGGCATCCGCGTCCTGGTACCCACGGCCGAAGGAGTGCGCGGCATCGACGTCCAGGGCCTGCTGCCGCACTCCTATGTGTGGGCGGATCAGGCCGTCCCTCCGCCCGCTTCCGGCTGATCGGCGTCGACTTGTCCGTTGGGCCGGTCGAGTGCCGCCGGAGGGGGCCCTCAGATAACCGATCGGTATCGGCCGGTGTGTATTGTGGGCCGTCAGAAGTACCCAACGTCAACGAAAGACGAGGTCGCGCGGTGAAGAAGCTGCTCCTGGTCGCACTGGCCGCCATCGGCGGTCTCCTCGTGTACCGCCAGATCCAGGCGGACCGCGCCGAGCAGGACCTGTGGACGGAGGCAACCGACTCCGTGCCTTCTGGTTCCGGCGTGTGAGACCCACGGTTTCCCATAAGGCCCCGGCTGCCGCTGCTGCCGGGGCTTTGTGCTGTTCTGGGGCAGAAGATTGCGGTACGCAAAGTTCGGGCTTGCGGGAGTGAATCCGGGGTGTGGGTGCGCGTGAGGGGCCGGGTACGGAGGACGGGGGCCGGGGCGGCCGCCGCAGGGCTCGTCGTGTGGGCGGCGGGGGCCGCGCTCGCGGCCGGACCCGCGCCCGGGCCGCTGCCCGAGTACCGCCCGGCCGAGGGAGCCCGTACGGTCCAGGGCAAGCCCTCCAGCGCCGACGCCCCGCCGCTGGAGCCGGGGACGGTCTACGAGGACACCGTCTTGCCCGGTGAGCGGTTCTACCGGCTCGCCCTCGACGACACCTCCGACTTCTACGTCTCGGCAGTGGTCCGGCCTGCCAAGGGCTCCAAGGTGGGCTACAGCGACGGCATCGAGGTCGAGATCATGACCAAGGAGGGGCGCCGCTGCCCCAACCCCGGCCGGGCGGACTTCGGTTACGACCCCGTCCCGATCGGCGCGGCGGCCGTCCGGCGGGTCCGCGAGGACGCCGAGTGCCAGGCGGGCGGCATCTACTACGCCAAGGTGACGCGGACCGCGGCGAAGGACTCCGCCCAGGGAGCGTGGCCGGTGGAGCTCCTGGTCCGGCGCGAACCCGGCCTGGGCGGAGCCGTGCCCACGGTCGCGCCGAGCGTGTGGCCCTCGGCCTCGCCGACGCTGCCGGGTACGCAACCGGTGGGCCGTACCGGCGGGACCGGCTTCAACGACGCGCGCGCCGTGGACAGCGGCGTGTGGCGTGACGACCTGCGGCCCGGGCAGACCCGGTTCTACCGCGTCCCGCTGGACTGGGGGCAGCAGTTGGGGGTCGGCGCCGAGATCGCGGCCGCCGAGATGACCAGGCCGTACGGGTCCGCCGCCGGCGGGCTCACCGTGTCGCTGTACAGCCCCTTCCGGGGGCTGGTCGGCTCCGAGGACACCTCCTACGACGGGAAGCAGGCGGCCGTCACCCTGCCGAAGACCGCGCCGGTGGCGTACGAGAACCGCTACGCGAAGGAGGCCGGGGTGCGCGGGGCGGCGGTGGCCGGCTGGTACTACCTCGCGGTGACGCTGGGCGGGAAGGTCGCGGAGTTCACGCGGGACTCCACGCCGGTTCCGCTGACGCTGCGGATGGACGTCATCGGCACTCCCGGCAAGGCGCCCGCGTACCGGGAGAGCCTCGGCGCGGCCGGGTTCGGGGTCGGCCCCGCCGACCGGACGGCCGCGAAGGAGGGCCTCACCGGACCGGAGGCCGCCGAGGCCGAGAGCGACCGCTCGGTGATGCGGGTGGTGGCCGGCGCGGGCTTCGGCACCGGGGCGGCGCTGCTGCTCGGGCTCGGGGCCTGGTTCCTGCTGGCCCGGTGGAACGCCGACCCGCGGCGTTAGATCCGGGTCAGCGCCCAGGCGCCGAGCGCGAAGCAGAGCAGGGCGGCGGTGAGGACGGCGGCCGTGACCCGGCGCGGGGGCGGGGCGATCCCGGAGCGCACCGCGACGACGTGCGGCTGCGGGGGCGCGGCCGGCGGGGCGAGGTGGAAGCTCCCGGTATCGGAAGGACCGTAGCCGGGCGGCGGGCCGTACGAGGAGTGCGGCGCGGGCGCCGGCGGGGCGAGCCCGGGCGGTTGAACGATCGCGGCCGGCGGGACGGGCTGTGGGGACGGGGACGGGGACGGAGACGGAGACGGGGACGGAGACGGGGACGGAGACGGGGACGGGGACGGGGACGGGGACGGGGACGGGGACGGGGACGAGGAAGGGGCTTCTTCGGGGGCGACGGCGGCCCCGGGCAGCGGGACTCGGGGGCCCAGGGGGCCGAATCCCTCGGGGAGGGGCCCGAGTTGGTCGAACACTTCCACGGGCTCTTCGTCCGCCGGGGGCGGCGGCAGCAGCTCGACGGCCTCGGCAAGGGCCTTGCGCGCCCCTGTGGCGGTCCGGAAACGGTTTTCGGGGTTCGGGTGCAGCAACCCCGCGACGACGTCCCACAGGGGCCCGGGGACGCCCTCGGGTGTTCCCGGTGTCCCCTGGGCCAGGAAGTGCCGCACCAGCTCCTGGGAGTCGGGCTTGCTCCCGCGCAGGAGGTACAGCGCTACCAGGCCGACGGCGAACAGATCGGCGGGGAAGTCCGGCTCGGCGCCCAGCATTTGCTCGGGGGCGAAGTAACCCGGCGTGCCGACGACGACATGGGTGTCCGTGAGCCGGGGCTCGCCCTTGCGCATCGAGATCCCGAAGTCGGACAGCCGCAGGTGCGGCCGCCCCGTCCCGGTCGCCTCCATCAGGACGTTGGCCGGTTTGATGTCGCGGTGGACGACGCCCTCCGCGTGCACCGCCGCCAGCCCCGCGAGGAGCTGGTCGAGCAGCGTGCACACGAAGCGGGGCGGCAGCGGTCCGTAGTCCGCGATCACATGGGCGAGGGAGCCGCCGGCGACGAGGTCCATGGTGAACAGGATTTTGTCGTCGTCGGCCGCCCAGCTGGCCGGGGCCAGCACGTGCGGGTGGTCGATCCGCAGGGCCTGCTCGCGCACGAAGCGCAGCAGGGTGTGGGCGTCGCCCTGGAGGAGGACCTTCGCGGCGACGTACCGGCGACGGCGGTGGTCCCAGGCCCGCCACACCGCGCCCGCGCCGCCCCGTCCGATCGGGTCGACCAGCACGTACCGGCCGGCGAAGACCTCACCCATCGCTGCGCCCGTCCCCCCGTCGTCGCTCGTGCGGTCAGTTCTGGTGGGCCTCGTAGTGGGCGACCGCGTCGGAGGTACGGCCGGCTCCGTACACCCGCAGGAACTCGGCGAGTTCCGGATGGCTGGCGGCGAGCGTGTCCGCCGCGTCGATGATGTCGCCCGCGGCGGAGACCGAGCGCAGCAGGGACTGGATCTCGCGCACGACCCGCTTGACCGTGGGTGCACCCGAACCGGTGGTCGTCTGACCGCTGTTGATGAGGACGGAGCCGCCCTGGGTCCGCTTGATCTCGTCCATGCGGTCGGTGGCCTCGGCCGCGCTGACGCTGCCGTCGGCTACCTGGCCGGCGAGGTCCTGGAGGGCCTGGACCCGCTGGACCACGGCCGGATTGCCGATCTTGGCGCGCTGGCCGCTCATCAGCTGGGACAGCATCGGGGCCGACAGCCCGAGGACGGCAGCGAGGCGGGCCTGGTTCAGCCCGAGGTCGTCTATGAGCCGGCGGAAGAGCGCGCCCAGAGGCTCGCCGTACCAACTGCGCTGGAGCTCCCTGGCTCTGGCGGTGGCCTCTTGCTGTACTGCGTCCACGCTGACAACTCCCCTTCGCTGGTGCGAACCTCGCGAGCATCTTACGGAGAGTGGTCGCGGGGCGGGAGTCCCTATCATTTTGCGGGATGAGGGGGTACACCCGGTACTCTGTTCTGCGGAACGACCACTCCTTCACCGGGGGACGGGCGTATCCGTTTTCGGGGCCTTAGCTCAGTTGGTAGAGCGCTGCCTTTGCAAGGCAGATGTCAGGAGTTCGAATCTCCTAGGCTCCACTCCTTCAAGACCCCCTTGACCTGCGGAAACGCCGGTCAAGGGGGTCTTTTGTGCGTCTGGCCGCACCTCGGGACGCCCTCTGGTCGATCCGCTGTTTCACGTGAAACAGCGGATCGACCGCTGTTTCACGTGAAACCTCGTCGCCCGGACGGGTCAGCCACGGGGCCGGGTCCGAGATGGTGGTCAAGAGTGGGGTGAGGCACTGTGACCAGGGGGGCGACACCACGCCGGAGGCGCACACACCATGGGAATCTTCGACTTCCTGAAGTCCGACAAGAAGAGGCAGGAAGAGGCCGCCGAGAAGGCGAAGGGGCAGGTCGAGCAGGCCCCGGCCAGGGCGGCAGGGCCCAACGACATGGGCGGAAAGTACACCGACGCCACCTCGGCGACCCGGGCGGCGGCCGCCCCGGCGCCGCCGAAGCCGGCCCCCGGGCACGTACAGCACAAGACGCCGACCCCGGCCTCCGCCGCACACAAGGCGGTCCCGGCGGCGCCGAAGCCGCCGTCCGAGGCGCAGCGCACCTACATCGTCCGGGCAGGTGACTCGCTCTCCGCCATCGCCCGCCGTGAACTGGGCAACGAGGGGCGGTGGCGCGAGCTGTACGCCATGAACAAGTCCGTCGTCGGTCCGAATCCCGACCTGATCCGGCCGGGCATGGTGCTCATGCTCCCGAGCTGAGGCCGGCCGGAAGAACGCGCGGTGTGGGGGTGGGGGCCCCGGCACAGCGTTAAGCGGCCCCCACCACACCCCCCCCCCCGGGGCGAGAAGCGGGGGGGGGGCCGGGGGGGTGGGGCCCGGATCCATCGGATCCGGGCCCCTCACCACACCGCGCGCCCGTCGGCCTTACGGCTGGGAGTCGCCGTTCGGGTTCGCCTCGTTCTCCTTGGCCGCCAGCTCGTCGTCGAAGTTGGCGGGCTCGGCGTCGCGCCCCGACATCTCCGTGGCCGCCGGGGGCTCCACGAGCCAGTCCGGGTTGGACTGCTGGTCCCACCACTTCCACGCGGCGAAGGCGGCGCCCGCCACCACACCGGCGATCGCGAAGCCCTTGAGCAGCCGGCCGGCCCGCGCACGCCGCTCGTGCTTGCGCACCAGCCGCTGCACCTCCTTGGCCGTCACCTGGCCGCGCAGCGCGGCGAGCGCCGCGGTGGACCGCGACGCCGCCTCCTCCGCCATGGGCTGGGCCGCCGCGAGCGCGCTTCCGAGCCGGGGCTGGGTGTAGTCGGCGGCCTGGCGCGCCACCCGGCGCGTCTGGTGCACGGCGGTCGTGGCGGCGCGGTCGACGTTGGGCGGTACGTGGGACCGCGCGGCCCGGAGGCGCGGGTGCAGATGGCTGTCATAGGTCGTACGGGCCTGGCGGGCGGCCTCTGCGGCCGCGTACGAGACCTTCGGCGCCAGCCGCTCGTTCGCCTCGTGCGCGTAATGCACAGCCGCGTCCTTGGCGGTTCCTGCGTACGGCGCCACCACTTCCGCTGCGTGCCGCATGCTCTCCCTGGCGTTCTCGGCTGCCAGGCGCACGCTGTCCTTGCGGGTCACGGGATCCTCCTCCTCGGTGGCGGACACAGTTCACCTTTCCACCCTTTGTCGGATCATGCCTGTCCCCGCGCCAACGAGCATGTGAGACAGGGCATTCGGGTGGAGGTTTTCCGTGGGTCGGCCCGCACCGTGGGAGGATCGGGAACCGACAGTGAGCACTAGGGAAGGCAGATCCCGTTGGCCGAGAAGCTCTACGCCACGCTGAAGACGAACCACGGTGACATCGAGATCGAGCTGCTGGCGAACTTCGCTCCCAAGACCGTACGGAACTTCGTGGAGCTGGCAACCGGTGCACGCGAATGGACCAGGCCGACGGACGGTCAGAAGACCACGGACCCGCTGTACGACGGCACGGTCTTCCACCGCATCATCAGCGGTTTCATGATCCAGGGCGGCGACCCGCTCGGCAACGGCACCGGCGGTCCCGGGTACCAGTTCGCCGACGAGTTCCACCCCGACCTGGCCTTCACCAAGCCGTACCTGGTCGCCATGGCCAATGCGGGCCCGGGCACCAACGGCTCCCAGTTCTTCATCACCGTCGCACCCACCGCCTGGCTGACCCGCAAGCACACCATTTTCGGCGAGGTCACCGACAAGGCAAGCCAGAAGGTCGTGGACGAGATCGCCGCCCTGCCGACCAATCCGCGTACCGAGCGGCCGCAGGAGGACGTGATCATCCGGACGGTGGTCGTCGAGCAGCGCTGACCACCGAGCCGCCGCACCGGGAACCTTTCCGCCCCGCCCGTCCGTCCTCGGTACGTACCTTGACCGGACCGGTGGGGCGTCGCCCGTGCCCGTCCCGCCGCAAACCGAGGGGACCGATGGACACCGACCGTCTGCCGGGCTGCTACCGCCACCCGGACCGCGACACGGGGATCCGCTGTGTCCGCTGCGAGCGCCCGATCTGCCCGGAGTGCATGATCAGCGCCTCGGTCGGCTTCCAGTGCCCCGAATGCGTCCGTGAAGCCTCCGGTGCGGGCCGCCGCCCCGCCGGCAGCGCCCCGCGGACCCTGGCGGGCGGCGTCGTGGCCGCCGATCCGCACCTCGTCACCAAGATCCTCATCGGGATCAACGTCGCGGTCTTCCTCGCCGCGCAGGCGGTGCCGGGCCTGCCCGTACGGCTGGAACTGCTCGGCCGCTACGTGGAGTACTACGGAGCACCCCTGGAGGGGGTGTCCACCGGCCAGTACTACCGGCTGCTGACCTCGGTGTTCCTGCACGTCGAGTGGTGGCACGTGATCGGCAACATGATCGGCCTGTGGGTGCTCGGCGGGCCGCTGGAAGCCGCCCTCGGCCGCGTCCGCTATCTCGCCGTGTACCTGCTGTCGGGCCTGGGCGGCAGCGCCCTCGTCTATCTGCTGACCGCGCCGAACACCGCGACCCTCGGTGCGTCGGGGGCCGTCTTCGGCCTGCTCGGCGCGACGGCCGTCCTCGCCCGCCGGATGCGGTACGAGATGCGCCCGATGATCATCATGGTCGCGCTGATGCTGGGGCTGACCTTCGTACGGGTCGGCGACATCAGCGTGTCCTGGCAGGCGCATGTGGGCGGCCTGGTCACCGGGGCGCTGGCCACGCTGGGGCTGCTCCTGCCCGCCGCCGGCCGCAAGCGGGTCCTCCTCCAGTGGGGGAGCTGCGCGGCGGTGTTCCTGCTGGCAGTCCTGCTGATCGCGGTCAGGACGGCCGGACTGGCCGCACTCACCTGATCACACCGGCGTCAACTCTCCACAGAGTTATCCACAGATCTTCTGTCTTTTCCTCAGGTGTGGATGACGCTGTGGATAACTCGTGGGGAGAGCTTCCGTCGGCGGTGGATTTCCGCTATGCCCGCCGGGCTACTTCCACTGCGTGGAGACGCCGAACCCCGCCGCGATGAAGCCGAAACCGACCACGATGTTCCAGTTGCCCAGGGACTCGATGGGCAGCTGGGTGTCGGTCACATAGAAGACGACGATCCAAGCGAGGCCGATCAGGAAGAACGCCAGCATGACCGGGGCCACCCAGCTGCGGTTCGTCAACCTGATCGCCTGCGGCTGCCGCGTCGGCGGCGGCGTGTAGTCGTCCTTCTTGCGGATACGTGACTTCGGCACGAGGGGCTCTCCTGTCGATGCGCTGGGGACCTTGCCTGCCCCGGGCGTCCGTTAGCGTAGTGGACCTGTGGCGTTGAAGGAGAAGGGTACGTTGAGCGATTCCCACGACTCCTCCGCGGGTCCCCGCCGCCGGCTCCGGCCGGTCCGGCTGTTGACCGCCGCCGTCTTCGCCCTCGCCGGTCTCATCTTCGTCACCAGCTTCAACACGTCCAAGGGTACGAACATCCGCACGGACGCCTCGCTGCTCAGGCTCTCCGACCTCATTCACGAGCGCAGCCAGAACAACGCCGAGCTGGAAAAGACCACCGCGGCCGTGCGCGGGCAGGTGGACGCCCTCGCCGAGCGCGACGACGGCAGCACCAAGGCCGAGGACGCCAAGCTGGCCGCCCTGCGCGCCGCCTCCGGCACCGAGGAGGTCTCCGGCAAGGGGCTGACGGTCACCCTCAACGACGCCCCGCCGAACGCCGTCCCCCGCATCCCCAACGTGCCCGACCCCCAGCCCAACGACCTCGTGATCCACCAGCAGGACCTCCAGGCCGTGGTGAACGCGCTGTGGCAGGGCGGCGCCACCGGGATCCAGATCATGGACCAGCGCCTGATCTCCACCAGCGCCGTGCGCTGCGTCGGCAACACCCTGATCCTCCAGGGCCGGGTCTACTCGCCCCCCTACAAGGTCTCCGCGGTCGGCGACCCGGGCGCGTTGCGCAAGGCGCTCGCCGCCTCGCCCGCCCTGCAGAACTACCAGCTGTACGTCACCGCGTACGGCCTCGGCTGGAAAGTGGACGAGCACAAGGCGCTGACACTGCCCGGCTACTCCGGCACAGTGGACCTCCACTATGCGAAGCCGGTGGAATCCGCCACGTCCACGTCCACCCCGACGTCCTGACGTCGTACTGCGCCTGCTGGTACGGACGTTCAGTGAGGTGTGCCTGACGGCCGGCACGCTGATCGTGCTGTTCGTCGCGTACCTGCTGCTGTGGACGGGGGTCCGGGCCGACCGGGCCATGGACGGCGAGGTGGCACGGCTGCACGAGCGCTGGTCGGCCCCTGCCGCACCCGCGCCCACGGCCGCACCCGCGCCCACGGCCGCACCCGCGCCCACGTCACCCGCGCCGAGCACCGCCCCAGCCGCCCCCGCCCCCGCCCCGGTTCCGCCGCTCGCCGACGGGCAGGCCTTCGCCGAGATGTACGTCCCCCGCTTCGGCGCGGACTGGAACAAGCCCGTCCTGGAGGGCACCGGCCCGGAGCCGTTGAAGCGGGGACTCGGCCACTACCCGCGCTCGGCCCGCCCCGGCGCGGTCGGGAACTTCGCGGTGGCCGGGCACCGGCGGACGTACGGGGACCCCTTCAAGGACGTGCCGCAGCTGCGCCCTGGGGACGCCGTGATCATCAAGGACGCCGCGGCCTGGTACACGTACACCGTCCGGTCCGAGCCGCTGCGCGTCCTGCCCACCGAGACGGGGGTGGTCGACCCGGTGCCCGAGGGGTCGCCGTTCACCACCCCCGGCCGGTACCTGACCCTGACCACCTGCGAACCGGAGTGGGGCCACAGCCACCGCCTGGTGGTGTGGGCGGAGCTCACCGGGACCCGGCCGGCCGCCCAGGGGCCGCCCGGGGGATTGCCGAGGTGACCCCCCTCTTACGGCCACTGGCTTTAGTCTGTTGCGGTACCGCTCCCGCGGTGCGTGGGAGGAACGTGGAACGAGAGGGAAGCAGGCGCGATGTACGGCTGGATCTGGCGGCACCTGCCCGGCAACGCATGGGTACGCGCGCTGATCTCGCTCGCACTGGTCCTCGCGGTGGTGTTCGTGCTGTTCCAGTACGTCTTCCCGTGGGCCGAGCCGCTCCTCCCGTTCAACGACGTGACGGTGGACGAAGGATCGGGAGCTGCTCCGTGAGCGCGCGCATTCTGGTTGTCGACAACTACGACAGCTTTGTCTTCAATCTGGTCCAGTACCTCTACCAGCTCGGCGCCGAGTGCGAGGTGCTGCGCAACGACGAGGTCGAGCTCGCCCACGCGCAGGACGGCTTCGACGGCGTACTGCTCTCGCCCGGCCCGGGTACCCCCGAGGAGGCGGGCGTCTGCGTCGACATGGTGCGGCACTGCGCCGACACGGGTGTCCCCGTCTTCGGCGTCTGCCTCGGCATGCAGTCGATGGCCGTCGCGTACGGCGGTGTCGTCGGCCGCGCGCCGGAACTGCTGCACGGCAAGACCTCGCCGGTGGTGCACGAGGGGCTCGGCGTGTTCGCCGGGCTGCCGTCGCCGTTCACCGCGACCCGCTACCACTCCCTCGCGGCCGAGCCGCAGACCCTGCCCGACGCGCTGGAGGTCACCGCGCGCACCGAGGACGGGATCATCATGGGGCTGCGGCACCGGGAACACGACGTCGAGGGCGTGCAGTTCCACCCCGAGTCCGTGCTGACGGAGTGGGGTCACCGGATGCTCGCCAACTGGCTCGTGCGCTGCGGTGACGCCGGCGCCGTCGAGCGGTCGGTGGGACTGGCCCCGGTGGTGGGCAAGGCCGTCGCGTGACGGCCGTCGCGCCGTCCGCGCCCACGGGGGGCCGGGCCGCGCGGCGCAAGGCGGCACAGGAGGCCGCGAAGCGTACGCACGTACGGGCGCGCAAGCGGGGCGGTGGACGCCGCCGCAGGCGCCCGCGCTCGGGCGGCCCGCTGGTGGTGCTGAGCCGGGCCGTCGGGGAGCTGTTCATCACCGTCGGCGTGGTGATGCTGCTGTTCGTCACCTACCAGCTCTGGTACACCAACGTGCTGGCGGAACGGACGGCGGACGGGGCCGCGGGCTCGCTCCGGCAGAACTGGGAACACGCTCCGGGCGGGGCGTCCGCGCCGCCGGTGGCGGCCTTCGAACCGGGCCAGGGCTTCGCGATCCTGCACATCCCGAAACTGGACGTGAAGGTGCCGGTGGCGGAGGGCGTCAGCAAGACGCAGGTGCTCGACAAGGGGATGGTCGGGCACTACGGCGAGGGTCCGCTGAAAACGGCCATGCCGTCCGACCAGCAGGGCAACTTCGCGCTGGCCGGCCACCGCAACACCCACGGGGAACCGTTCCGCTTCATCAACCGGCTGGTGCCGGGAGACCCGATCGTGGTGGAGACGCGGGACGCGTACTACACCTACGAGATGACCTCCGCGCTGCCGCAGACCTCGCCGTCCAACGTGTCGGTGATCAAGCCGGTTCCCGCGGGCTCCGGCTTCACCGGACCCGGCCGGTACATCACGCTGACGACCTGCACCCCGGAGTTCACCAGCACCTACCGGATGATCGTATGGGGCAGGATGACCGGGGAGCGGCCCCGCAGTCAGGGTCCCCCGCCCGCGCTGACCAGCCCGTAAGCCGACCCGTACGTACGCCACAGAGGACGAATCCGCAGTGTCTCGTGCCCGCCGCCGTTCCGCACAGCCGCCCCGCGACCGCAGTGTCCTCGCCGGGTTCCTGAGTGTGCTCGGCGAGCTCCTGATCACGGTGGGCCTGGTGCTGGGCCTGTTCGTGGCCTACTCGCTGTGGTGGACGAACGTTCTCGCCGACCGGCAGGCGTCGGCGCGCGGCGACGAGGTCCGGCGCCAGTGGCAGCAGCCGGCGGCGGGCGGAGCGGCCGGGCAGCCGGCCGGGCCCGGGGCCCTGGACACCCGGGGCGGCATCGGGTTCCTGCACGTACCGGCGATGAGGAACGGCGAGGTGCTGGTCAAGCCGGGCACCTCGCCGGACGTGCTCAACGAGGGGGTCGCCGGGTACTACACGGAGCCCGTCAAGGCGGCACTGCCGTGGGAGGCGAAGGGCAACTTCACGCTGGCGGCGCACCGCGACGGGCACGGGGCGAAGTTCCACGACATCGACAAGGTGAAGGACGGCGACGCCGTCGTCTTCGAGACGCGTGACACCTGGTACGTGTACAAGGTCTTCGCAGAGCTGCGCCAGACCTCGAAGTACGACGTGGACGTGATCAACCCGGTCCCGAAGGAGTCGGGCAAGACGGCCCCGGGGCGCTACATCACGCTGACGACCTGCACGCCGGTGTACACATCGAAGTACCGGTACGTGGTGTGGGGCGAGCTGGTGCGCACGGAGAAGGTGGACGCCCGGCGCACGCCGCCCGCGGAACTGCGCTGACGGGAACGGCCCGGCCCTCCCGAGACGGGAGGCCGGGCCGTGTCCTGCGCGGAAGGTCAGCGGCGCGTGCCGCCGGTGAGGCCGCCGAAGAAGCCTCCGCCGCCCTGACCCTTGACCGTGCGGACGTTGACGACCGTGCCGGCGGGCTGGGGAGTCCCCACCGCCGGGGTGGAGTCCAGGACCAGCGCGTTGTCGTCGGTCGGACCGGCGAGGACCGCGCCGAACACCAGGCCGCTCGCCTGGAGGGTCAGCTTGGCCTGGGCCACCGTCTGACCGGTCAGCGGCGGTACGGCGGTCTGCTGCGGCGCTGCGGCCTTGGCGACGCTCACGTTGACCGTCGTGCCCTTGGCCAGTTCCGTGCCGGCCTGGTACTGCTGGGACACGATCGTCTTCGGCGCCGTGCCGGGGGGCGCGTCGACCTCGGTGACGCTGCCGAGCTTGAGCTTGGCGTCCGAGAGCAGCTTGGCCGCCACGTCCTGGGTCTTGCCGGTCAGCTCCGGGACGGCGCCCTTCGCGATCTCCTTGGAGACGGTCAGGGTGATGACCGAACCCTTCTCCGCCTTGACGTCGGACTTGGGGTCCTGATCCAGGACGATGCCGGGCGACTGGTCGGACTCGACCAGCTTCTTCTCCACCTGGAAGCCCTTGCTCTGCAGCGTGGACTCGGCCTGATCCGACTTAATCCGCAGCACGTCGGGGACCGCCACCTTGGGCGCACCCGAGGAGATCTTGACCTTGATCGGGGAGTTCTTGTCGGCCTTGGTGTCGGGCGCCGGGGTCTGCTGGCAGACCCGGTCCTTGGGCTGGTCGGCACATTCCATCGTGCCGTCCTGCACCACCGTGAGGCTGACGTTCTTGCCGCGTTCCTGGGCCGAGGCCAGGGTCTCGCCGATCAGCTTCGGGACGGTGGGACGGTTGTCGGCGCCGCCGGTGAAGACGGTGCGGCCGATGAGGATGGCGCCGACCAGGACGAGGACGGCGGCGACGGCCAGCAGGACGGTCGAAGCGCGGCTCTTCTTCTGCGGCCGGCGGCCGTGGCCGCCCTGGTCGTAGCCGCCGTGGCCCTGGTCCCCGTAACCGTAGCCGCCGTCGCCCGGGGCGGTCGGGGGCATCATCGAGGTCTGGCCGGCGTCGGTGCTGCGCAGGGCTGTGGTGGGCTGGTCGTAGCCCTGGTGACCGTAGCCGTGGCCCTGGTCGCCGTAGCCGTATCCGGCGGCGCCCATGGCGGCGGTCGCGGCGACGGGCTGCCCGTCGAGGCAGGCCTCGATGTCGGCGCGCATCTCGTCGGCGGACTGGTAGCGGTAGTCGGGGTCCTTGACCAGGGCCTTGAGGACGATGGCGTCCATCACCGGCGTGATCTCAGGGTCGAAGTTCGACGGCGGCTGCGGTTCCTCGCGTACGTGCTGGTAGGCGACGGCCACCGGGGAGTCGCCGACGAACGGCGGCCGGACGCAGAGCAGCTCGTACAGCAGGCAGCCGGCGGAGTACAGGTCGGAGCGCGCGTCGACCTGCTCGCCCTTGGCCTGCTCCGGGGAGAGGTACTGGGCGGTGCCGATGACGGCGGCCGTCTGCGTCATGGTCATGCCGGAGTCGCCCATGGCGCGGGCGATGCCGAAGTCCATGACCTTGACCTGGCCGGTGCGGGTCAGCATCACGTTGGCGGGCTTGATGTCGCGGTGCACGATGCCGGCGCGGTGCGAGTACTCGAGGGCCTGGAGGATGCCGATGGTCATTTCCAGGGTGCGCTCGGGCAGCAGCTTGCGGCCGGAGTGCAGCAGCTCGCGCAGGGTGGACCCGTCGACGTACTCCATCACGATGTAGGGGATGGAGATGTTGTCTACGTAGTCCTCGCCGGTGTCGTAGACCGCGACGATCGCCGGGTGGTTGAGCGATGCGGCCGACTGGGCCTCGCGGCGGAACCGGGCCTGGAAGGACGGGTCGCGGGCGAGGTCGGCACGCAGGGTCTTGACGGCGACGGTACGGCCGAGCCGGGTGTCGTGACCGAGGTAGACCTCGGCCATGCCACCACGGCCGAGCACGTGGCTCAGCTCGTACCGGCCGCCGAGGCGACGCGGCTCTTCCATAACTTGCAGCCCTCTCCGTCAGTCCCGACCGCACCGGTGTGTGGTCCGGCGGTGTGCTGTTCGCGCAAAGGCTACCGGCCGATCGGGAGTGATCGTCTCGTGACCACAGGCTGATACGAGACCGGTACCGAGCGCTCGGATCCTGTCTTCTTTCCTCATCCCTTGTTGTTCTTCAGAACGGCTTCCATGACCGCCTTGGCGACCGGTGCAGCGAGACCGCCACCGGTGATGTCCTCACGGTCGGCGGAGCTGTCCTCGATGACGACGGCGACGGCGACGGGGGAGGAACCGTCGGGCAGCTTGGCGTAGGAGATGAACCAGGCGTAGGGGCGCTTGGCGTTCTTCTCGCCGTGCTGCGCGGTGCCGGTCTTGCCGCCGACGGTCACGCCCTTGATCTTGGCCGTGGTGCCGGTGCCGTTCTCGACGACGTTGACCATCATCTGCTGGACCTTCTGCGCGTTCGCAGCGGAGAGGGGCCGGCTCATCTCCTGCGGCTCGTGCTTCTCGATCACGTCCAGGTTGGGCGCGGTCAGCTGGTCGACCATGTACGGCTTCATCAGCTTGCCGTCGTTGGCGATGCCCGCGGTGACCATGGCCATCTGCAGCGGGGTGGCGGCGGTGTTGAACTGCCCGATGGAGCTCTGCGCGTTCCCGTCCCTGCCCATGGTCTTGTCATAGACGCTGGCGAAGGCGCGGACGGGAGTGTCGATGGTGCTGTTGAACCCGAACTTCTGGGCCATGTCGACCATCTTGTCGCGGCCGACCTTGTCACCCACGTTCGCGAAGACCGAGTTGCAGGAGACCCGCAGCGCGTTGTTCAGACTGGACTTCTCGCAACCGGAGGCGTGGTTGACCATCGGGGTCTTGGTGCCCGGCAGGATGTACGGCTCGGGGGTGTCCGTGGGTGCGTCGATGTCCGTGACGACACCGTTCTCCAGGGCCGCGGAGGCCGTGACGACCTTGAAGGTGGAGCCGGGCGGGTACGTCTCGCGCAGGGCGCGGTTGACGAGGTTCTTGTCCTCGCTGTCGTTGAGCTCGCGCCAGGCCTTCCCGTCGTCCTTGGAGAACCCGGCGAACTTGGACGGGTCGTAGGACGGGGTGCTGACCAGGGCCAGGATGGCGCCGGTCCGCGGGTCGATCGCCGCGACGGCGCCCTTCTTGGTGCCGAGCTGCTGGTAGGCGGCCTTCTGGGCGGCGGCGTTCAGGGTGGTGACGACGTTGCCGCCCTGCTTCTTCTCGCCGGTGAACATGCCGATGGTGCGGTCGAAGAAGAGCCGGTCGTCGTTGCCGGTGAGGATGCCGTCGTCGATGTTCTCCAGCTGCGTGGAGCCGAAGGCCTGCGAGGCGTAGCCGGTGACGGGCGCCCACAGGGGGCCGTCGATGTACGTCCGCTTGTACTTGAAGTCGCTGCCGTCGGTCACGGCGGAGCCGGTGACGGGCTGCCCCTCGACGATGATGTTGCCGCGTTCGGTGGCGTACTGGGCGATCTGGACCCGGCGGTTTTCCTTGCGGGTGCTGAGTTCCTCGGCCTGGACGTACTGCAGCCAGTTCGTGCGGATCAGCAGCGCGAGGACGAGCAGCCCGCAGAACAGCGAGATGCGGCGCAGGGGCTTGTTCATGACGGTCGGACCACCTGGGTCATCTCGGAGTCGGGGGACGGGGCGGGGGCCGGGGCGGGGCGGCGTGCGGTGTCGCTGATCCGGATGAGGATGGCGATGAGGACCCAGTTCGCCAGGACGGAGGAACCGCCGGAGGCGAGGAAGGGCATGGTCATGCCGGTGAGGGGGATGAGGCCCATGACTCCGCCGGCGACGACGAAGATCTGGAGGGAGAACGCGCCGGAGAGGCCGATGGCGAAGAGCTTGCCGAACGGGTCGCGGGCGGCGAGTGCGGTGCGGACGCCGCGCTCGATGATCAGGCCGTAGAGCAGCAGGAAGGCCATGACGCCGGAGAGGCCGAGTTCCTCGCCGACGGTGGAGAAGATGAAGTCGGAGTTGGCGGCGAAGCCGATCAGGTCGGAGTTGCCCTGTCCCCAGCCGGTGCCGAGGACACCGCCGGAACCGAAGCTCATGATCGACTGGCCGACCTGCTCGCAGGCGCCGGACTTGCTGTAGCAGGCGAAGGGGTCGAGCCAGGCGGTGACGCGGACCTTGACGTGGCTGGCGGTGGTGCCGACGACGACGGCGCCGCCGACCGACATGAGAAGACCGATCACGATCCAGCTGGTGCGCTCGGTGGCCACGTACAGCATGATCACGAACATGCCGAAGAAGAGCAGCGAGGTGCCGAGGTCGTTCTCGAAGATGAGGACGAGCAGGCTCATCGCCCAGATCATCAGGATCGGGCCGAGGTCACGGCCGCGCGGCAGGTAGAGGCCCATGAAGCGGCGGCTGGCCAGGGCCAGGGCGTCCCGCTTCACCATCAGGTATCCGGCGAAGAAGATCGCGATCACGATCTTCGCGAACTCGCCGGGCTGGATGGAGAAGCCGCCGACGCTGATCCAGATCTTCGCGCCGAAGACGTCGGCGCCCAGGCCCGGGACGACGGGAAGGATCAGCAGCACCAGCGAGGCCGCCATCGAGATGTACGTGAACCGCTGGAGCACGCGGTGGTCCTTGAGGACCAGCAGCACCACGGCGAACAGGGCGAGAGCGAGCGCCGTGTACATCATCTGCCGGGGCGCGGACTCGGTGAAGGCACCGAACTGGCGCTTGGCCAGGTTCTGGAGCCGCTCGGACTGGTCGAGCCGGTAGATGATCACGAGCCCGAGCCCGTTGAGCAGCGTGGCGATCGGCAGCAGCAACGGGTCGGCGTACTTGGCGTAGCGGCGCACCACGAGGTGCGCGAGACCGGCGAGCACGCCGAGGCCGAGCCCGTAGGTGAGCATGCCCGGGGGCAGCTTGCCGTGGATCGACAGGCCCACGTTGGCGTAGGCGAAGATCGGGATGACCACGGCGAACGCGAGCAGCAGCAGCTCGGTGTTCCGCCGGCTCGGCAGCTCGATGGCGCCGATGGTGGTCGTGTTGGTGACAACGCTCATGGTGTGGCAGGCCCCCTGTGCCCGCGTGTGGCTAGGGCTTTTCGCACTGGCCGGCCAGCTGCTGCTCCGCGGGAGTCAGGCCGGGGCCGGGTGTCGGGCTGTTCTGCGCCTCGGCGGCGCGGCGGGCTTCGTCCTTCTTGCAGGCGGACACCTGGGCGCCGAGCTCGTCGATCTTCTTGCGGGCTCCGTCGAGGCTGCCTTCGCCGATCGTGGCCTGGACCTGCTTGCGCTTGAAGGACGGCAGGTACTTGAGTTCGATGTCGGGGTGGTCCGTCTCCACCTGTGAGAGGTGGATCCAGGCGAGGTTCTGGCTGATGCCCCGGTACAGCGCGACGTGGTCGTCCTTGACGCCGACGTAGAACTGGGTCTGGGTCCAGCGGTGCCCGGCGTACACGCCCCCGCCGACCACACCGGCGACGAGCAGCAGGATCAGGGTGCGGGTGGTCCACCGGCGCCCTTTGCCGCGGCGCCTGCGGGGCTTGTCGTACGTGTCCTCGTAGCCGGAGTCGGCGTCGTAGGCGCCGCCGTCGGCGTCGCCGAAGCTGCCGTAGCCGCCGCCCTGGCTCTGGTCGGGGTATCCGTAGCCGGGGTTGTCGCCGCTGCCGGGAGGGCCGAAGGCGCCCGCGGGCGGGGCGGCCGGGCGGCCGAGACCGGAGGCCCGGCCGGCCGGGGTCTGCATGGCGTTGCCGTCGAAGAGCTGGTGCTGGTTCTCGGCGACCGCGCCGACGACCACGGGGGTGTCGTTCAGCTGGGCGGCGAGGGTGTCGCCGCTGTCGGTGTCGAGGACGTCGGCCACGATGCAGGTGATGTTGTCCGGGCCGCCGCCGCGCAGGGCGAGCTGGATCAGGGACTGCACCGTCTCGTGCGGGCCGTGGTAGTCGGCGAGGGTCTCCTCCAGGGTCTGGTGGGAGACGACGCCGGACAGCCCGTCCGAGCAGATGAGGTAGCGGTCGCCGGGCCGGACCTCGCGGATGGACAGGTCCGGCTCGACGATGTCGCCGCTGCCCAGGGCCCGCATGAGCAGCGAGCGCTGCGGGTGTGTGGTGGCTTCCTCTTCGGTGATGCGGCCCTCGTCGACGAGGCGCTGCACCCAGGTGTGGTCCTGGGTGATCTGCGTGAGGACGCCGTCGCGCAGGAGGTAGGCGCGGGAGTCGCCGACGTGGACGAGGCCGAGGCGCTGGCCGGTCCACAGGAGGGCGGTCAGGGTGGTGCCCATGCCCTCCAGCTGCGGGTCTTCCTCGACCATGACGCGCAACTGGTCGTTGGCGCGCTGCACGGCGACGCTGAGCGCGGTGAGGATGTCGGAGCCCGGGACGTCGTCGTCGAGCTGTACGAGGGTGGAGATCACCTCGGAGCTGGCGACTTCGCCGGCGGCCTGGCCGCCCATGCCGTCGGCGATCGCGAGGAGGCGGGGGCCGGCGTAACCGGAGTCCTCGTTGCCCTCGCGGATCATGCCCTTGTGCGATCCGGCGGCGAACCGCAGGGACAGACTCATGCGCACCTGCCCTGTCGACGCTGCCTCCGGGTACAACCGGTCTCGACGAGCCACACTGCCCACCCTCCGGTCGGGAGCGCGCGCGGGTCCGTGTCCCCGGTGGGACGGACCGCTGCGGCTCGCTCGCTCCGCTCGCTCATTCTCGTACTACTTCCGCAGCTCGATGACGGTCTTGCCGATGCGGATCGGGGCGCCCGGCGGGATGGGCGTCGGGGTGGTCAGCCGGGTCCGGTCGAGATAGGTGCCGTTGGTGGACCCGAGATCCTCGACGATCCACTGGCCGTCGGTATCGGGGTAGATCCTGGCATGACGGCTGGACGCGTAGTCGTCGTCCAGCACGATCGTGGAGTCGTGGGCGCGGCCCAGGGTGATCGTCTGCCCGGACAGGGCGACCGTGGTGCCCGTGAGGGTGCCCTCGGACACGACGAGTTTGGTGGGCGCCCCGCGGCGCTGCCGCTGCTGCGGGGGCGCGCTCTGGCGCCCCGTCTGCTGCGGGGCACCGCCTGCGCCGCCGCCCCGGCGGGAGCCGCGTTGCGTGACTCTCGTTCCGAACAGGTCGCTGCGGATGACCTGGACGGCCACGATGACGAACAGCCACAGAACGGCCAGGAAACCCAACCGCATGACCGTCAGGGTCAGCTCTGACATTGCCCCCGCTTCACCCTTCGGCTTGCCGGTAAATGATGGTGGTGCTGCCCACGACGATCCGCGAGCCGTCGCGGAGCGTAGCGCGGGTGGTGTGCTGCCCGTCCACCACGATGCCGTTGGTGGACCCGAGATCCTGGATCGTCGGGGGCGTTCCGGTCCGGATCTCACAGTGCCGGCGCGATACGCCGGGGTCGTCGATCCGCACATCGGCCTCGGTGCTTCGGCCGAGTACGAGCGTGGGGCGCGAGATCTGGTGGCGGGTGCCGTTGATCTCGATCCAGCGGCGCGTGGTGCCCGGGGCGCCGGGCCCCGCTCCCGGCCCGGGACCGCCGCGGCGCGCCGCGGGACCGCCGGGCGGCGGGGCGCTCGGCATGGGCGGGGCGGCGACCGGGGGGTACCCGTATCCGCCCTGCTGCGGGTTCTGGGGCGCCTGGCCCTGGGGGCCGGCCGACTGGGAGGTGCTGGAGGCGAGGGTCCGGCTGCGGACGCGGTAGAGACCGGTGTCCAGGTCGTCGGCCTTCTCCAGGTGCACCTTGATGGGGCCCATGAAGCTGTAGCGCTGCTGCTTGGCGTAGTCGCGGACGAGGCCCGCGAGCTCGTCGCCGAGCTGCCCGGAGTAGGGGCTCAGGCGCTCGTAGTCGCCGGAGCTGAGCTCCACGATGAAGTCATTGGGGACGACGGTCCGCTCGCGGTTCCAGATCGTGGCGTTGTTGTCGCACTCGCGCTGGAGGGCTCCGGCGATCTCCACCGGCTGGACTTCGGACTTGAAGACCTTGGCGAAGGTGCCGTTCACCAGACCTTCGAGTCGCTGCTCGAACCGCTTCAGAACTCCCATGGGGCACCTCCTCCGTCGTTGTCGCCCTGTACTGCTTACTGATCGTATCCACGCGTGGCGGATTCGGGTGGTTCCCCTCCGGTCCCGTGCACAGGAGTGTTGGTCCTCACAAGGATCGTAGGGGCGCTCCAGGGACAGTGTCCCGCACCGGGAGCACAGTGCGGGAGGGGACCGTCGTGGCGGTGGTGGCGGACGGTCGGGAAGCGATGTGATTCCACCCCGTCCGACGTGCTAATGTTTCGACGTCGCCAGGGGAACGGCCCGAAAGGGAAGAACCGCTGGGGAGCTGCTCGGGCGAGTGGCGGAACGGCAGACGCGCTGGCTTCAGGTGCCAGTGTCCTTCGGGACGTGGGGGTTCAAATCCCCCCTCGCCCACTGAGGACACCGATGAAACGGTGTTCTTGGCAACGACGAAACGGTCGTCATCGTGAAAGCGATGGCGGCCGTTTTGCTTTGCCCTCGGACGCTCGGCCCGTGCCTGCGGGCCGCTGAGGGAGCGTCAGGCGCCGAACCGCCGGTGACGTACGTCATGGCGGCGCCGTGCACCGTGCACGGAAACCGGTGACATCCGTGAGCCCCGGACGCGGCTGCGCTGCGGGCAGGGTGGGGGCATGGGAGCGGATGGTGGGGGAACGGCGGGGCGATCGGCCGCGCAGTGGCTGTGGACGCTGCTGAGGGACCTGGCGGGTTGGCTGCGGCGGGAGCCGGTGGCGGTGCCCGGGGGGTGCCGGGCGATGTCCCATTCCGCGGACGCCCGCTTCGTGGTCTGGGCGGTGGCCGCGGCGGACCTCGTCGTCGAAGTCGTCGTCGACGCGATGGTCCCGGCCGCGTACCGGGTGCTGCACCTGCTGTGGGTCGGGTGCGCCCTCGTCCTGTGCGCCGGCTTCGGGGCGATGACCGCCCGTACCCCGCACCTGTTGGACGCGCGGGTGCTGCGGCTGCGGACCGGGCCGTTTCGGGAGCTGAGCCTGCCGCTGTCGCGGGTGGTGGGCGCCCGGGCCGAGCACGGGCTGACCGTGGGGCACGGGCTGCGCGGGTCGCCGGACGACGGGGAGGGCGTGGCGTGTTCCGTCAGCAGCGCCACCACCGTGGTGCTCGTCCTCGACCCGCCCGTGGAGGTGCGGCTGCGGCGGGGTGGGAGCGTCATGGCCCGGCGGGTGCGGTTCTGTGCCGACCGTCCCGCCGACGCCGCGAGGCTGATCAGGGAGGCGGCGGGCCGGGCCGCCGCACAGGACTCGGATCCGGACCGGGCGGGGGCGTGACCGGGGCTGGGTGAGGCCTGGCCGGGCCGTGGTCTGGCCGGTGGGTGACCCGGCCGGGCGGGACCGGGGCGGGGTGTGGGGGCCCGGTCCGGGCGCCCTGCTGGTCAGGGGTGGCGGGCTGTCGGTACGGTCAGGCCGGATCATTTGATGTTGGCCGAGAAGTACGGCAGTTACGGGTGGGGGCGGCACGCATGGTGGCGGTACCGGCTGAGCAGGCAGTGGGAGCGGAACCGGCGACGGGAGCCGGACGGATACCGCGGGTCGCCGGATTCGCGCCGCGGGTCGTGGCGGGCTCGGCCAAGGAGACGGGCAAGGCGCTGCGGGTGCGCGTGCCGCGCTCGGCGCACGCGCGGTTCGAGGCCCCGGCCGGACGGCCCGACGCCGTGCGCGCGGTCGAGGAGTCCAACGTCGGACGGGTCGCGGAACTCACGCCGATCCGCGTGGGCCGCATGGCCGCGAACCCCTTCGCCTTCCTGCGGGGCGCGGCCGGTCTGATGGCGCACGACCTGTCCGGCGGCCCGGTGACCGGCGTCGGCGCGCAGATCTGCGGCGACGCGCATGCGGCGAACTTCGGCCTCTACGGGGACGCGCGCGGCCGGCTCGTCATCGACCTGAACGACTTCGACGAGACCGTCTTCGGTCCGTGGGAGTGGGACGTGAAGCGGCTGGCGACCTCGCTGGTGCTGGCCGGCCGGGTGGCGGGGGCGGACGAGGACACCTGCCGGGCGGCCGCACTGGACGCGGTGGGCGCCTACCGGCGGACCATGCGGCTGCTGGCGAAGCTGCCGGCGCTCGACGCGTGGAACGCCATCGCGGACGAAGAACTGGTCTCGCACACCGATGCCCGGGACCTGTTGGGGACCCTGGAACGGGTCTCGGAGAAGGCCCGCAACAACACCTCGGCCCGGTTCGCGGCCAAGTCGACGCAGGCAGGCCCCGACGGGTTCCGGCGTTTCGTGGACGCCCTGCCGGTCCTGCGCCGGGTAGGCGACGAAGAGGCGGCCGCCGTGGCCGCCTCGCTGGGTCCGTACCTGAACACCCTGCAAGGAGACCGGCTGCCCCTGCTGGCCCGGTACGCCATCCACGACGTGGCGTTCCGCGTGGTGGGCACCGGGAGCGTGGGCACCCGCTCGTACGTGGTGCTGCTGCTGGACCACCGGGGAGAGCCCCTCGTGCTCCAGGTGAAGGAGGCTCGGCCTTCGGTGCTGCTGCCGCACCTGCCCGCGCTGGGCTTCCACGCGCCGGAGGAGGAGCACGAAGGCCGCCGTGTGGTGGCCGGACAGCAGCGGATGCAGGTGGTCTCCGACATCCTGCTGGGCTGGACCACCGTGGAGGGGCGTCCCTATCAGGTCCGCCAGTTCCGCAACCGCAAGGGCAGTGTGGACCCGGCGGCGCTCGCCCCTGAGCAGATCGACGACTACGGGCGGATGACCGGCGCCCTGCTGGCCCGCGCCCACGCGCACAGTGCCGATCCGCGGGTGCTCGCTGGGTACTGCGGCAAGAACGAGGAGCTGGACGAGGCCATGGCCGCCTTTGCCGTGGCCTACGCGGACCGGAGCGAGGCCGACCATGCCTATCTGGTGGCGGCGGTCCGGTCGGGTCGGATCGCGGCCGAGTTCGGCGTCTGAGGGTACGGTCCGTCCCACTCCGGGGCCCGTCGGCCGGACGCCGTGGCCGGGGCGGCCCCCGGCGCTGCCGCCGGGGCGGCCTCGGGTGTTTCCGGGACGGCGTTGGATGTTTCACGTGAAACCGGTGGATGTTTCACGTGAAACACGCAACGCCCGCCGGGGCGGGCGGGCCTTAGGCTGGCCGGGTGAGCGAGCACACGGAGCAGACAGTCCCCCCAGAGTCCGCCGACTCCGGCGACGAGCGGCCCGAGGCCCGCCTTGACCGGGCGGTGCGTGCCGCGGAGCAGGCGCTGATCGAGTTCGAGATCGCGGTGGAGACCTTCCGGGTGGAGGTGGAGAACTTCTCCAGGCTGCACCACCAGAAGCTCGGCCCCATGTACTCGCGGCTCGATGAGCTGGACGCGCTGATCGCCGAGGCGAAGGCGGCGCGGACCGGCGATCCCGATGATCTTCGGCGGGCCCGTGATGCGCGGTCGCTGGTGATGCCGATGCCCGGGGTCGACGAGTTGTTCCACGACTGGATGGGCTCCGACGGGATCTCCGACGACGCCTCCGCGATGCTCACCGACCGTACGGTGCGGCCGCCCGAGCGGGTGCGTCCGACGGAGGAGGTGCGCCGGCTGTACCGCGAGCTGGTGCGCAAGGCGCATCCCGACCTCGCCCAGGACGAAGCCGAACGGGCACGGCGGGACACGTTCATCTCCCGGGTCAACGCGGCGTACGCGCGGGGCGAGGAAACCCTGCTGCGTGAGCTGGCGCAGGAGTGGGCGGCGGGCCCGGCGCCGGAGGAGGCGCGGCCGAGCGAGAGCGAGGAGCTCTACGCCCGGCTGGAGTGGCTGGCGCGGCGCAAGGAGCTCTTGGCGGTGGTCGCGCGGGAGCTGGAGGAGAGCGCGATCGGGTCGATGCTGCGGATGGCTCCGGACGACCCGGACCGACTGCTGGAGGAGATCGCGGAGCAGCTGCTGGCCCAGGTCTCCGAGCGGGAGAGGGAACTGGCGGGGCTGACCGGGGCGCAGTAAGGGCGCGACGGCTCGGGCGGGTGGCGCGTGTCCCGGCCGGTATAGGTTGGGATCCGGATCCGTGACGAGAGAAGGCAACGTATGAACTTCGGACCGCTTCCCTCGGTGGGTGCCGCCGAGGTGCCCTCCGAAGGCTTTGTCCTGGACGTCCGTGAGGACGACGAATGGGCGGCCGGGCATGTCGAGGGCGCACTGCACATCCCGATGAGTGACTTCGTGGCCCGCTTCGGCGAGCTCACCGAGGCCATCGAGGACGGCGGCCGGGTGCACGTGATGTGCCGGGTCGGCGGGCGTTCCGCGCAGGTCACCCAGTACCTCGTGCGTCAGGGCATCGATGCCGTGAACATCGACGGCGGCATGCAGGCCTGGGACGGCGCCAGCCGCCCGATGGTCAGCGAGAACGGCAACCCGCCCTTCGTGCTCTGAGCTGGGCCCGGTAGCGCGCCGGTCAGGCGAGGGGGTGGGCGGCCAGGAGGTCTCCCAGGGTCTCCTCGTGGGCGGCGGCCGGCCCGAGCTGGAGCTCCAGCTGCTTGGCCCAGGCGTGGTAGCGGTGCAGGGGATAGTCGGTGTCGGCGCCGAAGCCGCCGTGGAGGTGCTGGGCGGTCTGTACGACCCGTCGTACGCCCTCGGAGGCCCAGATCTTGGCCACCGCGACATCGCCGGCGACCGGCAGCGGGCCCCCCGCGCCCGCTGCCGCGCTCTCCAGCCTCCAGGCCGCCTGCCAGAGGGTGACCTCCATGGCCCGTAGGTCGATGTACCGGTCCGCTGCCTGCACGGCGACAGCCTGGAAGGTGGCGACGGGGAAGCCGAACTGCTCGCGTTTGCCGGTGTACTGACTGGTCATGGCCAGCGCGGCCTCGCCGAGACCCAGTGCGAGGGCGCAGGTTCCGGTCGCCAGCAGCAGGTGGAGCAGCTCCCAGGCCGCCGGGTCGTCGATGAGGTGGGTGCCGGGCACTCGCACCCCGTCCAGTGTGATGTGGGCGAGCCGCTCGCCGCTGGTGGAGTACTGGTCCGCGAGGGTCAGCCCCTCGGTGACACGGGGAAGCAGCGCGAGGACCGCCGCTCCCTCCCCGGTATGGGCGGGTACGGCGATCCAGTCGGCGCTCTGGGCCCAGGGGACGGAGGTCTGGACCCCGTTCAGGACCCACTGCGAGCCGTCGGGCCGGGCGGTCACGGCGAGTTCGGCCGGATCGTGGCCGGTGCGGCCGTGCGCGGCGGCGGTGAGGACGAGCGTTCCTCGGCCGGCCCCGGGAAGCAGGGCGGCGGCCAGTTCCCGGCCGCCGTGTGCCTGTACCGCCATGGCGGTGGCGCAGTGCTCCAGCAGCGGTACCCGGGCCAGTACCTTCGCCGCCTCGCGCAGCACCAGGCAGAGCGCGATGGCGTCCAGCCCGGCCCCGCCGTGTTCCTCGGCCAGGACCAGGCTCAGCAGGTCGGACCCGGCCAGACGGGCCCACAGCGGCCGGTCGAAGTCGTCGGCCACCGCTCGCGGGGTGAGCGCGGGGCTCGGGACACCGTCCGGCGAGACACCCGCGAACACGGCCCCGGCCGCTTCGACGGCGGCCTGCTGCTCCTCGGTGAAGGTGAAGTCCACTGCCAGTCCTCCCGGGTGCCCACCGGACCGTGCCGGTTCAACGACTGCGCCGATCCTGCGCCGATCTGACGGAGCGTCAAGATAGAGCAGCGCCGGTGAAAAGCACAGCCTCCGAGAGGGCCGACCGGTCAGCGGTCGAAGTCGATCTCCACTTCCTCCGTCACCGCGTGGGACTGGCAGGCCAGCACGAACCCGGCCTCCGTCTCCTCCTCCTCCAGCGCGAAGTTGCGCTCCATCCGCACCTCGCCCGACACCAGGAACGCCCGGCAGGTCCCGCAGACCCCGCCCTTGCAGGCGTACGGGGCGTCCGCGCGGTTCCGCAGCACGGCATCCAGCAGGGACTCCCCGTCCTGGACCGGCCAGGTGCCCGACCGGCCGTCGAGACGGGCGGTGACCCGGCCCCGTGAGGCGGCGGCCGACGGGGCGCGCACGACGGCCTGCGGCGCGGTGTCCTCGGGGGCCTGCGGCGCGGTGTCCTCGACGTGGAAGATCTCCTCATGGACCCGGCCCCGTACGACGCCGAGGGCCTTCAGCGCCCGCTCCGCGCCCTGCACCAGACCGTACGGGCCGCACAGGAACCACCCCGTCACCTCCGCCACGGGCAGCAGCGCCGGCAGCAGGGTGCTCAGCCGCTGCTCGTCCAGCCGGCCGGACGGCAGCCCGGCCTCCTGCTCCTCCCGGGACAGCACGGTGACGAGCTGGAACCGGTCGGGGTAGCGGTCCTTGAGGTCGGCGACCTCCTCCAGGAACATCGTCGAGGCCGCCGTACGGTCACTGCGCACCAGGCAGAAGCGGGCATCGGGACGGGCAGCCAGCAGGGAGGCGGCGATCGACAGCACCGGGGTGATGCCGCTGCCGCCGACGATCGCCGCGTAGTGCGCGGCGGCCGGCGCCGCGGCCGGGTCCAGGACGAACCGTCCGGCCGGGACCATCACGTCGAGGACGTCCCCGGCGGCGATCTCCTTGTGCGCGAAGGTAGAGAACTCGCCGCCCTCCACCAGCCGCACGCCGACCCGCAGCAGGCAGGGGCCCGCCTCGCCCGGGGCGGGCGAGCAGATCGAGTAGGTACGGCGGACCTCGGAGCCCTGGGGGGTGCTGCGGCGCAGCGTCAGGTGCTGGCCCGGCGCGTGCCGGTACTCGGCCCGCAGCTCCTCGGGCACCCGCAGGGTCAGGGCCACCGAGTCGTCGGTGAGCCGGTCGACCGCCGCCACCGTGAGGGCGTGGAAAGCGCCGTGGCGCGCGGGACGCGCCGCCCCCACCGGGGACGACTGCGTGGGCGACGGCGGCGGCACGGCCATTTACAGCTCCTTGAAGTGGTCGAACGGTTCACGGCAGGCGACGCAGCGGCGCAGCGCCTTGCACGCGGTGGAGGAGAACCGGCTGAGCAGTTCGGTGTCGGTCGATCCGCAGTGCGGACAGCGGACCGACAGCGTCAGCGGGACCGGGCCGCCCGCGGAGTGCGGGCGGGGCGGGGCGATGCCGAACTCGGCGAGCTTGCGCCGGCCTTCGGCGCTGATGTCGTCGGTCGACCAGGCCGGGGCCAGCACGGTGGTCACCCGCACATCGGGGATGCCGTGCCCGGTCAGGGCCTGGCGGATGTCGGCGGACATGGCTTCGATCGCCGGGCAGCCGGTGTAGGTGGGGGTGAGGAGGACCTCGGCGTGGCCGTCCTCATGCATCCGCACCCCGCGCATGACGCCGAGCTCGGCCAGGGTGAGGACGGGCAGCTCCGGGTCGGGGACGGAGCCGGCCAGCTCGGCCAGCTCCGCCTCCAGGCGGGTCATTCCGGCGGCCGTTCCCGTACCGGGGGCCGCGTCGGTCACCATGACGCCCCCGGATGGCTGCGGTGCAGGTGCTGCATCTCCGCCAGCATCCGGCCGAACGGTTCGGTGTGCAGCCCCTGCCGGCCGGCGCCCGCCGCCCAGGCTCCCGTACGCGGTCCCTCGGGCAGGGTGAGGCCGGCGCGCTCCAGGACCGCTCCGAGGGCGGCCAGCCAGCGCTCTTCCAGGGCGGCCCACTCGACGCCTTCGAGTCCGTCGACCGGCTGGAACATCTCGCCGGTGTACTTCCACAGGGCGTCCAGCGCGGCCCGCATCCGGGCCCGGCTCTCCTGCGTGCCGTCGCCCAGCCGCAGCGTCCACTGCTCGGCGTGGTCGCGGTGGTACGCGGTCTCCTTCACGGCCTTGGCGGCCAGGGGCGCGAACGGTCCGTCGCCGGCCGCCAGTTCCGTGTACAGCTCGTGCTGGTAGAGCGAGAAGTAGAGCTGTCGGGCGATGGTGTGGGCGAAATCGCCGTTGGGCCGCTCGACCAGCTGGAGGTTGCGGAAGGAGCGCTCCTCGCGCAGGAACGCCAGCTCGTCCTCGTCGCCCGCCATGGACAGCAGCAGGCGGGCCTGGCCGAGCAGGTCGAGGGCGATGTTGGCGAGGGCCACCTCTTCTTCCAGGACGGGCGCGTGGCCCGCCCATTCGCCGAGGCGGTGGGAGAGGATCAGCGCGTCGTCCCCGAGGGCGATGGCGGCCGCCCGCACGGCATCCGCGCCGGTCGCGGCGGCTTCGGGCGCAGCGGTCGCACCGCTGGTCGCGTTGCTGGTCACAGGTGGCGCACCCCCTCGGGGATCTCGTAGAAGGTGGGGTGCCGGTAGGGCTTGTCGGCGGAAGGGGCGAAGAACGGGTCCCGCTCGTCCGGCGAGGAGGCGGTGATCTCGGTGGAGGGCACCACCCAGATCGAGACGCCTTCGCTGCGCCGCGTGTAGAGGTCACGGGCGTTGCGCAGGGCCATCTCCGCGTCCGGGGCGTGCAGGCTTCCCGCGTGCGTGTGCGAGAGGCCGCGCCGCGAGCGGACGAACACCTCCCACAGCGGCCAGTTCTGCGTCATGCCTGTGTCTCCTCGTGGTTCGTCGCCGTGTGTCCGGCGTGCTCTGCGGTGGTGCCGTCCGCCGGGCGGCCGGCCTGCCGCGCGTGCTTCGCCGCGTACGCCGCGGCGGCGTCCCGTACCCAGGCGCCTTCCTCGTGGGCCGTGCGCCGCTGGCTGAGGCGCTGTTCGTTGCAGGGGCCGTTGCCCTTGAGCACGTCCCAGAACTCGGCCCAGTCGATCGCGCCGAAGTCGTAGTGCCCGCGCTCCTCGTTCCACTTGAGGTCCGGGTCGGGCAGGGTCAGCCCCAGCGACTCGGCCTGCGGCACGGCGATGTCCACGAAGCGCTGACGCAGTTCGTCGTTCGAGTGGCGCTTGATCCGCCAGGCCATCGACTGCGCCGAATGCGCCGACTCCCCGTCCGGCGGGCCGAACATCATCAGCGAAGGCCACCACCACCGGTCGACGGCGTCCTGTGCCATGGCGTGCTGGGCCTCGGTGCCCTTCGACAGGGCCAGGAGCAGCTCGTACCCCTGGCGCTGGTGGAAGGACTCCTCCTTGCAGATGCGGACCATGGCGCGCGCGTACGGACCGTACGAGCAGCGGCAGATCGGCACCTGGTTGGTGATGGCCGCCCCGTCCACGAGCCAGCCGATCGCACCGACGTCCGCCCAGGTCAGGGTGGGGTAGTTGAAGATCGAGGAGTACTTCTGCTTCCCCGAGTGGAGCTTGTCGAGCAGCTCGTCACGGCTGGTGCCGAGGGTCTCGGCCGCGCTGTACAGGTACAGGCCGTGTCCGGCCTCGTCCTGGACCTTGGCCATCAGGATCGCCTTGCGGCGCAGCGAGGGTGCGCGGGTGATCCAGTTGGCCTCGGGCTGCATTCCGATGATCTCGGAGTGGGCGTGCTGGGCCATCTGGCGGACCAGGGAGGCGCGGTATTCGTCGGGCATCCAGTCACGCGGCTCGACGCGCTCGTCCGCCGCCACGGCGGCGTCGAACGCGGCCGCGAGCTGCGTGCCGAGAACGCCGGCCTCGCCCGGGGCTCCGTGCCCCGCCTGCGCGGGACCCGTGCCCGGGCCTGTTTCCTGCCCAGATTCCGGGGTCACTGTGACCATCCCGGCCCCCTGTCAGAGTCTGCTTCCCGCCCGACCGACCGATCGTTCGGTTCATCCTCTTCAATGGTGAGACGACGGCCCGTAGGGTGTCAACCTCTGTGGGCAACCCTGTGGACGCCGGACGATCGGGACGCGATGGATTCGAACGAGCGAAAGCCCGTGGGACAGGCCCTGCCGCCGCCCGTCACGGCGGCCCGCGCCCCCGGAATCGCCGGCCTCTCCACCCCGTACCGCGTGCTCGCGGCGGCGGCCCTCGGCGCGATCGCCGTGGCGGCCTGCGCTCACCTGGCGTTCGTCTTCCTGCACGTCGCGCCGCCCAACACGGTCAGCAAACGCCACGCGGCGACCGTCGACGGCTGGATCTATCCCGAGTTCGAACAGAACTGGAAGCTCTTCGCGCCCAACCCGCTCCAGCAGAACATCGCGGTCCAGGTACGGGCCCAGCTGCGGACGGCCGACGGCGACCTGACCACCAGCGACTGGCGCGACCTGTCGGCCGAGGACGGCGCGGCCATCCGGCACGACCTGCTGCCGAGCCACACCCGGCAGAACGAGCTCCGGCGGGCCTGGGACTTCTTCACCGGCTCCCACGACGACGACAACAAGCCGAACGGCGAACGCGGCGACCTCTCGGAGGCCTACCTGCGGCGGATCGCCGCGGACCGGCTGGCCGGGTGGCAGCACGGCGGCGACCGCATCGTACGGATCCAGCTGCGCTCGGCGACGAGGGCGGTCGCGGCGCCGAAGTGGAGCGCGGAGCGCACCGACACCCAGACGTACTACCGGGAGCTGCCGTGGTGGACGCTCTGAAGGCACGGGCCGCGGCCCGGCGGGGCCTGGCGAGGGTCACCGGGGAGGCGCTCGGCCCCTACCAGAGCGCGGTCGTACGGATCGGCTTCGCCGGTACGTGGCTCTTCTTCCTGCTGCGCGAGTTCCCGAACCGGCACGAGCTGTACGGGCCGGACGGGCCCTGGAGCTGGGCGCTCGCGAAGCGGCTGATCGCCACGAACCACGCGTTCACTGTGCTGATGTGGACGGACGCGACGTGGTGGTTCGAGGCCGTGTACCTCGTTTCCGTGCTCGCGAGCGCGCTGCTGCTGCTGGGCTGGCGGACGCGGGCGACGTCCGTGGTGTTCATGGTGGGGGTGCTCTCGCTCCAGAACCGCAGCGTGTTCATGGGGGACGGCGGGGACAACGTCATCCACCTCATGGCGATCTACCTGGTGCTGACGCGGTGCGCGCAGGTGTGGTCGCTGGACGCGCGGAGGGCGGAGCGGGGCGGGACGGGCGCGTGGGGGCCGGTGCTGTGGGGCGTGCTGGGTGCGGTGTTCGCCTACGGGACCCTGGCCGGGCGGTTCGACGCGCTGTGGGCGGCGGCCTTCGGGGCGCTGTGGGTGACGGCGGGGGTGTGGTGGCTCGCCGGGCGGTACGCCCCCGAGGGCGAGGGGCGGGCGCTCCTCGACGTCCTGGCGAACCTGCTGCACAACGCGGGGATGCTGGTGATCATGGCGGAGGTCTGCCTGATCTACGCGACGGCCGGCTGGTACAAGATCCAGGGGTCCCGCTGGCAGGACGGGACGGCGCTGTACTACCCGCTGGGGCTGGACTACTTCACCCCGTGGCCGGGGCTTTCGGCGCTGCTGGCGGCCAGCGGGACGGTGGTGATGCTGCTGACGTACGGGACGGTGGCGGTACAGGTCGCCTTTCCGTTCACGCTGTTCAACCGGCGGATCAAGAACGTGCTGCTGGCGATGATGATGCTGGAGCACCTGGGGATCGCGGTGGTGCTGGGGCTGCCGTTCTTCTCGATGGCGATGATCGCGGCCGATGCGGTGTTCCTGCCGACGGGGTTCCTGGTGTGGCTGGGCGCCCGCGTCGCGGTCGTACGGGTCCGCCGCGGCCGGCCGGCACCTGTGGAGCTGGCCGAGGCCGGAGCCGTGGGGCGCTGACGGTACGGGAGCCCGCCGCTGCGGAAGGCCGGCGGGCGGGGCCGTAGGGTCGGCGGTATGAGTGAGCAGCGTGGTGGGGGCGATGAGGCGGCGCGGGCCTGGCGGGAGGCCGCCGGGCGGGAGGACCTCGTCCTCCTCGACGGGTTCCACGCGCTCAAGCACGCCCTGCGCTTCGGCGCCGACGTCCGGGCCGTGATCGCCGACGACCCCGCCGCGGTGCGGGCCCTCGCCGCCGAACTGGCCCCGGACGTGGAGGCGGAGGTGGCCCGGCTGGTCGCCGAGGCGGAGCTGCGCACGCTGCTGAGCCGGGTGCACCCCACCGGGGTCGCGGCCCTGGCGGTCCGGCCCGACCGCGCCGAGGGGCGGGCCCGACTGGAGCGGATGCCCCGGTCCGCGCCGGTCGTCGTACTGGACAACCCCCGCAACCTCGGCAACGTCGGAGCGGTCGTCCGGCTGGGCGCCGGCTTCGGAGCCACCGGCGTCGTCACCCGCGGCGACCTCGACCCCTGGCACAGCAACGTGGTGCGCGCCGGGGCCGGACTGCACTACGCCACCACCGTCGACCGGGTGGAGCTCGACACCCTGCCCCCCGGGCCGCTGTACGCGCTCGACCCGGAGGGCGAGGACATCCGCGCCCTCACCCTTCCCGACGACGCCCTGCTCGCCTTCGGCTCCGAACGCCACGGCATCTCCCCCGAGCTGCGCGCCCGGGCCGACCACCTGGTGTCCCTGCCGATGCGGCCGCAGGTGTCCAGCTACAACCTGGCCACCAGCGTGGCCATGACCCTCTTCCACTGGGGCGGGCCCCACACCGGCCGGGCTTAGCCCGGCGGCGTCCGGGCTCAGGCCTGCGGTGACCAGGCTCAGCCCTGGCGGCGGACCTCCACCACGCGGAAGCGGTTCGCGACGAACGCGCCGTCGCAGAGCGCCGCGTTGGCCGCGGGGTTGCCGCCCGAGCCGTGGAAGTCGGAGAACGCCGCGGTCTGGTTCACGAAGACCCCGCCGGTCAGGTTCAGCGACAGCTGCGCCGACTCCTCCAGGCAGACCTCCTCGATGGCCCGTTCGGTGTCCGCGGACGTCGTGTACGCGCCGACCGTCATCGCGCCCTTCTCCCGGACCGTACGGCGCAGCAGCTCCAGCGCGTCCGCCGTCGAGTCGACCGCCACCGCGAACGACACCGGGCCGAAGCACTCCGACAGGTACGGCGCGGAGTCGTCCGGCTTGGAGCCGTCCAGCTTCACCATCACCGGGGTGCGGACCACCGCGTCCGGGAACTCCGGGTTCGCGACCTCCCGCGAGGCCAGAGCGACCTCTCCCAGGCCGGCCGCCGCCTCCAGCCGGGCCTTCACGTCCGGGTTGACCAGCGCGCCCAGCAGGGCGTTGGCCCGGGCGTCGTCGCCGAGCAGGCCCCCGACGGAGGCCGCGAGGTCGGAGACGACCTCGTCGTACGTCTTGTGGCCGGCGTCCGTCTCGATGCCGTCCCGCGGGATCAGCAGGTTCTGCGGGGTGGTGCACATCTGGCCGCTGTACAGGGACAGCGAGAACGCGAGGTTCGACAGCATGCCCTTGTAGTTGTCGGTGGAGTCGACGACGACGGTGTTGACGCCCGCCTTCTCCGTGTACACCTGCGCCTGGCGGGCGTTGGTCTCCAGCCACTCGCCGAAGGACGTCGACCCGGTGTAGTCGATCAGCTTGATCTCGGGGCGCAGCGCGAGCGTCTTGGCGATGCCCTCGCCCGGACGCTCGACCGCCAGCGCGACCAGGTTCGGGTCGAAGCCGGCCTCGGCGAGCACCTCGCGCGCCACCCGGACCGTCAGCGCCAGCGGAAGCACCGCGCGCGGGTGCGGCTTGACCAGGACGGGGTTGCCGGTGGCCAGGGAGGCGAAGAGCCCCGGGTAGCCGTTCCAGGTCGGGAAGGTGTTGCAGCCGATCATCAGGGAGATGCCGCGCGGCACGGCGGTGAAGGTCTTGCCGAGTTCCAGCGGGTCCTTCTTGCCCTGCGGCTTGGACCAGCCCGCCTGCGCCGGGACGCGGGTCTGCTCCTCGTAGGCGTAGGCGATCGCCTCCAGGCCGCGGTCCTGGGCGTGGGGACCGCCCGCCTGGAACGCCATCATGAAGGCCTGGCCACTGGTGTGCATGACGGCGTGCGCGAACTCGTGCGTCCGCGCGGAGATCCGGGACAGGATCTCGATGCAGACCAGCGCGCGGGTCTCGGGGCCCGCGTCCCGCCAGGCGCCCATGCCGGCCCGCATCGCGGGCAGCAGCACGTCCGGGTCGGCGTGCGGGTACTCGACGCCGAGCTCGGGGCCGTACGGCGACACCTCTCCGCCGGTCCAGCCGTCGGTGCCGGGCTGGTCGAGGTCGAACCGGGTGCCGCGGACGGCTTCGAACGCCGCGAGGCCCTCGGCCGGGGCGTTCTCCCCGTAGGCCTTGGGGTGCTCCGGATGCGGGGACCAGTACGCGCGGCTGCGGATGGCCGCGAGCGCCTGGTCCAAGGTGGGCCGGTGCTTCTCGGACAGCTGGGGGACGGTGGGCTCGGCGGCCATCAGGGACCAACTCCTCGTTGAGCCGGGCGGGATCACGCTGGTTCGCACGGTCGGGCACGCAGTCACGAAGTGCGGACCGGGGGAACCGGATCGGGCAAGGGCGGGTGAAGAAGAGCAGACACGAGTTAGAGTAACCGAACGATCGGTCGGGACAAGAGGGCCCGGCAAGCCTGTGGATAAGTCGGTGCGGGAGGATCGGGTCATGACAGCAATCGAGCGGTCCCGCACAGTGGCGGTCATCGGCGCCGGCACCATGGGGCAGGGCATCGCCCAGGTCGCCCTTCTCGCAGGTCACCGCGTGCTGATCCACGACATCGACGCCCGCGCGGCCCGCGACGGGGTCGAGCAGGTCCGCGAACGGATCGAGCGGCTGGCCGCCAAGGGCCGGCTGGAACGGACCGAGGCGGACGGGGCGAACGGCCGGATCAACGCGGCCCAGGCCCTCTCCGAGCTGGCCGACGCCGCCCTCGTCATCGAGGCCGTCGTGGAGGACATCTCCGTCAAGCAGGGGCTCTTCGCCTCACTCGAAGGGGTGGTTTCGCCGGACGCCCTGCTGGCGACCAACACCTCCTCCCTCTCCGTCACCGAGCTCGCCGCCGGCATGGCCCACCCCGGCCGCTTCCTCGGCCTGCACTTCTTCAACCCGGCCCCGCTGCTCCCGCTGGTCGAGGTGGTCAGCGGATCCGCGACCGACCCGGCCGCCGCCGAGCGCGCGTACGAGACCGTCCTGGGCTGGGGCAAGACCCCGGTCCGCTGCGCCGATACGCCCGGCTTCATCGTCAACCGGATCGCCCGCCCCTTCTACGCCGAGGCCTTCGCGGTGTACGAGGAGCAGGGCGCGGACCCGGCGACCATCGACGCCGTGCTCCGCGAGAGCGGCGGCTTCACGATGGGCCCGTTCGAGCTGACCGACCTGATCGGCCAGGACGTCAACGAGGCCGTCACCCGCTCCGTGTGGGACTCCTTCTTCCGCAGCCCCAAGTTCACCCCCTCGCTCGCGCAGCGGCGCCTGGTCCAGTCGGGCCGCCTCGGCCGCAAGTCGGGGCACGGCTGGTTCCCGTACGGCCCGGACGCCCTGCTTCCGCAGCCGCACACCGCCGGTCCCGAGGAGGCCCCCGCCAAGGTCACCGTCGTCGGCGACCTCGGCCCCGCCGCCGCTCTCGTGGACCTCCTGGAGGAGGCGGGGATCGCGGTCACGGCGACCGGGCAGGGGGGCCCGTACATCCAGCTGCCCGGCGAGGGCCAGCTCGTGCTCGCGGACGGCAAGACCTCCGTCGAGTTCACGGACGTCGTCTACTTCGACCTGGCGCTCGACTACCGGGACGCCACCCGGATCGCGCTCTCCACCGGCGCGGACACCAGCGAGCGCACCCTCGCGGAGGCCGTCGGCCTCTTCCAGAAGCTCGGCAAGAAGGTCTCCGTCATCGGCGACGTCCCGGGCATGATCGTCGCCCGCACCGTCGCGATGCTGATCGACCTGACCGCCGACGCCGTCGCGCGTGGCGTGGCCACCGCCGAGGACATCGACACCGCGATGCGGCTCGGGGTCAACTACCCGCTGGGCCCGTCCGCCTGGCACGAGCGCCTCGGCCGCGACTGGGCGTACGACCTCCTGCACCACCTCGACGAACGCTGCCCGGGGGGCCGGTACGCGCCCTCCCTCGCGCTGTTCAAACTCGGTTACGCGGAGGACGGGGCCGAGGACGAGGCCCGGTACGCAGCCGAGGACGAGGCCCGGGCCCCGGCCGAGGACGACGGTGCGGGATACGGGGGCGGCCGGTGACCACCGCGAGGCGTGACACGTACACCCCCGAGACGCTGCTCTCGGTGGCGGTCCAGGTCTTCAACGAGCGCGGCTACGACGGCACCTCGATGGAGCACCTCTCCAAGGCCGCGGGGATCTCCAAGTCCTCGATCTACCACCACGTGGCGGGCAAGGAAGAGCTGCTCCGGCGGGCGGTCAGCCGCGCCCTCGACGGCCTCTTCGCCGTCCTGGAGGAGCCGGGCGCGCTGCGCGGCCGCGCCGTGGAGCGGGTCGAGTACGTCACGCGGCGCACGGTCGAGGTGCTGCTGGCCGAACTGCCGTACGTGACGCTGCTGCTGCGGGTACGGGGCAACACGCGCACCGAGCGCTGGGCGCTGGAGCGCCGCCGCGAGTTCGACCACGCGGTGGCCGACCTCTTGAAGGCGGCCGCGGCGGAGGGCGACCTGCGCACCGACGTGGACAGCCGGCTCGCCACCCGGCTGCTGTTCGGCATGGTGAACTCCCTGGTCGAGTGGTACCGCCCCTACCCCGGCGCGGACCACTCCCAGCTCGCGGACGCCGTCGTCCACATGGCCTTCGACGGGCTGCGCACGAGCACCACCTGACGGCCGGGGCGCGCGGCGCCACCTGAACGGCTCCTCCGTGCGGCGCCCGCCGCCCGTCGCCGCGACGATGGCCACATGGCCCTTGACCCGGACATCGCAGCAGTCATGCACCGCTTCGGCGTCGACGGGCCGGCGCCCGTCCCGCTGCCGGGCGCCGCCGAGAGGCGCGCCCGTCACCGTGAGTTCGCGCGGGCCGTCGCTCCCGAAGCGCCGCCGCCCGCGGGATCCGTCGCGGACGACACCCTCGCCGGGGTCCCCGTACGGATCTACCGGCCGCGGCCCCCGGGCCCCGCGCCGGCCGTCGTCTACTGCCACGGCGGCGGCTTCGTCGTGGGCGACCTGGACACCCACGACGCGATCTGCCGCCGCCTGTGCCGGGACGTGGAGGCGGTCGTGGTCGCCGTCGGCTACCGGCTCGCGCCCGAGCACCCGTTCCCGGCGGCCTACGAGGACTGCCTCGCCGTCGCCCGGGACGTCGCCGGCCACCCCGAGCGCTTCGGCGGCGGCAGCGGCGTGTTCGCGCTCGCCGGGGACAGCGCGGGCGCCACCCTCGCCGCGGCCGTGGCCCTGGCCCTGCGCGACGCGGGCACACCCGTCGCCGCTCAGCTGCTGGCGTACCCGGTCACCGACCTCACCGGCCGCGGCGGCTACCCGTCGATGGAGGAGAACGCCACCGGCTACGGGATGACCACCGCCGCGATCGAGAACGACATCCTGCTCTACGTCGGCAACGATCCCGGAACGGCCGCCGACGGCCGCGCCTCGCCGCTGCTCGCCGAGTCCCACCGGGCCCTGGCCCCGGCGGTGATCGGCGTCGGCGGGTTCGACCCGCTGCGGGACCAGGTCCTGGCCTACGCCCGCGCCCTGGAGGAGGCCGGGGTCACGGTGCGCTCGCACCTCTACCCCGGGCTCGTCCACGGCTTCGTGGACTACGCGGCCCTCGCGCCCGCGGCGGACGCCGCCGTGGCGGAACTCGTCCGCGAGCTGCGGACGCTCCTGAGGCCCGCGGCCGCTGCCCCTCCTAGGGCTGTTCCTCGGTGAGCGGGGTGAGCGCCGGGCCGCCGACCGGGCCGGGATCCAGCAGGTCCGTTTCCTCGAACACCAGCAGCGTCCGGGTGGACAGGACCTCCGGGATCGACTGGAGGCGGGTGAGGACCAGCTCGCGCAGCGTGCGGTTGTCCGGGGTGTGCACCAGCAGGAGCACGTCGAAGTCACCGCTCACCAGGGCGATGTGCGCGGCGCCCGGCAGCTCGCGCAGCTTTTCGCGCACCGTGCGCCAGGAGTTCTGGACGATCTTCAAGGTGATGTACGCCGATGCGCCCTGACCTGCGCGTTCGTGGTTCACCCGGGCGGTGAAGCCCTGGATGACGCCGTCGTCGATCAGCCGGTTGATCCGCGCGTAGGCATTCGCCCGGGACACGTGGACCTGCTCAGCGACCGACCGTATCGACGCCCGGCCGTCCGCCTGGAGCAGCCGCAGGATCGAGCGGTCGATCGGATCCAGGGGCCGCGGCGGGACGGGCGCCGCGGCGGCTGGACCGGGCGGCGGTCCGGAGGGGGCGGGCGGTACGGGTGGTGCCGCTTTGGCCCCTCCGGGCGGGACCGGTGCGGATCCCCCGGCGGAGCCCGCCGCGGCCATTTGTTCATCCGGCATTGCCCACTGCCTCCCTCTCCTGGACGTCCTGCACCCATCCCAGGGCCCCGGCGCCACTTTGTCCACAGCCTGGAGGCGCCTGTAGCCAAATTGCGCAGACAACCGAACAATCGGTAGGTGAGGCGCCTCACACCCGGGGCACTCCTGCCCGCTTCCTACGAGGAGGTGTACGCCGCCATGACGGTCCAAGAGCTGCCCGGTGCCGGGGCGTCCCACCGTTCGACCCCGCCGCCCGCCTGGAGGCCGCGTACGGACGCCGCCGCGCTGCTCCCGGACCCCGAGCCCTACCGGGTGCTGGGCACCGAGGCCGCGGACGGGCTCGACGCCGAGCTGATGCGCCGGTACTACGCCGAGCTGGTGCGCGGACGCCGCTACAACGCCCAGGCCACCGCGCTCACCCGGCAGGGGCGGCTTGCCGTCTACCCGTCGACCGTCGGCCAGGAGGCTTGCGAGATCGCCGCCGCGCTGGTCCTGGAAGAGCAGGACTGGCTCTTCCCCAGCTACCGGGACACCCTGGCGGCCGTCGCGCGCGGCCTGGACCCCGTACAGGCGCTGACCCTGCTGCGCGGCGACTGGCACACCGGCTACGACCCGCGAGAGCACCGGATAGCCCCGCTGTCCACGCCGCTCGCCACCCAGCTGCCCCACGCGGTGGGCCTGGCGCACGCCGCCCGGCTGCGCGGGGACGACGTGGTCGCGCTCGCCATGGTCGGCGACGGCGGCACCAGCGAGGGCGACTTCCACGAGGCGCTGAACTTCGCCGCCGTGTGGAAGGCCCCCGTGGTCTTCCTCGTCCAGAACAACGGCTTCGCGATCTCCGTCCCGCTCGCCAAGCAGACCGCGGCCCCGACGCTGGCCCACAAGGCCGTCGGGTACGGGATGCCCGGCCGGCTGGTCGACGGCAACGACATCGCCGCGATGCACGAGGTGCTGACCGAGGCCGTCCAGCGGGCGCGCGCGGGCGGCGGTCCGACGCTGATCGAGGCGGTCACCTACCGCATCGAGGCGCACACCAACGCCGACGACGCGACCCGCTACCGCACGGACTCCGAGGTGGAGGCCTGGAAGGCGCACGACCCGGTGGAACTGCTGGAGCGTGAGCTGACCTCGCGCGGGCTGCTGGACGCGGAGGGCATACAGGTGGCCAAGGACGCGGCCGAGGCGATGGCGGCGGCCCTGCGGGACGCGATGAACGCCGAGCCGGTGCTCGACCCGATGGACCTCTTCGCGCACGTCTACGCGGAGCAGACCGGGCGGCTGCGCGAGCAGGCGGACCTGCTGCGCGCCGAGCTTGAAGCGGAGAACGAGTGATGACGACGGTGGCGGTGCAGCCGGGGACCAAGCCGGCGACCATGGCGCAGGCCCTCGGCAGGGCGATGCGCGACGCGATGGCCGAGGACCCGACGGTCCACGTGATGGGTGAGGACGTCGGCACGCTCGGCGGGGTCTTCCGGATCACCGACGGCCTCGCGAAGGAGTTCGGCGAGGACCGCTGTACGGACACCCCGCTCGCGGAGGCCGGCATCCTCGGCGCGGCCGTCGGCATGGCCATGTACGGGCTGCGGCCGGTCGTGGAGATGCAGTTCGACGCGTTCGCGTACCCGGCGTTCGAGCAGCTGATCTCGCACGTCGCGAAGATGCGCAACCGCACGCGCGGCGCGATGCCGCTGCCGATCACCATCCGCGTGCCGTACGGCGGCGGGATCGGCGGGGTCGAGCACCACAGCGACTCCTCCGAGGCGTACTACGTGGCGACGCCCGGGCTGACCGTGGTCACCCCGGCGACCGTCGAGGACGCGTACGGGCTGCTGCGCGCGTCCATCGCGAGCGACGATCCGGTGGTCTTCCTGGAGCCGAAGCGGCTCTACTGGTCGAAGGCGCCGTGGTCGCCGCAGGCCCCGGCGGACGTTCCGGGCATTGGCAAGGCGCTGGTGCGGCGGACGGGCACGAGCGCGACGCTGATCACGTACGGGCCCTCGCTCCCGGTGTGCCTGGAGGCCGCCGAGGCGGCGCGCGAGGAGGGCTGGGACCTGGAGGTCGTGGACCTGCGCTCGCTGGTCCCGTTGGACGAGGAGACGGTCTTCGCCTCGGTACGCCGGACCGGGCGCGCCGTGGTGGTCCACGAGGCCGGGGGCTTCGGCGGTCCGGGCGCGGAGATCGCGGCGCGGGTCGCGGAGCGGTGCTTCCACCACCTGGAGGCGCCGGTGCTGCGGGTGACGGGGTTCGACATCCCCTACCCGCCGCCGATGCTGGAGAAGCACCACCTGCCGGGCGTGGACCGGATCCTGGACACCGTGGGACGCCTGCAGTGGGAGAACTGATGCCGCAGGTACTGGAGTTCAAGCTGCCCGACCTCGGTGAGGGGCTGACCGAGGCGGAGATCGTCCGCTGGCTGGTGGCGGTGGGCGATGTCGTCGAGATCGACCAGCCGGTCGTCGAGGTCGAGACGGCCAAGGCGATGGTGGAGGTGCCGTGCCCGTACGGGGGCGTGGTCACCGCCCGGTTCGGGGAGGAGGGGACCGAACTGCCGGTCGGCGCGCCGCTGATCACGGTGGCGGTAGGTCCCGCGGAGCCTGCCCCGGCTCCGGAGTCGTCCGGTTCCGGGAACGTGCTGGTCGGGTACGGCACGGACCACTCGCGACCGGCGCGCAGGCGGCGGATCCGGCCGGGGGCCGCGACGGCCGTGGCGCCTTCGGCTCCGGTTCCGGTTCCGCCTTCCGCTCCGGTTTCCGTTGCGGTGCCGGTTCCGGCGGGGCCGGGTGGGCCGGTTCCGGTGATCTCGCCGCTCGTACGCAAGCTCGCCCGGGACAACGGGGTCGATCTGCGGGAGCTGCGCGGTTCGGGCCCCGAGGGGCTGATCCTGCGGGCGGACGTGGAGGCGGCGCTGCGGGCGGAGGCGGAGGCCGCGCCGGCGCCGGTGACCGCTGCGGCGGCTCCCGCCGGTGAGCGGATCCCGCTCAAGGGACTGCGGGGGGCGGTGGCGGAGAAGCTTTCGCGCAGCCGCCGCGAGATCCCGGAGGCCACCTGCTGGGTGGACGCGGACGCCACCGAACTGATGGCGGCCCGGGCCGCGATGAACGCCGTGGGCGGCCCCAAGATCTCGGTGCTGGCGCTGCTGGCCCGCATCTGCACGGCCGCGCTGGCCAAGTACCCGGAGCTCAACTCCACCGTGGACCTGGCGGCGAAGGAGATCGTCCGGCTCCCGGCCGTGCACCTCGGCTTCGCCGCGCAGACCGAGCGGGGCCTGATGGTCCCGGTGGTGCGGGACGCCCAGACGCGCAGTCCGGAGTCCCTGTCGGCGGAGTTCGCCCGGCTCACCGAGCTGGCGCGGGCCGGGAAGCTGGCACCGGCGGACCTGACGGGCGGGACGTTCACCCTGAACAATTACGGGGTGTTCGGGGTCGACGGCTCCACGCCGATCATCAACCACCCGGAGGCGGCGATGCTGGGGGTGGGCCGGATCATCCCGAAGCCGTGGGTCCACCAGGGCGAACTCGCGGTGCGCCAGGTGGTCCAGCTGTCGCTGACGTTCGACCACCGCGTCTGCGACGGCGGCACGGCCGGCGGCTTCCTGCGCTACGTGGCGGACTGCGTCGAGTCCCCGGCGGTCCTGCTCCGCTCGCTGTAGGGGCGGGGCCGGCCTGCCGGCCCCTGGGCCGCGCCTGCCACGCCCCCGGCCCCCGGCTCGACCGGCCCGCCCGGCCCCCGGCCCGGTCGAGCCGGGGGGCCGGGAACCGGTCCGGCGGCCCCGCCCGTCGTTCGCGCGCCGGTCCGCCGGGGCCGGTTCCGGCGAGCGCAGCCGGGGGCGGGGCTACTCGGCATGCGCGGCCAGGATCGTGTACACCCCGGCCAGGCACCGGTACCAGTCGTCTCGGCCTTCGGCGCGAACCGGCCGCCGCCGCGGTTGTCCCCGACGAACACGAGTGCCTCGACCGGCACGTCGCCGGTGGGATCCCCGGAACCGGCGTCGGGGAACGGGTCACGGACCGTTCGTCTCCACATGCTCCGCTAGCCCGGCCGTCCGGGCGACGAGCTCGTGCGGGGTGAACCGCGTGCGGGGCCGCTTCGTAGCGGGCCGCGGGGCGGGGCGCGGGGTCAGGGGAGGCGGGGCGGGGTCCAGGTGGCGTGGCGGAGGATCGCGCGCTGGGCGACCGCCGGTGGGGTCATGCGGAGGGCCGCGTTGCGGAGGGGGACGGCCAGCGGGTGGCGCAGCCGGTGGCCGAGCCGTCCCGCCCGGCGGGCCGCGCGGGCCACCCCGTCCGCCCAGGGCCGGCGCACGGCGTCGTACCGGGTCAGGGCCGACGCCACATCCGGCCCGGCCGCCAGTTCCGCGGCCAGCGTCACCGCGTCCTCCAGGGCCTGGCACGCGCCCTGCCCCAGGTTCGGCGTCATGGCGTGCGCGGCGTCCCCGAGCAGCGCCACCCGCCCGCCGACGGCGTACGCCGGCAGCGGCGTCACCAGCTCGTGGACGTCGTGGTGCAGCACGTCCGCGGCCCGGGTCGCGTCCAGCAGCTGCGGTATCCGCCCGTGCCAGGAGGCGAAGCGGCGGCGCAGCGCGGCCAGGGGGTCGGCGTGCCGGACCCCCTCCGGCGCCACCAGCACGGCGTGCCACTCCGCGCGGCCGTCCGGCAGGCCGATGTGCCCGAACTCCGCACCCGGCCCCCACGTCAGCTCGAAGTCCGTGTCCAGGGGGACGGGTTCGGCCGTGATGGCCCGCAGCACCGTCGAGCCGCTGTAGAGCGGGCCCGGGTGGTCGCGGAAGAGTTCCGCCCGGATCGCGCTGCGCACGCCGTCGGCGGCCACCACCAGCTCGGCGTCGGTTCCGTCCAGCGTGCCGGTCACCCCGACCCGTACGCACGAGGGCGGCAGCGCCTCCCGCAGCAGCCGGTGGAGTGCGGTGCGCCGGATGCCGGCCATGGGGGTGCCGAGCGCACGTTCCAGCGCCGCGCCGTCCATCCGGGACAGCCATCGACCGTCGGGGGTGCGGGTGCCGCCCGTGTACTGGCGGCGGGCGGCCGCCCGTACGGCCTCGCCCACGCCCAGTGCGTCCAGCGCCCTGATCCCGTTGGCCGCGAGCGAGATCGCGGCTCCCGCGTCGGCCGGGGCGGCGGCCCGCTCCAGCACGGTCACCTCCCACCCGGTGCGGTGCAGTCCGATGGCGGCGGCCAGTCCGCCGATGCCCCCGCCGACCACCACGGCCCGTGCGCCCATGGTCCCGCCCCTCTTTCTACAGGTGTAGAAACGTGTGGGTGCAGCGTAACCCCTTCTTCTACGGGTGTAGAAAGGGGGGTGTGAGTGAAGACCGACGCACCGTCCTGGCGGACGCCGCCATCGAGGTACTGGCCGAGCTCGGCATGCGCGGGCTGACGCACCGCGCCGTGGACCGGGCCGCCGCCATGCCCCCGGGCACCACCTCGGCCTACTTCCGCACCCGGGCCGCCCTGCTCACCGCCCTCGTACGCCGTCTCGTGGCCCGCGACCAGGCCGAACTCCAGGCGGCCGGTGAACGCGCCGTGCAGCCCCGCACCCCTGCCGAGATGACCGACGCCCTCGCCGGGCTGACGGATGCCAGGCTGGCGCCGGGAGAGGGACGTATGCGTTCGCTGGCCCGCTACGCCTGCGCCCTGGAGAGCGTCCGCGACGCCGAGCTGCGCGAGATCCTCGTGCCGCGCGAGAACGCCGGGCGGGACGTCGTGCGCACCTTCCTGGCGGCACACGGCGTCCCCGACCCGGAATCCCGCACCCTGGCCCTGCTGGCCTCGGTCGACGGTCTCGTCCTCGACCAACTGCCGAAGGGCGGCGAGGTGTCACGTGACGCCCTGGAGGGACTCGTCGCGGCCGCCCTCAGGTGACCGGGGTCAGACGGTGAGCAGCAGCTTCCCGACGTGGGCGCTGGACTCCATCACCCGGTGCGCCTCGGCCGCTTCCGCCATCGGGTACGCCGCGTGGACCACCGGCCGGACCCGGCCCGTCGAGACGAGCGGCCAGACGTGCTCCCGTACCGCCGCCACGATCGCCGCCTTCTCCTCCAGCGGCCGTGCCCGCAGGGACGTCGCCGTGACCGCCGCCCGCTTGGCCATCAGCGCGCCCAGGTTCAGCTCCGCCTTCACCCCGCCCTGGAGCCCGATCACCGCGAGCCGGCCGTTCACGGCCAGCGCGTCCAGGTTCCGCGCCAGGTACTTCGCGCCCACGATGTCCAGGATCACGTCCGCCCCGGCCCCGTCCGTCGCGGACCGCAGCTCCTCCACGAAGTCCTGCTCGCGGTAGTCGATCAGGATGTCGGCGCCCAGCTCCGCGCAGCGCTCCAGCTTCTCCTTGCCACCCGCCGTCACCGCGACCCGGGCGCCGACCGCCTTGCCCAGCTGGATCGCCATGGTGCCGATGCCGCTGGATCCGCCGTGCACCAGCAGGGTTTCGCCGGGACGCAGCCCGGCCACCATGAACACGTTCGACCAGACCGTCGTGACGACCTCCGGCAGTGCGGCCGCCGTCACCAGGTCCACTCCGGCCGGTACCGGAAGCAACTGGCCGGCCGGGACCGCGACCCGCTCCGCGTATCCGCCGCCGGCCAGCAGGGCGCACACCTCGTCACCCACCGACCAGCCGGAGACGCCCTGCCCGACCGCGACGATCCGTCCGGAACACTCCAGCCCGGGATGACGGGACGCACCGGGCGGCGGGTCGTAGTAGCCCTGCCGCTGGAGGACGTCGGCGCGGTTCACGGCGCTCGCCGCGACCTCGACGAGTACCTCGCCCTGGCCTGCCACCGGATCGGGAGCTTCGGCCCACACCAGGGCCTCGGGTCCGCCGGGCTGCTCGATGGTGATCGCATGCATGGCCCGGAGGCTACCCGGAAAGCCCTGACGGCGCCGCCGCCTGACCGGCGCGCACGATGGTGATCAGACGGTCCGTCGACTGGAGCGGACTCGCGTGGGGATCGTCGTAGGCGAGCAGTCGGTGCCCCCGCAGCACGCTCACCACCAGGTCCTCCGTCTCCCGCACCCCCTTGCCGACCTCCGGCTTGGTGACGGGCCGTTCGATCAGGTCCAGGCCGCTGCCCTGTTGGATCAAGTCCTCCATCACGGTGCCCGCGCTCGGGCTGAGCACCGACAGGCCCAGCAGCCGCCCGGCCGCGCTCGCGCTCGTGATGACCGCGTCCGCGCCGGACTGGCGCAGCAGCGGCGCGTTCTCCTCCTCCCGGACCGCAGCGACGATCTTGGCGCCGCGGTTGAGCTGGCGCGCCGTCAGCGTCACCAGGACCGCCGTGTCGTCGCGCTGCGTGGCCACGACGATCTGCCGCGCCTTGGGCAGCTCGGCGCGCAACAGCACATCGGAACGGGTGGCGTCGCCGACGACACCCGTCAAACCCTCGGCGGCCGCCACGTCGATCACCTTGGCGCTCGGATCCACGATCACGACCTGTTCCTTGGCGAGACCGGTGGCCAGGAGCGTCTGGAGCGCCGAACGGCCCTTCGTGCCGAAGCCGACGACAACCGTGTGGTCACGCACGTTCTTCCTCCAACGCTTCAGCCGCCACTCTTCCCGGGTCCGCTCCGTCAGCACCTCCAGCGTGGTCCCGACCAAGATGATCAGGAACACGATGCGCAAGGGCGTGATCAGCAGGACGTTCACCAGCCGCGCACTGTCGCTGTACGGGACGATGTCGCCGTAGCCGGTGGTCGACAGCGTCACCGTCGCGTAGTAGACGCAGTCGAGGAAGTCGACGCTCTCGTCGGCGTTGTCGTGATAGCCCTCGCGGTCGAGCCACACGAGCAACACCGTCAGGCACATCACGAACAGGGCCATCAACAGCCGTCGTGCCACCTGCCGGAGCGGCCTTTGGACGACGCGCTTCGGGAGGGTGACGCGCCGCGCCACGAGCGCCTCGTCGGCGCGCCGGGCCATCGCGTCCTGGCCGGGCTGTTTCACGTGAAACATCCTCCGGAGGCCCAGGGCAGGTCGAGCATTTCCAGTTCCTGCCCCGATCGCGCGCCGTGCGGCGGTACGACGGCCAGCGCGTCCGCGGCCGCCACACCGCGCAGCATCGCCGGGCCGTGGTAGCGCAGCGGCACCGCGTGTTCCTCCGTCAGCAGCACCGGTACGAGCCGGGTGTCGTACGGGTGCCCCGGCACGTCGCCCTGCACCGGAACGGCGTACCGCGGACGCCGGCGCCGGCCGGCGAGGGAGCGCAGCAGCGGTTCGGCGAGCGTCAGCAGCCCGGAGACGGAGGCCAGCGGGTTGCCGGGCAGCCCCACCAGATGACGGCCATCGACGCGGTCGCCGATCCGGGCCAGCAGCATGGGATGCCCGGGGCGTACGGCCACCCCGTCCACGAGCAGTTCGGCCCCCGCTCGCATCAGGACGGGGTGCACGTGGTCGACGGGGCCCGAGGCGGTGCCGCCGGTGGTGACGATGAGGTCGGCGGTGGAGGTGGTGACGGCCTCGAACAGGGCCTCGGCTCCTGCGGGGTCGTCGCCGAGCCGTCGGGTGCCGGTGACTTCGGCGCCGAGCCGGGTGAGCCAGGGGCCGAGCATGGGACTCAGGGCGTCACGGATGAGGCCGTCGCGGGGCCGGCCCTCGGTGAGCAACTCGTCGCCGAGCACCAGGATCTCCACCGTGGGCCGGGGCCGGGTCTCCAGCTCGTCGTACCCGGCGGCGGCCGCCAGCCCGAGCAGGGCCGGGGTGACCAGCGAGCCGGCCGGCAGCAGCAACTCCCCGGAGCGGCACTCCTGGCCGCGCGGGCGGATGTCCTGGCCGGTGACCACGGGGCGCAGCGCGTACAGCTGGGAGCCGTCCTCACGGGCGTGCTCGCTGCGGATCACGGCGGTGGTGTCCGCGGGGATCCGGGCACCGGTGGCGATCGGCACGGCCTCGCCGTCCGCGAGGGGCTCGGGCCGGTCGGAGCCGGCCAGTATCCCGGCGCCGGTGTGCACCGACCAGGGGCCGGGACCGGCGACGGCCCAGCCGTCCATGGCGGAGGTGTCGAAGGACGGCAGGTCCGTGAGCGCGTCGAGGGGCTCGGCCAGTACCTCGCCGAGGGCGTCGGCGAGCGGGACCCGGTGGCTGCGGGCGCGGACGCCCGAGCCGGCCCGGACGGCGGTTTCCCTGGCGCGGGGCCAGGGCGAGGCGCGGTGACCACCGGCGGCGCGGCCCGCGTCGGACGGGTCGAGGGGACCGGACGCACCGGAGGCGTGGGGGGAGGGATCGCGGCTCACCAGGGCGAGGGCCTCGTCCAGGGCGCGGTCGGCGTCGGTGCGGGTCATCCGGTGCCGGCTTCCGGGCCGTGTTCCGGGCGGTCCTCGGTGAGGCCCACGGGGCCGGGCGCGGAGTCTTCCTCGGCCCAGCGCAGGGCCAGCGCGGCGGCCTTGCGGGACGCCTCGGCGACGGCCTGGGCGGGATCCGCGCCCGCCGCCTCGGCGCGGGCCGCGGCGTAGCCGACGAGGAAGGTGGTCAGCGGGGCCGCGGGCCGGTCGACGCCGTGGGCGGCGTCACGGGCGAGGTCGAGCAGGGCCTTGGTGTCGACGGCGACATCGATGCCCAGCTCGCTCTTGACGGCGTTGATCCATTGCTCCAGCACGGTCCCATGCTCTCTGATCCGGGCGCGGGCCGCCGCGAGGTCGTCCCAGGTGTCGCAGTCGAAGGAGGCGAGTGGCGCAGCGCCGGTGACGGTGGTGAGGTCGAGTTCGGCGGTGAGGGCGCGCAGCGGCAGCCCGGCGAGGGTGCCGTGTTCGGTGGCCAGGAGGGCGATTTCCCGGCGCAGCGGCTCGGTCCGGTAGGCGGCGACGAGGGGCTGGTCGCGGCCGCCGGGGTCACGGAGCATGACGCCGTCGGGGCCGGGCGCGTCGAGCAGGGCGCGGACGGTGTCCCGGTCCAGGAAGGGCAGGTCGGCCGAGAGCACGAGGACCCGCGTGGCCGAGGTCTGGCGCAGCCCGGCATCGAGCGCGGCCACGGGGCCGCCACCGGGCGGGTCCTCGCGGGTCCAGCTCACGGGGCGGGAGGTGGGGCGGCGGGTGCCGACGACGATGGTGGCGGCGGCGTCGGCGCAGGCGTCGAGCACGCGGTCGAGGAGGGTGCGCGCGCCGACGTGCAGGCCGGGTTTGTCGGCCCCGCCGAGTCGCTGCGCGGCGCCGCCGGCGAGGACGATCGCGTCGTAGCTCATACCGATGAGTATGCGGGGGCCGTGTTGCGGGCGGGTTCCGGCCCGCGCCGCGGCCCTGCGGCCCGGCCGTGAGGCTGCGCCAAGCCGGGCCGTGAGGCTGCGCCGGGGCGGGCCGTGAGGCTGCGCCAAGCCGGGCCGTGAGGCTGCGCCGGGGCGGGCCGTGAGGCGGCCCCGGGCCCCGCGCCGGGGTGGGCGGAGCGGGGCCGTCGTGGTCGCAGGAGCGGGCGGGTTACAGGTACGGGCCAGAACGGATGGCGCCGTGGGGACCCTCTTCGTCGTCGTCGTGGGGGGCGCCCGGAGGGAGGGCGCGGCGCATCTGTTCGAGCTGGGCGCGGGCGGCCATCTGCTGGGCGAACAGGGCGGTCTGGATGCCGTGGAAGAGGCCCTCCAGCCAGCCCACCAACTGCGCCTGCGCGATCCGCAGTTCCGCCTCCGAAGGGATCGCCTCCTCCGTGAACGGCAGGGACAGGCGCTCCAGTTCCTCGACCAGCTCCGGGGCGAGGCCGTCTTCCAGCTCCTTCACCGACGCGGCGTGGATGTCCTTGAGCCGGACCCGGCTCGCCTCGTCGAGAGGTGCGGCGCGTACCTCTTCCAGGAGTTGCTTGATCATGCTGCCGATCCGCATGACCTTGGCGGGCTGTTCGACCATCTCCGTCACCGGGACCTCGCGCGACTCGTCATCGGCGCCGCCGACCGCCGTCCCGTCCTGTCCCACGATCAGGACGTTCGGGGGGCTGTCCTGCGACCGTTCACTCCTCGGCATCTCCATGCCGACATTCTCTCGCACACCTCCGTACGCACACGGTGTGCCCCCGCACAGGCGTGATCCACCCTGTGCGAGGGCCCGTAATCAGATAGTGAGCAAAGGTTCCTCAGCCCGTCGCGCGGCGGGCCAGCGCGCCGCTCGACTTCGTCACCAGGGCAGCCAGCACGGCCGCGCCCAGCGGGACCAGGATCAGCAGGCCGCCCAGCGTCGCCCACGGCACGGCGAACGGCACGTACACGGCCTGGTCCGAGCCGGAGTGGGCGATCAGGCCGGCCAGCGCCCGGCGTTCCGTCAGGCGCAGCCCCGCCGCCGGCAACAGCCCGGCGGCGGTGCCCAGGGCGACGCCCATCAGGGCCACCACCCCGCACTGGAAGCCGCTCAGCGTCCGCCGCACCCGCGGCGGAGCCCCGACGGCGGCCAGCGTCTTGAGGTCGGCCTCGGCATCCGCCTGGGCCAGGCCGGTGGCGATGCCCGCCGCACCGATGGTGACCAGGCCCGCGAAGATCGTCAGGGCGAGGATCTCCAGGCTGTCCCGGCCCTGGTAACCCTCCTCGATCTTGACGAGGGCGTCGACCCCGATCCGGTCGATCGCGCCCGTCAGCGCCTGGCGTTGCGCACTCGTGGGCTTGTCGGCGAGGGTGAAGTACGTCCCGAACGGGGCCGTGCCCATGCCCGCCGCCTTCACCGCACCGGGCGGCAGGACGACCTCGATCCCGTAGCCGGTGACCGCGTCGGGCGCCTGGTAGGCGGGGAAGACCTTCTCGACGCCCTTCGGTTCGCCCCCGGGCCCCGGCGTGCCGGAACCCCGGGCGTCGTCGGTGATCACCCGCAGCGTGACCTTCCCGGCCTTGGAGTTGCGCCGGTCGAAGGAGACGGCCTGCCCGGACCTCAGCGCCGTGACCGCCCCCGGGTCGTTGACGCCCAGCACCGCCAACAGCTTCTCGTCGGCCACGACCGTGTCGCGCGGCTGCATGAACTGCCGCTCCTTGCAGCGCCAGTCGCGGCGCAGGGCCCGCACCTGGTCCATGGTGAAGTCGGACATCCCGTTCTTCCACTCGTAGAGCGGGCAGCGGTTCTCCGGCGGCGTGACGATCTCCAGCCGCCCGCAGCCCGGTTCGGTGGAGTACGAACCGCAGGACGGCTTGCCGACCACCACCCGGTCCACGTCGGCCCGTACGGCAAGGGAGAACTCCTTCGCGAGGGCCTCGCGTGCGGCGGGTACGTCCTTGTAGCGGTCGTCCTCCGTGTTCGTCAGCATTCCGGCGCCTGCGGGCAGCGAGGCCACGTACTCGTGCCGGGCCTGGAGTTCCGTGCTGTGCTGGTACGTGGCCACGGCCACGGTGCCGGCCACGGCGGCCAGTACGGCGGCCACCGCCGGCGCCGTACGCCCGCGGTTGCGCACGGCGTCCCGCAGCGCGAGCCTCGGCGACAGCGGCAGCCACCGCCCGGCCCGTCCGAACAGCCCGACCAGCGTCGGCGTCAGGGCGACGACGCCCAGCTCGGCCAGGGCGCTGCCGCCGGCCACGACCACGGTCCCCCTGTCGGAGACGGCCCCGTACAGCACGAGCGCCGCGCCCGCCGCGACGGCGACGAGCCCGATGAGGGGCAGGATCCGGTTGGCGCGACGGACTCCGCGACGGCCCGTCAGCGAGGCCAGCACGGTCTGCCGGGACGCCGTGACCGCGGGGACGACCGCGGCGAGCAGCCCGGTCAGTACGGCGACCAGCGCGACGGCGAGGAGCTCCAGAGGACGGATCTCGAACCCGCCCCAGCGCAGCCCCAGGTACTCCTCCAGCACCGGCCGGAGCCCGAGGGTCAGCGCCACGCCGAGTGCGGTGCCGACGACGGCGGACACCGCGCCGAGGACGAGACCGCCGGACAGCACGATGGCGCGGATGTGCCGCCGGTCACCGCCGTTGGCGCCGACCAGGCCGAGCTGGCGGGCCGAGCGCCGGGCACCGACCGCGAAGGCCGGACCGGCCAGCAGGCAGACCTCCAGCAGGGCCAGGCCCACCACCGTGGCCAGCACGGTCAGTTCGACCGCCTTGGCCGATGCTCCGTTGTAGTCGTCGCCGCTGCCCTCCGCACGCTGCTGCGCGTACAGCGGCACCTCGGAGTCGGCCGGCGGATGGAGCTTGACGGTGCGCGAGACGGCCAGCATTCCCTTGGCGTTGGCCGCCCGCACCATGTTCCACGTGAAACCGTCTCCGCCGACCTTGGCGAGGAAGCTGTCGTCGACGCTCAGGCCCTGGCCGCCGGCGCCCGTGAGGGCGCGGTCGAGCGGGCCGAGCAGTGTCCCGGGCGGCGCGATGACCTGTGTCCTGTCCAGCGCGGACGGAAGTTCGTACGCGCCCACGATCCGGTAGGACCGGGCGGCGCCGCGCGGGATGAGCTCGGAGCCCACGAAGAAGCCCGACTCCTTGAGGAACGTGTCGGTGGCCATGACCTCACCCGCCACCGAGGGCAGCCGGCCCCGCTTGAGGGTGAACAGCCCCTCCACCAGCGGGCTGGCCGTGTCCACCTCGCGCAGCTCGGTGACGAGCAGTCCGTGTGTGGTGCGGACCTTCGCACTGCCGTGGCTGTCCTGTACGACCTGCGCACCCGGCGGGAGAACGGAGGTAACCGGCACGTCCTCCGGCTTCGCCTTCGAGGGGTCGTAGTCGCGGTACCCGCCGACCGGTTCGTACCGGTCGCCCGTCGGGTTCTGGTAGAGGCCCGCGTCGTAGGAGGTGTCGGTGAGCTTCGCGTCGGCGGCGCCGATCTGCCGCGACAGGGTCTGCTCGACGGAGAGTTCGGAGCTGCGCCACGTCAGGTCCACGGCGCTCACGCCGACGATCGGCAGGGCGATCATCGCGAGGACGAGAGCGCTGCGCCCCTTGGCGCGCCATGCGTCACGGCGGGCGATTCGGACCGCCGCGACCCACGAGTGGTACCAGGACGCCGGGAAGGACGACGAGCGGGACGACGAGCGGGACGACGCGCTGGGCGAGCGGGACGACGACGCGCTGGGCGAGGCGCCGGGCGAGGGGGACGACGACGAGCTCACAGGCCGGCCGCCCGCCCCGAGAGCAGCGAGTCGGCCCCGCTGCGCAGCGTCTCGTCGACGACGCGGCCGTCGTGCAGGAACACGACCCGGTCGGCCCAGGCGGCGAACCGCGGCTCGTGCGTGACCAGGATCCCTGCCGCCCCCGCGTCGCAGCGCGAGCGCAGCAGGGCGAGGACGGACTCGCCGGTCTCGGAGTCGAGGGCGCCGGTGGGCTCGTCGGCGAGGACCAGGCGGCGGTCGCCCACCAGGGCGCGGGCGATCGCGACGCGCTGCTGCTGCCCGCCGGACATCTCGTCGGGGAACCGGTCGGCGAGCTGCCCGAGGTTCATCTCCTCCAGCGCGGCCAGCGCGGAGACGCGCGCCTTGCGGGCGGAGACCCCGTCGAGCTCGCGCGGCAGCGCCACGTTCTCGGCGGCCGTGAGCGCCGGGATCAAGTTGTAGTCCTGGAAGACGTAGCCGATGCTGCGGCGGCGCAGCGCGGCCAGTTGCTTGCGGCTCGCGGTGGTGAGGTCGGTTCCCTCGACGATCACGCGTCCGGAGCTGGGGGTGTCGAGTCCCCCGGCGAGGGTGAGCAGCGTGGACTTGCCGGAGCCCGAGGGGCCCATCACGGCGACGAGTTCGCCGGGGTGGACGGCCAGGTCGATGCCGCGCAGGGCGTGGACCTCGGTGGCGCCGCTGCCGTGCGTGCGGACGAGTTTCTCCAGCTGGAGTACGGGGCGCTGCGTGTACTGGTCGGGCATGTGGGGTCCCCCCTGGGACGTGGTTCAGCGCCGCCGCAGGCGGGCGGTGCGGGACGGCTCGGTGGTAGCGGCGGCGACGGGGCCGCTCGCGGGGGTGGTGGCGGGCGGCGGCCCGGGCTCCCCGGACGGTGGAGCGGGCTCCACGGCTGCGCCGACGGCCGCCCGGGAGAGCCGTACGAGCCGTGCTTCGCAGTGGTCGAGCCAGCGCGCCTCGGCCTCGGTCTGGAAGATCAGCTGTTCGAGGACCAGCAGCCAGGCGATGTCGTCGCGTTCGTGCGTCTTGCCGCTCTCGATGGCCGCGAGTGCCTGGGCCTTGAGGCGGGTGTAGTCCTGCATGGCCTGGATGGTGGCGTGCCGCTGCGACTGGATGACCGCGCGGATGTCGACGCCGGGAGCGCCGACGGCCATGGCGAGCTTGATCGACAGCTCGTCGCGCGGTGGGTTGGTGCGGTCGACGGGGCGCTCGTACCACTGGTGCAGTTCGGCGCGCCCGGTGTCGGTGATGGCGTAGAGGGTGTGGCCTGCCGGGTCCTCGCCGCCCGGGGCGACGAGGCCGTCGCGCTCCAGACGGGCGAGGGTCGTGTAGACCTGCCCGACGTTCAGCGGCCAGGTGGAGCCGGTGCGGGATTCGAACTCGGTACGCAGCTGAGAGCCGTACCGAGGACCCCTTTCGAGCAGGGCGAGAAGGCCGTGGCGAATGGACATACTCAGTATGTATACCGAGTATGCTCCTGGCCGCAACCGTCCAGGGTCGTACGCTGCGAGGGGGACGGGAGGGCAAAGGTGGGCGGAGGAGGCGGAGGGCGAAGGGAGGGGGACGGTCCCTACGGACCCCGCCGCAGCCGCACCCCGATGAACCCCAGACCCAGCCCCATGAGGGCGAGCCCGGTACCCAGGGGGAGCATGTGCGCGGCCAGGTCGGCGGCCCGGTCGTTCGCCCCGGTGCCGAGCGCGTTGACCCCGGTGCCGGGGCTCGCCGAGCCGTCCGGGGCGGGGCTCGCCCCGGGGGAGGCCGCGGTGGAGGGGCCTGGAGTCGCCGCCGTGCTCGCAGCCGCGGTCGGCGCGCCGGTGGCGGCCGTGCCCGGGGGGACGCCGGGCGGTCGCTGCGGGCGCGCGGGCCGTTGCCGCGGCTGGGAGGCCACCATCGCCTCGGGGTCGGCGGGCTCGCCGACGGGCCGCCCGGGGCGGTCCCGCCCGACGCCCGCGGCACTGCCGGCGAGCTCCTCGTAGGCCTCTTCGGGTACGACGGCCACCTCGTCGGCGCTCGCGGAGGCGATGATCGGGACCAGGGCGGAGGCGGGGGCCGCGCCCTGCCCGGGCGCGACGCCCAGGAGCGCGGCCGCGGCCAGCGCGGCCCAGGCCGCCCACACCGGCGCGCGGAGACGTTGGGTCACCGGGAAGCCCCTCCCGTCCGAGCGGCGCGGGCGGCGCGAGCGCGCGCGGCGGCAGCGCTCGGACCTGTACAGGGCCCACATTCGCACGGCGGGACAAAAGCGGCATCCCAGACCGCCCGTCAGGGTGGCCCGGGATGCCGGAACACGACCGCTGCGGCCCACCCCGGGGCCGTCTGAGCGGCCCACCCGGGGCCGCCTGCCCGCTACTGCGGATCGCCGGTGGACACGGTCAGCGTGTACTCCTGGTCCTTCGTCACCGCGGTCCCCGCCACCGGGAACTGCGCGAGGACGGTGTCCTGGCCGAAGACGGCCTCGTCCTTGTTCTCGATCTTGTACTTGCCGCCCGCGGCCTGGATGCACTCCTTGACCGAGCGCAGGTTCTTGTACGTGAAGTCGGGGGCCGAGACCTTGGAGGCGTCCTGCCAGTCCTTCGACGGGCTCTTGCACTTCTCCGCGTCGATCGTCCGAGAGGTGTCCGGACCCTTGTGACCCGGCTTGGCGGAGGTCGACGCCGACGCGGAGGGCGTGCTGCTCCCGTTGCCCCGTGCCTGGTTTCCTTCGTCGCCGCCCAGGTTGAGCGCCGCGATCAGCCCGCCGACGGCCAGCAGCGCCACCACGATCGCCCCGATGATCAACGGGGTGTTCGACTTCGGGGCCGCGGCCCCCGTCCCGCCCCGCGGGCTCGGCGAGATGGTGAACGGCGGCGGAGTCTGCGGGCCGTACTGGTGCTGCCCGCCCTGCGCCGCGTGCTGCTGGGGCGGGTACGCGTAGCCGCCCTGCGCCGGGGTGTGCGGCGCGTACGGGGACGGCGCCGCCTGCGCGGCCTGGTACGGCTGCTGCACCGACTGCGGCGGCGTCCGGTAGGCGGAGTCCACCGGCGGGAACACGGCCGAACTCACCCCGGCGCCGCTGCCGCCCGCCGCCGCACCCGGGACGATGACCGGCGCACCCGTGTGACCGGCCGACAGGACCCGCGCGATCTCGTCGCCCATCGCCGCGGCCGTCGGGAAGCGCTCGTTCGGGTTCTTCTTCAAGGCGCGCGCCACGAGCGCGTCCATCGCCGGCGTCACGGAGCGGTTGACGGAGGACGGGGCGACCGGCTCCTCCTGCACGTGCGCGTACGCGATGGCCAGCGGCGAGTCCGCGTCGAACGGCAGCCGGCCGGTCAGCAGCTGGAAGAGCATGATGCCGACCGAATAGAGGTCGGAGCGCGCGTCCACGGCGCGCCCCAGCGCCTGCTCGGGCGACAGGTACTGGGGGGTGCCCACGACCATGCCGGTCTGCGTCATCGAGGTGACCCCCGACTGCATGGCGCGCGCGATGCCGAAGTCCATGACCTTGACCACGCCGCGCTTGGTCATCATGACGTTGCCCGGCTTGATGTCGCGGTGGACCAGGCCCATCTCGTGGCTGGTCTCCAGCGCGGCCAGCACGTCAGCCGTCACCTTCAACGCACGGTCGGCGGGCATCGCGCCGTACTGCGCCACGTCCGCCTGGAGCACGGAACCGAGCGGCTGCCCCTCCACGTACTCCATGACGATGTACGGCATCGGGGCGCCGTCGTCCGCGACGGAGCCGCCGAACGTGACGCTTCCCTCGCCCGTATCGAATACCGAGACGATGTTGGTGTGCGACAGTTTCGCTACAGCCTGCGCCTCGCGGCGGAACCGCTCGCGGAAGGACGCCTCGCGGCCGAGTTCGCTGTGCAGGGTCTTGATGGCGACCTGTCGGTCGAGCGCCGAGTCGTAAGCGAGATAGACGGACGCCATGCCGCCTTCGCCCAGCAAGTCCCTTAGCTGGTAACGGCCACCGGCCAGGGAACCGCCTGCGTACCGGCCCCGTGTGCCGTCCTGGCTCATGACTGTTGCTTCCCCTCGGGCTGTGTCCGAACGCGTCTGGCAGAGCGCATGTGGCGCCCAGTCTGCCGGAGGGCAAGCACCAGTCAAGCCGGGTGCCCGTTCCGTGACCGGGGGGCCACGGCGTGCCATTGCCCGAACGGCGACCTGTTCCGAGGCTGTAGCGTTCGTCGGAGCACCCGAAGAGGACCCGCAGAAGTTACGGACGAGAGAGACGACGGCGAGGACTGATGGCACCCGAACCCGACGGAACCGGCGCCGGGATGGCCGAGGATCCTGAGCATTGGGGCGCAGGCGGCCTGGTGGGCGACGGCCGCTACCGCCTCACGCACCGCCTCGGACGAGGCGGTATGGCGGAGGTGTTCGCCGCCGAGGACGTCCGGCTGGGCCGCACCGTCGCCGTGAAGCTGCTGCGCGCCGACCTCGCCGAGGACCCGGTGTCCAAGGCCCGCTTCACCCGCGAGGCACAGTCGGTCGCCGGGCTCAACCACCACGCCGTGGTCGCGGTCTACGACTCGGGTGAGGACCGGGTCGGCCCGAACGTCGTCCCGTACATCGTCATGGAGCTGGTCGAAGGCCGCACCATCCGCGAGTTGCTGATCAGCGCCGAGGCCCCGGGGCCCGAGCAGGCGCTCATCATCGTGTCGGGCGTGCTGGAAGCCCTCGCGTACTCGCACCAGCACGGCATCGTGCACCGCGACATCAAGCCCGCGAACGTCATCATCACCAACACCGGTGCGGTCAAGGTGATGGACTTCGGCATCGCCCGCGCCCTGCACGGCGCGCAGTCGACGATGACCCAGACCGGCATGGTCATGGGCACCCCCCAGTACCTGTCGCCCGAACAGGCCCTCGGCAAGGCCGTGGACCACCGCTCGGACCTGTACGCGACCGGCTGCCTGCTGTACGAACTCCTCGCGCTGCGGCCCCCCTTCACCGGTGAGACGCCGCTGTCGGTGGTCTACCAGCACGTCCAGGACGCGCCGGTCCCGCCGTCCCAGCTGCCCGAGGGCCACCACATCCCGCAGGAGCTCGACGGTCTGGTCATGCGCTCCCTGGCGAAGGACCCGGACGACCGGTTCCAGAGCGCCGAGGAGATGCGCGGGCTGGTCCAGTACGCGCTCCAGATGCTCCAGGAGCAGGGGCCCAACTCCGGTACCTGGAACACCGGTCCGGTCACCATGGCGCTGCCGCACGGCCAGTCCGGCGGTGGCGCTGCGACGACGCCGATGCGCGGTCCGGGCGGAGCGCGCCCGCCCTACGGCCAGAACGCCACGACCTCGCAGTTCCAGCGGCCGATGGTGCCCGCGCTGAACCCGGACGACGGCTCGGCCTTCCCGGGCGGCGGCCACGGCCAGGGCCCGGGCGGCGGCTACGGCCAGGGCGGCGGCTACGACGGCTACGACGGTTACGACGACCGCCGGGGCGGCAGCCGTTGGAAGATGTGGGTGTTCGCGGTGCTCGCGGTCCTCGCGATCGCCGGCGGCATCGCGTACGCGGTCAAGACGGTGAACAGCAGTGGCGGCGGCAACAAGCCGGGCACCACCCACAGCAGTTCCCCGAACGCCTCGCAGGACTCCTCCACGCCGTCCTCCGACGTCACCCCGTCCGCGACGCCGGACTCCTCGGAGTCGGACGAACAGGAGACGCGCAAGCCGACGCAGGGCCGCACCAAGTACACGGCGAGCGCCACGCCGACGCCCTCCACGGAGCCGACGGCCTCGGACAAGCCCACGGAGACGGAGAAGCCGACGGCCTCGGACAAGCCGACGCCGACGGAGAAGCCGACGAAGACGACCACGGCGCCCACCGGCAGCGCGGCGAACAACGAAGGCGAATAGAGCCGGTCAAACGGACGGGCCCGGCGGAAGGATTTCCGCCGGGCCCGTGCGTTTTCCGCTTGCAGACCTCCCGGTCGCGACCGGGGCGGCCGGCTCCGGGCCCTGAATCCATCCCGAAGCGCGCTGCTCGCACGCTGCTCGCACGCCGCTCGCGCGCCCCTCGAACGGCGCTCGCGCCGCGGTCGTACGCCCTCGCGCACCGCTCGCACACCCCTCGCGCACCGCTCACGCGCCGGAGGACGGCACCGCCCGCGCGCCTAGACGCGCTTCTCCGCCTGGAGCCGCGCCACGTACGCCGCCGCCTGCGAGCGCCGCTCCATGCCGAGTTTCGACAGCAGGCTGGAGACGTAGTTCTTGATGGTCTTCTCGGCCAGGTGCAGCCGCTCGCCGATGACGCGGTTCGTCAGCCCCTCGCCGATCAGGTCCAGGATCTTGCGCTCCTGTTCGGTGAGGTGCGACAGCCGGTCGTCGCCCTTGCCGTTGTTGCCGTCGCGCAGCCGCTCCAAGACCCGCGCGGTGGCCACCGGGTCCAGCAGCGACTTGCCAGCCGCGACGTCCCGTACCGCGCTGAGCAGCTCGTTTCCGCGGATGGCCTTCAACACGTACCCCGAGGCGCCGGCCATGATCGCGTCGAAGAGGGCCTCGTCGTCCGCGAACGAGGTGAGCATCAGGCACTTGATGCCCTCGTCCTGCGAGCGCACCTCCCGGCACACTTCCACCCCGCTGCCGTCCGGCAGCCGCACGTCGAGGACCGCGACGTCGGGGCGGGTCGCCGGGATCCGCACCAGCGCGTCGGCGGCCGTACCCGCCTCGCCCACGATTTCGATGTCGTCTTCCACGGACAGCAGCTCATGCACTCCCCGGCGCACCACTTCGTGGTCGTCCAGGAGGAATACCTTGATTTTACCGTTTTCGGGCACGGAGTCAGTTTCACACACTCACCCCTTCCCTGCCGCAGTTACCCGGGATAACGTGCCGTTGTTCCGGCCCCCTGCAAGGCTGTGACCAGTGGTTGTTCCCGCAGCCGCCGATTTACTTGGATATCCAAGCAAAATCGCAGGTCAAACGGGGTTTCGCAGTTATGCGAGGCACTGGGTAACGTGCATTGCGCAGGGCACTCGCCGGGGCACCTGTCACGCCTGAATCCCGTACCTTCCTCGCACCCACCCCGTGCGCGGGTACGCATACAGGTGAGCCGCACTGGACCCCGGAGAACCCGGGTGCCGGACCGACGGAGGAGCACACGTGACCGTGGAGAGCACTGCCGCGCGCAAGCCGCGACGCAGCAGCGGCACCAAGCGGGCGGCCGGCGCCGAAAGCGCCCGCAAGACCGCTGTTGCCACCGCACAGCCGCACGACGCCGAGCCTCAGCTCGTACAGCTGCTGACGCCCGAGGGAGAGCGGGTCGAGAGCGCCGACAGCGCGCAGTTCGCCCCCTTCGTCGCCGACATCACCACCGAGGACCTGCGCGGGCTCTACCGCGACATGGTCCTGACCCGCCGTTTCGACGGCGAGGCGACCGCCCTGCAGCGTCAGGGCGAGCTGGGCCTGTGGGCCTCGCTCCTCGGTCAGGAAGCCGCCCAGATCGGCTCGGGCCGGGCGCTGCGCGACGACGACTACGTCTTCCCCACCTACCGTGAACACGGTGTGGCCTGGTGCCGCGGGGTCGACCCGACCAACCTGCTCGGCATGTTCCGCGGCGTGAACCACGGTGGCTGGGACCCGAACACCAACAACTTCCACCTGTACACGATCGTCATCGGCTCCCAGACGCTGCACGCGACCGGGTACGCGATGGGCGTGGCCAAGGACGGCGCGGACTCCGCGGTCATCGCCTATTTCGGTGACGGCGCGTCCAGCCAGGGTGACGTCGCGGAGGCGTTCACCTTCTCGGCGGTGTACAACTCCCCGGTCGTGTTCTTCTGCCAGAACAACCAGTGGGCGATCTCCGAGCCCACCGAGCGCCAGATGCGCGTGCCGCTCTACCAGCGGGCCCAGGGCTTCGGCTTCCCGGGCGTCCGCGTCGACGGCAACGACGTGCTGGCCTGCCTGGCGGTCACCCGCTGGGCGCTGGAGCGGGCGCGCAACGGCGAGGGCCCCACGCTGGTGGAGGCGTTCACGTACCGCATGGGCGCGCACACCACCTCCGACGACCCGACGAAGTACCGGCGCGACGAGGAGACGGCGGCCTGGGAGGCCAAGGACCCGATCCTGCGCCTCAAGGCCCACCTCCTGGCGACGGGCGGCGCCGACGAGGCGTTCTTCGCGCAGCTGGAGGAGGAGAGCGAGACGCTGGGCAAGCGGGTGCGCGAGGTCGTGCGCGCCATGCCCGACCCGGACACCATGGCGATCTTCGAGAACGTCTACGCGGACGGGCACGCGCTCGTCGACGAGGAGCGCGCCCAGTTCGCCGCCTACCTCGCGTCCTTCGAAGGCGGGGAGTGACCACCATGGCCGTACAGAAGCTGACCATCGCGAAGGCGCTCAACGACTCGTTGCGCAAGGCCCTGGAGACCGACCCCAAGGTCCTGATCATGGGTGAGGACGTCGGCAAGCTCGGCGGCGTCTTCCGCATCACCGACGGCCTGCAGAAGGACTTCGGCGAGGAGCGGGTCATCGACACCCCGCTCGCCGAGTCCGGCATCGTCGGCACGGCGATCGGCCTGGCCCTGCGCGGATACCGGCCGGTCGTGGAGATCCAGTTCGACGGGTTCGTCTTCCCCGCCTACGACCAGATCGTCACGCAGCTCGCGAAGATGCACGCGCGCTCGCTCGGCAAGATCAAGATGCCGGTCGTCATCCGCATCCCGTACGCGGGCGGCATCGGTGCGGTCGAGCACCACAGCGAGTCCCCGGAGGCGCTGTTCGCGCACGTCCCGGGTCTCAAGGTGGTCTCGCCGTCGAACGCGAGCGACGCGTACTGGATGCTCCAGCAGGCGATCCTCAGCGACGACCCGGTGATCTTCTTCGAGCCGAAGCGGCGCTACTGGGACAAGGGCGAGGTCGACGTCGACGCGATCCCGGACGCCCTGCACGCCGCCCGTGTGGCACGCGCCGGCACGGACCTCACGCTGGCCGCGTACGGCCCGATGGTGAAGGTCTGCCTGGAGGCGGCGGCCGCGGCGGCCGAGGAGGGCAAGTCGGTGGAGGTCGTCGACCTGCGGTCGATGTCCCCGATCGACTTCGACGGTCTGCAGGCCTCGGTGGAGCGCACCCGGCGGCTGGTCATCGTCCACGAGGCGCCGGTGTTCCTGGGCGTCGGTTCGGAGATCGCCGCGCGCATCACCGAGCGGTGCTTCTACCACCTGGAGGCGCCGGTGCTGCGCGTGGGCGGGTTCCACGCCCCGTACCCGCCGGCCCGCCTGGAGGACGAGTACCTGCCGGGCCTGGACAGGGTGCTCGACGCCGTCGACCGCTCGCTGGCGTACTGAGGAGCCACGTTCATGACCATCCGCGAATTCAAGATGCCCGACGTGGGCGAGGGCCTCACCGAGGCCGAGATCCTCAAGTGGTACGTCCAGCCGGGTGACACGGTCACCGACGGGCAGGTCGTCTGCGAGGTCGAGACCGCGAAGGCGGCCGTGGAGCTGCCGATCCCGTTCGACGGGACCGTGCACGCGCTGCTCTTCGAGGAGGGCACCACGGTCGACGTCGGCCAGGTGATCATCTCGGTGCAGACGGAGGGCCCGGCCGACGAGGCGCCTGCCCAGGAGGTGGCCGCCCCGGCCGCCGCCGAGGCGCGCCAGCCCGTCCTCGTCGGGTACGGCGTGTCCACGGCCTCCACGAAGCGGCGGCCGCGCAAGGCCGCGGCGGAGGCCGGAGCGGGCGCGGTGGCCGCCGCGGCGGCGCCCGCCGCCCCGGCCGCGCCCGCCGTCCCCGCCGTTCCCGCCGTTCCCGCCGTTCCCGCGCAGAACGGGACCGCCGCGCTGAACGGCAACGGAAACGGCAACGGCACGGTGACCGGGGGCGCCGAGCGTCCCCTGGCCAAGCCGCCGGTCCGCAAGCTCGCCAAGGACCTCGGCATCGACCTCGCCTCGGTGGTCCCCACCGGTGAGGGCGGCGTCGTGACCCGCGAGGACGTGCACGCGGCCGCGGCGGCCGCGCTCGCCCCGCAGACCGCCCCGGCCGCCCCGGCAGCCGCCCCGGCCGCCGCGGCCCAGGCCCCGGCCGCCGCACAGGCACCCGCCCAGGCCCCGGCCGAGGCGACGGCGCGCGAGACCCGCATCCCGGTCAAGGGCGTCCGCAAGGTCACCGCCCAGGCCATGGTCGGCTCCGCCTTCACCGCCCCGCACGTCACCGAGTTCATCACGCTCGACGTGACGCGCACGATGAAGCTGGTCCAGCAGCTCAAGGAGGACCCGGACCTCGCCGGTCTGCGGATCAACCCGCTGCTCCTCATCGCCAAGGCCGTCCTCGTGGCCGTCCGCCGCAACCCGGAGGTCAACGCCTCCTGGGACGAGGCGGCCCAGGAGATCGTGCTCAAGCACTACGTCAACCTCGGCATCGCGGCGGCCACCCCGCGCGGCCTGATCGTCCCGAACATCAAGGACGCCCACGCCAAGACGCTGCCGGAGCTGTCGACGGCCCTGTCCGAGCTGGTCGCCACGGCCCGCGACGGCAAGACCTCCCCGGCCGACATGCAGAACGGCACCATCACCATCACCAACGTCGGCGTCTTCGGCGTCGACACCGGGACGCCCATCATCAACCCGGGCGAGTCCGCGATCCTCGCGGTCGGCGCGATCAAGCTCCAGCCGTGGGTCCACAAGGGCAAGGTCAAGCCGCGCCAGGTCACCACGCTGGCGCTGTCCTTCGACCACCGTCTGATCGACGGCGAGCTCGGATCCCGCTTCCTGGCCGACATCGCGGCGGTCCTGGAACACCCCCGCCGTCTGGTCACCTGGTCGTAACGGGCAGGAGAACGCACGCGGCGCCGGTGGCCGGACTCCCTCGCGGAGCCCGGCCACCGGCCGTTCGGGCGGAAAACCGCTGGCCGGGGGTTCCGCCCCTGCCCGATCATCAGCGGATGATCTTCCGCGCTGCGACCGCAGACCCCACGGACATCGACCGCGCCCTCACCCACCCCGCCGACGGCCCCGTCGAAGCCCTCGCCGCCGACCGCATCCGGGAGGAACTGGCGGCGGGCCGGCTGCGCCCCGAGTGGATCTGGTTCGCGCAGGCCGAGGACGGCGAGGTCCTCGGCCGCGCCCTGTGGTGGGGCCGGGAGGACAGCGAACGGCCCGTCGCGCTCGACTGCCTCCAGGTCCGGGGCGTCGCCGACCCCGCCGCCGTCGCGGCCGGGCTGCTCGCTGCCGGACACGCGGCCTTCGGGACCCTGCCCCTCTACGACCTCTCCCTGCCCCGCGACTGGCGCGCCCGCCCCGACGTCGCCGAGGCCGTCGCCTGGCGCCGGGAGGCCGCGCGGAGGGCCGGCCTGACGAACGGGATCGAGCGCCTGCGCTACGAGTGGACCCCGGCCGCCGGGACCACGGAGCCGACGGGGCGGCTGCGGTTCCGCGAGGGCACGGACGAGGAGTTCGTCGAGGCGTTCGCCCGCGTCTCGGCCGGGAGCCTGGACGTGCACACCCGGACCTCACTGCGTTCCATGGACGCCGGGCAACTGGCCCGTGAAGACGTCGAGTTCTACCTCGACTGCCCGGGCGAACGTTCCTGGTGGCGCCTCGCGGAGCTGCCGGACGGCACCCTGGCCGGGCTGGCCATTCCCTCCGCGACCCCCTACCACCGCAACGTCGGCTACCTCGGTGTCGTACCGGAACAGCGCGGCAAGGGCCTCATCGACGAGGTCCTCGCCGAGATCACCCGCTTCCACGCCGGTCAGGGCGCCCGCCGGGTCACCGCGACGACCGACACCGTCAACGCCCCCATGGCCGCCGCGTTCGACCGCGCCGGGTACGAGGTCACGGAGGTCCGGCTGGTGCTGGAGGCGCCGTCTGCGGCCTGAGCGCAGGACGCGCGTCGTCCGGCCCCGGAAGAGAGGGCCTAACCCGCCTTGGTGGCGTTGCCGAGCACGTTCGTCGGGGTGATGCGCAGGATCACGCGTACGTTCTCCGCGGGCGCCTGCGCGTACTCCCGGCCCCCGCCCGGGCCCAGGTACTCCTCGGCGATCCGGACGGTGACCGCCCGCCCGGCGTCCTCGGAGACCGAGGCGGTGCCGCGGATCTCCGCGTAGAGGTACGGGTTGTTCAGGTCGAAGACGGTCAGGCCGACCCGCGCGTCCCGGGCGATGTTCCGCTCCTTGCGGCGGCCCTGCTCGGTGGAGACCAGCACGTCGTCGCCGTCCCGGATCACCCAGACCACCGAACTCTGCGGTCCCCCATCGGGGTTGAGCGTGGTCAGCACGGCCGGGTGCGGCGCGTCCAGCAGCTTGCGCACGGTGTCGTTCAGCTCAACAGTCATGCAGCCGAGGGTAGTTGGGGCCAGGTGCCGACGCGCCGGGTTTTCGCCGCCCGCGGCGCGACTACCCGAGGTCCGCGCGTCAGCCCCAGGCGATGTTGAGCCACGGGCTTCCCGGGTCGCCCGTCAGCTCGCGGTGCGCGGTGGCCATCTCCTCGTACCACCGCCCGAACTCCTCCTCGTCGAACTGCATGCAGCGCCCGAGTACGAACCCCGCCGACAGCTCCTCCCAGGACCGGTACGCGAGCCGGCACGCCTTTCCGGCCCGCACCACGACGTCCTCGGCCTCGGCGAGCGTCCCGAAGCGGGCACCCACCCCCCAGCGGGCCATCTGGGAGGCCCGGCCGTAGTCCCACGCCTCCACCGACCGCACGTACTTGCCCTCGCCGAGCACGCCGTCCGCCCGGAACCGCTGCTCGTAGCGGGTGATCCGGCCGATGACGCGCTGCACGCCCGCGATCTCGCCCTCCACCTCGGCGGTCGGGCGGGGCTGCGCGACCGTGACCCCGTCGGGGGTCAGCCGGGGCTCGGCGGCACGCTCGGCGTTGGCGCGCAAGGTCGCCTCGGTGGCGTGCCGCCAGTGCTCGATGTCCACGGGCCCGGCGAACTCCTGGGCCAGCGCCTGGCGCACGCGCAGCGCGAACTCCCACACGGGGCTGACCATGTCGGCCCGCAGCAGCCGTTCGGTGGTGACGAGCCACTCCTCGCGGGTGGTGACGCCCCAGCTGTCGCGCAGCGTCTCGCGCTCCTTGGTGTAGCCCTGGCCGTGGTAGGCCAGGGAGTTCCAGAACGTGCCGTTGCGCACGGACAGGTGTGCGCCGCAGGCCAGCCCGAAGGCGACGGGGCCGTGCAGCGGCCCGCCGACGTGGAGGGCGTGGACCTTGCCCTGTTCAAGGCCCACGTAGCGGGGCCGGCGGCCGTCGTGCAGGGCCCAGGTGGCGCGATGGGCGGGGGAGGCGGGCAGGAGGGTCTCGAAGGGGGTTCCGGGGTTCACGGCCAGGAACGGGGGTCCGTCGGGCGGAAAGCTCTCGCAGAACCACCCGAGGTCGACGCTCTCGAAGACGAGCTCGGGAGTGGGAGCGGGCAGCATCCCCTCGGTGAAGACCACGTACGCCTCGGCGCGCGCGTGCGGCAGGTGGACCCGCTGCCGGCGTACCCGGGTGGGGTGGGCGTCCTGGAAGGACCGTTCCTGCGGTACGAAGAGGTCGGCGAGCGCGAGGGCGTCGAAGAACGCCGGCCAGTTCCCGGCGGTCTTGGCCTCTTCCAGCTCTCGTTCTATGGCGCTCGGCGCGGTCCAGGTCCCCATGGAAGAACCCTATCCGTGACCCCCGGGCGCCAGTTCGGGCCTCCCGTGCCCCTGAGGACGGCGCGCGGTCGTCGGACCGGCCTGCGAGGGGGAACCCGCCGCCCCGCCCGATCGTTACGCTCTGTGACGGACGTGCGTCCATCCGGGGTGCGCCCCGGGGTGACGGGGTTCGGGCAGGTCAGACCGGTGATGTACGCGGTTGCGCGGCGTGTCGGCGGCTACGGAGGGGCGGCTCCGGTTGCGCGCGGTGACCGGCTGTCGGTGAGTGGTAGGGGGCGTCACCACCGCCCCGCGTCCTTCCGGACCACACGATCAGCCACATCTCTGAACAGGAGAGAGCCGTTGCACCGCATCACCCGCTACTCCATCCCCGCCGCCCTCTGCGTGACCCTGCTGACCGCCTCCCCGGGCATCGCGGCAGCCGTCTCCTCGCCCGAGCGCCCGCCCGTCACCTTCGCCGGGCAGACCGTTCCCGGCAGTGAGGCGCTGCTCGCCCAGGCGCAGTCGCTCGGCGCCGCCGCCGCAGTGCTCGAACCCGTCACGGACCTGGTCTCGGCGGTGCTGAAGTCGCCGAACGGGAAGGTGTCGGAGGCCGACCTGGCCGAGGTCAAGAAGCAGCTGGAGCCCGCGTTCGCGGGGCTGCGCCAGAGCCTGCCGGAGTCGGCGAAGCCGCTGCCGGCCCCCGTGCCGGCGAACCCGGCGATGGCGAAGCCGGTGGTGGCCAAGCCCGCCGACCCGCCGGCCGACCCGGCTGCGAAGCCCCCGGTCGCACAGCCGCCCGTCGCGCAGCCTCCGGTCGCGCAGCCGGCCAAGCCTCCGGTCGCGCAGCCGCCCGTCGCGCAGCCCGCGAAGCCTCCGGTCGCGGAGCCGGCGAAGCCTCCGGTCGCGCAGCCGCCCGTTGCGCAGCCCGCGAAGCCTCCGGTCGCGGAGCCGGCGAAGCCGCCGGTCGCCGAGCCGGCCAAGCCTCCGGTCGCGCAGCCCGCGAACCCGGCCGCCCCCGTGGCGAAGCCCCCGGTCGCCGAGCCGGCCAAGCCGCCCGTCGCGCAGCCTCCGGTCGCCCAGCCCGCGAACCCGGCCGCCCCGGCCGCCAAGCCCCCCGTCGCGCAGCCCGTGAACCCGGCTGCCCCGGCCGCCCCCATGGCGAAGCCCCCGGTCGCGACTCCGGTCACCGCGCCGAAGGCCGCTCCCGTCGACAAGGCCGGCGCCGCCGTCGACAAGCTCAAGGCCTCCGTCGACGGCCTCCTCAAGGTCGCCGAGACCGGCAGCGGCCCCGCCGACGCCAAGGCCAAGGCCGACATGGTCGTGACCGACCTGGGCGCCGTCCTCCTCGCCCTGGTCAACGGTTCGGGCCAGCAGAAGGCGCCCACCGCCTGAGCGGCTCCCCCAGAACCCTGCGTCCCCGGCGCCCTTCGCGCGCCGGGGACGCAGCGGTGCCCGCCCCCGCCCCCGCCGGGGCCCGCACCGTACGACCCCCGTGCCACCGCGCGACCGCGCGGCCCCTCTTGACGCCCCCCTGCGCCAGGGAGACGCTCCCGGGTCTCGCCCGCATCCGAACGGGCGATCGCACTCTGGGGGGCCGGTATGCCGCAGGAGTCCGTGCGGACCGCGGGGGAGCTGCGCGCGCGGCTCGCGGAGCTGGGGGCGCGCTGGTCCGTCAGCGAGCACCTCGCCGACGGAGAGCCGCTCCCGCGCCCCTCCCTCGGCCTGGCCGGCCCGTCGCGCCCGACGACCGCGGCCGAGGCGGGAACCGTGGATCTGCGGGCGCTGATCGGGCACGTGAGCGGCAACCCCCGCCTGACCCGGCGCAGGGCGGCGCACGGCTTGCTGCCGGGCACCGGCACCGGCACCGGCACCGGCAGGGGCGGGGCGACGGCGGGCGCGCTGCCGACGGCCGTGGACTGGCGCGAGCGGTGGGGGTGGCGGTGGATCACCCGGGTGAAGGACCAGAACCCGTGCGAGTCCGGCTGGGCCTTCGCGGCGGCCGGCCTGGTGGAGTCCATGGCCCGTATCGAGCACCACGTGTGGGCCGTGCGGTCCGAGGGGGACGTGCGCGACGGGCTGCGGCTGACCTGCGGCCAGGGCTGCGACCCGGAGACCGCGCTCGACTGGATCCGGGACAACGGCGGCCTCGCGGACCCCGACTGCCGGCCCTACACCGTCCCGCCGCCCGGTCTGCCCGCCGAGCGGCGCGCCGCCTGGGGCTCCGAGTACACGCCGAGCTGGGACCGGTCGGGCCGGACGGTACGGATCACGGACTACGTACGGCTCGGTGACGTCGGGCAGCAGAAGGTGTGGCTGGACACGGTCGGCCCGCTGACCGCCTGCCTCGAGGTGTACGAGGACTTCTTCGGGCTCGGCTCCGGCGTGTACCACCGCACGAGCGGCCGACGGGTGGGCGGACACTGCGTGCTGGTCGTCGGCTACGACGACGCGGCCGGGTGCTGGCTGTTCAAGAACTCCTGGGGCGCGCTTCACCACACCGGCGGCTACGGGCGGATCGCGTACGGCGAGGCCCGCGTCGACCACTGGGCCAAGTGCGGTCTGACCGGCACCAACATCGACCCGTGGAGCAAGCGCCGACTGCACGCGGGGAACGTCTACGAGAGCGGCAACGGCCGCGGCCACCGCAACTTCGAACTCGCGGCGGCGACGGGTGACGGCAGCCTGCGGCACTGGTGGCGCGAGGGCGAAGCACCCTTCGCGTGGACCCCCGCCAAGACCTACGCCCACGACGCCTCCGGCCAGCCCGCCTTCACGGGCACCACCTTCAACCGGAACACGGAGTCCTTGCACGTCACCACCGGCGGCCGGCTGCGTCACTGGTACTACGAGCAGTCCGGCGGTGCCTGGCGCGACGGCGGCGCCTTCGGGCCGGGGGACGCGGCGATCGGCTCCACCCCGGCCTTCATCCAGAGCGACTACGGCAAGCCCGGCAACTTCGAGGTGGTGGTCCGCACCGTCGACGGACGCCTGAACCACTGGTGGCGCATCAACGGAGCGCCCTGGACCTGGCACGACGGCGGCCGGTTCGCCTCCGGCATCGCCCACTTCGGGCCCGCGCTGGTCCAGACCCGCTCCCGTCACCTGGACCTCGTCGCGACGCGGACGGACGGCCGGATGCAGCTGTGGTGGCGCGACGACCACGACGGCTTCGCCTGGCGTCCCGGCGAGGTGTTCGGCCGTGCGATCACCTCGGCCCCCTGCCTGATCGAGGCGCAGTACGGGTCCACCGACGAACGGACCGCGGGGAACTACGAGTTGTGCGTCGTCGCGGCGGGCGGCCGGGTCGAGCACTGGTGGCGGGGCAACGCGGGAGGCGGCGCCTGGACCCGTGGCGCGGTCTTCGGGCGGGACGCGCTCGCCGTCACGGGGATGCTCCAGGGCAGTTTCGGGTTCGGCCTGGAGGTGATCGTCCTGCGCACCGACCGCCTGCTCCAGCACTACCGCCGCGACGACTCGGGCCGCTGGCACGCCGGGCCGATCATCGGCCCGGCCTGAGCCGCGCACCCTGCCGTCCGCACCCTGCCATCCGCACCCGGCCGTCCGCACCCGGCCGTCCGCATCCTGGACGGCCAGGACTCTTGTACGGCTCATGTATCTATCCTGTGCGCATGACTTCCGCGCCCCCGGTCGTGACCGCCGCCGACCGCGTCTACCAGCACGTCAAACAGGGGGTGCTGGGCCGCCGCTACGAGGGCGGCGTACTCCTCACCGAGGGCGAGGTCGCCGAGGCCGTCGGCGTGTCCCGGACGCCGGTGCGCGAGGCACTGCTGCGCCTGGAGACCGAGGGGCTGCTCAAGCTGTACCCGAAGAAGGGCGCGCTGGTGCTGCCGGTCTCCGCGCAGGAGATCGCCGACGTCATCGAAACCCGGCTGCTGGTCGAGGAGTTCACCGTCCGCAAGGCGGTACCCGCCCCGCCCGGCCTGCTGGAGCGGCTCGCCGGCCTCATCGGGGAGCAGCGCCGGCACGCCGCCGACGGGGACCTGGTCGCGCTGATGGCCGCCGACCGGGCCTTTCACGCCGAGATCGTCCGCAACGCCGGGAACCGGATCCTGGACCGGCTCTACGACCAGCTGCGCGACCGGCAGTTGCGGATGGGCGTGGCTCTGCTGCACGCCCACCCCGACCGGGTGGAGCGGACGCTGGCCGAGCACGCCGAGATCCTGGACGCCCTGCGCGCCGGGGAGCCGGAGACGGCCGCCGCCGCCGTACGGGCGCACGTGGGCCGGGTCGACGCACTGGTGCGCGGGGCCGGCCGATGAGCGCGCCCACCGGGCCGCCCCGCCCGCCCCTGGATCCCCCCGGCGGGCGCCGGGCCCTCGCCGTCTGGGCGATCGGGGTCGCCGTCTACTTCGTCGCGGTGATCTTCCGTACCAGCCTGGGCGTGGCCGGGCTGGACGCCGCCGACCGCTTTCACGTCAACGCGTCGGCGCTCGCCACCTTCTCCATCCTCCAACTGCTGGTCTACGCGGGCATGCAGATACCCGTCGGGCTGCTGGTGGACCGGCTCGGCACCAAGCGGGTCCTGACGATGGGGGCGGTGCTGTTCACCGTCGGACAGCTCGGCTTCGCGCTGGCGCCCTCCTACGGGACGGCGCTGGCCGCGCGCGCCCTGCTGGGCTGCGGCGACGCCATGACCTTCATCTCCGTGCTGCGGCTCGGCACGCGCTGGTTCCCGGCCCGGCGCGCGCCGCTGATGGCGCAGCTGGCCGGACTGGTGGGCATGGCGGGCAACCTCGTCTCCACGCTGGTGCTGGCGCCGGCCCTGCACGGGCTCGGCTGGGTGCCCGCCTTCGCGGGCAGTTCGGCGGCGGGGCTCCTCGTACTGGTGCCGCTGGTGCTGTTCCTGCGGGACCACCCGGAGGGGCACGCGCCTCAGCCCGCGGCGCGCGCCGGCGGAGGCGGGTTCGTACGCCGTCAGATAGCCGAGTCCTGGCGGGAGCCGGGAACCCGGCTCGGGCTGTGGGTGCACTTCACGACGCAGTTCCCGGCGATGGTGTTCCTGCTGCTGTGGGGGATGCCGTTCCTCGTCGAGGCGCAGGGGCTGTCGCGGGGCACCGCGGGCGGCCTGATGACGTTGATCGTCGTCGCGAACATGGGGTTCGGGCTGCTGTACGGGCAGCTCGTCGGCCGCCGTCAGGGCGCGCGGATCCCGCTGGCGCTGGGCACGGTCGCGGCCACCGCCGCGCTGTGGGGAGCGGTGCTGGCCTACCCGGGCGAGCGGGCGCCGATGTGGCTGCTGACCACGCTGTGCGTGGTGCTGGGAGCCTGTGGACCGGCCTCGATGATCGGCTTCGACTTCGCCCGACCCGCCAACCCGGCGGAACGTCAGGGAACCGCCTCGGGCATCACCAACATGGGTGGTTTCCTCGCGTCCATGACGACGCTGCTCGCGGTGGGCGTGCTGCTCGACGCCACCGGCGACGACTACCGGATCGCCTTCTCGTCGGTGTTCTTCCTGGAGGCGCTGGGCCTGTCCCAGATCCTGCGCCTGCGCCCCGCCGCCCTGGCCCGCGAACGCCTCCCGCTCCCGGCGCCGGACCCGCAGCCGCTGGTCCCGGCCCGCGCCCGTACGTAGGGCGGCGCGGGCCGGTGGCGGCTACGGGGTGACGGCGAAGCGCGTCAGGATGGCCTGCGCCAGGGCGACGTCGCCCTCGACCTTCACCCGGTCCGCGACCGCGTGCGGCCGTACCCGCCCCGCCGCGAGCCGCACGTACGTCTGCCAGTCCATCGCCAGCGTCACCGCCGGACCCAGCGAGGGTGCCTTGTCCAGCGTGCCCCGCCCCTGCGCGTCCACCCGTACGGTCCGCATGAACTCCAGCTCCCCGTGGACGTCGAGCACCACGGCCGAGTTCGGGGGCGCGCCCGCCTCCTTCGCGACCACCTTCGCCAACCCGGCCAGCAGGATGTCCCGCGCCACGTACGCGCCGGGCGAGTCCCAGTTCCCCGGTACGCCGAGCGCCGCCCGCAGGTCCTGTTCGTGGGTCCACACGTCGAACGCCCGCAGCCGCAGCGCGAACTCCAGCGGCACCTGGTCACCCAGCGGGCCCCGCACCAGCGTGGCTGGATCCCGCTTCTCGTTGCGGAGCTGGCGCTGGCGCCGGATGATCGTGTACTCCAGCTCGGAGGTCATCTCCGGGGCGGTGTGGTGGCGCCGGACGTCAACCTGCACCTCCATGTACCGGGTGAACTCGTCCACGACGTGGCGCAGGTCGCGCGGCAGCGTGTGGATCGGCCGCGGGTCGCCGAGCTGCTCGCACTCGATGCCGATGATGTGTGACACCACGTCACGGACCGACCAGCCGGGACAGGGAGTGGTCCGGTTCCACTCGCCCTCCGACAGGGGGAGGACCAGCTCGGATATCGCCTCGATGGAATGGGTCCACGCATCGGCATAGGGCTGGAGGCTGGGATGGACGGTCAACGGGACCCCTCGCGTGCTGTTCAGTGGCGCGTTGTGGACTGTGCCCAAAAGTACGCTGCCGGTGAGCACCCCGGCAGCGCTTTCGTGTGACGATCGTAGGCCCGAGCTGACGGACGCAATGCAAGGACGGTGGTAGTGTGCGCGCCTCTCTGATCCAAGTCGCGGTGAACGAGGGCGAGTCGGTCTCTTCCCGGCGCGCCCGCGTGGCCGATCTCGTACGGGAGCAGTCCGCCTCCGACCTCGTCGTGCTGCCGGAACTGTGGACGGTCGGCGCGTTCGCCTACGAGCAGTTCGAGACCGAGGCGGAGCCGCTGGACGGCCCGACGTACGAGGCGATGTCCAAGGCCGCGAGCGACGCCGGGGTCTGGCTCCACGCCGGCTCGGTCGTGGAGCGCGCCGGCGACGGGTCGCTGTACAACACCGCGCTGGTGATCTCCCCGGCCGGTGAGCTCGCCGCCAGCTACCGCAAGATCCACCGCTTCGGCTTCGACCAGGGCGAGGCGGTGCTGATGGCCGCCGGGGACACCCTGACCACGGTGACCCTGCCGGAGCAGACGCTCGGCATCGCCACCTGCTACGACCTGCGGTTCCCCGAGATGTTCCGCGGCCTGGTCGACGCCGGGGCCACGACGATGGTCGTCGCCGCGGGCTGGCCGGCCCGCCGCCGCGCCCACTGGACGCTGCTGAACCGGGCCCGCGCCGTGGAGGACCAGGCGTACGTACTGGCCTGCGGGCTGGCCGGCACCCACGCGGGCGTCGAGCAGGCCGGACACAGCCTGGTCGTGGACCCGTGGGGCGAGGTGCTCGCGGAGGCCGGCCCGGGCGAGGACGTGCTCACGGTGGAACTGGATCCGGCGAGGGTCGCGGACACGCGGGAGCAGTTCCCCGCGTTGAAGGACCGCCGCCTAGGGCGCTGAGGCGGCGGTTGGCGGAGCGGCCGCGGGGTAGGCGGGCGACGACGGAGCATGAGGCGGAGCAGGGGGGCGGGTGCCATGTCGCAGGAGTCCGAAGCCGTGGAGGCCATGGTGGAGGCGGCACTGGAGCCGCACGAACCGTCCCCCGGCGAGATCGAGGCCCGCGACCGGGTACGGGCCGAGGCCACCGGCATGACCCACCACCAGACGGCGGCCGCCCTGGAGCGGGCCGAGGACGCCGTCGCGGGCGGGGACGGCGCCGACGCCGATGCGTCCACCCGCGCCGCCCTGGCGGAATGGCGGCGGATCACCGACCTCCTCGCGGACCACGGCGGCCCGTACACCCCGGAGGCCGACCCCTACGCACAGGGCCAGTTGAGCGCGCGCGGCCGCTGACCGGGCCACCACCGGGACGGTTACCGCCGGCCGGGCCACCGCCGCCGATCCGGCGACCGCCGCCGGCCGGGCCACCGCTGCCGCGACCGCCGCCGATCCGGCTACCGCTCCTCCCGCTCCTTCTCGGCCATCCGGATCACGCACACGGCGACGGCGATCAGCAGCGCCGCGTCCGCGTCCTCCCGCACCACGTCCACCGCGTACGTCTCGCGGACCCGGAACCACTGGCGGGAGACCAGCGCGAGCAGCTCGCCGTCGTACTCGACCTTGAACTCGCGGTCGAGGATCCGCCCGCTGACGTCGAGTTCGGTGCCCTCGGCCAGGGTGACCAGGTAGTGGTTGCGCAGCAGGGACAGCCGCTTCTTGCGGATCACGGCCAGCCGGCGGTCGTCCCGCTCCAGGGTCATCGCGTCGCGGAAGGCGAGCCACTTCTCCCGCAGGGTGATCAGGATCCGCCCGTCGCGGTCCTTGAGCTCCAGGGTGTCGCGCAGCCGCAGGGCCTTGCCGTCGACGAGGAAGGCCTGGCGGCCTTCCTCGTCCTCGATCCAGTAGTCGTCCCCGATGGCCAGCACTTTGTCCCGTACGAGGTATTTCATGGCCTGATCCGTGCCCGCGATAGGTTGCCGCCATGCCTCTGCTCTTTGTCACCGACCTGACGTACCCGGCGCGCGGCCGCCGCTACTGCGACGAGGACATATTCCTCACCGGACGGCTGCGCGAGCACTTCCCGCTGGCCCTGTGCCACCCGCGCGACGCCGAAGCGCTGATGGGCGGCTTCGACGCGGTCGTGGTCCGCAACAGCGGCCCGGTCCTGCACTACCAGGAGGCCTACGACGCCTTCCGCACCGCCGCCCTCGCCCGCGGCGCCCGCGTCTACAACCCGCTGACGGGACGGGGAGACATGGCGGGCAAGCAGTACCTGCCGGACCTGACGGCGGCCGGTTACCCGGTGATCCCGACGGTCGACGACCCGGCGCACCTGCACCTGCTGCCGCGGGTCCCGCAGTACGCGGTGAAGCCCAAGCAGGGCGCGGACTCCATCGGCCTCACCTTCACGGCGGACCCCTCCACCGCCGAACCGGGCCGGACCCTGATCCAGCCGCGGATCGACTTCGCGTACGAGGTGTCGTTCTACTTCGTGGACGACGCCTTCCAGTACGCCCTGTACGCCCCGGACCCCGAGCGCCGCTGGGAGCTGGAGCCCTACGAGCCGGCCCCGGCGGACCTGGCCTTCGCCCGCGCCTTCGTCGAGTGGAACACCCTCACGCACGGCATCCAGCGCGTGGACGCCTGCCGCACCCCCTCCGGAGACCTCCTCCTGGTCGAACTGGAGGACCTCAACCCCTACCTGTCCCTCCACCTCGTCCCGACGGACGTCCAGGACGCCTTCGTCACCGCCCTCGCCCGCTCCCTGGACGCCTTCCTGTCCTAGGCCGGACAGGACCTAGCGCTCGCTGGTGTCGAGGTGCAGGCCGAACGGCTCCGGCAGCCGCACAGCCGTCCCGAACGGGTGCGGCCCGTCGACCCCGGCGTAACCGAGCCGCCCGGGCTCGGAGAACAGGGTGACGGTCTTGTCCAACCGGTCGACCAGCAGGTAGAGCGGCGCGCCGTACTCGGCGTACCGCTTGCGCTTGACGACGCGATGGGTCTCGGCGTTGGACTCCGAGGTCACTTCGACGATCAGCAGGGTCTGGTCGGGGAGGAGGGCGCCGCCGCCTTTTGCCAATTCCTTGGGGGCGACCGCGAGGTCCGGGACGTACCAGTTCGCCGAGCCGGGTAGGTCCAGATTGCCCGAGCCGGTCACACAGCCCAGTTCCCTGACCCGCGGTTTGATCTGATCGCGGATCTCCTCGGCCGCGTTCTCGTGATCCCAGTTCGGCGTCACGTTGCTGATGACCCCTTCAAGGATCTCGGTGCGGTCGCCGTTGTGGTGCTGGATGGCGTACTTCAGGGCACGCTCGGGATCGATGCCCTCGCCGGGTCGTACGCGGTCGTCATGCCGGACGCCTCCTTCGCTGCCTGCGGACAGCCTGCCACGCGGCTCGACCGGGCGGCGTCACCCCCGGGGGTGCACCTGGGCGGGGATGGCAAGCTTGAAGGATGAACGATGCTGCTCCGGCGCACACCCCCGCGCCCGCAACCCGCCGTGCCCGCGTCCGTGCCCCCGAGCTGATCGGCAAGGGGGGCTGGCTCAACACCGGCGGGAAGGACCTGACGCTCGCCGACTTCCGAGGTCGCATCTTGATCTTGGATTTTTGGACCTTCTGCTGCATCAACTGCCTGCACGTCCTGGACGAGCTGCGCGAGCTGGAGGAGAAGCACCGCGACACCGTGGTGATCGTCGGCGTGCACTCGCCGAAGTTCGCGCACGAGGCCGAGCACGCGGCCGTCGTGGACGCCGTCGAGCGGTACGAGGTGCACCACCCCGTCCTGGACGACCCCGAGCTCGCCACCTGGAAGCAGTACGCCGTACGCGCGTGGCCCACGCTCGTGGTGATCGACCCCGAGGGGTACGTCGTCGCCCAGCACGCCGGTGAGGGGCACGCGCACGCCATCGAGCGGCTGGTGGCGGAGCTGGAGGCCGAGCACGCCGCCAAGGGGACCCTGCGGCGCGGGGACGGGCCGTACGTGGCGCCCGAGCCCGTGGCGAGCGACCTGCGGTTCCCCGGGAAGGCGCTGCTGCTGCCCTCGGGGAACTTCCTGGTGTCGGACTCCACCCGGCACCAGCTGGTGGAGCTCGGCGCCGACGGGGAGAGCGTCGTACGGCGCATCGGCAGCGGCGAGCGCGGGTTCACCGCCGACAGCTTCAGCGAGCCCCAGGGCCTCGCGCTGCTGCCCGACGGCAGGGTCGTCGTCGCCGACACCGTCAACCACGCGCTGCGCACGTACGACCCCGCCACCGGGGCCGTGGAGACCGTCGCCGGGACGGGCCGCCAGTGGTGGCAGGGATCGGCCACCTCCGGGCCCGCCCTGGAGGTCGACCTGTCCTCGCCCTGGGACGTGGCGTGGTGGCAGGGCAAGGTGTGGATCGCCATGGCGGGCGTGCACCAGCTGTGGACCTGGGACCCCGGGACGGGGACCGTGGGCGTGGCCGCCGGCACGACCAACGAGGGGCTCGTGGACGGGCCCGCCGCCGAGGCCTGGTTCGCGCAGCCGTCCGGGCTGGCCGCCACCGAGGACCGGCTGTGGGTCGCCGACTCCGAGACCAGCGCGCTGAGGTACCTGGAACGCGAGGGCGAGGAGTACGTCGTACGGACCGCCGTCGGCACCGGACTCTTCGACTTCGGGCACCGCGACGGCGACGCCGCCCAGGCCCTGCTCCAGCACCCCCTCGGGGTGACCGCGCTGCCCGACGGCTCGGTCGCGGTCTGCGACACGTACAACCACGCGCTGCGCCGCTTCGACCCGGCGGCGGAGGAGGTGTCCACCCTCGCCACCGACCTGCGCGAGCCCAGCGACGCCGTCCTCGTCGGCGGGGACATCGTGGTCGTGGAGTCGGCCCGGCACCGCCTGACGCGGCTGCGCCTGCCCGAGGAGGCCGTGCGGGTCGACGCGGTCGCCCACCGTACGCAGCGCGCCGCCACCGAGGTCGCGCCGGGCACGCTCCGCCTCGACGTGGTCTTCCAGGCGCCGAGCGGGCAGAAGCTCGACACCCGCTACGGGCCCTCGACCCGCCTCCTGGTCTCCTCGACCCCGCCCGGGCTGCTGCTGGCGGGCGAGGGCCCGGGGACGGACCTGTTCCGCGACCTGACGCTGAACCCGGAGGTCACCGAAGGCGTGCTGCACGTCTCGGCGATGGCCGCGTCCTGCGACGACGATCCGGCCAACGAGTACCCGGCCTGCCATGTCCACCAGCAGGACTGGGGCGTCCCGGTGACCGTCACCGCCGACGGGACCGCCCGCCTCCCCCTCGTCCTCGCCGGGATGGACGCGTAGGGGACACGGCCCCCGCCCCGCGGGGCGGGGGCCGGCGCTCAGCCCTCCAGGAACGCCACCAGCGCGTTGGCCAGCAGGAACGGGTCGTCGGCGCCGCACAGTTCGCGGGCGCTGTGCATCGACAGGATCGCCACGCCGATGTCCACGGTCTGGATGCCGTGCCGGGCGGCCGTGATGGGGCCGATCGTCGTACCGCACGGCATCGAGTTGTTGGAGACGAACGTCTGCCACGGCACCCCGGCCCGCTCGCAGGCGCCCGCGAACACCGCGCGCCCGCTGCCGTCGGTGGCGTAGCGCTGGTTGACGTTGACCTTGAGGATCGGGCCGCCGTTGGCGCGCGGGTGGTGCGTCGGGTCGTGCCGCTCACCGTAGTTGGGGTGCACGGCGTGGCCCGTGTCCGAGGACAGGCAGATGGTGCCCGCGAAGGCGCGCGCCCGGTCCTCGTAGGAGCCGCCGCGCGAGAAGACAGAACGTTCCAGCACGTTGCCCAGCAGCGGGCCGTCCGCGCCGGTGTCCGACTGCGAGCCGTTCTCCTCGTGGTCGAAGGCGGCCAGCACCGGGATGTGGTCGAGCTTCGCGTTCCCCGAACCGGACCCGGCGACGGCCGCCAGCGCCGCGACGCCCGCGTGCACCGACAGCAGGTTGTCCATGCGCGGTCCGGCCAGCAGCTCGCGGTCGCGGCCCAGGTACGCGGGCGGCTCGATCGAGTGGACCATCAGGTCCCAGCCGGCCACCGAGCCCTGGGGCAGGCCCTCTTCCTCCTCCAGGAACGCGATCAGGTCGCCCTCCTGGACCTCGCCCAGGCCCCAGATCGGCTGCATGTGGCGCTGCTTGTCGAGCTTGAGCCCGTCGGTGTTCACCGACCGGTCCAGGTGCACGGCGAGTTGGGGCACGCGCAGCAACGCCCGGTCCACGTTCACCAGCCGCTCGCTGCCGTCGCGCAGCGTCAGCCGGCCGGCCAGGCCGAGGTCGCGGTCCAGCCAGGTGTTGAGCAGCGTCCCGCCGTAGATCTCGACCGCGATCTGCCGCCAACCCTGTGAGCCCGTGTCAGGGACCGGCTTGACGCGCAGGTTCGGGGAGTCGGTGTGGGCGCCGATGATGCGGAACGGGGTGTGCGCGGCGGCGCCTTCCGGTACGTACCAGGCGATGATCGCACCGCCGCGGAGTACGAACCTGCCCCCCGTACCCGAGTCCCAGGCGTCCGATTCCGACAGCTGCCTGAAACCGGCCTTTTCCAGCCGCTCGGCCACGTTGGCCACGGCATGGTACGGCGACGGACTGGCCGTCAGGAAGGCCATCAGGTCGTCGGTGTGGCCGCGGTCGAAGTGGGCGGGAGAGGTCATGTGGTTCACCTTAACGACGGTCGTGTTCGCCATGGCCGGACTGCGGCGGATAGCGGAAAGGTCAGGGCGACGCGGGGTGTGTGGCCCGCGGTCCCGTCGTTTTCAGCCCGGCGGACGCTCGAATCTGCGCTGTAGCTGCCGCCGCTCGCCCCGGCGGATGCGCGGGAGCATCTCGGGGGTCTGCGAAGGGCGCTGCGCGCGTCTTTTGCGTCCGGCGCAGAAGATACAGGCCTCACCCGGCGGCGCATCGGGGTCGATCGGCGCTCCGGGGTGTTCGGAGCACCCGGAGGCGTTGCGGGGGCGGGACAGTTCCCGGGCGACGATGAAGGCGCGGTGCAGGTCGTCCGCGATCCGTACGAAGTCCGCGGCGGGCGAGGAGATGCCGAGGTGGAAGCGCTGGTCCTCGATCGTACGGAGGTACCCCCGCAGCAGTTCGTGCGTGTACGGGGGCTCGGGCACCGGGTATCCCAGTCGGCGCTGCTGCCCGGGGACCGGGGCGGCGGGACCAGGGCGCCCGCCGTGCCGGCGCATGCCGAGCCGTCGCCGGTCGTTGCAGATCAGGCAGCGGCCCCAGCCGTCGGGCGCCTCGGGGTCGAGGGCGCCGTTGGGGTGCTCGGGGCAGCCGGTGTAGCTCTTGGCGGGGGCCAGGCCGGCGGCGGTCTGGAACGCGGTGTAGAGCGCGTCGGCGAGGCCCTCGTACTCGGCGGGGTGGGAGCCGTCGTACAGCTCCCGGGCGTGGTCGCCGAGGCTGCCCAGCATCGCTTGCAGCTCCTTGAGGGCGTACGGCCGCCCGGTGGGGACGGAGTACCCCCTGCCGTTGCCGTGCTGATCCTGTGGCGTCATGCCTAGAGCGTCCCACGGCCGACTGACAAGCAGGGAATGCGCAGGTCGTGGGCCCCCGAACACGCCCCTGACCACACCCCTGCGCGGGGCCCGGCGGCCCGGGGCCCGCCGGGCGGCGCCGCGGTGTCCGGGGCCGGTTCCGGCGGCCGGTGCGGACCGCCGGGCAGCGCTGCGGGCCGTGGGTGGGCCCGTACGGCAGCGGCCGGGCCCCCGGGAAGGGGGCCCGGCCGTGTGACCGTCGAAGCGGCGCGGCTTAGAAGGCGGCCTCGTCCAGCTCCATCAGGCTGTTGTCCACGCTCTCGGCCAGCGCGCGCTGGACCGAGACGCCCGGGAGGACCTCCGCCGCGAAGAACTTCGCGGCGGCGATCTTGCCGGTGTAGAAGGGGACGTCCTTCGCGGCGGCGGTGGCCAGCTTCTCCGCGGCCACGGCGGCGCCCTTGAGCAGCAGGTATCCGACGACGACGTCACCCGAGGCCATCAGCAGGCGGGTGGTGTTCTGACCCACCTTGTAGATGTTCTTGACGTCCTCGCCGGTGGCGGTGAGGTCGACGATCATCTGGCCGACGATGGCCTCCAGGTCGACCGCGGCCTTGGCGAGCGCGTCGCGCGCCGGGGCGAGGTCGTCGCCGCCGACGGCCTCGGCCAGGAACTTCTTGATCGTCTCGGAGAGGACGTTCAGGGAGGCGCCCTGGTCGCGGACGATCTTCCGGAAGAAGAAGTCCTGGCCCTGGATCGCGGTGGTGCCCTCGTAGAGGGTGTCGATCTTCGCGTCCCGGATGTACTGCTCGATCGGGTATTCCTGGAGGTAACCGGAACCGCCGAAGGTCTGCAGCGACTGCGCGAGCTGCTCGTAGGACTTCTCCGAGCCGTAGCCCTTCACGATCGGCAGCAGCAGGTCGTTGAGGCCGACCAGCGCGGAGGCGTCCTCGCCCGCGGCCTGCTTGACCTGGATCTCGTCCTGGATGGACGCGGTGTACAGGACGAGCGCGCGCATGCCCTCCGCGTACGCCTTCTGCGTCATGAGCGAGCGGCGCACGTCGGGGTGGTGGGTGATGGTGACCTTGGGAGCCGTCTTGTCCATGAAGTTGGCCAGGTCCGGGCCCTGCACGCGCTCCTTGGCGTACTCCAGCGCGTTCAGGTAGCCGGTGGAGAGGGTCGCGATGGCCTTCGTGCCGACCATCATCCGGGCGAACTCGATGATCATGAACATCTGGCGGATGCCGTCGTGCTTGTCGCCGATCAGCCAGCCCTTGGCGGGGTGCTGGTCGCCGAAGGTCATCTCGCAGGTGTTGGAGGCCTTGAGACCCATCTTGTGCTCGACGTTCGTGGCGTAGACGCCGTTGCGCTCGCCCAGCTCGCCGGTCTCCCAGTCGAAGTGGAACTTCGGGACGAGGAAGAGGGACAGGCCCTTGGTGCCCGGGCCGTGGCCCTCGGGGCGGGCGAGGACGTAGTGGAGGATGTTCTCCGACATGTCGTGCTCACCGGACGTGATGAAGCGCTTCACGCCCTCGATGTGCCAGGAGCCGTCGTCCTGCTGGACCGCCTTGGTGCGGCCGGCGCCGACGTCCGAGCCGGCGTCCGGCTCGGTGAGGACCATGGTCGAGCCCCACTGCTTCTCGACCGCGATCTCGGCGATCTTCTTCTGCGCCTCGTTGCCCTCTTCGAAGAGCACGCCGGCGAAAGCCGGGCCGGAGGAGTACATCCACACGGCCGGGTTGGCGCCGAGCAGCAGCTCCGCGTAGGCCCAGATGAGGGAGCGGGGCGAGGTGGTGCCGCCGATTTCCTCGGGCAGGCCCAGGCGCCAGTACTCGGAGTCCATGAAGGCCTGGTAGCTCTTCTTGAAGGACGCCGGGACGGGCGCGGTGTTGGTGGCCGGGTCGAAGACCGGCGGGTTGCGGTCCGCGTCCTCGAAGGAGGCGGCCAGGTCGTTCTCGGCGAGCTTGGTCAGCTCGGCCAGGATGCTCTTGGCGGTCTCGGTGTCCATCTCGCCGAACGGGCCGGTGCCGTACAGCTTGTCGCGGCCGAGCACCTCGAAGAGGTTGAACTCGATGTCGCGGAGATTCGACTTGTAGTGCCCCATGGCGACGGCTCCGTTAAGGCTCGGGGAGACAGGTTCCTCGTACATACCAATCGGTAACAACATGATGCTACCCACCGGTAATAAGGGCAACCCTCCGGTCCGGACTGTGACCAGGCTCAAGCTCGCACCACACGGTCTTGCATCCGGCGCCCTGTGTCACCCCCCAGCGCAGGGCCACCGCGTCGAGCAGGGCCAGCCCGCGTCCGCACTCGTCGGTGCCGGCCGCCCGGCGCGGTACGGGCCACGCCCGCGGATCGGGGTCGGTGAGCTCGACCCGCGTGCGGGCTGCCCTTCCGGTGACCCGCAGCGTGACGGGCGTGCCCGCGCCGAGGTGGGTGATCACGTTGGCCAGCAGCTCGCTGACGCAGAGCTGTACGTCGGCGCACGGCTCCCCGACGTGCTCCCGCACGGCCCGCCGTACGTCGGCCACCTCCTCAGGCGTGGCGAGCAGCCGGAGGGTGAGGCCGTTCACCGCTCGGCCAGGGCGGCGGCCAGGCGCTGCGCGGTGGCGGTGTTGCAGTTGCCGAGGGTGATCAGGGGCGGGTTGCCGTAGCCGCTGGCGTAGGAGGCGAGGTGGAGGTCGAGCGAGGGCAGCGTGATCCCGTGCGTGGCCAGTGCGGCGCGGAGCCGGGCGAGTGCGTCGATCGCCTCGCGGTCGGCGGCGTGTGTGCTCATGGGGGCCCCTTCTGTGCGGAGTGTGACGAACCGCTCACAGCGTGGCGCCGCCGGGCGTAGCGTGGGAAGGGTTTTCGGTTACGCAGGGCAAGTGGCAAATGGCGGTGGTGGGTTGTGCCTCCTCGTAAGGACACTGACGCGTCGGCGAACGTGCCGTCCTTCTACGGCGCCGAGCTGCGCTTCAAACGGGAGTCGGCCGGGCTCACGCTGGAGCAGCTGGCGGAGGGCAGTTTCCGAGGCGTCCCGTTCCTGAGCCAGATCGAGCGCGGCGAGCGCCGAATGCCGCCGGATCTGGCCCGGCACGTGGACGAGAAGCTGGGTACAGACGGCTTTTTCGAGCGCCGCTGTGAAGATGCGCGCAAGGCGAAGCAGTCCGGGCACGCGGAGTACTTCGCGGACGTGGCGGAGATGGAGCCGTATGCCGAGACCATCGAGGAATGGGCCCCGATGCTGGTGCCGGGGTTGTTGCAGACAGCCGCATACGCTCGGGCCCTGACTCGGGCAGCGATGCCTCGGGCCCTCGACAGCGAGATCGAGAAGAAGGTGAGCGCTCGCATGGCGCGGGCTCGCCTTTTCGAGCGCGAGAGGCCCCCGGAGTACTGGGTGATCGCAGACGAGTCGCTGATCCGGCGACGCATCCTGGCACCTGAGCCGATGGCCGAACAGCTTGAGCACATCGCCGGAGTTGTCCGGGCGACCCGCTCCGTTCTGCAGATCGTTCCGGAAACCGCCGCCGCCCATCCCTTCATGATGGGCATGGCCAAGGTGATGACGTTCACGGATGCGCCCCCGGTGGTGTACACCGAGAGCCTGCATAGCGGGCAACTCATCGACTATCCGGCGCTCGTGCGGGACTACCGCAGGTCGTACGATCTGCTCAGGGCTGCCGCGCTGTCACCTGAGGCGTCCCTCGCGAGGATCGACGCAGCTGCAGAGGACTTCCGAAATGGCACGCACCGACATTGACTTGGCGTCCGCCCGTTGGCGCAAGAGCAGCTACAGCAACGGCACCGGCGGCGACTGCGTCGAGGTGGCTGACGGCCTGGCCGGACTCGTCCCCGTCCGGGACTCGAAGCGGCCGGGCGGGCCCGCGATCGTCGTCACGGCGGCGGCGTGGACGCCCTTCGTCGCCGCCCTGAAGGACGGCGGTTGCGCCGGCTGATGCGGGCCTCCCCGCAGGGGTGGCCCGTACCCGACCGTAGGGCGGCGGCCGCTCGGTAGTCTGTGCCGCATGTACGGCTACGACCAGAACCCGGGCGCCCAGCAGCAGTACGCGCAGCAGCCCCCGCAGGGCTACGCGCAGCAGGCGCCGCCGCTGTACCCCGAGCCGTCCCCGCCCTCCCTCGCGGACGCCGTACGCGCCTTCACCACCGGGCAGCTCGCCGCCGAGGACTTCCAGCAGATCTTCGCCACCTCGAAGGTCTACTGCCCGCGTGGCGAGACCCCCGGCTTCCTGGCCCTCCACAACACGCAGCAGCCGGTCATCCCGATGTTCACCACGCTCAAGGAGCTCCGCCGGTACGCCGGCAAGGAGTCCAAGTACTTCGTGATCACCGGCGCCGAGGTCATCGACCTGCTCCCGACCGGGTACGGCTTCGTCCTCGACATGGAGGGCGACCACCGCATGGTCTTCGACGCCAAGGCGGTCGAGCAGATGGTCGACTACGCCATGCGCCGCATGTATGGCTAGACGCCATTGCTGCGCAGGCGGCTGGACGACATTGCCGTGCATACGGTTGGCCGAGGTCAGGCATCCGCGCCCGGGATCGGGACCGCCGGCGGGTTGAGCCGCGCGAAGCCCTCCTGGCGTTCGTAAGGGAAGTAGGGGTACGGGGCCGGGCGGTGACTCGCCGCGTCCAGCCTCGCCATCTGCTCCGGGGTGAGCGTCCAGCCCACCGCGCCGAGGTTCTGGCGCAGTTGCCCCTCGTTGCGGGCGCCGACGATGACCGAGGACACGGTGGGACGCTGGAGCAGCCACCGCAGGGCGATCTGCGGGACGGCCTTGCCGGTCTCGTCCGCGATCTCGTCCAGCGCGTCCACGACGCGGTACAGGTGCTCGTCCGCCACCGGCGGACCGTAGTCGGCAGTGGCGTGCAGCCTGCTTCCGGCGGGCAGCGGCCGGCCGCGGCGGATCTTGCCGGTGAGCCGGCCCCAGCCGAGGGGGCTCCAGACGATCGCGCCCAGTCCCTGGTCGAGTCCGAGCGGCATCAACTCCCACTCGTAGTCGCGGCCGATGAGGGAGTAGTAGACCTGGTGGGAGACATAGCGCTGCCGGCCGTGGCGGTCGGCGGCGGCGAGCGACTTCATCGTCTGCCAGCCGGAGAAGTTGGAGACGCCGACGTAACGGATCTTCCCGGCGCGGACCAGGTCGTCCAGGGTGGACACCACCTCCTCGACGGGGGTCCCGGCATCGAAGGCGTGGAGCTGGAAGAGGTCGATGTAGTCGGTGTCGAGGCGGCGCAGGGCGGCATCCACCGAACCGATCAGCCGCGAGCGTGACGTGCCCGCGTCGGCGGGGCCGTCGCCCATGGGGAGGCCGGCCTTGGTGGAGATGAGCGCCCGGTCGCGGCGGCCCTTGAGGGCGGCCCCGAGCACCTCTTCCGAGGCGCCGGCGGAGTAGGCGTCGGCGGTGTCGAACATCGTGATCCCGGCGTCCAGGCAGATGTCGACGAGGCGGCGCGCCTCCTCGACGCCGGTGGTGCCCCACGAGCCGAAGAGCGGTCCCTGCCCGCCGAAGGTCCCGGCCCCGAAGCTCAGTGCCGGGACCTGGAGCCCGGATGTACCCAGCCGCCTGTATTCCATGACGTGTCCCCTCTACCACTGCGGCGCCTAATGGATCCGCAGTCCCGTTAAGATGTCCTCACGGTAGCAACGTGCGGCTATTAATGGAACAGGGGTCCCGTTATGAAGTTTCCGGAGGGTGAGCCCGAGCCCGAGGCCGGGTCGGCGGCGGGGCCGGGGGCCGTGCGGCCCGGAGGGCGTACGGCGCGGGTGCGGGCCGCCGTGCTGGAGGCGGCCGGGGACGTGCTGGCCGAGGAGGGGTTCGCCCACCTCGACCTGGCCGATGTCGCGCGCCGCGCGGAGGTCGGGAAGACGACCGTCTACCGCCGGTGGGGGACGGTCACCGGCCTCGTGGCGGACCTGCTGTCGGACATGGCCGGGCAGTCCGTGCCGCGGACGGAGACCGGCTCGCTGCTGGGGGACCTGACGGCCAACGCCCGTCTGGTGGCGCGGACGCTCGCCGATCCCCGGCAGGGGGCCCTGTTCAAGGCGGTCATCGCGGCCGCCACCTGCGATCCGAAGGCGGCGGAGGCGCTGCACGGCTTCTACGCCGTCCGCGTCGCCGAGTGGGCGCCCTGCGTCGAGCAGGCGGCCGCCCGGGGTGAGGTGCCCGTGGGTACCGACGCGCACGAGGTGATCCGGGCGGTGTCGGCCCCCCTCTACTACCGGCTTCTGACCACGGCCGATCCGCTGGAGGGGGAGGCCGCCGACCGGGCGGCGGCGGCCGCGGTGGTGGCGGCGCGCGCGGGGGTGTACGTACGCCGCTGAGCCGCCGGGAGGCTCGGCGGGGCGCGCGTCCGGGGCGGGGAATGGCGATGGGGGGCGCGCTGTTCAGTCACATGTGGCAGAAAGTTCGACTTTCAACTAAAGTCGACGCAGAAGGAGGTTCCGACCATGCCTGCAGTGACTGTGGAGAACCCGTTGACGCTCCCCCGCGTCGCGGAACCGGCCCAGGAGACCGCCGCCCGCAAGGTGCTGGCCGTCACGACCGCCCCCGGTGGTTTCGAGGGCGAGGGATTCCCGGTGCGCCGCGCGTTCGCCGGAATCAACTACCAGTACCTCGACCCGTTCATCATGATGGACCAGATGGGCGAGGTGGAGTACGCGCCGGGCGAGCCGAAGGGCACCCCCTGGCACCCCCACCGCGGCTTCGAGACCGTCACGTACCTGATCGACGGGACTTTCGTCCACCAGGACAGCAACGGCGGCGGCGGCGTCATCAACGGCGGTGACACCCAGTGGATGACGGCCGGCTCCGGCCTCCTGCACATCGAGGCCCCGCCGGAGTCGCTCGTCGTCAGCGGCGGGCTCTTCCACGGCCTCCAGCTGTGGGTGAACCTCCCCGCCTCGGACAAGATGATGCCCCCGCGCTACCAGGACATCGGCGGCGGCCAGGTGCAGTTGCTGACCACCCCCGACGGCGGCTCGCTGCTCCGCGTGATCGCTGGTGAACTCGACGGGCACCAGGGTCCGGGCATCACCCACACCCCGATCGCGATGATCCACGCGACCGTCACCCCGGGCGCGCAGATCACCCTCCCGTGGCGCGAGGACTTCAACGCCCTCGCCTACGTCATGGCCGGGCGCGGCTCGGTCGGCGAGGACAGGCGGCCCATCAAGACCGGCCAGACGGCCGTGTTCGGCGACGGCGGCTCGCTCACCCTGCGGGCGGACGCCTCGCAGGACTCCAACGCCCCGGCGCTGGAGATCGTCCTGCTCGGTGGCCGTCCCATCCGGGAACCGATGGCGCACTACGGGCCGTTCGTGATGAACAGCAAGCACGAACTCCAGCAGGCCTTCGACGACTTCCAGGCCGGCCGGCTGGGGACCGTACCCACCACGGCGCGTACGCGCTGAGGTGACACGGCGGGCAGGACACCGTCACACGGTGGTCTGCCCGCTCGCCGCGTAGCGGGTGCGCAGCTCGGACAGCACACCGGACGCGGCGGCCGTCAGCGGTACGGCGAGCAGCATGCCGAGGATCCCGGCGACGCTCGCCCCCGCCGTGATGGCGAGCATGACCGCCGCAGGGTGCATCTGCACCGTGCGGCTCTGGATCAGCGGCTGCAGGACGTGCCCCTCCAGCACCTGGACGGCGAGCACCACGCCCAGCGCCCACAGCCCGATCACCCAGCCCCGGTCGGCGAGGGCGACGAGGACGGAGAGCGCCCCGGAGATGAAGGCGCCCAGGTACGGGATGTAGGCGCCGACGAATACCAGCGCGCCGAGCCCGACCGCCCCGGGCACCCGCAGCACCAGCAGCCCGGCGGTGATGCACAGGGCGTCGATCAGCGCGATGAAGGTGGTTCCGCGCATGAAACCCTCGACGGCCTTGAACGCGCGCCGGGCCACGGCCTCGACGGTGTCGCCGGTGGTGTCGGGCGCCAGGGAGCGCAGCGCGCCGGCGGCCCGGTCGGAGTCGCGCAGGAAGAAGAAGATCAGCAGGAGCGCGAGCACGCCGGTCGCGATCAGCTCGCCGACGACGCTGATGCCGGTGATCACGCCGGAGGCGGCCGTACCGCCGAACTTGCCCAGCAGTTCCTTGGCGTTCTCGGCGAGGTCCTCCAGCGAGGTTCCCGCCGCGCCGAAGTGCTCCCTCAGCGCCTCCCCGGCGCGCCGCAGCGAGGTGAGGATCTCGTCACCGGTGTCGATCAGCGCCGTGACGATGACGTAGCCGGCCCCGCCCACGACGGCGACGACGGCGAGGCACGTCAGCGCGGCGGCGAGGGACCGGTTCACCCCCAGCCCCACCAGCCGCCGGTGCAGCGGCCCGAGCAGTGCGGTGCCGAGCAGGGCGAGCAGTACGGGCGTGACGGCGGTCTTGAAGACCACGCACAGCCACACGCCGACGGCGAGCACTCCGGCGACCAGCAGGACGACCACGCACCAGGCGGCGAGGCGCCGCACGGGCCCGGGAAGAAGGGGAGTCACCACGGCTGCATCCAACCACGCGCGCCCGGCGCTTCCCCGGCATCGCGGGCGTCAGCCGTCGGAGTCCTCGGCCTTCGCCTGCTCGCGCAGCTCGAACCAGATCGACTTGCCCTCGCCGCGGGGGTCGACGCCCCACGCGTCGGCCAGCATCTCCATCAGCAGCACCCCGCGGCCGCTGGACGCCATCTCGCCGGGGTGCCGCTTGTGCGGCAGCTCGTCACTGGAGTCCGCGACCTCCACGCGCAGCCGCCGGGTCCCCAGCTCGCCCACCGCCTCCGCGACCAGTAGCGCGTCGCCGTCGGTGTGCGTCAGTACGTTGGTCACCATCTCGGAGACCATCAGCTCCGCCGAGTCGACCTGGTCGGGGTCCGCCCAGTCGTGGAGCAGCTCCCGCACCTGCCGGCGCGCCCCCGAGATCCGTTCCGGCTCGGCCTGGGCCACGGTCAGCACGGTGCGCCGGGCCGGGCGGGTGTGCGGGGAGACCGAGGCGCCGCAGCCGCAGCCCGCGCCCTCGCGGCACAGCAGGACCACGGCTATGTCGTCCTCGCGTCGGTCGGCCAGCGGGCCGGTGGTGTGGTGCGAGGACGGGCCGTGGACGGCCTGGACCAGCAGGTCGGCGAGCTTTTCGAGGTGTCCCGCGTCCGGTCCGCCGGCTTCCGGGCCGCCGGCGGCCGGGTCCTCGGCTTCGAGGACGGCCCGCAGGCGCGCCCAGCCGGTGTCCAGGTCGTGGCCGCCGGTCTCGATGAGGCCGTCGGTGCACAGCATCAGCGTCTCGCCCGGTTCGAGGGTGAAACGGGTGGTGGGGTAGTCGGTGTCGGGGACGATCCCGAGCGGGAGCCCGCCCGCGGTCGGCCGCATCAGGACCGTGCCGTCGGTCATCCGGACCACCGGATCGGGGTGGCCGGCGCGGGCCACCTCCAGCCGGCCGGTCCGGGGGTCGCACTCCATGTAGAGGCAGGTGGCGAAGCGCGGGCTGGTGTAGTCCGGGTCGGGGCCGCCGGCGTACCCGCCGTCGGCGTACGGGTGGGCGGATCCGCCGTCATGGCCGCCGCTGTACCTGCCGTCGTGTCCACCGTCGTGTCCACCGCCGTAGCCGCCGCCGTAGCCGCCGCCGTAGCCGTCGGCGTACCCGCGGGGGCCGTCCTTCTCCTGGGAGGAGCACAGCCCGGCGAGGAAGCGGGAGGCCCGGGAGAGCACCGCGTCCGGGCGGTGCCCCTCGGAGGCGTACGCGCGGACCGCGATGCGCAGCTGTCCCATCAGGCCCGCCGCGCGCACGTCGTGACCCTGGACGTCCCCGATGACCAGGGCGAAGCGGCCGGAGGGCAGCGGGATCATGTCGTACCAGTCGCCGCCGACCTGGAGCCCGCCGCCGGTCGGGACGTACCGGGCGGCGATCTGCATGCCCGGGACCTCGGGGCCCAGCTGCGGCATCATCGAGCGTTGCAGGCCGGTGGTGAGTTCCCGCTCGGACTCCGTCACCCCGGCGCGCTGGAGGGCCTGGGCCAGCATCCGCGCCACCGTGGTCAGCACGGACCGCTCGTCCGGCGAGAAGGACACCGGGTGCTTGAAGGCCGCCATCCACGCCCCCATGGTCCGCCCGGCCACGATCAGCGGGACGAAGGCCCAGGAGGACCGGCCGAAGGGCTCGGCCAGCTTCCAGGTCGCCGGGAAGCGCCGCTTGTACTCCTCGGAGGTCGGCAGGTAGACCGCGCGACCGGTGCGGACCACCTCCGCTGCCGGGTAGGCCGTGTCCAGCCGCATCTCGGTGAAGGGGGTCTCGTCGCCCGGGCCGTGCCCGTGGTGGCCGATGATCGACAGCCGGTCGCCGTCCACGCCGAAGACGGCCAGCCCGTCGGGGCTGAACCCGGGCATCGAGAGGGAGGCGGCGACCCGCAGCACCTCCGCCGTCGACCGGGCCTCGGCCAGTGCCCGGCCCGCGTCCAGCAGGAACGCCTCGCGGGAGCGCCGCCAGTCGCCGGTGATCGGGGTGTGCGCGGCGGTCGTGCCCGGCTGCGGCTCGGCGATCTCCTGGACCGTGCCGATCAGCTCGTAGTCGATCCTGTCGTGCGCGGTGGCCGTCGGCACCGGCTTGGAGCGGCTGCGTACGGTGCGCAGCACGCGCCCGTCCGCGTCGACGATCCGCAGCCGGGCCTCGGCGAGGGTGCCCTCGGCGACCGCCAGGTCCACGATGGCCTTGATCTCGTTCCAGTCGACCGGGTGGAACCGCGACCGCACGGCCACCTCGGGCAGCACGACCGGCTCGGCGGGCAGCCCGAGCAGCCGGGCGGCCTCGCTGTCGAGAGCGACCGTCCCGGAGGCGTTGTCCCATCGCCACAGGCCGGTCGCGACGGCGGCCAGGACGTCCTCGGTGCGCACCTGGTCATCTTTACAGGTGACCTGCCCGGGCTGCCTGTTCAGGGCGCCCCCGCCGCCCTGGCCGGGCCCTCGACGGCCGCGCCAGCGCGGTACCCGTCCCGGACGGTAACCTTGTGAGGGTTGAATCCACCCTGGTATCGCGAAGAACTGGATGACTGATGCATCGGTACAGGTCCCACACGTGCGGCGAGCTTCGTGCCTCCGACGTCAACGCTGACGTCCGGCTGAGCGGCTGGGTGCACAATCGTCGAGACCTGGGCGGCATCCTCTTCATCGATCTGCGCGATCACTACGGCATCACGCAGCTCGTCGCCCGTCCCGGCACCGCCGCGAACGAGGCGCTGAGCAGCGTCAGCAAGGAGACCGTCGTCCGGATCGACGGCAAGGTCGTCTCCCGCGGCGCGGACAACGTCAACCCGGAGCTGCCCACCGGCGAGATCGAGATCGAGGTCTCCGAGGTGGAGGTGCTCGGCGCGGCCGGCCCGCTGCCCTTCACCATCAACACCGACGACGGTGTGAACGAGGAGCGGCGCCTGGAGTACCGCTTCCTCGACCTGCGCCGCGAGCGCATGCACCGCAACATCATGCTGCGCTCGGCCGTCATCGCCTCCATCCGCTCCAAGATGGTGGCCCTCGGCTTCAACGAGATGGCGACCCCGATCCTCACCGCGACCTCCCCCGAGGGCGCCCGTGACTTCGTCGTCCCCTCCCGCCTGAACCCGGGCAAGTTCTACGCCCTCCCGCAGGCGCCGCAGCAGTTCAAGCAGCTGCTGATGATCTCCGGCTTCGACCGCTACTTCCAGATCGCGCCCTGCTTCCGCGACGAGGACGCCCGCGCCGACCGCTCGCCGGGCGAGTTCTACCAGCTCGACGTCGAGATGTCCTTCGTGGAGCAGGAGGACGTCTTCCAGCCCATCGAGAAGCTGATGACCGAGCTCTTCACCGAATTCGGCGGCGGCCGCGCGGTCACCTCGCCGTTCCCGCGGATCCCGTTCCGCGAGTCGATGCTCAAGTACGGCAACGACAAGCCCGACCTGCGCGCCAAGCTGGAGCTCGTCGACATCTCCGACGTCTTCGAGGGCTCGGAGTTCAAGGCGTTCGCCGGCAAGCACGTACGTGCGCTGGCCGTCCCGGACACCGCCGGGCAGCCGCGCAAGTTCTTCGACGGCCTGGGCGAGTACGCGATCTCGCTGGGCGCCAAGGGCCTGGCCTGGGTGCGCGTGGGCGAGGACGGCGCCCTGACGGGCCCCATCGCCAAGTTCCTCACCGAGGAGAACATCAAGGTCCTCACCGAGCGTCTCGGCCTGGCCGCCGGTCACGCGGTGTTCTTCGGCGCGGGCGAGTTCGACGAGGTCTCCAAGATCATGGGCCCGGTCCGGGTCGAGGCCGCCAAGCGCGCGGGCCAGTTCGAGGAGAACGTCTTCCGCTTCTGCTGGATCGTGGACTTCCCGATGTACGAGAAGGACGAGGAGACCGGCAAGATCGACTTCTCGCACAACCCCTTCTCCATGCCGCAGGGCGGCATGAAGGACCTGGAGGAGAAGGACCCGCTCGACATCCTGGCCTGGCAGTACGACATCGTCTGCAACGGCATCGAGCTGTCCTCCGGCGCCATCCGCAACCACGAGCCCGAGGTCATGCTCAAGGCCTTCGAGATCGCCGGTTACGACGCCGAGACCGTCGAGCGGGAGTTCGCCGGCATGCTGCGCGCGTTCCGCCTGGGCGCCCCGCCGCACGGTGGCATCGCCCCCGGCGTCGACCGCATCGTGATGCTGCTGGCCGACGAGCCGAACATCCGCGAGACGATCGCCTTCCCGCTGAACGGCAACGCGCAGGACCTGATGATGGGCGCGCCGACGGTGCTGGAGGAGTCCCGCCTGCGCGAGCTGAACATCGCGCTGCGCAAGCCGGTGGAGACCAAGACCGGTGAGCCCGTCGAAAAGTCGGTCAAGCCGCACCAGTAGGCCGCGCTGCGGTAGGTACGGATGCGCCGAAGGGCCCGGGATCGGATGATCCCGGGCCCTTCGGCCGTACTGCGCCGTACCGCGCCGTGCGGTGCGCGCGGCGGTCGGTCGGGGACGGTCCGGTCAGGGACGCTCCCGGTCAGGGACGGTCGAGGAAGCCGTCGAGGACGCCCTTGAGGAGGGCCGACGAGGTCAGCTCGGACGGGGCGGGCCCGGCGTGGAAGAAGCCGGTGTGCGGAGCGTCCAGCTTGCGCAGGAAGTCGAAGGCCTTGGAGTCGTGGTCGCCGAAGGCGACGAACTGCCAGTGGATGTCGTGGCCGGCCGCGTCGGCGATCGCCTGCTTGGCGGGCTGACGGTTGTCGGGCGCCCCGTCGGTCTGGAACACCACGAGCGCGCGGTGGTCGCCGCCGTCCTTCTGGTACCGCTCGACGACCGCCTCGACGGCCGCGTGGTAGCTGGTGCGGCCCATGCGGCCCAGCTCGGCGTGACGGGACTCGACCCAGGCGGCGTCGTGGGCGTCCAGGGTGAGGTCGGCGGTGCCGTCCACCTCGGTGGAGAAGAAGACGGTGTGCACGGTCGCGTCCGCGTCGAGGTGCGCGGCGAGGGCCAGGGCGTGGTCGGCGAGGTACTGGGCGCTGCCGTCCTTGTAGAAGCCGCGCATGGAGCCGGAGCGGTCGAGGACGAGGTACACCTTGGCGCGCGCCCCGGCCTGCCCCTTGCCGCGCAGCACCTGACCGGCCGCCTTGTAGGCGCCCGCCACCTCGGGCGCCTGCCGCTTCACGGCGGCGAGCGCGACGGCGGGGCCGGCCTCGGGAGCGGCGCCCTGCGGCTCCGCCTCGGCGTCGGCGACGGTGACCGGCTCGGGCTCGGCGGCGACCGGCTCGGCGACGGGCTCGGCTGCGGCGACCGGCTCGGGGGTGGGGGTCGGCTCGGGCTCGGGGATGGCTGCCGCGACCGGCTCGGGGGCGGCTTCCGGCTCCGGCTCGGGCGCGGCGACGGCGACCGGCTCGGGGGTGGGTTCGGCGACGGGGGTCGGCTCGGGCTCGGGCGTGGCTGCCGCGACCGGCTCGGGGGTGGCCTCCGGCTCCGGCTCCGGCGCCACGACGGCCTCCGGCTGGGGCTCGGCGGCGGCGACGGGCTCGGGGGTGGCAGCGGCGACCGGCTCGGGGGCGGGCTCGGCTACGGCGGCGACGGGTTCGGGGGCCTCGGTGGGCTCCGGTTCGGGGGTCGGGGCGGGTTCCGCTTCGGCGGTCGCCTCGGCGGCGGCCGGGGCTGCCTCCGGCTCCGCTTCCGCCACCGGCTCGGTCTTCGGCTCCGGCCGGTCCGGCTGCGCAACCGGCACGGACGAGCCACCGGTTGGGCCTTCCGACGTGGTCGCGGGCGCCGGCCGGCGGGCTTCGGGCACCGTCGGGTCCGTCGTCTGGGTCGGCGCCGTCAGCACGGTCCCCGGCTCGCGGTCGCGCGGCGCGGACTGCGGCGGGACCGTCGGGTTGTCGAAGGACGCCGCCACGAGGTCGGCCGCCACGTCCAGCGGCGTGCGTTCGGTCTGGCTCGGGACGGCCGCCGACGGGACATCCGCCGAATCCGGAACGGGTTCGGCAGACCGTCCGAACACCTTGCGCAACAAGCTCCGAATACCCATGGGCCAGGCCTTTCGCATGTGTGCGTGCGTCATTTGTCCGAGCTGCGCGGTAGATCCCTACCCAGAGTGGACACGTAAGGTTATCGGCCCCTTGGCTGGATCGTCGGCAGGGGCGCCAATCGTGGCGTTCCTGTCACCTGCGCACTGCGGCGGCCTGTGGGAACTCCCCCTTCACCCCGACCGATTCACGAAGCGTCCATCTGACCGCCACGGCATCCGTGCGACCTCCCAGGGGGTTTCACGTGAAACAACCGCCCCCGGCAGCGCAGGCGTCAGTGTTCCGTGGCGATGGCGCGGGCGGCGGCGATCTCCTGATGGAGCGGGGCGAGGACGGAGTCCTCCATGCCCGGCGGGGGTGGGGCGACGCGGACCTCCGCCGGGGTACTGCTGGTCCGGACGCCCTCCGCCAAGCCCCGGAGTTCGGCGGTGACGGCCGCCACCTCCTCGGGACTGGGCGCCTCGGCCCCGTGGTTGACCCGTACCCGGGCGGCGGTCGTGGCGTCCACGATCCGTTCGACGGCCACGACCAGCGGCCACCACGCTGCGGCCCGCGCCCCCGTGGGCGGCGGCTCGGTCAGCGCTCGCTGGAACTCGCTCCGCACCCCCGACAGCTCGCGGTAGATCCGCCGCCGGGCGTGGAGCCTGGCGGTCCGCGCCGCCGTCTCATCGGCATCGGCATCGGTCGCGTCGGCGGCGCCGAACGCCCGCTCCACGTACCGGGCCGAGTCCTCGACGGCGTCGGCCAGCCGGTCCCCGATCCGGGTGTGCCAGCTCTCGGGCCACAGCAGGTACCCCGCGACCAGGGTGATGGCGCAGCCGATCAGGCTGTCCAGCAGCCGGGGCCGGATCAGGTCGAAGCCCTGGTGGTTGAGCTGGTCCGACAGCAGCAGGATCACCGGGGTGATCGCGGCGGTCTGGAAGGCGTACCCCTTGACGGTGAACGCCGGGATCAGCGCGGCGAGCACCGCCATGACCGGCACGTCCCACCACCCCCGCGGTACCTCGGAGAGCACGGCGGCGGCCAGGACCAGCCCGCCCGCCGTACCCAGTGCCCGCAGTACCGCCCGGGAGAACACCGAGCCGAAGTCGGGCTTGAGGACGAAGGTGACCGTCAGGGCGACCCAGTACGAACGCTCGACCGGCACCAGCGAGACCAGTGCCTGTGCCAGCCCGATGCACAGGGCGAGCCGCAGCCCGTACCGCCAGGAGGCCTCCGACAGCACCATGTCGCGCACCGCACGCCGGGCCCGGTCGCGCAGTGCGGCGGGCCTGCCGAGCCGGTCGTCGGCGTTGTACGGGTCCGCGTCCTCCCGGTGCACGATGACCGCCGCGTGCCGCAGAGCCGTGTCGATGGCCCGCTGGGACGGTCCGTACGGCGCCGGAAGCTCCAGGTCGGGCTCCCCGGTGCGGCCCTCTTCCACGGCCCGGGCCAGCTCCCTCACGGCCGCCGGGACCTCGGGCGGCAGTGGGCGGCCGCTCAGGTGCGCGGCCGGCGCCGCGTCCACCAGTGGGATCAGCACGTTCAGCTGGGCCAGCATCCGCACGAGGGACGGATTGCGCCCGTGGACCCGGGCGCGACGGCCCAGGATGAGGTCATAGGCCTGGTTCAGGGCCTGGGTGACTTCCAGGCGGCGTTCCTCGTACCCGGGTCCGCCCGCGGCTTCGAGCGCATCGGCGAGGGACCGGTAGCAGGCGGCGACCGCCGCCCGTTCGGGTTGCCGCCCGCGCAGCGGCCAGCCCAGCAGGGTCAGCGCCAGTACGAACAGCCCGCCGGCGCCGAGCAGCAGGGGCGCCGTCCACCAGGGCTTGGGCAGCGGCAGCCCGGCGCCCACCGCGGCGTTGAGCAGGAGCAGCAGTCCGGAGACGGACGCCACGGTGCCGATCGAGGAGATCATCCCGGAGACGAGGGCGATCAGGGTGAGGGCGCCCACCGCGAGCCAGCCGTGACCGAAGACGAGCGTCCCCAGGGCGACACCGACGGCGCCGAACAGCTGGGGCACGGCGATGTTCAGGATCCGCATCCGGTAGGCGTCGGCGGTGTCGCCGATCACCCCGGACAAGGCGCCCATTGAAACGAGCGCACCGTATTCGGGCTCGTCCAGGGCGAAGCCCACGGCGAGCGGGGTCGCCATCGCGATCCCGGCGCGCACGACGGCTGCCCAGGGCACGGGGGTCCGGCTCGGCCGCAACCCCCTCAGCAGCCAGGCGGGCGGGGCCAGCGGGATCTGTCGGGCGGCGGGCCGGGCCCGTGGCTGCCCGGGCGGTATGTGCTCGGTGCGTCGTTCGCTGGTCATTCCGCTTCCGTGGCGCCGCTCGCGAATCGGTTCTGCTGGGCTGTGGAGGTTCTACGGGGATCTGTGGAGTTCTGGGCACGTTGCGTACGTTCCGAGCTTATGGGGTGCGGCGCAGTCGTCCGGTCAGCCAGGCGGCCAGCGCGGCGGCGAGTCCGATGACCAGTACCAGCCACGCCGTGGTGCGCAGGAACGAGGTGAGTGCGTCGTACACGGCTCCTGCGGCCGGGCGGTCGACGTCGGGCGGCAGGTCGTCCAGGGTCAGGCGGCGGCAGACCTCCACGGCGATCCACAGCAGCACCGCCCCGACGGCGAGCCCGATACCGGTGGCGAGCACGGCACGCCTGCGCCGCACGGCGACGGCGACCGCCGCCACGGCGAGCACGACGGTCAGCAGGGGAAGCCATACGCCGGCGATCTGGAGCATGCGGAATCCTTCCCGGAGTGCGCCGAGATCGTCGTACTCCATGACCTTCACGGACAGGTGCGTGACGGGGATGCGGTCCGCGAACGGGACCCCGTCCCCTATGAGTTCCCCCTTGACCTCGGCGAGTACGGGCGCCAGGTCGATGGTCACGGCGTCTCCGTGCCCGTTCGTCAGCGCCCGGAAGAAGGCAGCGTGCGCGGCACGGTTGGCGGCGTCCCACGCCGTCCGGTACGCCGGTGTCCCGACGAAGGACCGCAGGGCCTCGCCGAGCAGGGTGTCGACGCTGCCCTGGAAGGGCCCGGCGTCGATCTGGCCGGCCAGTGCGCGGGTGCCCTGGGTGACCACCACGTTCTGCACGGCCGGATCACGCGCCAGCGGGGACATGGCGGCGGTGTAGCGGTCGGCGTCACCCAGTTCCCGGTCAGCCCAGTACGCGACGGCGCTCGCGGGCACCAGGAGGGCCACGAGCACGATCAGTACCGCCGACAGCGAGGTGCGCACGTCCCAAGAGAACGCCCTCGGGGCCCTGCCGGGCCAGCTCGGCTGCTGCGTACGGGTGACCCCGGACTCGGGGCGTCGCCCGGGTGGCCGGGGTGATCCACTTGCCGCCCCGGGGTGGCGGGTGTGCCCTGGAGGGTGGACAGAGAGGAGCCCGCCATGGCACACGCGGCACCCACCGCTCCCCGTCGGCACCATCGGATGACAGGGGCGGACATCAGGCACGTCAGCAAGAGCGCATTGACGGTCCCGCTGCTGATGGGCCTCGTCTACGGGGTCTGGGCGGCCTTCATCAACCGTCAGATGGGCCCGGTCGACGCCGGCAACGTCTTCTACGGGATCCTGTGCGGCGTCGTCTTCGCCGGCTGTGTGTTCGCCCTCGCCCGGTACGGCTCCCGCCTCGTGCGCGAGCTGCACGCGGCAGCCTGGGGCGCCTTCGCGGGCATCGCCTTGGGCTACCTGTACAGCCAGACCAATGAATCCGTGCTCCGTTCGGCGGGGATCGGACTGGCCGTGGGCGTGGCCACTACGCTCGCCGCGTTCTACCACTACCACTCGATCGAGGACTGACCCTGGCGCGCCGTCCACGGGCGGCGCCGGCCCCGCGGGGACCGGCGCCGCCGTCAGTTCACTCCTCCGGCGCCGCCTCGGCCCGTCGGCCGGGCGGATTTCCCGGGCGGTCGGTGTCCTCGGTTTCGGGGCGCCGGGCAGGCGGTGGGGTGGAGCGGGCGACTTCGGCGCGGAGCATGGCGTTGAGAGCCGCGTACGGGTCGATGGGCATGGCGGAACCTCGCGGTGTCGCAGGAGTGTGGTCAGGACGCGCTGGTGGAGGCGGATCGGTCCCCGCGAGATCGATCTCGCGGGGCGAAACGCCCGGGCCCGCTCAGCAGCGCAGGACCACACCCCGTACCGCCTGCCGCGACGCATCCGCCCCGGCCGCCCCGTCCGGGTCGGTGCGGGGCGGATGAGCGGCTCGTTTCACGTGAAACAAGACCACCGGCGGCCGCCGTACCTCCGGCGTCTCGCGCGTGAAGGCCCGCAGGGCCGGACGTGCCTCGACGTCCGGGGCCGGAACCGTCGAGCCGTCAGAAGGCTCCGCTGGGGCGCTGGTGGCAGGACGGGACTCGGCTGCCGTGGCCGCCGAGGGACCGGCGCCGAACACGCACAGCAGCACGACGCAGGCCACCGTCAGGGCCTTCGCCAGCATCGCCCGCGCGTACCGCCCACCGTTCATGCCCAGCTGTCTGCCCCGACGCGCCGCGGCGCGTGCCGCCGTGGCGCGAGAAACGCCCGATGGAGGGACGAAGACACCCCCGTCGGCTGACACGGGGCTGCCGCGCGCGGTTCAGCGGGTGTGGTGGCGTCCCGTCAGCCGGGCCACGACGACGGCGTCCGTGCCGACGAGTTTCAGTCCCGCCCGCTCCGGCCGTCCGGTCCGCTCCGTCCGCTCCCCGCGTCGCGGCGCCCGGCCCGCGCCGGCCTCCACCGGAACGACCCGGTCCACGGTGAACACGGCCGTACGGTGGTCGGCGCGGGCGATCTCGATGACGCGCCCGCGCCGCAGACCGGCGAGCCGCAGCTCCTTGCCGGTGACGACGGCGGTACCGGCCGACCCCGGGGCCGGGCTGTCGCGGTCCCAGCGGACCCTGCCCTCCGGGTTCCGGGAGGAGACGTGGAGGTCCACCTCCAGGCTCGGGATCCGCAGCCGCACGGGGCGTGCCGCCCGCATCGGCGGGACGGTGGCCGAGGAGCCCCGGGCAGGCCGGGAGCCGTTGCCGGGAGCGTGCGGACCCGCCTGACCGGCGTACTCACCGCCGTGCTCAAGCTCCCGCACCAGACGCCGGTGACCGGTCAGCCCCAGCGCCCGCGACGGCAGTGCGTCGCTCACGGCGACGGGTTCGGGCTCGGCGCCCTGGGTGCTGTGCAACATCGCTACGCCGGTGCCGAGCAGAGTGACCGTCAGCGCACCGACGGCCCACTGGGCGCGGGCCATGGCATTCCCTCCTGGTCCGGCTCGGGCGGCCGGATCCTGTCAGCAGTGGACCGCTCCGGGCTCCCACCCACATCGGGAGGCGCCGGACACCGCCGACATGTCACCGGTGTGTCGTAACACCCCGGGCGCGTCTTCGCAGCTGGAGGCGGGTGCGGCCGCCGTTTTCCGGCCGACGTCGCCGTTGCGCCCGTACGGGTGAGAAGAGTGGGCGGGAAACGACACCGCCGGGAGGGGCCCGCCTGGAAGGAACGGCCACCGCCGGGAGGGGCACACCGCGACGGAGGGAGCGGTCAGCGCTGGGGCGGGAGCGCGCACCGCCGGTCAGACCACCACCAGCGCCGCCGCCGTGGCGCCCATCAGCGCGGCGGCGACGTGGATCGCCGGGTGTCCGTAGTCACCGAACCAGAGCTGCCGGGCCAGACCGCCGAGGCCGGCCAGGGCCACGATGACGCCGATCTGGGCCAGCAGGGTGACGGCGGTGAAAGGGGCCAGGAGCAGCAGGACGGAAGCCAGCCAGAACGGTGCGGCGCCCGTCCAGCCGCGCCACTCCCAGATCGCCGTCTGCATGTACCACCGGCCCCTTCACCGTCAACTTGTCGGCTGCACAGCCTCCTTGGGCGCGGTGGCGGGCACAAGTGCGCGTTCGGCTAGATATCCGAAGGACAGGCCGAAAGTCGCCCACAGTGCTGCCTGGATGGTGAGGGACGCGATCCGGAACTGCCAGATCAGCGCAGCCGGGAAGTCGGCCGGTACCTCGTTGATGCCGGGCAGGAAGACGTACGCGACGGCGACCGCCGCGACGAACGCGAGCCCGGCGACGACCGAGGCGTTCCAGTTGCCCATGCGCGGAGCGAGCCGCCGCCCGAGGATCAGCGCACCCGACGCGAGGAGCACGCTCAACGCGATCATGAGTACGAAGAGGGTGGTGCGGTGGACCACCGTCTCGGGGTCGCCCACGGCCGGCGGGTTGGAGGGGTACTTGAAGAACGGCACCAGGTTGACGGTGACGAACAGGCCCCCGGCCACCAGCGCCGCGGTGGCGCGGGGGCCGAAGCGGCCGATGCGGCCCAGGGCGTAGCAGAAGACGAGAGCGGCGATGCCGCCGAGCGCGACGCCGTAGAGCAGGGTGCCGGTGCCCAGGCCGGCCGTGGCCTGCAAGGCCCGGCTGACCGGGGCGGCGGCCTCGTCACCGTGGTCGTGACCGGCCGAGGCCGCCTCCTCGATGGCGATGGCCGCGTCCACCTTGGACTCGCCCAGGACATAGGCGACGAGGAACGCGGCCAGCCCGGCCAGCAGACCCGACAGCATGCCCCGGACGAGGAACACGCGGGGGGATACGGAGTTCATGTGGTTCGGTGCCCCGGATCAGTGGCAGGGGAAGCCGAGGAGGTGACGGCCGTCGTGCATCCACTCGTGGACGGTGTTGCCCTCGAAGAGCGCGGTCGCGCCCTGCTCGGCGCCGACGAGGTAGAGCAGGAAGAGGGTCACGATGCCCGCGAAGACGGCCCAAGGGGCCAGCGCGGAGAGGGAAATGGGGGCGACGGCGGCGGGAGCCGTCGTGGGCACGGCGGAGTGGGCCATGGCAGAACCTCCAAGGGAACACGCGTCCCGGTCAGTGGTGCTCTTTTGGCGAAGGTGGCGGGTCTGACTTCCCTCCCCGTACCCGAGCGGGAGGTTTCACAGTGGCGCGACCGTGCCGGATTCTCACCGGTACTTCCGTCATACCTTCGTCATGTCGTCCGCGACCGTACCGCGCGCATGGCTTGAACACCACGGCGTGTGGTCGCCGTCTCACGCCCCGGGCGCGCGCCCTACCCTCTTCCCATGCCTGCTGTACGCCTGCGTCTGGTGACGCCACCACTCGACCGGGCCGCCCGCCAGGGGCGGTTCGGGTACGGGGAACCCTGCCCGGACCACGAAGGCCTGCGCGGTACCGGCATGGGCGAGTGGGCGGGCCGGACCCTGGACGAGGTCGCCGCCGAGGACCCGGACGCGGTCCGGCGGTGGCTCACGGACCCGTCCTACGCGCCCCCGGGCGGCGGGGAGTCGGTGGCGGCCCTGATCGCCCGTACGGGCGCCCACCTCGCCGGTCTCGCCCCCGGCACGCACCACGCGGTGGTCGAACAGGCCGTCGTACGGGCGGCCGTGGTGTTCGCCCTCGACCTGCCGGCGGTGGCGTTCTGGCGGCTCGACGTACGGCCGGGGACCGTCACCGCTCTCACGGGACGCTCCGGGCGCTGGAACCTGCTGGTGGGCAGCCCGGACGGCCCGGGCGACCCGGACGGCGCGAACGGCCCGTAGCGCGCGAACGGCCCGGACCCCGCGACGCGGTCCGGGCCGAACCGGGCTGTGCGCGAAGGGTCAGGCGACGATCCAGTCGCTGGTCGCGATGACCGGCTGCACCCCGTCACGGTGGATGGTGCCCTCGATCAGGCCGTACATCCGGTCCGCCGCGAAGTAGACCTCGTTGTCGTTCTTGAGGCCGAACGGCTCCAGGTCGACGAGGAAGTGGTGCTTGTTGGGGAGGTTCAGCCGGACCTCGTTGACCCGCGGGCAGTTGTCCAGCACCCGCTCGGCCATCTGGTTCAGGGTCTGCTGGAGCGAGTACGAGTACGTCTCCGCGAAAGCGTCCAGCATGTGCTTGCGCACCTTCTTGTACGACCGGTCCCAGTCGTACGCGGGGTCGTCGGCGGCGAGCGCCGAGTGCGCCCAGCGCGCGGTGACCTTGGTCGCCAGGATGCGGTCGTACGCCTCCTGGAGGGTCGTGTACTTGTCCTTGACGTAGCCGTGGAACTCGGAGTTCGTCGAGTTCATCACCGTCAGCTCCTTGAGGCCGGATATGACCTGGAGCCCCGTCGTCTCGCTGTACGTGATCTGCGCGGTGCGCACCTCCTGACCCTTGCGGACGAAGGAGTGCTGCTCCTTGCGCGTCGGCACCGGGATCCGGTCCCAGACGAACTCCTCGATGCGGATCTGCGCCTCGCGGATCGGCTGCTGGGAGGAGACGAAGTGCTTGGCGAGGAGGATGCCGAAGGCCTCGGGGGAGGCGATGCCGTGCTCCTTGCCGAAGGCGTACACCGTGTTCTTCGTGGTGTCCGTGGGCAGGCAGTTGGCGTTGTCGCCGGTCAGGTGGACGTCGCGGAACTCACCGCGGAGCGCGACCGAGACGTTGAGGTCGCGGATCTCGTGCCAGGACCCGTCGCTGCCCTTGCGGGTGACCTTGACGATGCGGTTCTCGGCCTTGCCGTACTGGTTCTGGGCCAGGACGTGCTTGCTCATGCTGTCTTCCTTCGGGTCTCGGGAACACGGAGTCCGGTGGTCTGGATCCCGTACGCCCGGCGTCCAGCGTCCGCCCGAAAGAAGGCGTTCCGCTCCCCGCCGTTCGGCCCTTGCGGGGCCGCCCCGGGACTGACGTGCATCCCGGTCCGTAGGTGCTGGGTGGTGGTGCTCGCGGTGTTCGGCGGCGCTTCGTACCGCTCCACGGATTGCAACACGCGCAGGGCGCGATCCCCACCGCACGGATCATCCGAATACCCGCACCCACTCCTTGGGCGACCCCACAGCGGCGGGCTGTCCTCGCAGGTCAGGCCATGTGCGCGTCCGCCACCGACAGTGCCTCGTCGAGGATCGCCAGGCCCTTGGCCACGTCCTGCTCCGAGATGGTGCACGGGGGCGCCACGTGGAGCCGGTTCCCCGCGACCAGTGGCCACAGCCCGCCCTTCTTGCAGGCCGCCGCGAACGCGGCCATCGGCGCGTTGTCCGCTCCGGAGGCGTTGTACGGGACGAGCGGCTCGCCCGTCTCCGCGTCCCGTACGAGTTCCAGCGCCCAGAAGGTGCCCAGGCCCCGGACCTCGCCGACCGACGGGTGCCGCTCGGCGAGCGCGCGCAGGCCCGGACCCAGCAGCTCGGCGCCGGTGCGGGCGGACTGCTCGACGACGCCCTCCTCCGCCATCGTGTTGATCGTCGCGACGGCGGCGGCGCAGGCCAGCACGTGACCGGAGTACGTCAGCCCGCCCGGGTAGGGCCGGCGGGCGAAGGTCTCGGCGATCGCCGCGGAGATGGCGACACCGCCGAGGGGGACGTACCCGCTGGTCACGCCCTTGGCGAAGCAGAGGAGGTCGGGGGTGACGTCCCAGTGCTCGCAGGCGAACCACTTCCCGGTGCGGCCGAAGCCGACCATGACCTCGTCCAGGATGAAGACGATGCCGTACCGGTCGCACAGCTCGCGCACCCCGGCCAGGTAGCCGGGCGGCGGCACGAGCACGCCGGGCGCCCCGCCGACCGTCTCCAGGATGACCGCGGCGATCGACTGGGGGCCTTCGAAGACGATGGTGTCCTCGAGGTGGCGCAGGGCGCGGGCGCTCTCCTCGGCGTCGGTGGCCGCGTGGAAGGGCGAGCGGTAGCGGAAGGGGCCCCAGAAGTGCACGACACCGGCGGTCGCCGAGTCGTTGCCGAAGCGGCGGGCATCACCGGTCAGGTTGATCGCTGCGGACGTGGCGCCGTGGTACGAGCGGTACGCGGCCAGCACCTTGGGGCGCCCGGTGTGCACGCGGGCCATCCGTACGGCGTTCTCGACGGCCTCGGCGCCCGCGTTGGTGAAGAAGATCTTGTCCAGGTCGCCCGGGGTCCGCTCGGCGATGAGGCGGGCCGCCTCGGAGCGGACGTCGACGGCGAAGCCGGGAGCAACGGTACAGAGCTTCCCGGCCTGCTCGGCGATGGCGGCGGCGACCTTGGGGTGCTGGTAGCCGATGTTCGTGTAGACGAGCGCGCTGGAGAAGTCGAGGAAGCGATTGCCCTCGTAGTCCCAGAAGTAGGAGCCCTCGGCCCCCGCGACGGCGAGCGGATCGATGAGTTCCTGCGCCGACCAGGAGTGGAAGACGTGCTTCCGGTCGGCGTCCTTCACGGCGTCTTTCACGGCGGCGGGGGCGTCGGCTGCTGTGTTCATAATCCGAGGGTAGTTGTCCACTATGTGGACATACCTGCCGCCGGACCTGACGGATCGGGTGGCGCGCTTTCGACGTGGCCCCGGGGCCGCACTAGCGTCGGCCGCCCGCCCCCGGGGCGGCGGGACAGGGCGGGGCGGCCGGGAGGTTTCCGCACGGGGGTGGGAAACGTTCCGGCCGACCGCCCGCGCGGCGCGCATCTATCGCATGGTGGAAACAAACTTCCGTTGAACGGAAGAAACTGACGAGATTCTGTGACGTTCCCGTGGTGGTTGGGAAGGGGTGCATAAAGGAATATCGGGATTGGTTGCCCCGGGCGGGGGTAGGTGCGGCGCGCAGGAGTGCGCGCGGAGACGGGCGTGCGGACACGTACGCGCGGAGACGGGAGGCCCTGTGGCCGAGCAGACTCGGAGGCTGGTCCTGGGCGGCGCGACGACCGGCGTCGTCACCCGTTGCCGCGACTTCACGCGGCAGGCGCTCACGGACTGGCAGTGGCGCCGTGACCCCGAGGCGATGGAGGACGTGCTCCTGCTCGTCTCCGAGGTCGTCACCAACGCCTGCCTGCATGCCGGAGGCCCCCGGGAACTCGTCCTGCGTCACAGCGCGGGGGGCCTGCGCGTCGAGGTCAGCGACGACAGCCCCGAGCCTCCCCGCAGGCGGCCGCCCGGCGACCGCAGCCGCCCGGGAGGGCACGGCCTCATCGTGCTGGCACGGCTCGCGAGGAGCTGGGGCGCCGAGCCGTCCGGTGGCGCGTTTCCCGGGAAGACGGTCTGGCTGGAGGTTCCGCCGCCCGCTGTGCCCGCTCAGCCGCATCCCGCGGCTCCCGACGGGGCCCGCGGTTCCCAGCCGTCCCAGTAGTCCCAACCGTTCCAGCAGCCCCAGTGGTCCGAACCGTCCCGGCAGCCCCCGCCGTGCCGGGACCGTCCTCCGTGTCCTCGGCGTCCGTGAGGAACTCCTGGCGGAGCCGGGTCAGGGTGCGGTTCAGCAGCCGCGAGACGTGCATCTGCGACAGCCCCAGCAGCCCGCCGATCTCGGACTGCGTGAGTTCCTGACCGAAGCGCAGCTCCAGCAACGTCCGCTCACGGGGGGAGAGCCCGGCCAGCATCGGCTTGAGCGACTCCAGGCACTCGATGAGGTCGTACGCGGCCTCCTCCTCGCCCAGCGCCGTCGGCGCGGCGTAGGGGTCGCGGTCGCTCTCCTCCTGCGTCGGCGCGTCCAGGGAGCGCGCGGAGTAGGCGCGCGCCGCCTTGCGTCCTTCGACCAGCTCCTCGGGGGAGACGTGCAGCTGCTCGGCGAGCTCCGTGTCGGTGGGTTCGCGGCCGAGGTCCTGTTCCAGCGCGTCGTGCGCCTTGGCCGTGTCGATGCGCAGCTCCTGGAGCCGTCGGGGGACCTTGACGGCCCAGCTCGTGTCGCGGAAGAACCGCTTGATCTCGCCGGTGATGGTGGGCATGGCGAAGGAGGTGAACTCGACACCGCGGTCCGGGTCGAACCGGTTGATGGCCTTGATCAGGCCGATCGTGCCGACCTGGACGATGTCCTCCATCGGCTCGCTGCGGCCCCGGAAGCGCCGGGCCGCGTACCGCACCAGGCTGATGTTCAGCTCGACGAGGGTGTTGCGGACGTACGAGTACTCGGTCGTGCCCTCCTCCAGCCCGGCCAGCCTGCGGAACAGGGCCACCGAAAGGGCCCTGGCCTCGTGGGTTGCGACGTCTGTGAGCTCTGTACGGTCCATTGCTCTGCGCTCCTGCGACGGAGGGGTCCCGGTAGGGGCCGTCGTTGCGCCGTCCCGGGTGATATACCCGCCCGAACCATCCCATACCCGAAGTTTTTTTCTGGTCTTCCGGGTCCGCCCCCGGGTTGCGGCGGCACGGATCTGTGCAGGGTCACCGCCACCGGACCGGTAGCGCGCGCGGCGCCGCCCCCGGCGCTGCCCCACCCGCCCCAGGGCCGCACGGGTGCCCCGAGGCGGCGCGGTGGGGCTGGCCCCCGTACGGCCGTCCCGGCAGCCGGATGGGGTGGAGCCCGGCGCTCGACAAGCATGGCGTCATGTTCAGTCACCGCCGCCGAAAGGCCGCCGCCCTCACCGCCCTCGCCCTGTCCGCCGTGGCCGTCACCACCGGCCCGGCCGGCGCCGCCACCCCTGGGACGACCGCCCCGCAGGCCGCCGCCCCGCAGGCCGCCGCCGCGCCGGCCCTCGACTGGCACGACTGCACCCACAAGGGCGCCCTGCCCGGGCAGCAGTGCGCGACTCTCCCCGTCCCCCTCGACTACGGCGACCCCACCGGGCGACAGCTCCGTGTCGCCGTGACCCGGCTGCGCAGCGACCGCCCGCAGGCCCGGCGCGGGACGCTGCTGGTGATCCCCGGCGGCCCCGGCGGCTCCGGCGTCCAGAAGCTGACCTCGACGGGCCCGGCCCTCGCCCGGGAGATGGCCGGCGCCTACGACCTCGTCTCCCTCGACCCCCGCGGCGTCGGCGGCAGCAGCACCGCCTCCTGCGGTCTCGCCGAGGAGGACCGGCACCTGGTCACCCTGCGCTCCTGGCCCGGCGCGGACGGGGACATCGCCCAGAACGTGGCGCGCTCCCGCAGGATCGCCGAGGCCTGCGCCGAGCACGGCGGGCCGGAGCTGCGCAGCTTCACCACCGCCAACGAGGTGCGCGACATCGACCGCCTCCGCCAGGCCCTCGGCGAGCGGAAGCTGTCGGTGTGGGGCACCTCGTACGGGACCTACGTGGGCGCGGTGTACGCCCAGCGGTACCCGCAGCACACCGACCGCGTGGTGCTGGACAGCAGCGGCGACCCCGACCCGACCCGCGTGGCGCGCGGCTGGCTCGCGAACATGGCGGCCGGCGCCGACGACCGCTTCCCCGACTTCGCTGCCTGGGCGGCCGACCCGGCGCGGGACGCCGAAGGCCTGCGGCTCGCCGCGCATCCCGAGGACGTACGCCCCCTCTTCCTGGAGGCCGCGGCGAAGCTGGACCGGGAGCCGCGGCAGTCCGACGTCCCGGGCGTGCCGCTGACCGGCAACCGGCTGCGCCAGGCGCTCCAGACCACCCTCTACGGCAACGACTTCGCCCCCCTCGCCCGGCTCCTGCTGGCCGCCCAGGACCCGGCGGCCGAGCCGGTGCTGCCACCCGACGTCTCCGGGCCGCTCCCGGACACGGGCGCGGCGGCGGTCCTCGGGGCCATCTGCAACGACGTGTCCTGGCCCGCGGACGTCGCCGCGTACGAGCGTGCCGTCGCCGCCGACCGGACGGCGCACCCGCTCACGGCCGGGATGCCGGCGAACATCACTCCCTGCTCCTTCTGGAAGGACCGCCCGGAGCAGCAGCCCACCCGGATCACCCCGGACGGGCCGTCCAACGTCCTGATGGTCCAGAACCTGCGGGACCCCGCCACCCCGTACGCCGGCGCCCTCAAGATGCGCGAGGCGTTCGGCTCCCGGGCCCGGCTGGTCAGCGTCGACGCGGGCGGTCACGGCTCCTACCTGGGCAACGGCAACGCCTGCGGTGACCGGACGGTGACCCGGTTCCTCACCACCGGGCAGCGGCCGCGGCAGGACACGTACTGCGGGAGCTGAGCCCCGCACCTACCCTGGGTGCAGAGCAGGGGGAACCGGTCGTCCAGAGGGAGCGGTCCATGACCCGGCGTCGTTCCCCACGGCCGGTGAGCGCCGACGACCTCCTGACCACGCTCGGACGGCTCACCGCGCAGGCGCGGCTGGGGGCCGAGTTCCAGCAGGCCCGCGTGGAGCTGGCCGAGGCCCTGCAGCGCGAGATGCTCCCGGCGTCGCTGCCCGACGTGCCGGGGCTGCGCACGGCGGCCTGCTACTCGCCCGCCCGGGGCGGGCTGGAGGTCGGCGGAGACTGGTACGACGGCTTCCGGCTGGGGGACGGGTCGCTGGCGTTCTCCATCGGCGACGTGCAGGGCCACGACGTGGAAGCGGCGGCCTTCATGGGCCAGATCCGGATAGCCCTGCGCGCGGTGGCCGCCGCCGCGACCGATCCCGGCGACGTCCTGGCCCGGGCCAACGACCTGCTGCTGTCGGTCGGCCGGGACCTCTTCGCGACGTGCAGTTTCCTCCGCTTCGACCCCCTGACCTGGCGGATCGAAGGCGCCCGCGCCGGGCACATCCCGGCGGTGTGGGCCACGGTGGACGGCTCGTACGGCATCGCGGAGGACGAGGGTGGCCTCCCGCTGGGCGTGCTGGCCGGGGGCGACTACCCGGTGACGGCCCGGCCCCTCGCGCGGGCGGGCGCGTACGTACTGATCACGGACGGGGTGGTGGAGGGGCCGTCGTTCCCGATCGGGACGGGCCTGGGGCAGGTGGCCCGGGTGGTCCGGGACGGTGCGGCCGCCGATCCGGAGGAACTGGCGGCGGAGGTGCTGCGGGTGGCCGACTCCACCGGCCACGCGGACGACGCGGCGGTCCTGGTCCTGAGGCACGACGCGCCACCCGGCCCATAGCGCGTGTCAGGAACCCGCGCGGGGGCGGAGCCGTTGTCTCATACGTGGGGTGAGCACCGAGCGAGGGCAGCGGCGGCGAGGTCTCTCCCCCGGCCTGTCCCTACTGCGTCAGACGCTGTGGATCCTCGCGGTGGCCGCCGTCTACTACGCGACGGGCCGGCTGGGCCTGCTCCAGCGCGTGGTCGTCGCGGGAGCGCAGGTCACGCCGTTGTGGCTGCCCACCGGGGTCGCCGTCACCGCCCTGCTGTGGCGGGGCCCGCGGATCTGGCCCGGCCTCGCGCTCGGCACGTACCTGGTCATCCGGATGATCTCCCCCGTCCAACCGAGCGCGATCGTCATCATCGCCGGCAACACCCTGGCCCCGCTGGCGGCCTACGCGATGCTCCGCCGGGCCCGCTTCCGCCCCGAGCTGGACCGGCTGCGCGACGGGCTGGCGCTGGTGTTCCTGGGCGGCCTGCTCCCGATGCTGCTCAGCGCGAGCGTCGGGGCCCTCGTGCTGGCGCTCACCGGGAGCCTGCCCTGGGGCGGGTTCTGGCCGGTGTGGGCGGCCTGGTGGGCCGGGGACGCGATGGGCGTGCTCGTGGGCACGCCGCTGCTGCTGGCCCTGCCCCGGATGCGGCTGCCGAGCGACCTGTACCGCACGGCCGAGGGGCTGGCGCTGCTGGTCGTGGCCGTGCTGGTCACCCTGCTGGTGACGCGGAGCACCCTCTCGCTGCTCTTCCTCGTCTTCCCGCTGCTGATCTGGGCCGCCGTCAGGTTCCAGCTGGTGGGGGCGGCGCCGTGCGCGCTGCTGGTCTCGGTGGCGACGGTGTGGGCGGCCACCGACCGGACGGGGCCGTTCGCGCACCACAGCATCCTTGAGGTGATGGCCAACCTGATGGCCCTCAACGGCTCGGTGGCGCTGACCGCGCTGCTGCTGTCGGCGCTGGTCACCGAGCAGAACAACGTCCGCGTGAAGATCCAGCAGGCCTGCGAGGACCTGGCCGAGCTGGTGAACCGGCTCTCCCCGCGCGCCCGGGGCTGAGCGCCGGGGGCCCTGAGCGCCCGGCCCTGAGCGCCCGGCCCTGAGCGCCCGGGACCGGCGGCTACTCGCTGACCAGCACCGGAACGGTCAGTACGGCACCGGCCGGGGTGCCGGTGAGCTTGCCCGGGGACACGGTGAAGTCGATGCCGCCGCCCGCCGCGCGGGGGCCGTCGTGGCGCTCGGTGCCGTGCGCGTCCTCGCCCTCTTCCTGGTACTGGAACGCCCCCGTGCCCACGAGGTGGCCGGAGGCGTCGTAGTAGGCCACCGACAGTTCCAGGGCCAGGGTGTCGCTGACGTCCGCCGTGATGGTCGCGTGCCCGGTGACGGTCTGCCGCTCGGTGAGGGTGAGCCGCTCCAGCCGCATCCGGTCGGTGAACGGCCCTTGCTCCACACGGACTTCGCCCTGCCCGAGCGGCTGCGCGAGGACGGCGGCCGGTGCGGGCGCGCTGCGCGGGGCGGGCAGCACGACCGGCGAGGCCGCAGCCGCCGGCTCCCCGGCGGCACTGGCGTGCCCCGCGCCGCCCGAGCAGCCGGTGACGAGGGCGAGTACGGCCACGGCCGGCGCCAGTACGGCCGCGGTGCGGCGCAGGGGGTGTCTCATCGAACGCTCCTGGAAAAGGGGGCGGGGCCGGGGGAGTGCGCCCCCCCGGCCCCGACCGCACGAGGGTCAGTGGTGCTGGGGCGAACGGCCGAACAGCGAGCGGTACATCTTCGTGTACAGCTCGGTGTTGTTCTGGCTCGCGGCGAAGGCGCTGCCGTTCGGGCCGTAGGCGAAGATCGGCACGTCGGCGCCCGTGTGGTTGCCGGACAGGTAGGTCAGCCACAGGCTGGCCTCGGGGCTGCCGTCCTTCACGCCCGGCGCGTCGTCCGGGGTGCGGAAGGTGGCCGGCGCGAAGTTCTTCACGTCACCCGAGCCCGCGCCGTTGACGATGCCGGTCGAGCGGGTGGTGTCCTTGGCTCCCGAAGCGGCGCGCGACGGGGTGCTGTTGTTGGCCGTGTTGCCCGCGTCGACGTTGGCCGGGGGCGCGACCGCCTCGGCGTTGGTGTAGGTGCCGTGTTCGATGATGTTGAAGCCGGCGCACTCGTGGTCGGCCGTGACGATCACCAGCGTGTGGCCGTCCTTCTTCGCGAAGTCGTAGGCGGCCTTCACCGCGTCGTCGAACGCCTTGACCTCGCCGAGCGTCTGCGCGGCGTCGTTGGCGTGCGAGCGCTTGTCGATCTGGGCGCCCTCGATCTGGAGGAAGAAGCCCTTGCCCTTGCCGCGCTCCTGCTGCTTGCGGTCGGAGAGCAGCGCGATCGACTTGCGGGCCATGTCGGCGAGCGTCGGCTCCTGCTTCTGCGGGGCGTCGGCGGGCAGCGCGGCCTTGGCCTGCTCGACCGTCAGGTTGCCGCGGTTGAACAGGCCGATGACCTTCTTGCCGTTGGCCTTGTCGAGGTCGGCCTTGGTGGCGACCTTCTGGCTGGCGACGGTCTGGGCGGGCAGCGCGGCGTCGCCGAAGCTGCCGAGCACCTGGTAGCCCTGGGCCTGGAGGGCCTTCTGGTCGTCCGGCTCGAAGCGGGCGAGGCCGCCGCCGAAGACGACGTCGGCGGTGCCGTTGCGGGCGATCTGTTCGGCGATCGGCGTGATCAGCGTCTTGTCGGCGGGCGCGGCCTCGTACGTACCGTCCTCCTTCTTGGGGAGGCAGGCGGCGTCGGAGTACACCGGGCCCTGGCAGCCGCGCAGCAGCGCGTGGCTGAACTCCGCGGCCGGCGTGGCGTCGGTGATCTCGGCGGTGGAGACGTTGCCCGTGGCGAAGCCGGCCGCCTTGGCCTGCTCCATCAGCGTGGCGACCTTCTTCTCGTACGCGTCCACGCCGATCGCGGCGTTGTACGTCTTGACGCCCGAGGACCAGGCGGTGGCGGAGCTGGCCGAGTCGGTGACGAGGGAGGGCTTGGCGGTGCCCTTCTCGACTGCGTACGTGGCGACCGCGCCCGTGAAGGGGAGGGTCTCCATGGTGAGCTTCCCGCCGGCGCCGTAGAACCGGTCACGGGCGGCCGTGACGTGCGTACGGCCCATTCCGTCACCGAGCAGGTAGATGACGTTCCGGATTTCCTTGTCGTGGTCGCTGTACTGCGGCGCGGAGTTGGCGGCGCCCGCCGTCCCGGCGGCCACGGCCCCCGCGAGGGCCAGAACGGTCAACGTCTTCACAGGTCTGCGGCGCATCTGCTGGGGGATCCCCTCGGAAGGACTACTCGGTCCCTCCGAAGCTATGAGCGTCACATGAACGGCCCCTGTTCAACGCGTGACCACCACCCGAACGCAGCACGCCGCACCCCCGCCCGGCCGCAGGGCGGCCGTTCTACGCGTCGACGTCCGCCATGAAACCCAGCATCCGGGCGTTGACCACGTCGGGGTGGTCGATCTGCGGTCCGTGGCCCGTCGCCGCGATGATCTCGGCGCGGGCCCCGGGGATCAGGCGCGGTACGCGCTCCAGCTGCCGGCGCGGGTGCACGAGCAGGCTCCGCTTGCCCATGATCAGGTAGAACGGCGTCCGGATCGAACCCAGTTCGGCGTCGGACAGCGGCAGCGGAGCGGGACGGCGTATGCGGAAGGCACGGGCGCCGGCGTGGATCCACTTGCGCAGCTCGGGAACGGCGATGACGGGCTGCTCCAGCCAGGCGGCGAGCCGCGGACGCAGCGCTTCGGGGGCGAAGCTGGCGAAGAGGCTCACGAAGACCCAGGCGAAGAAGCGCAGGCCCACCTTCTCCAGGCCGCCCGGGTCGAGGGCGGTGACCGAGGCGAGCCGCCCGGGCCGCAGGTGCGCCTGGTTGATGACGAGCCAGCCGCCGTAGGAGGAGCCGACGAGGTGGACCCGGTCGAGGCCGAGGGCGTCGAGGGCCTCGTCCATCCACTGGGCGGCGCGCTCGGGTTGCCACATGGGCTCGCGCTGGACGCTGCGCCCGGCGTCACCGGGGGTGTCGAGCGCGTAGACGGGCCGTTCGGCGCTGAGCGCGGGGGTGTTGGGGTACCACATCGCCGAGCAGTAGCCCGCGCCGTGGATCAGGACGATCGGGGTGCGGGACTCGCCGGCCGGGTCCGCGGGGCCGTACTGGTAGACGTGCGTGGTGCCGAAGCTCGTCTCGACGTCCGTCTCGGAGCGGGCGGGTGCGCCCATCGCGTAGACGGCTTCGCAGGCGGCGAAGTACCGGTCGCGCAGCTCGTCGTTGACGTAGCGGCCGACGTCGCGGCGCACGCGGGTCGTGGTCTGGGGCACGGGGCACCTCCGAGGGAGATCCGGTCTTCGTGGTACGACCGTATCATGATGTTGGTACGGCGGTATCATGAAGAGCGCCCGACGGAGGGCGACCCGGACGGAGGGACCCGGGCAGCGGGCGAACCCGCCCACGGCGGAGCTGCCCACGACCGACTGGAAACGACGGACAGAGAGCCGAACACCACACATGCCGAAACGCGTGGACCACGAGGAACGGCGCGCCCAGATCGCCGAGGCGCTCATCCGGGTCGCGGGGCGGCGAGGGCTGCACGCCGTCGGCATGCGCGACGTCGCCGCCGAGGCCGGGGTGTCACTTCGGCTCGTGCAGTACTACTTCGAGACCAAGGAGAAGCTGCTCTTCTACGGGCTGCAGCACCTGACCGACCGTTTCACCGCCCGCGTGAGCGCCCGCCTGCGGGCCGCCGGTCCCGACCCGGGCCCCCGTGCGACCATCGAGGCGCTGCTGCTGGCCTCCCTGCCGACCGACGAGGAGAGCCGGACCTTCCACCTCCTCTACAGCTCCTACTCGATCCTGTCGGTGACCGACGAGGCGCTGGCCGCCCAGCCCTTCATCGACAACCCCGACGCCGCGGAGAACGCCCTGACGGGCCTGCTGGAGCGGGCCCAGGCCGAGGGCCTCGCCGACCCCGCCGCCGACGCCCGCACGGAGGCGGTCAGCCTGCTGGCGATGACGGCGACGATGGGCACCAGCATCCTGGTCGGCCAGCGCACCCCGCAGTCCGCCATCGCGGTCCTCGACCACCACCTGACCCGCATCTTCCGCCCCGCCCCCCACCCCCCGGCCGGCTGACAAGCGGGGCCGGCCGCCCCGACATCGCGCCGGCCACCCGACGCACCGCTCGGCACCGCGCGGGCAGCGACTCGACGTCCCGCTGCTCGGCGGCACACCCCGCTTCAGAGCGTTCGGCCGGCCTGGCCCGTCCCGCGGCCGAGGAAGCGCTCGACCCCCGTCGCCAAGGCCTGCGGACTTCCGTCCGGAGCGAAGTGACCGGCGTCGTCGAAGACCGCGAGCTCGGCGTTCGGATACCACTGCAGCCACGTGGACCGCATGGTGTCGGGGCCCATCGCCGGGTCGCTCGCACCGGCCACCACAAGCACCGGGGTGGTGTTTCCCTCGACCGGCTCGTGGATGTCGGGGCCGCCAGGCAGCCGTCGTCGACCAAGCCAACGACCGTTCCCTCCCGCTGACCGCCGGGGACCGGCGCGCCCTGGCCGGGGTCCCCGCCGACGGGGCCGCCGAGCTCGGTACCTCACGTCGTGCTGCCGCGGTGACCGGCGATGGCGTTCGTCCGGCGCCCAGGAGCCGCCCGGCGAGAGCGGGCGGCCCAGCCCGGCTGGGGCCGGGTGTATGTTCGTGCCCGCGCCGCCGGCGCCCGGGCCGACTGCTCGGGCGAGGTGATCCTCACAAGGGGCGCGGCAACAACCTGACGCCCCATTAGGGAAGTTATGGCACGCGAATGGAACGCGAGCCCCAATAGGTCTAGACAACGAAGAAGGCCCAGGTCTCTGACCTGGGCCTTCTCTCAAGAGCGGATGACGGGAATCGAACCCGCGCTATAAGCTTGGGAAGCTCATGTTCTACCATTAAACTACATCCGCATGCGGTTCCAGTCGTCTGGATCCTTATCGTTGGCCACTCTACCTCATGATCGACCCCCGGTGAATCCGCCGCGGGGTCGTTGTCGTCCGTGGGCGGCAGGAGGGTTCGTGGGGGCGGGAGTTGGGGGGTAGCTTAAGGTTCGGAGCGGCGGCTGGAGTGGGTCTGGGTCATCCCCTAATGTGGCGATTCGTCGCAGTACGGCTCGTTGGGGAAAGGGACTCGATGGAGCACACCGTCGTCCGTTGTGCCGAAGGGCACGTTTTCAGTACCGCCTCCTTCCCGTTGCGGCAGCTCGGTGCCGCCCGGATCGGGCCCGGACGGTTGCTGCGGTGCCCGCGGTGTGCGCGGCTGAGGCACGCCGTGCCGGTGGGCGGCACGAAGCGGTAGCCGGCGGGGCGTAGCGGCGGGGCGCGCGGGCGCCGCTCTCGATTGGGGGTGGCCCGGGCGCTCTGCGTATCCTCGGGACGTGCTTCTCTCTGACAAAGACATCCGGGCCGAGATCGACAGCGGACGGGTTCGCATCGACCCGTTCGACGAGTCGATGGTGCAGCCCTCCAGCATCGATGTGCGGCTCGACCGGTTCTTCCGGGTCTTCGAGAACCACCGCTACGCCCACATCGACCCCGCCACCGAGCAGCCGGACCTGACGCGGATGGTCGAGCCCGAGGGGGACGAGGCGTTCATCCTCCACCCCGGCGAGTTCGTCCTCGCCTCGACCTACGAGGTCATCTCGCTGCCCGAGGACATCGCCTCCCGGCTGGAGGGGAAGTCCAGCCTCGGCCGCCTGGGCCTGGTCACGCACTCGACCGCCGGTTTCATCGACCCGGGCTTCTCGGGCCACGTGACCCTGGAGCTGTCGAACCTCGCCACCCTGCCGATCAAGCTGTGGCCGGGGATGAAGATCGGCCAGCTGTGCATGTTCCGGCTCAGCTCCCCCGCCGAGTTCCCGTACGGCAGCGAGCGGTACGGATCGCGGTACCAGGGCCAGCGGGGCCCGACGGCGTCGCGCTCCTTCCAGAACTTCCACCGCACCCAGGTGAGGCACGAGGCATGAGCGAAGTACGCGAGAACCTGACCTACGACGGGTTCGGGCGCGCCGTGCGCGAGCTGGCGCAGACCATCGCCGACGACGGCTACGAGCCCGACATCATCCTGAGCATCGCCCGCGGCGGGGTCTTCGTCGCCGGCGGGCTGGCGTACGCGCTGGACTGCAAGAACATCCACCTGGTCAACGTGGAGTTCTACACGGGCGTCGGCACGACGCTGGAGATGCCGGTCATGCTGGCACCGGTCCCCGAGGCGATCGACTTCACCGCCAAGAAGGTGCTGATCGCCGACGACGTCGCCGACACCGGCAAGACGCTCAAGCTGGTGCACGACTTCTGCCTGGGGACGGTGGCGGAGGTCCGGTCGGCCGTCATCTACGAGAAGTCGCACTCGCTCGTGAAGTGCGAGTACGTGTGGAAGAAGACCGACGAGTGGATCAACTTCCCGTGGTCGGTCGAGCCGCCCGTGGTCAAGCGCGAGGGCCAGGTCCTCGACGCCTGACGACGGCGGAGGACATGCGGAAGGGGACGGGCTCGAGCATGGCGCCGGTCCCCTTCGTCATGTGTGGAGGGCTCAGATCGTCCCGAGCTTGATGATCGACAGCAGTGCGACCAGCTGGATCGCGGACGCGCCGAGCGCCTTCGGCCAGGGCAGGTCGTGCGACTTGCTCATCAGCGAGGTGAAGAGCGCGCCGGCCGCGAGCCAGGTGGCCCAGCCCAGGACCTGGACGACCATGTTGTCGCCGCCGAGGAAGATCGCGAACAGCAGGCGGGGCGCGTCCGTGATGGACATGACCAGCATCGACAGGCCCACGGTCGGCTGCCACGCGCCGTCGCCGCCCAGCTGGCGGGCGAGGGTGTGGGTGACGCCGCCCAGGATCAGGCCGCAGATGACGAAGGCGGCACCGGTGCTGAGGACGATCGGGACGGCCTGGGTGAGGGTGGCCTTGATGGCGTCCTCGCGGGCCTTGTCGAAGCCGAAGACCGCGAGCATGCCGTAGATGAACGTCACGATCAGCGCCGGGCCCCAGACGGGGTAGTCGCGCATCCGGAAGAACGTCGGGCCCGGCCGCATCACGATGCCGCGCAGGAGTTCCTTCCACGGCAGCCGCGGACCGGCCGGACCGGCCGGGGCGGAGCCGGCCTGGTACGTCGCGCCCTGGTAGGGCGCGGCCTGGCCGTACGGGTCCTCGCCGATCGAGAAGGCCTGGGTGTAGCCGGGGTTGTCGGCGTACGAGGCCTCGTGCGGGGGCTGCTGGTACGCCTGGGGGTGCGGTTGACCGTAGGGGTCGAAGTACTCGGGCTCGCCGTGGTCCCCGGCGCCGGCGGTGGCCTGCTGGGGCCACTGCTGCTGCGGTGGGGGACCGGCGGGCGGGTAGGGCTGCCGGCCGTACGGGGCCTGCGGCGCGCCTGGCGCCTGCCGCCCGTACGGCTGCTGCCGCGAGGGTTGTTGCGGTTGCTGCGGGGTGCGGTTGTTGTCCCGGCCGCGTCCGATCCTGAATCCAGCCACGTGATCGAAAGTACCTGGTCCGGCGGGCGGGGGTGGACGGGCGGCCGGAACCGGGGTCCTTTGCGGCTGAGCTGTGACATCCCCTAGGGGGAGCCCCTGGGGGCGCGGTGGCCCTCGGGGGAAAGCCGCAACGGCCGGCCCCCTGGGCGGGGACCGGCCGTTGCGATGCCACTGTCGCGGCGTCTACCCAGGCGTCTGCCTGCGCGTACTTACTTGACGCCCTCGGCCTCGGTCTCGGCCTGGGCGGCGTCGGCCTTGGCGTCGGCACCGGCCGCGGGTGCCTCGGCCTTGGCGTCGCCCTCCGGCTCGGCCTTGGCCTCGGCGGCCTCCGCCTTCGGCTTGGCGTCGGCGGCCTCCGCCTTCGGCTCGGCTTCCGCCGCGGGTTCGGCGACCTTGGCCTCGGTCTCGGCCTGGGCGGCGCCCGCCGCAGGTGCCTCGGCCTTGGCAGGTGCCTCGGCCTTGGCCTCCGCCTTCGGCTCGGCCGCAGGAGCGGCTTCCGCCTTCGGCTCGGCCTTGGCCTCGGGGGCGGCGGCCTCAGCCTTGGTCTCGACGGCCTCTGCCTTGGCGCCGGCCTTCGGCTCGGCTTCCGCCTTGGGCTCCGCGGCCTTGGCTTCGGCCACGGGCGCGGCAGCTTCGGCGGCGGCCTTCGGTTCGGCGTCGGCCGTACCCTTCGCTTCCGCTTCGGCGGCGGCAGCAGCCTCCGCCTTGGCCGCCGCGTTCCCGTCCGCCTCCGCCTTGGCGGCAGCGTCCGCCTCCGCCTTCGCGGCGGCCTTGGCCTCCTCCTCGGCGGCAGCGGCAGCCGCCGCTTCGGCCTCGGCCGCAGCCGCCGCCTCCGCCTCGGCCAGCGCCTCCGCGTCCGGCTCCGGTGCCTTCACCGACTCCAGCAGCAGCTGCGCCACGTCCACCACCTGGACGGACTCCTTGGCCTGGCCGTCGTTCTTCTTGCCGTTCACCGAGTCGGTCAGCATCACCAGGCAGAACGGGCACGCCGTCGACACGATGTCCGGGTTCAGGGACAGGGCCTCGTCGACGCGCTCGTTGTTGATGCGCTTGCCGATCCGCTCCTCCATCCACATCCGCGCGCCACCCGCGCCACAGCAGAAGCCCCGCTCCTTGTGGCGGTGCATCTCCTGCTGCCGCAGCCCCGGCACGGCCGACATGATCTCGCGCGGCGGCGTGTAGACCTTGTTGTGCCGGCCCAGGTAGCAGGGGTCGTGGTACGTGATCAGCCCGTCGACCGGCGTCACCGGCGTCAGCCGGCCCTCGTCGATCAGGTGCTGGAGCAGCTGCGTGTGGTGGATGACCTCGTACTCGCCGCCCAGCTGCGGGTACTCGTTCGCGATGGTGTTGAAGCAGTGCGGGCAGGTCGAGACGATCCGCTTCGCCGACTTCGGCTTCTTCGTCTCCGGGTCCTCGTCGTCCTCGCCGAAGGCCATGTTGAGCATGGCCACGTTCTCCTGCGCCAGCTGCTGGAACAGCGGCTCGTTGCCCAGACGGCGCGGCGAGTCACCGGTGCACTTCTCGTCGCCGCCCATGATCGCGAACTTGACGCCCGCGATGTTCAGCAGCTCCGCGAAGGCCTTCGTGGTCTTCTTCGCCCGGTCCTCCAGCGCGCCGGCGCAGCCGACCCAGTAGAGGTAGTCGAACTCGGAGAGGTCCTCCGCGTCCTTGCCGATGATCGGGACCTCGAAGTCGACCTCCTTGGTCCACTCCACCCGCTGCTTCTTGGCGAGGCCCCAGGGGTTGCCCTTCTTCTCCAGGTTCTTGAGCATCGTGCCCGCCTCCGACGGGAACGCGCTCTCGATCATCACCTGGTAGCGCCGCATGTCGACGATGTGGTCGATGTGCTCGATGTCGACGGGGCACTGCTCGACGCACGCGCCGCACGTGGTGCAGGACCACAGCACGTCGGGGTCGATGACGCCGTTCTCCTCGACCGTGCCGATCAGCGGACGCTCCGCCTCGGCCAGGGCGGAGGCGGGAACGTCCTTCAACTGCTCGGCGGTCGCCTTCTCGTTGCCCTCCATGTCCTTGCCGCCACCCGCGAGCAGGTACGGCGCCTTGGCGTGCGCGTGGTCGCGCAGCGACATGATCAGGAGCTTCGGGGACAGCGGCTTGCCGGTGTTCCAGGCGGGGCACTGCGACTGGCAGCGGCCGCACTCGGTGCAGGTGGAGAAGTCGAGGATGCCCTTCCAGGAGAACTGCTCGACCTGGGAGACGCCGAAGACGTCGTCCTCGCCCGGCTCCTCGAAGTCGATCTCCTTGCCGCCGCTGGTCATCGGCTGGAGCGCGCCCAGCGCGGTCGCGCCGTCCGCGTTCCGCTTGAACCAGATGTTCGGGAAGGCGAGGAAGCGGTGCCAGGCGACACCCATGTTGGTGTTGAGGCCGACCGTGATGGCCCAGGTCATGGTGACGCCGAGCTTGATCATGGCGGTCAGGTAGACCAGGTTCTGCAGGGTGCCGTAGGAGAGGCCCTTGAACGCGAGCACAAGCGGGTACGAGGCCCAGTACGAGGCCTCGTAGTGCCCGACGCCGTGGATCGCGCCCTCAAGCCCGCGAAGGGTCATGATCGCGAGGCCGATGGTGAGGATGACGTACTCGACGAAGTACGCCTGGCCCGCCTTGGAGCCCGCGAAGCGGGACTTGCGGCCCGCCCGCGAGGGCAGGCTCGCCAGGCGGACGCCGATCAGGGTCAGGATGCCGAGGGTCGTGAACAGCGCGATGAACTCGGTGTAGAGCTCGTAGGGCAGCCAACCGCCGATGATCGGAAGCACCCAGTCGGCCTTGAAGAGCTGGCCGTAGGCCGTGACGATCGTCAGGCCGAGCGTCAGGAAGCCCACGGCGACGAACCAGTGGGCGACGCCGATGACGCCCCACCGGTTCATCCGGGTGTGGCCGACGAACTCCTTGGCCAGCGTGAGGCTGCGGGCCGTCGGCTCGTCCGTGCGGCTGCCCGCCGGCACCGGCTGGCCCAGCTTCACGAAGCGGTAGATCTGCGCCACGGCTCGGGCGATGAGCGCGACGCCGATCACGGTCAGGACCAGCGACACGATGATCGCGGCGAGTTGCATGGGACGGCTCCTCGGGCGGGACTTACTAAGCGGTAACTTATTGAGTCAAGGCTTGAGGTTACCCAGTTCCCGCGCCGCAATGTAGGTGGGCGTGCGGTGATCTGTGTCGCTCAGGCTGCCCTCTGTCGGCAGGCCGCCCGAGGGGTCCGGGCGAGGATCGCCAGATCCATCCCCAGCCAGTGACTCTCCACATAGTGCCGGTCCAGCAGGGCCATCTCTTCCCAGGGCAGGTCGGAGCGGGCGCTCACTTGCCACAATCCGGTCATACCGGGCCGCACGAGCAGCCTATCGGCCCTGTCCACGTCCGCTCCGGGTCGCGGGCCGACCAGTGACATCTCGCCCCGCAGCACATTGAGCAGCTGCGGCATCGCGTCCAGGGCGCACCGCTCGACGAGCGCGCCCGCCCGCCCGGCGTCCTCCGTCCGCAGCCGCCAGGTCCGAAACGCCCGCCCGCCGAGCCCGGCCGCCGGCTCCCGTACGAGGACGCCCGCGCCCCGCGTCCCGCGCCGCCGGGCCCCGGCCGCGTACAGCACCGCGCCGGCCGCGAGCAGCGGGACCGCGAAGACGAGCGACAGCAGCAGCGCGCCGCAGAGGTCGAGCACCCGCTTCGCCGAGAGGTCGGGCCGCGGGAGCGGCCGGGCGGGACGCCGGAGCGCGGAGAGCGTGAGGGGCGGCAGCGGCATGCACGCACCGTGCCGCACGGCCGCCCCGCGCCCCGGGGGGCGCGCTGTGGGCGTCGCCCGCTCGGCCCCGCCGCGGGGCGCGAAGAGCGGCGGTTGAGCGTAAGGCTGGCGTAAGAGTTGAGTCGAGTCGGCTCACCTCTGTTGACGCGGGGTGGGGAGTTCGTGCATCGTTGAGTCTGTTCCACTCAAGTCAGCTGGAGGAATCAAAATGGCACGTGCGGTCGGCATCGACCTGGGCACCACTAACTCCGTCGTCAGCGTTCTGGAAGGCGGCGAGCCCACCGTCATCACCAACGCCGAGGGCGCCAGGACCACGCCGTCCGTCGTCGCCTTCGCCAAGAACGGCGAGGTCCTCGTCGGCGAGGTCGCCAAGCGCCAGGCGGTCACGAACGTGGACCGTACGATCCGCTCGGTCAAGCGCCACATGGGCACTGACTGGAAGATCAACCTGGACGGCAAGGACTTCAACCCGCAGCAGATGAGCGCCTTCATCCTGCAGAAGCTGAAGCGCGACGCCGAGGCGTACCTGGGCGAGAAGGTCACGGACGCGGTCATCACCGTCCCGGCCTACTTCAACGACTCCGAGCGTCAGGCGACGAAGGAGGCCGGCGAGATCGCGGGCCTGAACGTCCTGCGCATCGTCAACGAGCCCACGGCCGCCGCCCTGGCCTACGGTCTCGACAAGGACGACCAGACCATTCTCGTCTTCGACCTCGGCGGCGGCACCTTCGACGTGTCCCTCCTGGAGATCGGTGACGGCGTCGTCGAGGTGAAGGCCACCAACGGTGACAACCACCTCGGTGGTGACGACTGGGACCAGCGCGTCGTCGACTACCTGGTGAAGCAGTTCCAGAACGGCCACGGCGTCGACCTGTCCAAGGACAAGATGGCGCTCCAGCGTCTGCGCGAGGCCGCCGAGAAGGCGAAGATCGAGCTGTCCTCCTCCACGGAGACCACGATCAACCTGCCCTACATCACGGCTTCCGCCGAGGGCCCGCTGCACCTGGACGAGAAGCTCACCCGCGCCCAGTTCCAGCAGCTGACCGCGGACCTGCTCGACCGCTGCAAGACCCCGTTCCACAACGTCATCAAGGACGCCGGCATCCAGCTGTCCGAGATCGACCACGTGGTCCTGGTCGGCGGCTCCACCCGCATGCCGGCCGTCGCCGAGCTCGTCAAGGAGCTCACCGGCGGTCAGGACGCCAACAAGGGCGTCAACCCGGACGAGGTCGTCGCCATCGGCGCGACCCTCCAGGCCGGTGTGCTCAAGGGTGAGGTCAAGGACGTCCTGCTCCTCGACGTGACCCCGCTGTCCCTCGGCATCGAGACCAAGGGCGGCATCATGACCAAGCTCATCGAGCGCAACACGACCATCCCGACCAAGCGGTCGGAGATCTTCACGACGGCCGAGGACAACCAGCCGTCGGTGCAGATCCAGGTCTACCAGGGCGAGCGCGAGATCGCGGCGTACAACAAGAAGCTCGGCATGTTCGAGCTGACCGGTCTGCCGCCGGCCCCGCGCGGCGTCCCGCAGATCGAGGTCTCCTTCGACATCGACGCCAACGGCATCATGCACGTCACGGCCAAGGACCTCGGCACGGGCAAGGAGCAGAAGATGACCGTCACCGGCGGCTCTTCGCTCGGCAAGGACGAGGTCGACCGCATGCGCCAGGAGGCGGAGCAGTACGCGGACGAGGACCTGCGCCGCAAGGAGGCCGCGGAGACGCGCAACCAGGCCGAGCAGCTCGTCTACCAGACGGAGAAGTTCGTCAAGGACAACGAGGACAAGGTCCCGGCCGACGTCAAGACCGAGGTCGAGGCCGCCGTCGCGGAGCTCAAGGAGAAGCTCAAGGGCGACTCCGCCGAGGGCGACAACACCGCTGAGATCCGTACGGCCACGGAGAAGGTCGCCGCGGTCAGCCAGAAGCTCGGCCAGGCGATCTACGCCGACGCCCAGGCGGCCCAGGCCGCCGGCGGCGCGGCCGACGCCGGCCAGGCCAAGGCCGACGACGACGTGGTCGACGCCGAGATCGTGGACGACGAGAAGCCGAAGGGTGGCGCTGCCTGATGTCGGAGGAGACCAAGGGTTTCGACGAGGAGCCCGAAGTCCCCACCGGCGCCGGCGCGGACGACGCGGCAGCCGAGCCGAAGGCCGCCGACTCCTCCAAGGAGGACGAGGCGGCCCCGGCCGGGGACGCAGCAGCCGAGGCCCTCGGCAAGGAGAGCGCCCTCCTGGCGCAGCTGGACCAGGCCCGCACCGCGCTGGGTGAGCGCACCGCGGACCTCCAGCGGCTCCAGGCGGAGTACCAGAACTACCGCCGGCGGGTGGAGCGGGACCGGATCGCCGTCAAGGAGATCGCGGTCGCGTCCCTCCTGACGGAACTGCTCCCGACCCTGGACGACATCGGCCGGGCGCGGGAGCACGGCGAGCTGGTCGGCGGGTTCAAGTCGGTGGCCGAATCGCTGGAGACGGCCGCCGCCAAGATGGGGCTGCAGCAGTTCGGCAAGGAGGGCGAGCCCTTCGATCCGACGGTCCACGAGGCCCTGATGCACTCGTACGCGCCGGACGTCACCGAGACGACCTGCGTGGCGATCCTGCAGCCGGGCTACCGGATCGGCGAGCGCACCATCCGTCCCGCCCGGGTCGCGGTGGCCGAGCCCCAGCCGGGCGCGGCGCCCGCCGCGAAGTCCGAGTCCGCGGACGGCGACACGCCGTCTGACAAGGACACGGATGCCGCGGACAAGGGCTGACGTCGAACATGTAGGTGTACGAGAGGAGGGCCACCGAGGATGAGCACGAAGGACTTCGTCGAGAAGGACTACTACAAGGTCCTCGGTGTCCCCAAGGACGCCACCGAGGCAGAGATCAAGAAGGCGTACCGGAAGCTCGCCCGCGAGTTCCACCCGGACGCCAACAAGGGCGACGCCTCGGCCGAGGAGCGCTTCAAGGAGATCTCCGAGGCGAACGACATCCTCGGGGACGCGAAGAAGCGCAAGGAGTACGACGAGGCCCGCGCACTGTTCGGGAACGGCGGCTTCCGCCCCGGTCCCGGCGGTGCCGGCGGCTCGTTCAACTTCGACCTCGGTGACCTCTTCGGCGGCGCGCAGCCGGGCGGCGCGGGCGGCGGCTTCGGCGGCGGCCTCGGGGACGTCTTCGGCGGCCTGTTCAACCGCGGCGGCGCGGGCCCCGGTGCGGGAACCCGCACCCAGCCCCGCCGCGGCCAGGACATCGAGTCGGAGGTCACCCTCTCCTTCACGGAGGCGGTGGACGGGGCCACGGTCCCGCTGCGGATGTCCTCGCAGGCGCCCTGCAAGGCCTGTTCGGGCACCGGCGACAAGAACGGCACCCCCCGGGTGTGCCCGACCTGCGTCGGTACCGGCCAGGTTTCGCGGGGCAGCGGCGGCGGCTTCTCGCTGACCGACCCCTGCGCGGACTGCAAGGGCCGCGGCCTGATCGCCGAGACCCCCTGCGACGTCTGCAAGGGCAGCGGCCGGGCCCGCAGCTCCCGCACCATGCAGGTGCGGATCCCGGCGGGCGTCTCGGACGGCCAGCGGATCCGGCTGCGCGGCAAGGGCGCCCCGGGCGAGCGCGGCGGTCCCGCCGGCGACCTGTACGTGGTCGTTCATGTCGGCAGTCACCCCGTGTTCGGCCGCAAGGACGACAACCTGACGGTGACCGTTCCGGTGACGTTCGCGGAGGCGGCACTCGGCGCCGAGATCAAGGTGCCGACGCTGAACGGTCCTTCGGTCACGCTGAAACTGCCGCCGGGCACGCCGGGCGGCCGTACGATGCGCGCCCGGGGCAAGGGCGCGGTCCGCAAGGACGGCACCCGCGGCGACCTGCTGGTGACGATCGAGGTGGCCGTTCCGGCGGAGCTGTCGGACAAGGCCCGCGAGGCGCTGGAGATGTACCGCGACGCGACCGGGTCCGAGGACCCGCGTGCCGCGCTGTTCGAGTCCGCGAAGGGAGCATGAGATGGACGGCCGCCGCAGGAACCCGTACCAACTGACCGATGAGACACCGGTCTACGTGATCTCGGTGGCCGCCCAGCTCTCGGGCCTGCATCCGCAGACCCTGCGCCAGTACGACCGCCTCGGCCTGGTCTCACCCGACCGGACGGCCGGGCGCGGGCGTCGATATTCGGCCAGGGACATCGAATTGCTGCGCACCGTGCAGGCGCTGTCCCAGGACGAGGGCATCAACCTGGCGGGTATCAAGCGGATCATCGAACTGGAGAACCAGGTCGCCGCGCTCCAGCAGCGCGTGGCCGAGCTGTCCAGCGCCGTGGACGGCGCGGCCGCCGCCCTGCGGGCCAGGGAGGCCCAGGTCCACGCCTCGTACCGGCGCGACCTGGTCCCGTACCAGCCGCCGCAGCCGGGCAACGCGCTGGTCGTCTGGCGCCCCAAGCGCCCGAAGGACTGACGCCCCCGCGCGCCCGCCGCACGGCAACGGGGAAGGCCCCGCCCGGATGGTTCCGGGCGGGGCCTTCGTGCTGCGCGGCGTCAGTCGTGGCCCGCGGGCAGGGGCGGGGACGCGCTGTGCAGGATGCCCGACTGGGCGATGAGGAAGCCGAGTTGGGCGCGGCTGCCGCTGCCCAGGGTGGTGGCCAGCTTCGCGATGTGCGCGCGGCAGGTGCGTACGTTCATCCCCAGCCGGCGTGCGATCGCCTCGTCCACGTGCCCCTCTATGAGCAGCTGGGCTATGGAGCGCTGCACGCCGGAGATACCATCCGGCGTGTGCGTGTACGTCACCTCGTCGCCCAACGGCACGGCTCGGCGCCAGAGTTGCTCGAAGACCTTGATGAGGTAGTCGACCAGCCCCGGATGCCGCAGCTCCAGGGCCACCCGGCGGTCGTCGCTCGCGGGGATGAAGGCCACGGTGCGGTCGAAGATCATGAGGCGCTCGATCAGCTCTTCGAGCGTGCGGATCTCCACCTTCCCCGTGGAGATGCGGTCCACGTAGGCGAGCGTGCCCTGGCTGTGCCGCACCGTGTGCTGGTAGAGCGTGCGGATGCTCACGCCGCGGTCTATCAGCGGCGCGGCGCGCTCCAGGGCCTCGCTGAGGATGAACGTGGGTCTGGCGCCGCCCGGCTGGACGGTCAGGGCCTCGGTGTGGCACTCGGCGGTGGCCAGGTCCAGGGCGGCGTTGATCTGGTCGATACCCTCCAGCACCGTGATGGCGTGGGTGTTGGCGGGGCTCTGCGCGCTGATGGCGAGGAACGGCTCGAATGCATCGGTGAGATCTACAGCGGTGCGCCTGCGGTCCTGGATCTCGCGTTCGATGGGGTGGAGCCGCTGGGCGAGTGCGACGGACGGGGGAACCGCGCGGAGCTGGTTCGCGTCATCGGGGTCGGGTCTCAGTAGAGCGAATTCGAGCAGGCAGGGGGCGTTCCTGACCTCACCGCGGGCGACGCGGCCGCTGCTGAGCGCGGCCGCGTAAAGCCGTGCTCCCTCGGCGCACATCGCCGTGACGGGGTGGGGATGTGTCGGGTTTGTCTCGCTTCTTGTCAAATCTCCACCCCCCAGGGTCCTGAACATGTAAGAACATGATGCATCGTCCCTGTGGCACTGACGTGCCTGAATGAGCCATCGTCTGTCACTGCGGGGGAGAGGATTCCATCAAGTGAGGACGAAGCCGACCATGTATAAGAGAATGCTTCGCTCGGCGCTTGCCGTTGTTTTCTCCGCCGTTGCGGTCTTCGGGGCAGTCGTCGCCGTCAACGGGGACGCGGGAAGCGTTCAGGCCAGTGCCGGTGCGCCCGTCGAGTCGGTAGGCAAGCACGATCTCGGCTGGAACACGGCTCCCCAAGACCTCGGCTGGGACACCGCGCCTGCGCAGGTTTCCCGGTGACCCCCGACGACCGTGACTTCCGTCGCGAGATGGCTTCGGCGTACCGGTCGGGATGGCAGTTCATCGACCTCGCCACGGCGATCCCCCACGCCGGCGACTCGCTGATGGTCACCCTGTTCGGCCAGCCGATCGTCGTAGTACGAGAAGAGGACGAAGACGTCCGGGCCTACCGCTGTCTGCGCCGCCCCCGGGGCGCACCGCAGCCCGTCCGCTGCGAAGTGCGGTACGGAATGGTCTTCGTCAACCTCGACCAGCGTGACCACCAGCTGTTCGAGCCCGATATCACCGCCGCCACCCCCCGAAGTGCCTGAAGCGATTCCCCCTCGTTGCACATCGCTCAGGTGCTACCCCCACACAACGGCGCCATCGTGGACCTGACCACGATGGCGCCGTTGTGATGTCCGCGTCCCACAGCTGATGTCCGCGTCCCGCGGGTGATGTCCGCGTCCGGCGGACGGAGCGGCCGGCGCCTCAGGCGCGTCCCATCGCCCGGTCCAGGGTGATCTCCAGGACGACCCGGTCCGGGTTCGGCGAAGGCGTCCGCCCGTACCGCTGCGCGTAGCGCTCCACCGCGTCGGCCACCGACGCCTCGTCCGTACGGACCGTGGCGCGCCCCTCCAGGGTGGCCCAGCGCCGGCCCTCCATCTGGCACACCGCGACCCTCGCGACGCCGTTCGGCGCGGCCAGCACGTTGCGCACCTTCTTGCTGTGCTTGTTGCTGATCACCCGCGCCAGTCCCGCCTCGGGGTCGTACGTGACGCCGACCGGCACCACGTGCGGGCTGCCGTCCGGGCGGGGGGTGGTGAGGGTGCACACGTGCCGCTCCCGCCAGAAGGCGAGGTATTCGGGCGTGGGGTGGAGTACGTCGTGGGGCATGGGCCGAGCGTACGTCCGCGGTCGGCCGTGTCTTTCGCCGGTGCCCGTCGAAAAACCGCCTTGAGTGGAATAGACTCAACTTTGTACACGCTGTGTCTATCAGACCAACGGGTCTGGATCAGAAACTGCCAGGGAGAGGAGAGCGGCGGTGGACGCCGAGCTGACGAACAAGAGCCGGGACGCGCTGAACGCGGCCACCAGCAGGGCCGTGAAGGACGGCCACCCGGACCTGACCCCCGCCCACCTGCTGCTGGCCCTCCTCGCCGGCGAGGACAACGAGAACCTCGTCGACCTGCTCGCCGCGACCGAGGCCGACCAGGCCGCCGTGCGCGCGGGCGCGGAGCGGCTGCTGGCCGCCCTGCCCAGCGTCACCGGTTCCACGGTCGCGCCCCCGCAGCCCACGCGCGAGCTGCTCGCCGTCCTCGCCGAGGCCGACGGACAGGCCGGCAAGCTCGGCGACGAGTACCTCTCCACCGAACACCTCCTCATCGCCCTCGCCGCCAAGGGCGGCGCGGCCGGCGAGGTCCTGACCGCCCAGGGCGCGACGGCGCGCAAGCTGCTGGACGCCTTCGAGAACGCACGAGGAGGGCGGCGGGTGACCACTCCCGACCCCGAGGGCCAGTACAAGGCCCTGGAGAAGTTCGGCACCGACTTCACGGCGGCCGCCCGCGAGGGCAAGCTCGATCCGGTCATCGGCCGCGACCACGAGATCCGCCGCGTCGTACAGGTCCTGTCCCGCCGTACGAAGAACAACCCGGTCCTCATCGGCGAACCCGGCGTCGGCAAGACGGCCGTGGTCGAGGGCCTGGCCCAGCGCATCGTCAAGGGCGACGTCCCCGAGTCCCTCAAGAACAAGCGGCTCGTCGCCCTCGACCTCGGCGCGATGGTCGCCGGCGCGAAGTACCGCGGCGAGTTCGAGGAACGCCTCAAGACCGTCCTCGCCGAGATCAAGTCCAGCGACGGCCAGATCATCACCTTCATCGACGAGCTGCACACGGTCGTCGGAGCCGGCGCCGGCGGGGATTCGGCCATGGACGCGGGCAACATGCTCAAGCCCATGCTCGCCCGCGGCGAGCTGCGCATGGTCGGCGCGACCACGCTCGACGAGTACCGCGAGCGGATCGAGAAGGACCCGGCGCTGGAGCGCCGCTTCCAGCAGGTGCTGGTCGCGGAGCCGACCGTCGAGGACACCATCGCCATCCTGCGCGGCCTCAAGGGCCGCTACGAGGCCCACCACAAGGTCGTCATCAACGACAGCGCCCTCGTCGCCGCGGCGACCCTCTCGGACCGCTACATCACCTCCCGGTTCCTTCCCGACAAGGCCATCGACCTGGTGGACGAGGCCGCGTCCCGGCTCCGCATGGAGATCGACTCCTCCCCGGTGGAGATCGACGAGCTCCAGCGCTCGGTCGACCGGCTGCGCATGGAGGAGCTGGCGCTCAGGAACGAGTCCGACCCGGCCTCCATCGAGCGCCTGGAGAAGATCCGCAAGGACCTGGCGGACAAGGAGGAGGAGCTGCGCGGCCTGACCGCACGCTGGGAGAAGGAGAAGCAGTCCCTCAACCGCGTCGGCGAGCTCAAGGAGCGCCTGGACGACCTGCGCGGTCAGGCCGAGCGCGCCCAGCGCGACGGCGACTTCGACGCGGCCTCCAAGCTGCTGTACGGGGAGATCCCCGCGCTGGAGCGCGAGCTCGCGGAGGCCACGGAAGCCGAGGCGGAGGCCACCCAGGCCGGCCCGTCCAAGGACGCCATGGTCAAGGACGAGGTCGGCCCGGACGACATCGCGGACGTGGTCGGCGCCTGGACGGGCATCCCCTCGGGCCGCCTCCTCGAAGGCGAGACGCAGAAACTGCTGCGCATGGAGGCCGAGCTGGGCCGCCGGCTGATCGGCCAGGAGGAGGCCGTACGGGCCGTCTCCGACGCCGTTCGCCGCACCCGGGCCGGCATCGCGGACCCCGACCGCCCGACCGGCTCGTTCCTCTTCCTCGGCCCGACGGGCGTGGGCAAGACGGAGCTGGCCAAGGCGCTCGCCGACTTCCTCTTCGACGACGAGCGGGCGATGGTCCGCATCGACATGTCCGAGTACGGCGAGAAGCACTCCGTGGCCCGGCTGGTCGGCGCGCCGCCCGGCTACGTCGGTTACGAGGAGGGCGGCCAGCTCACCGAGGCCGTGCGCCGGCGCCCCTACTCGGTCGTCCTGCTGGACGAGGTGGAGAAGGCCCACCCCGAGGTCTTCGACGTGCTGCTCCAGGTCCTGGACGACGGCCGCCTCACGGACGGGCAGGGCCGGACGGTGGACTTCCGCAACACCATCCTGATCCTGACCTCCAACCTGGGCAGCCAGTTCCTGAGCGGGCCCGGCTCGGCGGACTCCTCCGCCTCCGCGGAGGACCGGAAGGCCAAGGTTTTGGAAGTGGTGCGGGCCTCCTTCAAGCCGGAGTTCCTCAACCGCCTGGACGACCTGGTGGTCTTCTCCGCGCTGACCCGAGACGAGCTGGCCCACATCGCCGAACTGCAGATCGGCCGCCTGGCCAAGCGGCTCGCCGACCGCCGGCTGACCCTGGACGTCACGCCGGAGGCCCTGGCGTGGCTGGCGGACAAGGGCAACGACCCGGCGTACGGCGCCCGGCCCCTGCGCCGCCTGATCCAGACGGCCGTCGGCGACCGCCTCGCCAAGGAGATCCTGGCGGGCGAGGTCCGCGAGGGCGACACCGTACGGGTGGACGTGGCGGGTGAGGACCTGCTGGTCGGCAAGGCGATGTGAGGCAGGGGCCGTGCGGCCGGCGCGGTGTGAGGCCGGAAGCCGTGCGGCCGGCGCGGTGGAGGCCGGAGCCGTGCGGCCGGACCGGTGCCCCGGGTGGCCGGGGCCCCGGTCCGCCCCGGCCCTTACCGGAGCCCTACTCGTGTCCGCCCGGAGCGGATCGCACGTGCGGGGCTGGACACGGGGTAGGACCGATGGGGGAGGATGACACCATCCGCACGAAGGGAATAACACGGTGAGCATCGACCCGGCCTCGATTCCGAATTTCGGAGGGCAGCAGCCCGATCCGCAGGCCACAGGACCGGCGGGCCCCGTCGTCCCCGACCAGGACCTGGTCAAGCAGCTGCTGGAGCAGATGGAGCTCAAGTACGTCGTCGACGACGAGGGTGACCTCGCGGCGCCGTGGGAGGAGTTCCGCACCTACTTCATGTTCCGCGGCGACGGCGAGCAGCAGGTCTTCTCGGTGCGGACCTTCTACGACCGTCCGCACGGCATCGAAGACAAGCCGCAGCTCCTGGAGACGATCGACGACTGGAACCGCCGCACCCTGTGGCCGAAGGTCTACAGCCACACGCACGACGACGGCTCCGTCCGCCTGATCGGCGAAGCGCAGATGCTGGTCGGCACCGGCGTCAGCCTGGAGCACTTCGTGTCCTCCACCGTCAGCTGGGTCCGCGCCTCGATCGAGTTCGACAAGTGGCTCGTCGAGCAGCTCGGCCTGGAGCAGGACGTCGAATCCGCCGAGGGCGGGGACGACAAGGGCGACGAGGACAACTGACCCGTCACAGCGGTACCCGCGCCACGAGGAGCAGGTACACCCCATAGCCGTACGAGAGCCCGGCCAGCACCGCGGTCACCACGACCGCGGTGCGCGGCCGGGCTCTGGCCATCACCGCGGCGGGCGCCAGCAGCAGCGGGAACGCGGGCAGCAGGAAGCGTGGCTTCGACTCGAAGAAGCCGCTCCCGCCGTAGGTGATCAGCATGAGCACCCCGGTGTAGGCGAGCAGCGCCAGCGGGGCCCGGTCCAGCACCAGCGGCACCGCCAGCAGCGCCGCGACGACCAGCACCGCCACGGTGACGGTGGTGGCGAGCGGTACGGGACTGCCGGTCAGCACCTTCTCCGCGTCGCGCAGCGTGCCCACGCCGAAGTCGAAGCGGGACCCCCACCGCCGCTGGACGGTGAAGTACCCGCCGACGGGATGCCCCGTGCGCGCCCCCACCGCCAGGACGTACGCGGCCCAGCCGGCCGGGGCCAGCAGCGCGGCGGCCCCTACCTCGGGCGCGCGGGAGCCCCGTATCGCCAGCGCGTGCAGGGCGGTCAGCGACACCGCGGCGGCGACGGCGATCCCCGTGGGCCGGGTCAGCCCGGCCAGGACCGCCAGGGCGGCTGCCCACAGCCAGCGCTCCCGCAGCAGCGCGTACAGGGACCAGGCGGCGAGCGCGGCGAGCAGCGCCTCGGTGTAGCCGGCGCTCAGCACCACGGAGTGCGGCAGCGCAGCCCACAGCGCGACCAGCAGCACCCCGCCCCGGGGCCCCAGCAGCCGCTCCCCGACCCGGTGCACCCCGAGGGCGCCCGCCGCGGCGGCGGCCCACGCGACGGCCAGTGCGGCGAGGGCGGTGCCGCCGGCGAGGCGCACCAGCAGGGGGTAGAGCGGGAAGAAGGCGTAGTCGCTCTGGACGGAGCCGTTCGCCCACATCTGGGTCCGCCCGTACCCGTGGGCGGCGATGCCGAGGTACCAGACGGAGTCCCAGGACCCGCCGAGCACCCGCACCGGGTCCCGGCCGGCCCACCAGGCGCCGGCGGCGATGACCAGCACCCCGGCCCCGCGCACGACGGCGAAGACCCCGAGCGCGAGGAGGGCCGGCGACGGGCCGTCCGCGCGCGTCTGCGGCGGCTCCAGGGACACCGTCGGACCCGTAGAAACCGCAGCCATGTCTCCCGGTCTTCCCGCCGGCGCTTCCGGCGCGTTCGCGTTCGTCAGCCTCACTCCGGCGCCGATACCCGGAGCCCGCGGTGGAACGGGCTCCCGGCCGGCCTCCCCACGACGGGGCAAACCCTACGAGCCCGGCCCCCGCCCCGGCGTGCGCCCGACACCCGCCCGACCACCGTTTCCCCAGGTGGCACCCGTGAAGGTCATCCCCGCGACAAAGTCTTTCGGGGGACCCGCACACACCCGTTCGGGCGCCTGCGCGAGGCCACGGCCCACCGCCGGCCGAGGCCTGCGCAGGCGCCCGGCCTAGAGCCGGCCGAGGCGGGCGACGGCCTCGTGGAGGACCTCGTCGCGTTTGCAGAAGGCCCAGCGGACCTGGGGTGCGCCGGCCGATCGGTCGTCGTAGAAGACCTGGTTCGGGATGGCGACGACGCCGCAGCGGGTGGGCAGGGCGCGGCAGAAGGCGAGGCCGTCCTTCTCGCCGAGGGGGGTGATGTCGGTGGTGATGAAGTAGGTGCCCTGCGGGCGGAACACCTCGAAGCCCGCCGCCGCCAGGCCGTCGGCGAGGAGGTCGCGCTTGGCGAGGTGCTCGGCGCGGAAGGTCTCGTAGAAGTCGTCCGGCAGGGCCAGGGCCTCGGCGATCGCGTGCTGGAAGGGGCCCGAGGAGACGTACGTGAGGAACTGCTTCGTCGAGCGGATGGCCGAGAGCAGCGCGGGCGGGGCGGTGATCCAGCCGACCTTCCACCCGGTGAACGAGAACGTCTTGCCGGCGGAGGAGATGGTGACCGTGCGCTCGCGCATGCCGGGCAGGGAGGCCAGCGGGGTGTGCGAGCCCTCGAAGACCAGGTGCTCGTAGACCTCGTCGGTGACCACCAGCAGGTCCCGCTCGACCGCCAGCTCGGCGACGGCCGCCAGCTCCGCCGGCGTGAGGACCGTGCCCGTGGGGTTGTGCGGGGTGTTCAGCAGGAGCAGCCGGGTGCGGGGGGTGACGGCGGCGCGCAGGGCGTCCGCGTCGAGGCGGAAGTCCGGGGCGCGCAGCGTCAGCGGGACGCGGACCGCGCCGGCCATGGCGATGCAGGCGGCGTAGGAGTCGTAGTAGGGCTCCAGGGCGATGACCTCGTCACCCGGTTCGAGCAGCGCGAGGAGACTGGCCGCGATGGCCTCCGTGGCCCCGGCCGTGACCAGGACCTCCGTGTCGGGGTCGTACGTCAGTCCGTAGAAGCGCCGCTGGTGCTCGCTGATCGCCAGCCGGAGCTCCGGGACGCCGGGGCCCGGCGGGTACTGGTTGCCCCTGCCGTCCCGGATCGCCCGTACGGCCGCTTCGGCGATCTCGGCGGGCCCGTCGGTGTCGGGGAACCCCTGACCCAGGTTGATCGACCCGGTGGCGGTGGCCAGCGCCGACATCTCCGCGAAGATGGTGGTGCCGAAGGCCGCCAGACGGCGGTTCAGGAAGGGGCGGCTGCCGCCCGCGGGTGCGTTCATGGCGGCCATCCTGCGGGCAACCTCTGGAGTTGCTCAAGTGTGCTTTGGCGCGGGTGGCCTGCGGGCATCTCCCCCGCACACGGGACACGGGGGTCCCGGCACCCCGGGGATCCGGGGGTTCAGAGAGGGGCGAGGAGATGGTTCTTGCCGTGGTTCTCTTGATCGTTTTCGTCGTCGGGGTCGTCGTCGTGGCCGTCAAGGCCGCCTCCGGCGCGAGCGGCGGCAGCGGAAGCCGCAGCGGCGGCAGCTGGTGGGCCGGGGGAGGGGACGGTTCCTCCGGCGGGTGCTCCGGCAGCTCGTCCTGCGGGTCCTCGTCCTCCTGCGGCTCCTCGTCGTCGTGCGGGTCCTCGTCGTCGTGCGGGTCCTCGTGCGGTGGCGGCGGGTGCGGATCCAGTTGAGTATCAGTACGTCCGGCACCGCGTAAACGGGGTGTCCGGCGGGGACAACTTCCCTTGGACGACACCTCGTTAGCACCCACATCCGCCTGCGCGTTACGACGTACGGGCGGCATGCGGTTGAACACGTGAACCGGGTGGCCCCCGGGGGGATGTAAACCCTTTCAAGTTGGGTAAAAACGCTGTGAGTGCCGTGCCTTTCATGATTCCCTCGGTTGAGTAGACCAGTCCTCGGACCTCCCTGGACTCCCTGCGGACCCGTGCCGGTGTCCCCCCACCCGTTGACCAACCGCTGGCGGTTCCCCGGCCCACCTTCCTCGCGCGTTTGCGGAGCCGACTCATGCTCACGACCCTCCAGACCACCTATACCGACACGCGTGCCGCCGATCTCGCCTGGGCCCTGGGACGGGACCGGCTGCCCGCCCTCGCCGTACTGAACCTCCAGCTCGCGGGCGCGAAGGTGGAGCTGCGCCTGCTCGGAGCCTCCCACCAGGTGCTCCTGGAGGAAGGCGAGGTCCTCTGCTCGGAGACGGTCGCCTGCATGCCCGGCAGCAGCACTCCGCTGCCGCTGGGCGTGGCCGAGCGGTGGGGCGAGTGGGAGTACGAGTTCGCAGCGCGCGTCGAGACCCTCTCGCGCGGCTCGTTCGCCGGGCGCGCCCAGGAACTGCTCGCGCTGGTCGCGGATCACCCGAACGGGCTCGCCGGGACCTTCCCGGGCAGCCCGCACGCCTTCACCGCGCTGCTGGCGCAGCGTCACGAGGGCCAGGTGCGGTGGCGGACCTGGCACGCGTATCCGCAGGAAGGCCAGTTGGTCGCCACCCGGACGCGGGTGGGCGTACGGATGGGCGCGGGCGCGCAGACGCCGGAATCGGTGGCCGTGGCATCGCTGTAACGGGTGGTGCCGGGCGGTCCCATGGTTACTCCAATTGGCTCGATCGGTACACCACTTGCACCCATGTGAGTGACGGGGCGCCCGTGGGCGGTGACGTACGGTTCGCTGCATGATCGACCGTTCCGTACCGCGCCGGGTGTTGCCGGCTCCGGGGCCGCGGGGCGTGGCGACCGTCCCGGCCGCCCTGCCCGTACGGCCCCGGACCGGGCGACTCCTCGTGCTGGCCACCGTCTTCGTCTGCGCCGCCTGCGGTCTCGTGTACGAACTGGAGCTGCTCGCCCTCGGCTCCTACCTCATCGGGGACTCCGTCACCCAGGCGTCGGTGGTGCTGTCCGTCATGGTTTTCGCCATGGGCGTCGGCTCCCTGCTGGCCAAACGTCTCCGCAGACGGCCCGCGTTCGGTTTCGCCGCCGTCGAAGCGGCCCTGGCCCTGCTCGGCGGGCTCTCCGCCATGGCCCTGTACGCGAGCTTCGCCTGGCTGGGGGAGTCGCGGCCGGCGCTCGTCGCGTTCTCGTTCACCATCGGCGTGCTCATCGGCGCCGAGATCCCGCTGCTTATGGTGCTGATCCAGCGGATCCACCGGCAGGACGCGGGCGGCGCGGTCGCGGACCTGTTCGCCGCCGACTACGTGGGAGCCCTCGTCGGCGGGCTCGCCTTCCCGTTCCTGCTCCTGCCGGTGCTCGGCCAGCTCACCGGGGCGGTGCTCACGGGCACCGTCAACGCCGCTGTCGGCGGGGGACTCGTCCTGTGGCTGTTCCGCCGGGACCTCAGCCGCCGCTGCCGCCGGCTGCTGATCGCCGTGAACCTGATCGTCCTCGCCGTCCTCGCCTCGGCGACGCTGCTGGCCCACGACTTCGAGCGGATCGCCCGCAGCGCCGTCTACGGCGGGGACGTGCGGGTCGCCGTCCAGAGCGAGGTGCAGGAACTGGTGCTGACCGGGCCCGCCGGCGGGTCGCCGCGCTCGCTGGACCTGTACCTCGACGGGCGGCTGCGGGTCAGCGGCTACGACGAGTACCGCTACCACGAAGCCCTCGTCCACCCCGCGATGACCGGCCCGCACTCCCGGGTCCTGGTCCTCGGCGGCGGTGACGGTCTCGCCGCCCGCGAGGTGCTGCGCTACCGGGACGTCGCCTCCGTCACCGTCGTCGAGCTCGACCCCGGAGTGGTCCGGCTCGCCCGTACCGACCCGATGCTGTCCGAGCTGAACGGCGCGGCGTACGCGGACCCCCGCCTCGGCGTCGTCACGCAGGACGCCTTCAACTGGCTGCGGGGCCCGGGCGCCCGGGACCGCTTCGACGTCATCGTCTCCGATCTGCCCGACCCGGGGATCACGCCCAGCACGAAGCTGTACTCGCAGGAGTTCTACGGGCTGGCCGCGCGCGCCCTGCGGCCCGGCGGCCGGATCGCGGTGCACGCGGGGCCGCTCGTCACCCGGCCGCGCACGTACTGGACGGTCGAGGCCACCCTCCGGGCGGCCGGCCTGCGGACCGCGCCCTACAGCGCGGGCGGCCGCCTCTCCGGCTTCGCCGCCGGCCCCGACCGCGGCCAGGGCGGCTCCGGCGCGCGTCCGCGGGACTGGGGCTTCGTACTCGCCGCCCGGGACGCCGTACCGCCGCTGCGGGTCGACGCCGACACGCCGGGGCTGCGCTCGGTGACCACGGCCGCCCTCCAGGACGCGGCCCGGGAGGCGGAACGCACCCGCGTGCCGGGGCTGCCGCCGTCGACGCTCCCGCACCCGAGGTACACGTAGGGCCCGGGTCGGCGCAGGACCGGGTACAGGAACCGGTCTCGTCGGTAGGCTCGTCCGCATGGAGCATCAGGTGTTCGTTCCGGTACCGGCAGACGACCTGCGCGCCGTGCTGCGCGACCCCGCCCGGGTGGCCCGTTGCGTACCCGGGCTCCAGCAGGACGCCGACACGGCGTCGGGTCCGCTGGCGGGCCGGCTCAAGGTGCGGGTCGGCGGGCACACCGTGACCTACCGGGGGGCGCTGGCCGTCAGCGAGCGGGACCCCGAGCACTTCGCCGTCGAGGGGGAGGGCGCCGAGGTGCGGGGCAGCGGGACCGTCAAGGTCGCGCTGACACTGCGGCTCACCTCCGAGGGGGACGGCACCCGGCTGGAGGTCTCCGGCGGGGGCTCCGCCGACGGGCGGGCCGCCGGGTTCGCGCCGGAGGCCACCGCCGCGGCCGTGCAGCGGCTGCTGGACCGCACCGCCGAGAACCTCGCCGCGGCGGCCGCGGAGCCGGAGCCGGCGGCCGGGCCGGTCGCGGATCCCGTCGCGGACGCCGAGGACGCCGCGGCGGAGGCGGGTGACGACGGCGCCGGCTCCGGCCCGGACTTCGACGACGTCGAGGACGGCATCACCGAGATCACCGAGTCCGTGTTCGAGGCCGAGGTCCCGCCCCCGTCCCTCGACCCCTTCGCCGAAGGCGGTTTCGAGCGCCTCGGCGAACCGGGTGCGCTCGACGGCCCCGCGCTGCCGCCCGCCGAAGCCGCCCACGCCCGCCGCACGATGATCGGCCGCAGCGCCGAGGAAGTCGACCACGCACCCCCGCGCGGGCGTTACGCCCCCGTCCCGGCTCCCTCCTCCGCCACGGCCGGGGTCGGCCTGCGCTGGATCGCCCCGGCCGCCGCCCTGGCCGTCGCCTCGGCCGTCGTGCTCGGCCGCGTCCTGCGCCGCCGCCGCTAGGCCGTCTACCGCCGCCGCTGGTCCGCGTCGTGGACCGCCGCCCCTGGTCCGTGTCGTGGAAAGAGCCCGGCGGCGGTTTAGGGTCGGCCGTATGAGTACGCGACTGAGCGCCGGCGGCGCCGAGCTGACGATCGACCAGGAGAACGGCTGCCGGATCAGCAGTCTGCGCGTCGACGGGACGGAGCTCCTGCGACAGGGCCCCAAGTACGGTGCCTTCCCGATGGTCCCGTGGTGCGGGCGCACCGCGGACGGCCGATTCCGGGACGGGGCGACCGTCCACCAGCTGCCGCTCAACCACCCCCCGCACGCCATCCACGGCTTCGGCCGCGAGGCGGCCTGGAGCCCGGCCCACAGCACCGGCACCGAGGCCGTGTTCACCTACGACCTCACCGACCCGTGGCCTTACCCGGGCCGCGTGACGCAGGTCTTCCAGCTCGGCGAGGACGCGTTGACGCTCACGATGGGCGTGGAGACGTACGGGGACTCCTTCCCGGCCCAGGTCGGCTGGCACCCCTGGTTCAACCGCAGCCTCGCCCCGGGCGGCCCCGAGGCGCAGCTGGACTTCGCCCCCGCCTGGCAGGAGGAGCGAGGCCCCGACCACATCCCCACCGGCCACCGCATCGACCCGAAGCCCGGCCCGTGGGACGACTGCTTCGGGATGCCCGAAGGGGTCGACGTGACCCTCACCTGGCCGGGCGCGCTGGAACTGAAGATCACCAGCCGGGCCGAGTGGGTGGTCGTCTACGACGAGGAGCCACAGGCGGTCTGCGTGGAGCCCCAGTCCGGCCCGCCGAACGGCCTGAACACCCTGCCGCGCCTGGTCACGCCGGTGGACCCGCTGGAGGTCTCCACGACCTGGGCCTGGCGACGCCTGGGCTAGTCCCCCTTTAAGCTCGGAGCCATGAGTGACGTACGCGATGAGCTTCTGCAGCAGATCAAGGACAAGGCCGTCGTGCACGGCAAGGTGACCCTCTCCTCCGGGCGGGAGGCCGACTACTACATCGACCTCCGCCGGATCACCCTCGACGGCGAGGCCGCTCCGCTGGTCGGTCAGGTCATGCTCGACCTGACCGCCGACCTCGACTACGACTGCGTCGGCGGTCTCACCCTGGGCGCCGACCCGGTGGCGACCTCGATGCTGCACGCCTCCGCCGCGCGGGGCGCGCGCCTGGATGCCTTCGTCGTGCGCAAGGCGCAGAAGGCGCACGGCATGCAGCGCCGCATCGAGGGCACCGACGTGAAGGGCAAGCGCTGCCTGGTGGTCGAGGACACCTCCACCACCGGCGGCTCCCCGCTGACCGCCGTTGAGGCGGTCCGCGAGGCCGGCGGCGAGGTCGTGGCCGTGGCGACGATCGTGGACCGCGGCGCGGCCGAGGCGATCGCCGAGGCGGGCCTGCCCTACCTCACCGGCTACCAGCTCGGGGACCTGGGCCTTTCCTGAGGGCCGTCGCGATGGCGGGAGCCGGGCGTCCACGGGACGAGACGCCCGGCGGAATCCGGCCGTCCGGCCACCGTAGTCGCTGACCTGCTGTTTTCTCCTCGGCCCTGGGCCCGGCGGAATGTTTCACGTGAAACCTCCACCCGGCCCGGGTAGAGGCGGGTACCGAGTCTGGAAAGATAGGCGCGACGGCAACGTCGCCCCCAGGTCAGGGCCAGCAATCGCACACTCCCCGCACATCCAAGGAGCGGACAGATGCCCATCGCAACCCCCGAGGTCTACAACGAGATGCTGGACCGGGCGAAGGCAGGCAAGTTCGCCTACCCGGCCATCAACGTGACCTCGTCCCAGACCCTGCACGCTGCGCTTCGCGGCTTCGCGGAGGCCGAGAGCGACGGCATCATCCAGATTTCCACCGGTGGTGCCGAGTTCCTGGGCGGTCAGCACAACAAGGACATGGTTACCGGCGCCGTCGCCCTGGCGGAGTTCGCGCACGTCGTCGCCGCCAAGTACGACATCACGGTCGCGCTGCACACGGACCACTGCCCGAAGGACAAGCTGGACGGCTACGTACGTCCGCTCCTGGACATCTCGGCCGAGCGCGTGGGCCGCGGCCTGAACCCGCTCTTCCAGTCGCACATGTGGGACGGTTCCGCCGAGACCCTGGCCGACAACCTGGCCATCGGCCAGGAGCTGCTCGCCAAGGCCGCCGCCGCGAAGATCATCCTTGAGGTCGAGATCACCCCGACCGGCGGCGAGGAGGACGGTGTCAGCCACGAGATCAACGACGAGCTGTACACCACCGTCGAGGACGCCATCCGCACCGCCGAGGCCCTCGGCCTCGGTGAAAAGGGCCGCTACCTGCTGGCCGCTTCCTTCGGCAACGTGCACGGCGTCTACAAGCCGGGCAACGTGGTCCTGCGCCCCGAGCTCCTCAAGGACCTCCAGGCCGGTGTCGGCGAGAAGTACGGCAAGCCCTCCCCGTTCGACTTCGTCTTCCACGGCGGCTCGGGCTCCACGGCCGAGGAGATCGCCACCGCGCTGGAGAACGGCGTCGTGAAGATGAACCTCGACACCGACACCCAGTACGCCTTCACCCGCCCGGTCGCGGACCACATGTTCCGCAACTACGACGGCGTCCTCAAGGTCGACGGCGAGGTCGGCACGAAGTCCACGTACGACCCCCGTACCTGGGGCAAGGCCGCCGAGGCCGGCATGGCCGCGCGCGTCACCGAGGCCTGCGCGAACCTGCGCTCCACGGGTACCAGGCTGAAGTAGCCCTTCCGTCACGGCTGCGCCCGTGACCCGGGCCCCCGGCAGGGGCCTGCCCGTCCATCAGGGACGGGCAGGCCCCTGCCGCATGTCCGCGGCGCCTGCCGCATGTCCGCGGCGCCTGCCGCATGTCCGCGGCGCCTGCCGCATGTCCGCGGCGCCGCGCCCGGATGGCCGGAGGTGACACACGCCGGTGGACTGCGGCTGCGCGATGGTGTGGAATCACCTCACAAGAACGTACTCCCGGGGATGTAAAGCCGGGGGTCAGGAGAGGCCCACCCATGAGAACAGAGCGCCCCCCGGTGAAACAGGACCGGGCGGTACGAACCCGGCAGGCCATATTGGTGGCGGCCGCGACGGTGTTCGAGGAGTGCGGCTATGACTCCGCCAAGCTCTCCGACATCGTCAACATCGCCAAGGTCACCAAGGGCGCCCTGTACTTCCACTTCGGTTCGAAGGAGGCCTTGGCCCAGGCCGTCATCGACGCCCAGAACCAGGGGCAGCCGGAGGCCCTACCGCAGGAGTACAAGGCGCAGGAGTTCCTGGACATGGGAATGATCTTCTGCCACCAGCTGCGGCACGACGTGCTCATGCGGGCCAGCGTCCGGCTCACCCTGGACCGGGCCGGGCAGGCCCTCGACAAGGCGGCCCCCTACGAGGCCTGGATCGCCCTGCACACCGAAGTGCTGGCGGAGGCGAAGCGGCGCGGCGAGCTGCTCCCCGGCGTCGACCCCGCGGTCCCCTCACAGCTGATCGTCGGCGCGTACGCGGGCCTCAACACGATGTCCCACACGCTCGGCCTGGACATGGACCGGCAGGTCTCGGAGCTGTACGCGCACGTCATGCCGAGCGTGGTCGTCCCGGCCGTGGCGATCCGCCTGGACACCGCACCGGGGCGGGGCGCGCGGGCGCTCTTCGGCGCGCGGGGAACCCACGAGTGCCGTGAGGGCTGTGCGGTGGGCGTGGCGCCGGCCGAGGACGGTGCGGTGACCCGGCCCGACGTCAACCTCAGTCAAACGCTGGAGATCTGACGGCTCTTCATCCGTACCAGAGCTGCCTCACGAGTCACTCGGTTTCCGTTCCTCCCCTTCCCAAAAAGATGCTTCCGGGTACTATTTTTTGGGGGCGAAGCCTCCTGGTCAGGGGGAGAAGACTATGGACATCCAGGTGCTCGGCGTGCCGCGCGTCACCGAGAACGGCGTACCCATCAAGGCACCCACGCCCGAGGCGGGGCACCTGCTCGCGGCACTGGCCGTCTCTCCCGACCGGGTCGTACCGGAGGCCGTCCTCGCGGACGAGCTCGCACACCGCGCTTCGGCCCGCTACCACCACGCCGTCCTGCACACCGCGGTGCGCCGCCTGCGCGAACGGCTGGCGGAGGCCCTGGGGGCCGGTTCGGTACGGACTCCCGAAACCGTGCTCTCCGCGAGGCCCGGCGGGTATGTTCTCGACACCGGCGGCGGCCGGTCCGACGTGCGGCAGTTCGAGCGCGAGGCCGGAGCGGGCTACCGGGCCATGAGCCGGGGCGACTTCGAGCAGGCCGCCCGCCGGCTGCGCCGCGCCCTCGCCCTGTGGACCGGCCCGGCCCTGGACGGCATCGACGCCGGGCCCTGGCTCCGGTCCCGCCTCGCGGTGCTCGACGCCGACCGGTGCTCGGTGCTGGAACAGTGGGTCGAAGCCGAACTCGCCCTGGGGCGGCGCCGGGAACTGCGGCTGGAACTGGCCGGGCTGCGCGGCGGCGGAGGCGAGCGGGCCGGGGGAGCCTTCCTGGCAGGCGTCCGCCGCGCCGAGGAACGCGTCGATGCCCCGCGCTGCGCCCGCCCCCTCCTCGGCACCCCCGTGGCATGCGGCGCTTGACCCTCCGCCGCGCGGAACCTAAGTTCACGATCCGGGCTGATAACAGCAGGTCGGACGGGGGAAACGTCCTATGGGGGACAGCGGGATGCGGGACGGGGACGCCGACGGCGGCGTGCTCGCGGTATTGGAACTGCTCGCGGAGGAAGCACCGCAGAGCGCCTACGAAGCCCTGCTGGACGAAGCCCGCCGCGGGGGTGCGGACCCCACCCGGCTCGCCGGGCTCACCCACGCCGTGGCGCTGGCCCGTTCCGTCCGGGCGAGCGCGAGCCGCCGCGAGCAGCGCGAGGCCGCGCTCACCGCCCTCGTGGACACCGCGCACGACCTGACCTCCCCCTACGACATCGACGGCCTGCTGCGCCTGATCACCCGCCGGGCCCGGCGCCTCCTCGGCTTCGACATGGCGTGGCTGTCCCTGAGCCGCCCGGACGGATCCGCGTACGTACGGACCTCCGAGGGCGAGACCACCGCCCTGAACATCGGCCTCGAACTGGGCACGGGCAACGGCCTGGGCAGTATCGCCCAGGAGCACCGCTCGCCCGTCTGGACCGCCGACTACCTGAACGACGACACCATCGCGCACGAGCCCGGTATCGACGCCGTCGTCCGTGCCGAAGGGCTGCACGCGATCATCGCGGTACCGCTGCGGCGCGGGGACTGCACCCTCGGCGCGCTCTACGGGGCCGACCGCCGCGTGCGCCGGTTCACCCCCGACGAGATCGGCCTGCTCCTCTCCCTCGCCGACCTCGCCGCCGTCGCCCTGGAGAAGGCCCGGCTGCTGGAGCAGACCCGCGACGAGGTCACCGAGCTCGCCGCGTTCGGCACGCGGACCAACACCGCCCTCACCCGGGTCCGTTACCTGTGGGAGTGCCACGCGCGGCTGGCCGGACTGGTCCTGGACGGAGCCGGGCTGCTGACCTTGGCCCGGGCCACCGCGGACGCGCTGGACGGCGTGCTCCAGGTCCGGGACCCCGGCGGGCGGGTGCTGGCCGTCACCGGCGAACTCCCGCAGATGGACGAGGAGTCGGTGACCAAGGCGACGCTCCAGGCGCTGACCGGGAGGCGCCCCGTCAGACTGCCCGGGGAGGTGTGGCTGGCGCCGGTGCTGGCGGGCGCCGAGGACCTCGGGGTGTTGCTGCTCGGCGCGTCCGCGCCGCTCGCGGAGGAGGACGTACGGCTGCTGCGGCTGGCGGCGCAGTCGGTGGCCTCGCTGATGCTGATCCAGCGGGGCACGGCGGCCGCCGAAGGGCCCGTCCACGACGAACTGCTGGCCGATCTGCTGGAGCGGCCCCACTCGTTCGACCTGCGCCTATCGGAGCGCACCCGGCGGCTCGGCGTCGACCTCGACCGCCCGCACGTGGTGGTCGTGGCCCGGCCGGAGGGCGGCGAACTGGGCCGGGCGGTGGCCTGGGCGTCCTCGTACGCGTACCGCATGGGCGGTCTCAAAGGCGTCCGCCGCGGCTGCATCGTGCTGCTCCTGCCGGGCACGGACGCCTCGGACGCCGCGCACCGGGCCTCCGGGGAACTGTCGCCGCTGCTGGGCCACGCGGTCTCGACGGGCGCCGCCGGGCCGGCCGGGGGGCCGGGGGAGGTGGCCCGCGTGTACGCGGAGGCGGTGCGCTGCCTGGACGCGCTGACCGCGCTCGACGGTGCAGGGGGGACGGCTTCGCTGCGCGAACTGGGTTTCCTCGGACTGCTGTTGTCCGCGGACCACGACGTGGAGGCCTACATCGCCTCGACGATCGGCCCGGTCCTGGAGTACGACGCGGACCGCCTGACGGACCTGACGCGGACCCTGGACGCGTACTTCGCCTCGGGCGGCAGCCCCACGCACGCGGCGGAGGCGCTGCACGTCCACCCGAACACGGTCTCGCGGAGGCTGGAGAGGATCACGGACCTGCTGGGCGAGGGCTGGCAGAAGCCGGGGCAGGCCCTGGAGATCCAGATGGCGCTGAGGCTGCGCAAGACCCGCGCGGTCCTCCACGCCCGCCGCTCCACGGATCCCCGCCGGTCCGACTCCCCGTGACGCGGCGCCGGTCCGCCTGCGGGTCCCCGGTTCGGACAGGGCGCGGAGCGCAGCCGGCCGCGGGGGCCGCCTGCGGGACCGTACGGGTCAGCAGCCCACCAGGGCGGGGGAGGGGCGGCGGTTCGGGCGGGCGCCCGGGCCGAGGCCCGGCGAGGCCACCGGCAGGCGGCCGCCCAGCCACAGCCCCGCGTGCGCCACCGAAGCCAGCGTCACGTGCCGGTGCCACCCCGACAGCGACCGCCCTGCGAAGTCCCGCAGCCCGACCCGGTCCATGCTCGCCCCGGCCGCCAGGGACACCGTCCCCGTCTCCTTCGTCAGCCGCACCAGCGCCCCCGGCGCGACCCGCGTCATGTCCGTGACCCACATCCGCCCCGGCAGGCGCCGCGCATCGGACCACTCCCCGAACAGCAGCATCTCCCGCCCCGCGAGCAACACCCGTACCGCCGCCACGAGCGAGTTGCGCCGCGCGCCGACCCGTCCCGGGTCCGCCCACTCCACCGGCATCCGCATGCCCCGCACGTTCTGCAGGATGTCCCGCGCCGCCATCGGCAACGCCCCGTAGCTCGGCAGCCGCTGGTCCGCCACGCCGAGGCGCGCGCCGGGACTGATGCGCGCCACCACCGGGACCCGGGCCTGCGCGAAGCGGGCCAGCGTGGCCCGGGTCGCGATGTCGGGGACGTCGAGCACGACCGGCCGTACGCCCGCCGCGGAGCCCTGGGCGAGCTCCGCCGCCCCCGCGACCGCGCAGGCCTCGTAGGAGTCCGCGGACTCCACCGGCCCCGCGCCGCCGAGGAACAGCCGCCACTGCACCGGCATCGCCACACCGCCCGAGGTGAACCACGTGGCGAAGGCCTGCTGCCCCCGGAACATCTGGCCCTGGTGCGGGTCGAAGCGGTTGCCGATGCCCACCGAGTGCTCCCCGCCGCGGGGGATCGCCATCGGCTGCACCACCCACGCGCTCAGCGGCGCCGACCGGGCGAGGTAGTGCGCCAGCGCGGTACGGATCGGCTGCCAGTCCCAGGTCGAGCCGGCGATGAAGTGGTGCAGCGCCTGCTCCTCGGCGGCGCCGCCGGAGCCCGTCTGCAGCGCCATGTTGCGGATCGACTTGCGCCCCTCGGCGGCGAGCAGCCCCCGTACGTACTGGCGTCCCCGCTCGCGCTGGTCGCGGCGCCGCAGCGGCGCGAACACCGCGGCGCACAGTTCCTCGACGGCCTCCCCCACCACGTCCTCCCCCATGGGGTCCGGTCGGCCGGTCCCCGAGCCGGTGTTCACGTGCTCCCCCTCCGTCGACGACACCCCTACCGTCCGCCCGCGGGCCCCCTCGCGGGGAGGTGTGCCGGGCACACCCCTGCCGCCCGCCGTGGTGGGGCGCCCACCACCGGCCCACCACCGGCCCACCACCGGCCCACCACCGGCCCGCCATCGGCCCCCACCGGGCGGCGAGGACCGGGCCCGATACCCCAGACTGGGCGCATGTCGATTCACCAGAACCTGCTCGGGGGCCCCGCCCCCACCCACCTCCCCGACGAGCCCGGCCCCCGCGAGGCCCTCGCCGCGGGCACCCCGGCCGCCGAGGTGGCCGCCGCCCACCCGACGTCCTCGCTCGCCTGGGCCACCCTGGCCGACGAGGCCTTCGCCGCCGGCCGCACCATCGAGTCGTACGCGTACGCCCGTACGGGCTACCACCGCGGCCTGGACGCCCTGCGCCGCGCGGGCTGGAAGGGCCACGGCCCGGTGCCGTGGGAGCACGAGCCGAACCGCGGTTTCCTGCGCGCCCTGCACGCCCTGGCGCGCGCCGCCGGGGCCATCGGGGAGAAGGACGAGTTCGAGCGCTGCTCGACCTTCCTGAGGGACTCCTCCGAGACGGCCGCGGACACGCTCGCGTAACGCCCCGGCCTGCAGGCCTAGAGGGGCCCCGGAACCTCTGTTTATGATGCGAACAGGGGACCGGGGCTCCACTTACCTCACCGGAAGGAGCGGACCGCTACCCGGAAGCACGTGTCGAGGAGACAGAGATGTCGCAAGCCCTTGATGCCTCCGGAGCCGGTTCGGACACCCCGAACCTCGACTTCGCCGGCACCACCCCCTACGAGGACTATGTCCAGGCGGACGTCCTCACCCACCTCCAGCACCTCCGCTCGGACGACCCCGGCGAGATGGTCTTCCTGGTGACGACCCAGGTCATGGAGCTGTGGTTCACGGTGATCGTCCATGAGTGGGAGACGGCCGCCAAGGCCCTGCGCGAGGACCGGATCCCGGCCGCGATGGACGCGCTGAAACGATCCCTCCGTGAGCTGGAGGCCCTCAACGCCTCCTGGCGCCCGCTCGCGCAGCTGACCCCCGCCCAGTTCAACTCGTACCGCTCCGCGCTCGGTGAGGGTTCCGGCTTCCAGTCGGCGATGTACCGGCGGATGGAGTTCCTGCTCGGCGACAAGTCCGCGTCGATGCTGGTGCCGCACCGGGGCGCCCCGCGCGTCCACGCCGAGCTGGAGAAGGCCCTCCAGGAGCCGAGCCTCTATGACGAGGTGCTGCGGCTCCTCGCGCGCCGCGGCCTGCCGGTGCCCCCGTCCGTGCTGGACCGGGACCTGTCGCAGCGCTACGAGCCTTCGCCGCAGGTCGAGGCCGTCTGGACGGAGCTGTACGCCGACCCGGACGGGCAGCCCGACCTGCACCGGCTCGGCGAGGTGCTGACGGACGTGGCGGAGCTGGTGTGGCGCTGGCGCAACGACCACCTGGTGGCCACCCGCCGGGCGATGGGCGCGAAGACGGGCACGGGCGGCTCCGCGGGCGTGACCTGGCTGGAGAAGCGCGCGCAGAAGAACGTGTTCCCCGAGCTGTGGACGGCGCGCAGCCATGTCTGAGCCGATGCCCGCGATGTCTGAGCCGATGCCCGGCATGACCCGGCCGTTCGTCACACCATCCGTGACCGGGCCGTCTGTCACTGATCCGTCCGTCACCGGGCCGTCCGCCGGGCCGTCTGTCACTGATCCGTCCGCCGGTGAACTCGCCCAGCGTGCCGCGGCGCTGGACGCCGCCGACGAACTCGGCAAGCTCCGCGAGCGCTTCACCCTCCCCGAGGGCGTCGTCTACCTCGACGGCAACTCCCTCGGCGCCCTCCCGGTCGGCGTCGCCGCCGCCACCGCCGATGTGGTGGGCCGCCAGTGGGGCGAGCTCCTGATCCGCTCGTGGGACGAGTCGGGGTGGTGGACCGCCCCCGGGCGCGTCGGGGACAAGATCGCCCCCCTGATCGGCGCGGCGCCCGGCCAGGTGACCGTCGGCGACTCCACCAGCGTCAACCTCTTCAAGGCGCTGGTCGGCGCCGCCCGCCTCGCGGATCCCTCCCGCACCCGGCTGCTGGTCGACGCGTCCACCTTCCCCACCGACGGCTACATCGCCGCGTCGGCCGCCCGGATGACCGGCCTGACGGTCGAGCCGGTCGACCCCTCGCGGGCCGCGGCGGCGATGGGGGCGGACACCGCCGTCGTCCTGCTCAACCACGTCGACTACCGCACCGGGCGTCTGCACGACCTGCCGGTCCTCACCCGTGCGGCCCGCGCCGCCGGCGCCGTCACGGTCTGGGACCTGTGCCACTCCGCCGGGGCGCTGCCCGTGGGCGTGGACGAGAACGCGGTCGACCTCGCGGTGGGCTGTACGTACAAGTACCTCAACGGCGGCCCCGGTTCGCCCGCGTACCTGTACATCGCAGAGCGCCACCAGGCCGCCTTCGACTCGCCGCTCCCCGGCTGGAACGGGCACGCGGACCCGTTCGCGATGACCGCGGAGTACGTCCCGGCGGCGGGCGCGGCGCGCGCCCGGGTGGGGACCCCGGACATCCTGTCGATGCTGGCGCTGGAATCGGCGCTCGACGCCTGGGACGGGGTCGCGATCGAGTCCGTGCGGGCCAAGTCCCTGGCGCTGACGGACTTCTTCCTGGAGTGCGTGGCCGCGTACGTCCCTGCGGGCACCGTGGAACCGGTGACTCCCGAGGAACATGCCCGCCGTGGCAGCCAGGTCTCGCTGCGGACCGCGAACGCCCGCGAGGTCATGACCGAACTCGTCGCGCGGGGCGTGATCGGGGACTTCCGGGCACCCGATGTCCTGCGCTTCGGGTTCACCCCGCTCTACGTCGGATTCGCCGATGTGGAGCGCGCGGCCAGGACGCTGGGTCACATCTTCGGGTGACGTAGCGGAGAAACGTCACATCGCGAGGTGTGTCACTGGGCGGGCGGAGCTTCGGCTCCGCCCGCGTCCACATTACCCCGGGCCGCCGCCTGTCGCCCTGTTCAGGCCTGATACGGTCCCGCTCTGCCGGAGCACCGGAACACGTGTCCCTGCCGTAACTCCTGCTGCAGTGTTCTCCCTTGCCCCATGCGTTACCGAGAGGTTGAGCCGATGACGGACCCCGCAGTCGAACGGGACGCCGCCGAGTCCGCTTCGGCCTTCTCCCATCCGCCGGTCGAGCCGGACGCGAGCTCCGCGTACGGGGAGCACCCCGACCAGGTGGTCGACTTCTACGCCCCGCGCGGTGGTGCCGCGGGCCCGGCCCCGCTGGTCGTGGTCCTGCACGGCGGCGCCTGGCGGGCCCCGTATGACCGCGGCCACGTCACGCCCCTGGCGGACTTCCTGGCCCGGCGGGGTTTCGCCGTCGCCAACGTCGAGTACCGGCGCGGGAGTTCGCTTCCGCACCAGGGTGCCGGCGGTCCCGTCGCGGGACGCTGGCCCGAGACCTTCGACGACGTCGCCGCCGCCATGGACGCGCTGCCCCGGCTCGCCGCCGAGGCGCTGCCGCAGGCCGATGTGCGCCGGATCGTGGTGACGGGCCACTCCGCCGGGGGCCACCTCGCCCTGTGGGCCGCCGCCCGTCACGTGCTGCCGGAGGGGAGCCCCTGGCGGCTGCCGGCCCCGCCGCTGCTGCGCGGGGTGGTGGCGTTGGCCCCGATCGCGGACTTCGCGGTGGCGGAGCAACTCGGTGTGTGCGGCGGGGCGTCGGCGCAGCTGCTGGGCGGGGAACGGTACTGGGACGAGCGGCTGCCGTACGCGGACCCGGCCGCGCTCCTCCCGACGGGCATCGCGACGGCCGTGGTGCAGGGCCGGGAGGACATCGTGGTCCCGGAGCAGGTGGCGGAGGCATACGTGGCCGCGGCGGCCAAGGCGGGCGAGCTGGTCGGGCTGACCCTCCTGGACGGCGTCGGCCACTTCCCCCTCATCGACCCGGCCGCCGACGCCTGCGCGGTGGTCGCCGAGGAGATCTCGCAGCTCGCCTGGTGACAGAGCCCGCCAGGCTGGACAAAAGCTGCCCAAGGGGACTGGTTCTGGCCTTGTTGATCATTGAACGTGGCCGGTTTCCCGCAGGTGGGTTGGCTGGTGATGCCCACCTGGCTACGGTCGATCGCGGCGTGGGACATCGCGCCGTTGCCCTCCGGACGGGTCCGGTTTCCCATCCGGTCGAGCGAAGGGGAGCATGCAGTGGCCGAGGACGAGCGGGGGCTCTGGCTTTCCGTCTACAGCACGGCGGGCGGCTGGCAGGCCGACCAGGTGTTCGCCGACCGCACGAGCGCGGCCGCACCCGCGATCGCGGTCGACGAGGGCAAGCTGTACTGCGCCCACCGGGGCGCTCGGCAACAGGACGGGCGGTACCTGCCGCTGCGGGTGACCACCTACGCGCCGGAACTGCTGGACGTACTGCGCGGCGAGGTCACCGAGGACCGGCTGCTCGGCGAGGCGGTCGAGACCCCGGCGCTGACCGTGCACCGGGGCGGGCTCGTCTGCGCCCACACCCTCGCGGAGCCCTCGGGCGGCACGCGCATCGCCGTCACCCCCCTCGGCGGGGAAGAGCCGTCCGCGCCCGCCCTGGAGGACGCGATCGCCCCGGCGCTGGTCTCGTACGGGGACGCGCTGCACCTGTTCGCCGTCGCACCGCTCTACGGGAAGATCATCCACCGGGTGGCGCCCACGGCGCGCGGACCGTGGGAGAAGCCGGCCGGGGGCGACACCGCGTACGGGATGCTGCGGGTCTGGAACAAGACCGGCCCCTACCCCGCGAACCTGTCCGCCGCCGTGCACGACGGCAGCATCCACCTCGTCTACCGCTTCGGCTCGGACGACGCCCGCCTGATGCACGCGGTCTACGACGGCGGCACCTGGCACAAGCCCGCCCCGCTGGGCGAGGGCCACACGAGCCGGCGCGGGGCGGCCGTGGCCTCGTACGACGGCAGGCTGCACGCGGTGTACCCGTCCTCGCGCGCGGACCGGCTGCGCCACGCGGTCTACGACGGCCGGACCTGGGACGAGGGCACGGACCTCGACGAGCACGACAGCCGCAACACCCCGGCGCTGGCCCCCGTCCACGACGCGGTCACCGGCACCTACACCCTCCTGCTGGTCCACCGCTCCGCCTGACCGGCGTCCTGCGGCACCGCTCCGCCTGACCGGCGTCCTGCGGCACCGCTCCGCCTGACCGGCGTCCTGCGGCACCGCTCCGCCTGACCGGCGTCCTGCTGGTCCACCGCTGCGCCGGGTACGCCGAAGGGGCCGGGCGCACGCCTGCGCCCGGCCCCTTCCGGTGTGGTGCGGTCCTGCCTACAGGAACGAGTTGATCTCGATCGTCTCGGTCCGGCCCGGGCCGACGCCGATCGCCGAGATCGGGGCGCCCGACATCTCCTCCAGCGCCTTGACGTACGCCTGGGCGTTCTTCGGGAGGTCGGCGAAGGTCTTGGCCTTGGTGATGTCCTCGGACCAGCCGGGCAGGTTCTCGTAGATCGGCTTCGCGTGGTGGAAGTCCGACTGCGAGTACGGCAGCTCCTCGACGCGCTTGCCGTCGATCTCGTACGCGACGCAGACCGGGATCTGCTCCCAGCCGGTCAGCACGTCCAGCTTGGTGAGGAAGAAGTCCGTCAGGCCGTTCACCCGCGTGGCGTAGCGCGCGATCGGGGCGTCGAACCAGCCGCAGCGGCGGTCGCGGCCGGTGGTCACGCCGCGCTCGCCGCCGATGCGGCGCAGGGCCTCGCCGTCCTGGTCGAACAGCTCGGTCGGGAACGGGCCCGCGCCGACGCGCGTCGTGTAGGCCTTGAGGATGCCGATGACGCGGCTGATCTTCGTCGGGCCGACACCGGTACCGGTGCAGGCACCGCCCGCGGTCGGGTTGGAGGAGGTCACGAAGGGGTACGTGCCGTGGTCGACGTCGAGCAGCGTGCCCTGGCCGCCCTCGAAGAGCACGACCTTGTCCTCGTCCAGCGCGTTGTTGAGGATCAGGGTGGTGTCGGCGACGTACGGCTTGATCTGCTCCGCGTACTGGAGCATCTCCTCCACGATCGCGGCGGCGTCGATCGCGCGGCGGTTGTAGAGCTTCGCGAGGAGCTGGTTCTTGCCCTCCAGCGCCGCTTCGACCTTCTGCTGGAGGATCGACTCGTCGTACAGGTCCTGGACGCGGATGCCGATGCGGTTGATCTTGTCGGCGTACGTCGGGCCGATGCCGCGGCCGGTCGTGCCGATCTTGCGCTTGCCGAGGAAGCGCTCGCCGACCTTGTCGAGGGTGACGTTGTACGGGGTGATCAGGTGCGCGTTACCGCTGATCAGCAGCTTCGAGGTGTCGATGCCGCGCTCATTGAGCCCGCGCAGCTCGGAGAGGAGTACGGCCGGGTCGACGACGACGCCGTTGCCGATGACCGGGGTGCATCCGGGGGAGAGGATGCCGGAAGGGAGAAGGTGCAGCGCGTACTTCTGGTCGCCTACGACGACCGTGTGGCCGGCGTTGTTGCCGCCCTGGTAGCGCACCACATAGTCAACGGATCCACCGAGCAGGTCGGTGGCCTTTCCCTTGCCCTCGTCACCCCACTGAGCTCCGAGCAGCACAAGAGCGGGCACAGGCGTACACCTCTTCCGGATGGGGCATGTCCAAGGTCAGGGGGCGTACGACGATGTACACCGCAGGCTGAGCCGTCGGACCGGTACCCCGGAATAGACGAAGGCCCTGGCGCAATAGCGCAAGGGCCTCTTGCACAAAGATGCTACCCGAGGAAGGACCGAGGTGTCGGCTCCAGAGCCCACCATGAGCCATGCGGGCGCGCCGGTAGGCGGCCTGCTCGTGCTCGTCGACCCGGTCGCCCGCCGTCTTGACGGCGAGTCCGTACGGATCGCGAAAGATGTGTTGTGCGCGGGTGCCGCGGCGAAAGTTTCTCTCCCCGACTCGCCGGAGGAGTTCGCGCGGGCACTCGCCCGCCGGGGTCATCGGCGCCCCGTGATCGTCGGTGACGACCGGGCGCTGCTACGCACGGTCACCTTGCTGCACCGCTCCCGTGACCTTTCCGGGGAGCCGTTGTCGCTGATCCCCGTGGGGCCGGTGGGCTCGCTCACGCTGGCGGGGTCGCTGGGCGTGCCGCTGTCGGCGGTGATGGCGGCGCGGGCGGCGCTGGACGGGGTGGTGCGGGCGCGGGACCTGCTGGTGGACGACAGCGACGGGGTGGTGCTGGGCGGCCTGCGGATCCCGCCTCCGGTGCGGGCGCAGGTTCCACCCGTACGGAGCTACCGGTCGTTGCTCCGGATGCTCCTGCCGGGCCCGCCGGGGACGGGTCAGGCGCCGGCGGGGCCGGTGCACCGGCTGAGGGTGGAGGCGGACGGGGTGGTGCTGGCGGATGTGGACCACCCGGTGCAGGACGTCGCGGTGGTCACCCGGGAGGCGGGCGGCCAGGCGGAGGTGGTGGTCCGGCTGACGGGGTGCGCGGCGCTGACGGAGCGGGCCGCGACGGTGACGGTGTCGGGCGCGGACTTCCGCTACCGCGCCGACCACGCGGCCGTGTCGGGGCCGCTCCGGCGCCGCACCTGGACCCTGCGGCCCGCCGCCTGGTCCCTGACCGTGCCGCGCTGACCGTCCTGGCCGTCTTAGTCGTCTTAGTCGGCTTGGTCGCTTTGGCCGTCTTGGCTGCTTTGGCCACCGTTTCAGCAGGCGACCAGCAGCTCCCGCAGCCCCCGGATGACGTACCCGTCCCGCCACTGCGGCTCCTCCACGAGCCGCAGCGGCGGCGCGCCGGCTGCCAGCAGGGCGCCGAACGAGGCCTTGAGCTCCAGCCGCGCCAGCGGCGCACCGAGGCAGTAGTGGATCCCCGCCCCGAAGCTGAGGTGCGGGTTGTCGCCGCGTACGAGGTCCAGCGCGTCGGGGTTCTCGAAGCGCGCGGGATCCCGGTTGGCGGACCCGAAGAGCAGCGCGACCTCGGCGCCGCGCGGGATGACCGAGTCCCCGATCCGGATCTCGTCCAGCACCCATCGTTCGAACATTTGTAGGGGTGTGTCGTACCGCATGAGTTCATCCACAGCTGTGGACAACTTTTCGGGATGGCGCCTGAGATCTTCGAGCTGGGCGGGATTGCGGAACAGCGCCCACCAGCCGTTGACGGTCGTGTTGACCGTCGCCTCGTGGCCCGCGTTCAGCAGCAGGACGCAGGTGGAGATCATTTCCTGCTCGCTGAGCCGGCCCTCCTCGTCGTGGGCGGCGATCAGACCGGAGATCAGATCCGTCCCGGGACGCCCGCGCCGCTCGGTGATCAGGGCGCGCAGGTAGTCGCTGAACTCCACGCTCGCCCGCACGGCCCGCTGCGCCGTCTCCTCGTCCGGCCGGAGCTCGAACATCCCGCAGATGTCCGCCGACCAGGGCCGCAGCAGCGCGCGGTCCGACTCCGGGATCCCGAGGAGCTCCGCGATCACCGCGACGGGGAGCGGCTCGGCGACGGCGGTCAGCAGATCGCCGCCCCCGTCGGCCAGCAGCGCGCCCGCCAGTTCCCCGGCCAGCCGCTCGACGGCGGGCGCGAGCCGCTCCACGGTGCGCGGGGTGAAGGCCCTCGCCACCAGCCGCCGCACCCGCGCGTGCGCGGGGTCCTCCAAGTCCAGCAGGCCGTTGCCGTTGAGGACATGGAAGGGCCCGTGCTCCGGGGGCGGAGCCTGCCGCCCGAACTCCTCGTGCGTGAAGCGGTGCACGTACGTACGCCCCAGTCGCCGGTCACGCAGCAGCGCGCTCACATCGGCGTAGTGCGGCACCAGCCACTGCCCCGTGGCCTGCGACCACACCGCCCGCCCCTGCTCGCGCAACTCCCGGTAAGCGGGGTACGGATCGGCGACGAACGCGGCATCCCACGGATCAAAGCGCATCCCCGAAGCCTAGATCGACATCACACCCCATCACCCCCTTCGCCGCGATCGGCACCCTCTCCCGCCGGAGGCCGGTGCACCTGATCACCCCTCAGGCAGGTGTCACCAGCCGTGTCTCGTACGCGAACACCGCCGCCTGGGTGCGGTCGCGCAGACCCAACTTGACCAGGATCCGGCTCACATGGGTCTTGATGGTGGACTCCGCCACGACGAGCCGGTCCGCTATCTCCGCGTTGGCCAACCCCTGGGCGATCAGGATCAGCACCTGCGTCTCCCGCTCCGTCAGCTGCGTCACCCCGGCCGGATCCGCGAGCTTCGGCGCCTCCGCGAGTTTCGAGAACTCCGAGATCAGCCGCTTGGTCACCGAAGGGGCCAGCAGCGCCTCACCACCCGCCACCACCCGAACCCCCTCAGCCAGCTGCCTCGCCGACGCGTCCTTGAGCAGGAACCCGGACGCCCCCGCCCGCAGGGCCTGGTACACGTACTCGTCCAGGTCGAACGTCGTCAGGACCAGCACCTTCGCGTCCGTGTCGGCGGCCACGATCCGCCGCGTCGCCTCCAGCCCGTTCATCTCCGGCATCCGGATGTCCATCAGCACCACGTCCGGCCGCAGGGCGTTCACCTGCGCTAGGGCCTGGAGGCCGTCGACCGCTTCGCCGACCACCTCGATGCCTTCCATCGCGTTCAGCAGGACGGAGAAGCCTTCGCGGACCATCATCTGGTCGTCCACGATCAGCACCTTGATCGTCATGCCGACCGCTCCTGCGAGTCCCGCGAGTGCGACGGCGACGGCCAGGGCGAGGGCGACGGGGAAGGCGCGGACGACGGGGCAGGAGAGGACGACGGGGAGGACGACGGCGAGGACGACGCCTGCGGCTCCGTCGGCCGGCGCACCGGTATGAACACGGCCACCTCGTACCCTCCGGCCTCCGTCTCCCCGGCCGTCATCTCCCCCTCCAGCATGGCCACCCGCTCCCGCATCCCGGTGATCCCGTGCCCCGCGCCCGGCGACGGAAGCACCTTTCCGTCGGCGGCCCGTTGACGACCCGTATCCCCAGACCGCCCAGCACGTACGACACCTCCACCCGGGCCGCCGCGCCCGGCGCGTGCCGCAGCGAGTTGCTCAGCGCCTCCTGGATGATCCGGTACGCCGACAGCTCCACGCCCTGCGGCAGTTCCCGTACCGCTCCGGTGACCGTCTTCTCCACGCTCAGCCCGGCCTCCCGCACATTGGCCAGCAGCCCGTCCAGCGAGGCCAGCGTCGGCTGCGGCGCGTCCGGCGCCTCGTAGTCCGCCGAGCGCACCACCCCGAGCACCCGCCGCAGTTCCGTCAGCGCCGCCACCGCGTTCTCCCGTATGGTGGCGAACGCCGCCTCCAGCTCGGCCGGCGGGTTCTTCACCCGGTACGGCGCCGCCTCCGCCTGGATCGCCACCACCGACATGTGGTGCGCCACCACGTCGTGCAGCTCGCGCGCGATGGTCGTCCGCTCCTCCAGGAGCGTGCGCCGGTCCCGCTCGACGGCGGTCACCTGCTGCTGCGCGACGACCTCCCGCTCCGCCTGCCGACGGGTGTTGAGGACGGTGACCGTCAGCAGGACGAGGGCGGAGACGAACGCCATGGGAGCCACGTTCGACTCGTAGCTGCTGACGAGCACCGGCATCGCCGCCCCGAACACCAAGGTGACCACCCACAGCCAGCAGGCCACCCGGGGCCGGCTCCGCATGGCCACGACGGCCATCACCCCGAGGTAGGCGGCGAAGGTCCCCGGCGACCAGGGCCAGGTGAGATCCCGGTCCTGGACGAGTGAGAGGACCGCAGTCACGGCCAAGGCCGCCCAGAACGCCCCCACGGGCCGCACCAGCGTCATCAGGACCGGCGCCGCCGCCATCAGACCCATGAGCAGCAGCAGGGCCTGCGACACACCGTGGGAGTCGACGTTGGTGGCCAGTACGACGATCAGCGCCACCCACCCCACCAGCGCGTGCGGCAGGTAGCCGGCCTTCGCGCGTATGCGCGCCGGCAGCAACTGCAACAGCGGCCCGTCCACCCGCATCGGCGGCAGCGGCCGGTAGGTGAACGCGCCGCTGATCAGGTCCTGGCGCAGGATCTCGAAGAGCCCCGAAGCCATCCGCAATTCCGGTGTCCGGGCTGTCCCCCCGGTGGTCGTCTCGGTCATGCAAGAACCGTAGGTCCGCGCCCCCGTGGTCCGCGTCGCCACCGATGGGGATATCCGCAGCTCCCCCTCAAGTACTACGGGGGTGGATCAGTAGCCCGTCGGACGGATCAGGCCCGTCTCGTAGGCGAACACCGCGGCCTGCGTCCGGTCGCGCAGGCCCAGCTTCACCAGGATGCGGCTCACATGCGTCTTGACGGTCTGCTCGGCCACGACGAGGTGCTGGGCGATCTCCGCGTTGGACAGGCCCTGCGCGATCAGGGACAGCACCTCGGTCTCCCGCTCCGTCAGCTCGTCGATCCGCGCCCGGGAGGGGGCGCGGGGCGCCCCGAGCCGGGAGAACTCGGTGATCAGCCGCTTGGTGATGTTCGGCGACAGCAGTGCCTCACCGGCCGCCACCACCCGCACCGCCTCCGCGAGCTGGTCGGCCGAGGCGTCCTTGAGCATGAAGCCGGAGGCCCCGGCGCGCAGGGCTTCGTACACGTACTCGTCCAGGTCGAAGGTGGTCAGGACGAGCACCTTGACGGCGGCCGCAGGGTCGGCGGTGATCACGGACGTCGCCTCGATGCCACCCATTCCGGGCATGCGGATGTCCATCAGCACCACGTCGGGGCGGAGTTCGGCGACCTTCGTGACCGCCTCGGCGCCGTCCACGGCCTGACCGACGACCTCTATGTCGGGCTGGGCGTTCAACAGCACGGTGAACCCCTGCCGGACCATCATCTGGTCGTCGGCGATCATCACCTTGATCGGGGCGGTCATGAGGCCTTCTCCGTCTTCTCGGTCCCGGGCACGGCGAACCCGGGCAGATCCATGGGCAGTACGGCGCTCACCTCGTACCCGCCGTCGGGACGTGGGCCGGCGGCCAGCTCACCGCCCAGCATGCCCGCCCTTTCGCGCATCCCCAGCAACCCGTGCCCGGCGCCGGGCGACGGCGCGGCCGCCCGGGTCGGGGCGCTGTTGGCGATGCACAGGTGCAACTCGCGCGGACCGTAGGCGATCCCCACCTCCACCCGGGAGCCCGGGGCGTGGCGCAGGCAGTTGCTCAGTGCCTCCTGCACGATCCGGTACGCGGTGAGCTCGACACCGGGTGTCAGGGGCCGCCGTATACCTGCCGTCTCGGTGGTGACCTCCAGCCCGGCTCCACGCACGTTGTCCACGAGGCCGTCGAGTTCGGCGAGGGTGGGCTGCGGATGGTGCGGGTTCGCCGGATCGTCGGGATGCTCCGAGCGCAGCACGCCGAGGACACGCCGCAGTTCGGTCAGGGCCTCCAACGCGTTCTCCCGTATGCCCGCCAGGTTCTCCTTGAGCTCCTCCGACGGGTTCTCCACCAGGTGCGGGGCGACCTGCGCCTGGATGGAGATCACCGACATGTGGTGCGCGACGACGTCGTGCAGCTCCCGGGCGATACGGCTGCGCTCCTCCAGCAGGGTCCGCCGGGCCCGCTCCTCCTCGGTCAGGGTCTCCTGCACGACGAGCTGGCCGCGGGCCAGCCGCGTCGCCCGGAGCGCGTATCCGAGGAGTGCGGCGAATCCGAAGACCAGGAGCGCGATGACCGAACTGCTCGTGCTTCCTTCCGGCCGGAAGAACCCTTCGGCCACGGCGGTGCAGCCGACGGAGACACCTGTGACCGCGACGGTCACCCGGGGCGGTACGCGCAGGGCCACGAGCAGGATCAGCGGCGCCAGGGCGAACGGCCCGATGGCCGTCCAGGGCCACATCTGGCCCTGCCCGACGTGGTCGCGGATCTCCCAGGCGATGAAGCCGGAGGTCAGCAGGCCCAGCCACCAGGCGGCGACGGGCCGGAACAGCGCGCTGACGATGGCGAAGCCGGTGAAGAGCGACAGCAGGACGATGCTCGGATCGTGGACGTGGTAGTGGTCCTGGAGTTGCAGGGAGGTGAGGAAACCGAAGAGCACCGCCGCGTAGACGACCAGGACGTGAGGCAGCCGGGCCAGCCAGCGGGGCCGCGCCATGGCGGGCAACGGATCCTTCCGCAAGGTGAACAACTCCCCGGCCAGGCCCCTGAGGGCAGGGCCGGGTGTCGCGGGCGCCGGATCCGGGGACGCGTTCTGGGCATTCACACCGGTCAGCCTAGGCACGGGTGACCTCCATGGCCGGAGCCCCGCGGCGGTCGCGGGGCCTGGACGGGGCTCGGACGGCGGGGTCGCGGCGCCGGGACGCGCCCTGCTCGTACACGTGGAACGCGGCCCAGCAGATGGCGAGCGCGGCGGCGAACAGCGGCAGCCACAGCAGCCGGCACGCTATCCACTCCAGGGACCCGGGCACGGTGTGCAGCCCGGGCAGGTCCGCCGAGACGAGGAGCCCGACGGCGGTGACGGCCATCATCGCGGTCTGGTGCCAGAGGAAGACGGTCATCGCGGACAGGTTCAGCAGCGCCACCTTCGCCCACGCCCGGGGCCTGCGCATGGCTCGGGCGAGCGGCTCACGGACCAGCAGGGCCAGCCCGCACTGGGCCAGGCCGAAGCTCACGGCGGCGAGGGTGGGCGGGTTCAGGTTGGAGACCGCCGCGCCCGGGACCCCCACCATCGACGCGGGGTACCCGCCCCACAGGACCAGCGCGGCCGTGGCGACGGCGCCCGCCGCGAGCAGTACCACCGCCGGACCGCGGCGGGCGAACGCGCCGCGGGACCAGACAGCGCCCAGGGTGAAGGGGACGAGCCAGCCGGCGGCGACATTGACCCAGCCGACCCAACCCGGTCCCCCGAAGCCGAACCGCCAGACATCCACGCCCGCGACCACGGCCAGCGGCCACACCGGGTGGAGCCGCCCTACCAGCGGGGTCGCGGCGGTCAGCGCGGCGAACACCAGCAGGAACCAGAGCGGGGACAGGACGAGCCCCAGCAGGGTGTGGAGCGTGTCCGGAGCCACCCCGCCCAGCAGCATCCCGCCGGACGCGACGCCCCACAGCGCGAGCACCGCCGCCACCGGCCGGAACAGCCGGCCCAGCCGCTGCCCGACCCAGATGCGGTACGGAACTCCGCGTTCCCGGGCCGAGGCGTGCCCCCGGGCAGCGACATGACCGCCGACCAGGAAGAACACGGACAGGGTCTGGAACACCCAGGAGACCGGGGCCAGCCAGGGCATGTGCGCGAGCGGGCTCGTACTGCTCAGGCCGCCCTCGGCCGTGGTCAGCGCGGTGACGAGCCAGTGGCCCAGCACCACGCCGAGGATGGCCAGGGCCCGCAACGCGTCCACGGAACGGTCCCGGGAAGCCGGGGTCCCGGCATGGACACGGTCCGCGAGCCGGGACCAGCGGGCGTAGGCATTACGCATGAGGGACCTCCGGCGTGGTGGCGGGAGCAGCGGCGGGAGCGGCGGGAGCGGCAGCAGCGGGAGCGTCAGGGGCGGGCGCGGCGGTGGCGGGTGCGGCGGTGGCGGGTGCGGCGGTGGCCGCAGGCCCGATGACGATGCGGGCCAGGCTGTCGAGGGACGCGGTACCGGGCCGCAGGTAGTCGCTGTGCCCGGCCCGGCCGGCGGCGAAGGCACGGGCGCCGAACGCCGGATCGACGGGGTCGGTGCCGAACCCGACACCGCCGAACCGCACATGGGGGACGTCGCCGATCCAGTCGGCGCTTCCCCGCCCGGCCCACACCTGGGCCCGGGTGGGCAGCTCGGAGACGGACGCGGCCCCGGTCCCCGGGCTCCCGTAGAGCACCAGGTCGGTGACCTCGGGGCCGGTACGCGTACGGGCGCAGACCACCGAACCGTAGGAGTGGCAGAGCAGCGAGATCCGGGTGCCGGGGCGGCTGAGATCTGCCAAGCCCGAAACGAAAGGGCCGAGTTCGGCGGCGGCCGCGTCGGCGCGGGCGGCCGTCAGGACCGTGGTGCTGACCGTGCCGGGGGTGTCGTACCCGAGCCAGGCGACCACGGCGGAGTTCGGGTGCTCGGCCTGGAGGCGCTGTTCAAGGGCGACCGCCCCGGCACGGAATCTGTGGTAGGTGTCCAAAGTGGTGTCGGACCCGGGCACCAGAACGGTGACCCGGTCGGCGCTCTCCAGATCGCCGAGCACCTCGACGGCCCGGCCCCCACCGCGGCCGTCGAAGGAGAGGAAATGCGGGCCGGAGCCGTCCGAACCCTGGGCCATGGCCCGCAACTTCGCCGCCCGGCCGGTACGGCCCGCCTCCTGCGCCATCCGGGCCGCATCGGCGATGTTGCCGAGGTTCGCGGTGTACCGGATCTCCGGAGTGGCCGTACCGGCGAAGGCGACGGGCTTCGGCGCCGGTACGTCGGGGGACGCTGCGGCGGAGAGGGGGAGCACCACGGCCGCCGCGATGAGGCCGGCCAGCACGGTGCGGCGCAGGCGGCTGCCAGTGGTGTTCATGAGGGGTCCTTCGGTCCGGGAGAGCGTCGCGCTCTTCTCTGGTACCGAAGTTATGGATCAACACCCATCGTCGGCGTCCCGCTGCGGAGCGGCCTTCGCGAGTAGCTCTCAGGTATGACGCCCCCTACTTCCGAGCCACAACGAGTCCCCTCCGCTTCTATGGAGCGGCGACCTTGACGGAGCATCATCCCGGTGACCGGTCAGGAGGCCGCCGTCGCCACCCGGATCCCGAAGGCGATCAGGACCGCGCCCGTCACCCGGTCCAGGGCCCGGCGGACGCGCGGGCGGGTGAAGAAGCGCCGGGCGCGGGAGAGGACGTAGACGTACGTGCCGAGCCAGAGCAGCGTCAGCAGCACGTGGACCGCCACGAGCAGCGCCATCCCCACCGCCGGGCGCAGACCGGCCGGGGCGAGGGTGGGGAGCAGGCCCGTGTAGAAGACGGCGATCTTCGGGTTGAGCGCGTTGCTGATCAGGCCCGTGCGCCAGGCGCTGCCCCCGGGCGGGTCCGCCCGCTCTGCCCGTACGGCCGGCTCGGCGCCCGCGTGACGCAGCGACTGGACGCCGAGGGAGCAGAGGTAGGCCGCACCTGCGAGCTTGACCACCAGGTACACCTCGGCCGACGCGGCGAGCAGCGCCGCGAGTCCGGCGACGGTGAGGGCGCCCCAGAGGAGCAGGCCGACGGAGATCCCGCCGACCGTGCGCAGCCCGTCGGCCCGGCCGTGCGAGACGGCCCGCTTCGTCACGATCGCCATGTCCGGCCCGGGGACGAGGGTCAACAGGGTGAGGACGCCCGTCGCGGCGAGGAGTTGGGTGTACACGCGGCCCAGTCTGGCAGCCGCACCTCGACTGCCGCTCAGGCCCGACGGCGCCGGGGCCCGGGGCCGCAGGCGCGAGGCCGCAGGCGCGAGGCCGGCGGATCGACGGCGGCCGCGGCTCAGTCCGCGAGCAACGGCTCCACGTAGCCCGCCCGCCAGCGGGGCGCCGGGTCCTGGCCCGGGCTGGTCCAGTACTCCCTGGCTCCGACGATTTCCCCGTCCCGCACCGTCCACAGCGAGACGGCCCGGTAGACCACGTGCTCCTGCCGTACCTCCACCTCCGTGACGACGAGGTCCCCGTCGGCGAGTACGCGCAGCACCTCCACCGGCACCTCGTCCACGTCGTCGTCCTCGGCGAGGACGGCGATGAAGTTGGCCCGGCCCACGATCCGCTCACCACTGACGGGCCACTCGATCACGGCGTCCTCGGCGACCAGCTTGGCGACGCCGTCCCAGTCGCGCGCCTCGATCCGCTCCCACAGTCGTGCCACTACGTCCAACGGCTCCATGTGCGGCAGTCTGCGACGCGGTCACGGCGCGCAACAAGCTTCGCTTGCAGGCTTATTGACTTCGACACAATCGGTGCGGCCCCCTATTCCTCCCGGGGGCCGGCAGACGACGGGTCCGCCAGTGCGTCGAGTGCGCGGGACAGCCTTTCCAGGGTCCGGACCGTCTCCGCGAAGGCCTCCTCACCCAGTTCCGCCGCCAGCCGGTCCGCCAGAGCCGCATGGCCGGGAGCGATACGGGCGATCGCCGCGCGGCCTTCCTCCGTCGGCCGCAGGAGCTTCGCGCGCCGGTGGGCGGGGTTCGGTACGTACTCGGCGAGACCGTTCGCGGCCAGCAGGTCGGCGATGCGCTGGACGCTCTGGCGGGTGATGCCCATGACGCGGGCGATGCCGGCGACCGGCAGGGGTTCGCGGAGCACCGCGCCCAGCACCTGCCACCGCGCCGCCGTCAGCCCGGCCGGGCGGGCCAGCTCCTCGGAGACGGTCAGGAACTGGCCGTTCAGCCGGAAGACCCCGAGGGCGGTACGGCTCAGCAGGTCCTGGCGCGCCCGCCCCGGCACCACCGGAGCCCGCCCCGCCTCAGCCCCCGCCCCAACCGCCGACCCCGCCCCGACCGCCGACCCCGCCCCCGCCGACGCCCCCGCCTCAGCCATCGCCGGGGTCCGTCGCGGCCGCCAGGACCGGGTACGCGGTGGCGTCCGAGTCGTGGAAGAGGCGGTACCAGGCGTCCAGGACGACCGGCTCGTACACGTCCAGCCGGGCGAACACCTCGCGGGCGAACGCCACCGGCTCGGTCGGCCCCGCCGTGATGAGGTCGCCGTCCGTGACCGCGTCGGCCTCGACGTACTCGGGGCCGCCCCCGTACCCGGGCTGCGCCGCCAGGTACTCCGCGGCGGCGCTCGTGTGCCGGCGCCCGTCGAGCAGGCCCTCGCGGGCGAGGCCGGCCGTCGCTCCGCAGATCGCGGCGACGGGCACCCCCGCCGCCAGGAACTCGCGGGCCTTCGCCGCGAACGGCGCCAGCGCGTCCCCGGTGTCCCAGAGCGCGGCGCCCGTGAGGATCAGCAGGGAGGAGTCCTCGGGGCGCAGCCCGGCCAGGGCGAGGTCGGGCCGGATCCGGACGCCGCCCATCGTGGTGACGGGCTCCTCGGCGGCGAAGGCGACCGTACGGACCCGGTGGCCGCGCCGGGTGAGGTGCGCCGTGGTGTGGCCGGTCTCCCAGTCCGCGTACGTGTCGTAGACCGCGAGGTGGACCGGCTTGCGGGGCGCTTGCCGCGGGGTGTCGCTCATGGTGCTCGCCTCCTCGGGAGGGCGGGTCCCCGGCTCCTGACCGGAGGACCTCCCTTGTTATGACAACATGCTGTCATATTGACAGGAGGCTGCCAAGCCTCCGGCCCGACCGCAGACAGACTGCCGAGGGCGGGCCCCCACCCGCATACAGTCCGCCGATGTCCTGCGGGTCCGGGCGCTCCTAGCGTGGCCGCATGACCCCTCATGTCACCGGCGCGGCAGTCAAGGCCGCCGATCGCGCCCACGTCTTCCACTCATGGTCCGCCCAGGCCCTGATCGATCCCCTGGCCATCGCAGGTGCCGAGGGGTCGTACTTCTGGGACTACGACGGGAACCGCTTCCTCGACTTCGCCTCCCAGCTGGTCAACACCAACATCGGCCACCAGCACCCGAAGGTCGTCGCCGCGATCCAGGAGCAGGCCGCCCGGCTCTGCACCCTCGCCCCCGGCTTCGCCGTCGACGTCCGCTCCGAGGCCGCACGCCTCATCGCCGAGCGGACCCCCGGCGACCTCGACAAGGTCTTCTTCACCAACGGCGGCGCCGAGGCCGTGGAGAACGCCGTACGGATGGCCCGGCTGCACACCGGCCGCCAGAAGGTGCTCTCCACCTACCGCTCGTACCACGGCGCCACCGCCGCCGCGATCAACCTCACCGGCGACCCGCGCCGCTGGCCCTCCGACACGGCCGCCGCCGGTGTCGTGCACTTCTGGGGGCCCTTCCTCTACCGCTCGCCCTTCCACGCGACCACCGAGGCCGAGGAGTGCGCCCGCGCCCTCGCCCACCTCGCCGACACCATCGCCTTCGAGGGGCCGGCGACCATCGCGGCGATCATCCTGGAGACCGTGCCGGGCACGGCCGGCATCATGACCCCGCCGGCCGGCTACCTGGCCGGGGTGCGCGAGCTGTGCGACCGGTACGGCATCGTCTTCATCCTGGACGAGGTCATGTCCGGGTTCGGCCGGACCGGCAAGTGGTTCGCGGCCGAGCACTGGGACGTCACCCCCGACCTGATCACCTTCGCCAAGGGCGTCAACAGCGGCTACGTCCCGCTCGGCGGCGTCGCCATCTCGGGCGCGATCGCCGAGACCTTCGCCACCCGCCCCTACCCGGGCGGACTGACGTACTCCGGCCACCCCCTGGCCTGCGCCGCCGCCGTCGCCACGATCAACGCGATGGAGGAGGAGGGCATCGTCGAGAACGCCGCCCGCATCGGGGAGGACGTGATCGGCCCCGGCCTCGCCGCCATCGCCGAGCGGCACCCGTCGGTCGGCGAGGTCCGGGGCCTCGGTGCCTTCTGGGCCGTGGAACTCGTACGGGACGCGGAGACCCGCGAGCCGCTCGTCCCGTACAACGCGGCCGGCGCCGACAACGGGCCGATGGCCGAGTTCGCGGCCGCCTGCAAGGCCTCCGGCCTGTGGCCGTTCGTCAACATGAACAGGACCCACGTCGTCCCGCCCTGCACCGTCACGGAGACGGAGGCCAAGGAGGGTCTGGCCCTGCTGGACGCGGCGCTCGACGTGGCCGATCGCCACACCACGGCCGGCTGACGGCCGAAGGCCGGACACACGCGCGACATAGCGCCCGAATATCGGGCGCTATGTCCGTTTAATTCCCGCGTACCGATCGGTTTCGGCCGGATCGGCTGGCCTAAGGTGTCCGAAGTCCTACCGAGGAGACGGACACCTATGCCAGGCAGCGGAGCTGTCACCCGCAACACACTTCGGCGGCAGATAGCGGACGCGCTGCGCGACGAGGTGCTCGCGGCGCGCCTGCCCCCCGGCACCGAGTTCACGGTCAAGCAGATCGCCGAGACGTACGAGGTCTCCGCGACCCCCGTGCGCGAGGCGCTGGTGGACCTCTCGGCGCAGGGCCTCCTGGAGTCGGTGCAGCACCGGGGCTTCAGGGTGCGCACCTACAGCGTCGAGGACTACCGGGGCATGGTCGAGGCCCGCATCCTGGTCGTGGACGGGATCTTCCGCCGGCTCGTCGAACGCGGCACGGCGATCGGCTCGGGCGAGCTGCTGGTCTCCGTGCGGCGCCGCGCCGAGGAGGCCCGGCGGGCCGCGCAGAGCGGTTCCCTCGAAGTGCTGATCGGCTACGACCTGCGGTTCTGGCGGGAGCTGAGCGGGCTGGTCGGGAACACGTACATCTCCGAGTTCCTGCACCGGATCCGGATCCAGTGCTGGGTCTTCTCCGTGCCCCACCTCCAGAAGGCGACGGCGCAGGAGATGCGGCGGGCGCTGTGGGACGGCCACGCCGAGCTGGTGGACGCGGTGACCCGGGCGGACGCCGGGGAGGCGCGCCGCATCGTGCACGCGTACAACCAACACGGCCTGGACTGGGCCGCCGGGCTGTAGCACCGGCCGGCCGGTCGCCACGGCCCGCGACCCGGTGGCCGCCGACCCCTTCGCGGAGCGTGTCCGGCGCATTACGCTTGCCCGATCGGCGGCAACGACTGATCGGAGGCCGCGTGGCCTGTGACCTGTGGCTGGTCCCCCTTGTCGACGTGCTGTGCCACAGCCCCGACAACCCCTTCGCGGAAGAGATCGCCTCGTACGACAGGGCGCTGGGCGCGGCGGGCCTGCCGTCCGTCCCGGTCTTCGCCTACATGCCGGGCCTGAGCGGCGACGTCGCCCCGGTGGCCGGCTTCGACTACGACGCCCTGCACTTCCTGCGCCGGGCGTACCTGCTCCAGGTGTGCGGGCTGCCGGTGACGCCGGTGGACGAGCTCGGCGGTGACTACGAGCAGCTGCTGGAGATGTTCGAGTCCACGGCCCAGCAGTCGCACCTCGTATGGCACTACGACCACGCGGGGGCGTACGTCCCGGTGGACTTCCCCGCTCCGCTGGCCGACGAGGAGCTGCTGGCGGGGGGCGGACCGCTGGGCTCCGCGCAGGGGCTGCTGCGGGAGCTGGCCTTCGTGGCGCCCGCGATCGGGATAGACCCGGGTAATCCGCCCGCTGCCCCCGCACCGCCGGGCCGTCCGACTTCGCTGGAGGAGCCGGCGGGGCCGATGCCGTACGACGACAGCCCCTTCGCGCGGGAGCGGCACGTGTGGCTCGGACTGCACGCGGCGGCGACCCGGAGCCTGGGCCAAGGATCGATGATCATCTTCAGCTGAGCGCGCCGGCCGCGCCTTCACCTGAGCGCGCCGGCCACGTGTTCAGCCGAGGGCGCCGGCCGCGCCGCGGCACCCCCGGTCCGGCCTCAGCGGGGCTGCTCCGGGGGCCGCTGGCGCGGCATGTTCGGGCGGGTGCCCGGGGGGAGGGCGAAGCGGGCCGGGGGGACGCCCGGGTCCGGCCGGGAGGCCGCCGAGCCCAGCGACTGCATGACCAGCGGGGCCGGTCCGGCCCGGAACTCGACCATCCAGTCCGCCGTCTCCGAGCGCACGAGCTCCGTGATGTCCTCCGAGAACCGCCGCAGGACGGTCAGGCAGCGCTCCGCCGCCTCGCTCGCCGTGCCCTCGGTCGGGCCCAGCACCTCCCGCACGTTCTCCGAGGCCCAGTCGAACTGGAGGGTCTGGAGCCGGCGCTGCACGGCCTGCGCCGTGGCCACATCCCGCATCCACCCGGAGGTCAGCCCGAAGAACCGGTCGCAGGCCAGGCAGGCCGCGCCGAGCAGCAGGCACAGGTAACCGTAGGAGGCCGCCCCCGGCGCGGAGCCCGTCAGCTCCAGCAGCGGCATCGAGGCCCCCACGACGGCTCCGGCCGCCGCCCCCACGCGCAGCGAGCGCGCCCCGCGCCGCTTCCACGCCCGGTCGGCCAGGTACCACTCCGCGGTGCGCAGGGCGTCGGCCTCGACCCGCCGGTAGAGCTCGTCGAGCCGCTCGGCGGGCTCGCCCCAGTCCCCGAGAGGAAACGGCCGGCCGGTCAGGTCGCCGTCCTCTGCGGGATCCCGGGGTGGCCCCTCGGGCTGCATCTCCGGCTGACTCACCCGGCACTCCCTCTGCCTGCGCTGACGTGTGGTGGTGCGCGTGTGCGCAATGGTGCGCATGCACTTCCTACCTTCGAATGACGCGCGATGGACAACGAATCCCGCGATTTCCGCTCGCAAGGAGGGCTCCAGCAGGTGCGGGCACCCCCGCACTCTCACTCGAAAGAGTTGGTCCTCACGGCGTAGGGCGCTGCGCGCGGGGAGCACGTAGGCTCGGATTGACCAAGCGTTGAGAAGCATCCGTTGTTCCCGCAGTGATGGAGTGAGTGCCCTGTGATTCCCGGTGGTGGCCAGCCCGACATGCAGCAGCTGCTCCAGCAGGCCCAGAAGATGCAGCAGGACCTCGCCGCGGCGCAGGAGGCGCTGGCGCAGGCCGAGGTCGAGGGCCAGGCCGGCGGTGGTCTGGTCAAGGCGACCGTGACCGGTTCCGGTGAGCTGCGCGCCCTCGTGATCGACCCCAAGGCCGTGGACCCCGAGGACACCGAGACCCTCGCGGACCTGGTGGTCGCGGCGGTCCAGGCGGCCAACGAGAACGCGCAGGCGCTCCAGCAGGCCAAGCTGGGCCCCCTGGCCCAGGGCTTCGGCGGCGGCAGCGGGATCCCCGGCCTCCCGTTCTAGCCGACGCCCCCGGCACCCACACATCTGAAATCCGAAAGAAGGCATTCCGTTGTACGAAGGCGTGGTCCAGGACCTGATCGACGAACTGGGCAGGCTGCCCGGCGTCGGGCCCAAGAGCGCGCAGCGGATCGCCTTCCACATCCTGCAGACCGAGCCCACCGACGTCCGCCGCCTCGCGCACGCGCTGCTCGAAGTGAAGGACAAGGTCCGGTTCTGCGCGGTGTGCGGGAACGTGGCGCAGGAGGAGCGGTGCGGGATCTGCCGCGACCCGCGCCGCGACCCGTCGGTCATCTGTGTGGTGGAGGAGCCCAAGGACGTGGTCGCGATCGAGCGGACGCGCGAGTTCCGGGGGAAGTACCACGTCCTCGGCGGCGCGATCAGCCCGATCGAGGGCGTCGGCCCGGACGATCTGCGCATCAGGGAGCTGCTGGCGCGGCTCGCGGACGGCACGGTCACCGAGCTCATCCTCGCCACCGACCCGAACCTGGAGGGCGAGGCGACCGCCACCTACCTCGCCCGCATGATCAAGCCGATGGGCCTGAAAGTCACCCGCCTGGCCAGCGGACTCCCCGTCGGGGGAGATCTGGAGTACGCGGACGAGGTCACGCTCGGGCGGGCCTTTGAAGGAAGGCGACTTCTCGATGTCTGACGCAACGCTGCACGCCATTGGCCAGGATCCGGACGACTTCGCCGTCCAGATCGCGGACCAGATCGAGTCCTTCATCGTCGCGGTCACCGAGGTGGCCAAGGGCGAGGACCCGGACAGCGCGGTGCCGTTCCTCCTGCTGGAGGTTTCGCAGCTGCTGCTGGCGGGCGGTCGGCTGGGCGCGTACCAGGACGTCCTGCCGGACGAGCGCTACGAGCCCGACCTGGGCCCCGAGCCGGATGTGGACGAGCTGCGCGAGCGGTTCGCGTACATGCTCGACCCGGTCGACGTGTACTCGGAGGTCTTCGACCCCTACGAGCCGCGCAAGGCGCCGGTCGCGCACCGGATCTCCGACGACCTCGCCGACGTCATCGCCGACCTGCGGCACGGACTCGCGCACTACCGGGCGGGCCGGACCACGGAGGCGCTGTGGTGGTGGCAGTTCTCCTACTTCTCCAACTGGGGCTCGACGGCCTCGGCGACCCTGCGCGCGCTCCAGTCGCTGGTGGCCCACGTCCGCCTCGACCAGCCGCTGGACGCGCTCGACGGCCTGGACACGGACGAGGACCTCGCCGAGGACGACCTCGCGGAGCAGGCGGGCGAGGTCATGGCGCAGGAACTGGGCGGCATCGGACGCGTTTAGACCCTCGCGGCGGGCGCGGTCCTGGGATGAGGTGAACATCTCATGATGTGGTACGGGCCGGTCGGATTCCGGTCGCTCGTTAGACTGCGTGACTGACCGCAGTACTGGATTGAGCGAGGAGCGCACGTGGGCCTTGTCGTGCAGAAGTACGGAGGCTCCTCCGTAGCCGATGCCGAGGGCATCAAGCGCGTCGCCAAGCGGATCGTGGATGCCAAGAAGAACGGCCACCAAGTGGTCGTCGTGGTATCCGCGATGGGCGACACGACGGACGAGCTGATCGATCTCGCCGAGCAGGTATCCCCGATGCCTGCCGGTCGTGAGTTCGACATGCTGCTGACCGCGGGAGAGCGGATCTCCATGGCCCTGCTGGCCATGGCGATCAAAAACCTGGGCCACGAGGCCCAGTCGTTCACCGGCAGCCAGGCAGGTGTCATCACCGACTCCGTCCACAACAAAGCGCGCATCATCGATGTCACGCCGGGCCGTATCCGCACCGCGCTGGACGAGGGCAACATCGCCATCGTCGCCGGTTTCCAGGGCGTGTCGGCGGACAGCAAGGACATCACCACGCTCGGCCGCGGCGGTTCGGACACCACCGCCGTCGCGCTGGCCGCCGCGCTGGACGCCGAGGTCTGCGAGATCTACACCGACGTCGACGGCGTCTTCACCGCGGACCCCCGCGTCGTGAAGAAGGCCCGGAAGATCGACTGGATCTCCTCCGAGGACATGCTGGAGCTCGCGGCCTCCGGCTCCAAGGTGCTGCTGCACCGCTGCGTCGAGTACGCGCGCCGCTACAACATCCCGATCCACGTCCGTTCGTCCTTCTCCGGACTGCCGGGCACCTGGGTCAGCAACGAGAATCCGCAAGGGGACGAGCCGGTGGAGCACGCCATCATCTCCGGAGTCGCGCACGACGTCTCCGAAGCCAAGATCACGGTCGTCGGCGTCCCGGACAAGCCGGGCGAGGCCGCGGCGATCTTCCGCGCGATCGCGGACGCCGAGATCAACATCGACATGATCGTCCAGAACGTGTCGGCCGCCTCGACCGGGCTGACGGACATCTCCTTCACCCTCCCCAAGGCCGAGGGCCACAAGGCCATCGACGCCCTGGAGAAGGCGAAGGGCGCGATCGGCTTCGACTCGCTGCGCTACGACGACCAGATCGGCAAGATCTCCCTGGTCGGCGCCGGCATGAAGACGAACCCGGGCGTCACCGCCTCGTTCTTCCAGGCGCTGTCCGACGCGGGCGTCAACATCGAGCTGATCTCGACCTCCGAGATCCGCATCTCGGTCGTGACCCGCCAGGACGACGTCAACGAGGCCGTCCGCGCCGTGCACACGGCCTTCGGCCTCGACTCCGACAGCGACGAGGCCGTCGTCTACGGGGGCACCGGACGATGACCGGCACCCGGTCCGCCCCGGCCCCGGCGCTCGCCGTGGTCGGGGCGACCGGAGCGGTCGGCTCCGTCGTCCTCGGGATACTGTCCCAGCGCGCCGACATCTGGGGCGACATCCGCCTGATCGCCTCGCCGCGCTCCGCCGGCCGCGTGCTGGCCGTGCGCGGACGGGAGACCGAGGTGCTCGCCCTCAACGAGGACGCCTTCGACGGCCTCGGGGCGGGCGACGTGGTGCTGTTCCTGACCCCGCCCGCGGTGTCCGCGCAGTGGGCCCCCGTCGTGACGGCGCGCGGGGCCGTGGCCGTGGACCAGTCGGCGGCCTTCCGGGAGGATCCCGAGGTGCCGGTGGTGGTGCCGGAGGTGAACGGGCACGCCGTACGGGTGCGGCCGCGCGGCATCGTCGCGGGCCCCGACTGCGTGACCGCCACCATGATCGCCGCCCTGGGCGCGCTGCACGCCGACTACGGGCTGGCCGACCTGGCCGTGTCCTCGTACCAGGCCGCGAGCGCCGCGGGCCGGGCCGGGACGGAGGCGCTGCGCCGACAGCTGTCGCTGGTGGCCGGGACCTCCCTCGGGGAGCAGCCCGGGGACGTGCGGCGGGTCGTGGGCGAGGACACCGGTCCCTTCTCGGCCCCGCTCGCGCTGAACGTGGTGCCCTGGTCGGGAGAACTGCGCGAGGGCGGCTGGTCCTCGCACGAGCTGGCGGTGCGGTCGCAGACCCGCCGGATCCTGGAGCTGGCGGAGCTGCCGATCGCGGTGACCTGCGTGGTGGTTCCCGTGCTGGAGGGGCACTCGCTGACCGTACGGGCCCGGTTCGATCGGGAGGTGGACGCCGGGCAGGCCCGCAAGACTCTGGAGGCGGCGCCCGGGGTGGTCCTCGTGGACGATCCGGCGGCGGGGGAGTTCCCGACGCCGGTGGACGCGGCCGGGACGGATCCGGCCTGGGTGGGCCGGGTGCGGGCGTCGCTCGACGACGACCGGTCCCTGGAGTTCTTCGTCTGCGCGGACAACCTGCGCAAGGGTGCGGCGCTGAACGCGACGCAGATCGCGGAACTGATCGCGGGTGAATTCGCGTAATTCACTTTGTAGGATCGGTGGCGATCCCTCGATCAAGGTGATGGCCCGACTGCCGCCTGGATAAACGGGGCGAACGGGAAGATCGGGTGCGCATGAGGGCAACGGGGACATGGCCGGCCAGTCCGCCCGGCGCGTACAACCCCGGCGGGGCGACGTGCGTCCAACGGGCGTGGCAGAGGCATTGCTCGACTTCACGATCGCTCCGGCGCGCGGCGCCGCGGCACGCACCGCTGCGGCGGCCGTCGCCCCGGCACGCACCGCTCCGGCGCGCCGGCGCGTCCCGGCTCCCGCGCCCGGTGGGTTCCCGGTGATCCTTCCCGTCCCGCCGGCCGGCGTACCCGCGGCGGCCCTGCCGGCCCGAGGCGGCCGCGTCCCCGCACCCCGCGACAGCGCGGAGACCGTGCCGGGCACACGAGCCGTGGGGGAGGCCGTGGCGCCCGCGCGGGCCGTCGGGGAGCCCGTCGGGTCCGCCCCCGACAAGGCCGTGGTCGCCGGCACGACCGTCGACCACCTCACCCAGACCTACCAGGCCCACTACCGCTCCCTCCTCGGGCTCGCCGCGCTGCTGCTGGACGACACCGCCTCCTGCGAGGACGTCGTCCAGGAGGCCTTCATCCGCGTCCACTCGGCCCGCAACCGGGTCCGGGACCGCGACAAGACGCTGGCGTACCTCCGCCAGACCGTCGTCAACCTGTCGCGCTCGGCGCTGCGCCGCCGCATCCTCGGGCTGAAACTCCTCTCGAAGCCGATGCCGGACATGGCGAGCGCGGAGGAGGGCGCGTACGACCAGCTGGAGCGCGACGACCTGATCAAGGCGATGCGCGGACTCCAGCGACGGCAGCGCGAGGTGCTGGTGCTGCGGTACTTCGCGGACATGACCGAAGCGCAGGTCGCCGAGACGCTCGGCGTGTCGCTCGGCTCGGTGAAGGCGTACGGTTCGCGGGGCATTGCCGCGCTGCGGGTGGCGATGGAGGCTGCGCAGTCATGAAGGACGACCACACCACGCCCCGGACGCTGGACGAGCAGCGGCTGCGCGACCTGCTCAGCGGGGCCGTGCAGGACCTGGAGCCCTCCGAGCACGCCCTGGAGCGGCTGCGCCACGCGGTCCCCGCCCGCCGGACCCGCAAGCGCCGGGCCCTCGTCGGCGCGGCCGCGGCCGTACTCCTCGCCGGGGCCGCCGTCCCGACGGCCCTGCGCATGAGCGGCACCGCGAGCAGCAGCGCCGCCGGACACCCCGCGATGGCCGGACACGGCGAGCCGCGGGGCGGCAGGACCGGCGGCTCCTCCGACCCGCACCAGAACGGCTCCGGGGCCTACTCCAAGTCCACGGGCCCCGCCGGCGTGCACCCCGAGCCGGGCGGCACCGGCACCGGCCCCGCCCCCCGCCCGAGCGGCTCCCCCTCGGGCGGTACGGTCGCGGACCCGACGGCGGGCAGCACCTCGACCGGCACCCCCGGCGCCGAGAACCCCCAGCTGCCCCCGCTCGGAGCGGTACGGGGCGTCCCCGAATGCACCGCCGGGCAGCTCGGCGTGCTGGGCAGCGCCCGCGCCCCCGGCGCCGACGGCACGGTGTACGGCAGCTTCAAGGTCACCAACGTCTCGGACCGGGGCTGCCTCGCCGCCGGCCCGGGCACCGTGACGGCGGCCCCCGCGGCCGACGCCCCGCCGCCCGCGAAGAGCCCGGCGGTCACCGTGGTCGGCCACACCGCGGGCGACCCGGCGAGCGCGCTGCTCCCCGACCCGTCCGCGGAGTCCCGGTCGGTCGTCCTTCAGCCGAACGCGGCGTACGAGGTCCGGTTCGCCTGGGTGCCCTCGCAGCGTTCCTGCCCCGCGAGCACCGCGGACCCGTCGGCGAAGCCCGCACAGGGCGGGAGCGGCGCGCCGGCCGCCACCGACCCGGCTTCGGCCGCCGACCCGCTGGGCGGCAGCACGGACCCGGCCCCGACCGGCGTCGAGGTGTCCCACACCCCGGCGGCGGGCGCCCCGACGACCCAGACGACGATCCCGGCGGCCTGCGGCGGCACGGTCTACCGGACGGGGGTCATTCCCCTGACGCCGACGCGGTAGCGGCGGGCCGCGGCTGCTCCGGCACCAGGCCGGCCTGCGCGTCCCGCAGGGTCTCCACCTCGCGCCGGTAGAAGCGGAACCACATGAACAGCACGAAGGCGGCGAAGACGAACCACTCGCCCGTGTAGCCGAGGTTCTGGAAGGCCTTCAAGTCGAGACCGGTGTTGTCCGGCGCCTTCGCGGGCACCGGGAGCATCCCGTCCACCGGCGTCTGCACCGTCAGCCACGCGTCGTACAGCGGTTCCTGCACCAGGTTCACCAGCGTCGCCGCGCCGATCACCCCCAGCTGCCCGGCGGGCAGGCCGCCTTGGGCGTGCACGCCCTTCGTCCCCGAGTTCTCGGACGCCTGGAGCGCGCCCGTGACCTCCACCCGGCCACCCGGCGCGGCCGGTGCCTTCGCCGCGTCCGCCGCGCCCGGCAGCCAGCCCCGGACCACCGGGAGGGCCTTGCCGGAGTCGGTCCGCAGCAGGCTCAGCACGTAGAAGCCGCTCCTGCCGTCGAGGTCCCGCTCGGGGACCAGGAGCTGCTCCCCGTACACCCCGGCCGTGGACGCCAGCCTCCCGGAGGTCTTCTTGTCCACCGGCAGCAGCGAGTCGAGGGGCGCGGCGGCCTGGTCGGCCGCCTGCCGGCCGGTGGCCTCCCGGTGGTCGCCGACGCGGTCCTCGAAGCGGCCGAGCTGCCAGGTCCCCATGAACAGGCAGAAGGGGATGGCGAGCGCGACGAAGACGTTGATCCCCCACCAGCGCGGGGTCAGGAGAAACCGGTGCACCCCACCACGGTACGGGGGGTGCACCGGATCACCGGTGCCGGGTCAGGCGGGAAGGTGCTTGAGGGCGAACTCCAGATCCATCCGGACCTGCTTGATCCGCTCCTCCACCACGAGCGAGCCGTGCCCGGCGTCGTACCGGTACACCTCGTGCACCGCCCCGCGCGCCGCGAGCCGCTCCACGTAGTTGTCGATCTGCCGGATCGGGCAGCGCGGGTCGTTCACGCCCGCCGCGATGTGGACGGGAGCCTTCACCGCGTCCACGTACGTCAGCGGCGAGGACGCCTCGAACCGTTCCGGGACCTCCTCGGGCGTGCCGCCGAAGAGCGTGCGGTCCAGGGACTTGAGCGCCTCCATCTCGTCGTGGTACGCGGTCACGTAGTCCGCGACCGGCACGGCGGCCAGTCCCACCGCCCAGGCGTCGGGCTGGGTGCCCAGGCCCAGCAGCGTCAGGTAACCGCCCCAGGAACCGCCCGACAGGACGAGCCGCTGCGGGTCGGCGAGGCCGCTGCCGACGGCCCACTCACGGACCGCCGCGATGTCCTCCAGCTCGATCAGGCCGACGCGGTGCTTGAGGGCGTCGGTCCACTCCCGGCCGTACCCGGTCGAGCCGCGGTAGTTGACGCGGACGACCGCGAAGCCGTGGTCCAGCCAGGCGGCCGGGGTCGCGGCGAAGGCGTCGCTGTCGTGCCAGGTGGGCCCGCCGTGGATCTCGAAGACCGTCGGGAAGGGGCCCTCGCCGTGGCCGACGGGCCGCTGCGCCAGCGCGTGGACGCGCCCGCCCGGGCCCTCCACCCACACGTCCTCCACCGGGACCGAACCCGGGGGCCGGAAGCCGGGCGGGTCGAGCACGACCCCGCCCGCCGTGGACCGGATCGCCGACGGCTCGGCGGCCGAGGACCACTGGTACTCCACCGACCCGTCCGGCCGGGCCGTCGCACCCGAGACCGACCCCCGCGGAGTGTCCACCCGTACGAGTTCCCGCACGGCCAGGTCGTAGCGCCACAGCTCGCTGCGGGCCTCGTACTCGTGGTGGATCAGCAGCGCGGACCCGTCCGGGTACCACTCGGCGCCCACGTCGCCGGGCAGATCGACCGCCAGCTCCTCCTCGGCGCCGGTCGCCACGTCCCACACCATCGGCTCCCAGCGGCCCCGCCGCTGGTGACCCACGAGCAGCCGGGTGTCACCGGCGACCGGTGCGAAGCCGAGCACGCCGAGGCCCAGCTCCTCGGTGCCGCCCTCGGAGTCGTCCAGCTCGGCGACGGTGGAGCCGTCCAGGGTGACCACGCGCAGCGCCGAGTGCATCGCGTCGCCGTGCTCGGTGTGTTCGATCGCGATCAGGGTCCCGTCCCGGGACAGGTCGCCGACGCCCGCCGACTCGCGGTGGCGGTAGATGACGGCCGGGGCGCTCCCGTCGGGCCGTACGACGTGGATGGTGGTGCCGTCCTCGTCGGTGGAGCGGCCCACGACGGCCGTGCCGTCCCGGCCGATGGCCAGCCCGGCCGGGTACGAGGGCGCCAGGCCCGGGGTCGCCGGCTCGTCGGGGCCGCCAGCGAAGGGCTGGCGCACCCAGGTGCCGAACTCGTCGCCGTCGGTGTCGGAGAACCACCAGATCCACTCGCCGTCGGGGGAGAGGGTGCCGTCGGTGGTGCCGTTGGGGCGGTCCGTGGCCTGCCGCTGGGCGCCGGTGGCGCGGTCCCAGGCGTACAGCTCGTAGGTCCCGGTCGCGTTGGAGACGAAGAGCGAGCGGTCCGGGGCGTCCTCGGCCCATTCGGGCAGCCCGACGCGCGGGGCCCGGAAACGCTTCTCCCAGTCCGGCATCTCGGGGGACGGTGCGGAGGTCACATCGGTGTCGCTGGTCATGGCCCCACCTTGCCGTACCGGGCGCCGGTATGCCGAGTACGCCGAACGGGCGGCGGCCGCCCCGGTGGCTCCGGACGTGCGGGCCATGCGGCACGAGGCCCGGCCCCGGCGCGGCCCGTGCCCCTACTCTGACGGCATGCGGATGATCGTCCGGGGTGCCCGGCTGCTGCACGCACACGGCCTGTCCGATGTGGAGGTGTCCGAGGACGGGCGCATCGCGCGCGTCGTCCCGTACGACGACCAGAAGGAACCACCGGCGACGGGCGTGCTGATCGAGGCGCACGGCGCTCTGCTCACGCCCCCGTTCGTCGAGCCGCACATCCACCTCGACACCGCCCTGACCGCGGGCGAGCCGCGCCCCAACGCGTCCGGCACCCTCTGGGAGGGCATCGCCTGCTGGAGCGAGCGCAAGAAGACCCTGACCCGCGAGGACGTGATCGCCCGGGCCACGCAGGTGCTGCGCTGGCAGGCCGCCCAGGGGGTGCTGCACGTACGGACCCACTGCGACACCACCGATCCGGCGCTGACCGCGCTGGACGCGCTGCTGGAGGTCCGCGACCGGGTGCGGGACGTCATGACCCTGCAGATCGTGGCCTTCCCGCAGGAGGGCATCGTCTCCTTCCCCGACGGCGCGGCGCTGCTGCGCGAGGCGGTCCGGCGCGGGGCGGACGTCGTCGGCGCGATCCCGCACTTCGAGGACACGCGCGAGGACGGGGTCGCCTCGCTGGGTACCGCCTTCGCGCTGGCCGAGGAGTACGGGCTGCGCGTCGACGCGCACTGCGACGAGATCGACGACGAGCAGTCCCGCTTCGTGGAGGTACTGGCCACGCTCGCGCTGCGCTCGGGCCTGCGGGAGCGGGCGACAGCCTCCCACACGACGGCGATGGGCTCCTATGGCGGTGGATACAGCTTCAAACTCCAGCGGCTGCTGTCGCGTTCGGGGATCAACCTGGTGGCGAACCCGTTCGCCAACCTCAACCTCCAGGGCCGCTTCGACGGCTACCCCAAACGGCGCGGCCTCACCCAGGTCAAGGAGATGCTGGCGGCGGGTGTGAACGTGGCCTTCGGCCATGACGACGTGATGGACCCGTGGAACGCGCTCGGGACCGGGAACCCGCTGCAGACCGCCCTGGTCGGCCTGTACGCCGCCCAGTTGACGGGCGCCGACGAGATCCCGGTGGCCTTCTCGATGGTGACGGACCGTGCGGCGCGGGTCCTCGGCCTGTCCGGCACCGAGTACGGCATCGCACCGGGCGCGCCGGCCTCGTTCCTGCTGGTCCCGGCCGACTCCCCGCAGGAGGCCGTCCGCCGTCAGGTCCGTCCCCGGTACGTCGTCTCGCGCGGCACCGTCCTCGCCGAAAGCCCGCCCGCGCCGACGCGCCTGCTGGCCTGGCCGGGCGAAGCCGGCCCGACGGACGTGGACTTCACCCCGACATAGCCCCGCCGCGGGCCATGCGGGGCCGCGGGCCATGCGGGGCGGCGGGCCTTGCGGGGCGGCCGGCGGTGCGGGGCGGCAGGCGGTGCGGGGCGGCGCGGAGGCCCGCACCGCGGCGGGCACGGTCCCGCGGCGAATCGGCCGGCCCGGCAGGGAAGCGTTCAGATCCCCCTTTCGATCATGGCGATCACGTCCTGGCCGGCGTCGTGCGCCTGCTCCGGGGTCACCCCGCGCAGCGGTCCGTCGATGACCAGCACCGCCAGCCCGTGCACCGCCGACCAGGCGAGGAACTCCGCCCCGGGGCGGCGCCCGGGCGGCAGGACGCCCGTCTCCACGAGGGCGTCCAGCGCGGCTCCGAGCAGCTCGAACGGGGTGAGCCCGCCGGCTCCGGCGGCCGAGGCGTCGGTGGCGTAGGTCATGTCGGCCGGGACGTGGAAGGCCGTACGGAACCAGCCCGGCTCGGCGACGGCGAAGCGGATGTACCCCGCCCCCACGGCGCGGAAGCGGGCCCGCGCCCGTGCGGCGGGGTCCCCGGTCGGCGCGAGACCCGCGATCTCGGCCTCCATCGCGAGCGCCACCCGCGCCATGGCCGCCTGCGAGACCTCGTGCACCAGCGCCCCGCGGTCGGCGAAGTGCCGGTAGGCGGCGTTGGGCGACACCCCGGCGCGCCGGGTCACCTCGCGCAGCGACACGGCCTCGGGGCCGCCCTCCCGCGCCAGTTCCAGCGCGGCGTCGAGCAGGGCGTTGCGCAGGTTCCCGTGCCGGTAGGTGGTGCGCTTCCGCGGCGGTTCCTGCGGGGGTGGTCCGGTGCCCGGTGGAGCCATGTGGATCTCCGCTTCCCTAGATGTGGACACCGTCTACTTTATAGCCCGCCCGGCTCACACCGACAGCTCGCCGCTGAGCGTCCCGTGCAGCAGGGCGCTGCGCTCGTCCAGGCCGACGATGTCCACGTCCTTGCCGCGCCTGCGGTACTTGGCGTCGAGGGCGGCGACGGACGAGGCGTCCCCTCTAGGGGCGGACGACAGGTCGATGACGACCCGTTGCGGGTCCCGGGCGTAGTCGAACCGGCCGACGAGGTCGTCGGAGGAGGCGAAGAACAGCTCGCCGGCCCGCGGGTCCGTCCCGGAGGTGAGGGTGGCCAGGTGCGCGACGCGCTCGGCGAAGATGACCATCGCGGTTGAGCACGGCGATCACGAGCGCGACGGCGCCCCTCGCCGCGGAGATCATCGCCGCCATGGTGAACGAGGTGAACAAGCCGACGGCCGGGTCGACCCCGGCGATGGTCGAGAAGGAGATCGCCTCGGGGACCAGCGCCAGCGCGACCACCAGGCCGCCGAGCACCTCGGTCCGCAGGACCTTCGGCGACGACAGCCACGCCGGTCGCCCGGGACGGACCGGACCGCACGGCCGAGCCGCCTCCGACGCATCCGAGCCGTCCCCCCAGACGCAGGAAGGGCCTGACCCGCGATGCGGATCAAGCCCTTGTCTGGTCTTGCGAAGTCGGGGTGGCGGGATTTGAACCCACGACCTCTTCGTCCCGAACGAAGCGCGCTGCCAAGCTGCGCTACACCCCGATCGTCACCCGTGCAGCGTGTGCTGTCCTGGCGACATCGATTACTTTAGCGGACCCTCGGCCGGAGACGAAATCCGGTTTTCACGGGGCGGTCGCGGGCCGTCAGGCCGGGCGGGCCGGGGTCAGGGTCAGCAGGGTGGCCTCAGGGGGGCAGGCGAAGCGGACCGGGGTGAAGCGGTTGGTGCCGCAGCCCGCCGAGACGTGGAGGTAGGCGCGGTTGCCGTTCGCCGCCGTGTGCGTGGACAGGCCCTTGACCCGGTCGGTGTCCAGGTCGCAGTTGGTCACCAGCGCCCCGTAGAACGGGACGCACAGCTGCCCGCCGTGCGTGTGGCCGGCCAGGATCAGCGGGTAGCGGTCGGCGGTGAACGCTTCGAGGACGCGCAGGTACGGGGCGTGGACCACCGCCATGGAGAAGTCCGCGTCCGCCTCCGGTCCGCCCGCGACCGTCTCGTAGCGGTCGCGCTTGATGTGCGGGTCGTCCAGGCCGGTGAAGGCGATCTCCAGCCCGTCCAGCTTCATCCGCGCCCGCGTGTTCGTCAGGTTCAGCCAGCCGGCCGCGTCGAAGGCGTCCCGCATCTCCTCCCACGGGTTGTGGACGGCGCCGACGACCGGCTTGTTGCCGTTCAGCCCGTGCCGGCCCTGTGCCTTCTCGATCAGGTAGCGGCCCGGATTGCGCAGCCGGGGGCCGTAGTAGTCGTTCGAGCCGAAGACGTAGGCGCCGGGGAAGGACATCAACGGCCCCAGGGCGTCCAGCACCTCCGGCACGCCGTCCGTGTCCGAGAGGTTGTCGCCGGTGTTCACCACGAAGTCCGGACGCAGCCCCGCGAGCGACTGCAGCCACGCCCGCTTCTTGCGCTGGCCGCCGACCATGTGGATGTCCGACACCTGCAGTATCCGCAGGGGCCGCATGCCGGCCGGGAGGACGGGCACGGTCACCCGGCGCAGCCGGAACGACCGGGCCTCGAATCCGGCGGCATAGGCCACACCCGCGGCCCCCACCGCCGCGATACCGGCGGTGACCTTCAGAGGTACTCCGTAACGCGCACGCATGACCCCATCGTCGCACCCCGCGTCACCCCCGCGGAAAACCGGCGGGCGCCGGCGCCACCGCACCTGGCAGACTCGGGGCATGACCACGCTCAAGGCCAAGCTCCAGGAAGACCTCACCGCTGCCATCAAGGCGCGCGACGAGCTCAGCTCGTCCACGCTGCGACTGACCCTCGCCGCCATCACCAAGGAGGAGGTCGCGGGCAAGGAAGCGCGCGTGCTCTCCGACGACGAAGTCCTCAAGGTGATCGCCAAGGAGGCGAAGAAGCGCCGCGAGGCGGCGGAGGCGTTCAGCCAGGGCGGACGCGCCGAGTCGGCCGCGCGGGAGCTCGCGGAGGGCGAGTTCCTCGACAAGTACCTGCCCAAGCAGCTCACGGACGAGGAGCTCCGCGAGATCGTCGCGCAGGCCGTCGCCGAGGCGAAGGCCGCGGGGGCCGAGGGGCCGCGGGCCATGGGCGCCGTCATGAAGATCGTGAACCCGAAGGTCGCCGGGCTGGCGGAGGGCGGCCGCGTCGCCGCCGCCGTCAAGCAGCAGCTCTCGTAGGCACCGCCCGTACGAAAGGGGAGGCCCCCGCCGGATCCGGCGGGGGCCTCCCCTTTCGTACACGGGCTACTGGACGTCGCCGCCGATCGTGCCCGGCGGCAGGGGGATTTCGGGGAAGGGGTCGACGGGAACGCCCCCGCCCGTGGTTCCGGCGCCGCCCGGTTCGCGGTCACCCGGCTTGCCGTCCCGCCCGGGCTTGCCCGGCTTGCCCGGCTTGGCCGGGGCCGGGTTGCTCGGCTGCGTCGGCGGCCGGTTGCCGCGCGCGCCGCCGGACGGGGTGGAGGAGTCCCCGACGAACACCGTCGAGAAGGGCAGGTTCTCCCGGCCCGCCAGCGCGCCCGTCACCGCCTGCTTCCAGATCGGGCCGGGCAGCCCGCCGCCGTAGACCTTGTCGTAGAACTCGCCGCCGATGGTGATGTTCTCCATCGACACCTGCTTGAGGCCCGCGGAGCCGACCCACGTCGCACCGGCCATGTTCGGGGTGTACCCGACGAACCAGGCGTTGTAGCGGTTCTCGGTGGTACCCGTCTTGCCCGCGCTCTGCCGGTCGGTCAGACCCGCCTGGGCACCCGTACCGGAGTCGACCACGCCGAGCAGCAGGGTGTTGATGGTGTCGGCCGTCTTCTCCGACATCACCCGCTCGCACTGCGACTTCGGGACGGCGAGCGCCTTGCCGTGCGCGTCGGTGATCGACTCGATGGCGACCGGGGTGCAGCGCACGCCCCGGTTGGCGAAGGTGGCGTAGGCGTTGGCCATGGTCAGCGGGGACATGCCCTGGGTTCCGAGCGCGATGGCGGGGACCTCCGGCAGCTTGGCGCCGTCGGCCGGGATGACACCGAGCTTGGTGGTCATCTCGGTGACCGGGCACAGCCCGATGTCGCTGATCATCTCGACGAAGTAGGTGTTGACCGACTTGGCCATCGCCTCCCTCATCCCGTACGGCCCGATCTCGGACTCGGACTCGTTCTCCACCCGGTCCTTGGGCTTGCTGTCGTTGACCCACGGCTTGTCACCGCAGGTCTGCACGCCGCTCGGGTACTCCATGTCGTGCGGGGAGGCGTACACCTTGGTCGCCGGCACGCCCTGCTCGATGGCCGCGGCCGCGACGAACGGCTTGAAGGTCGAGCCGGTCGGGAAGCCGAAGTTCGAGCCGCCCATCCGCTTGTCGACGGAGTAGTTGATCTGCGTCTCGTCCTTGCCGAAGCCGTACGGCTTGGACTGGCCCATGCCGAGCACCCGGCCGGTTCCGGGCTGCACGAGGGTGACGGCCGTCGCGACCTTGTCGTCCTGGTGGACGTGGTCCTTGATGGAATCGTTGACCGACTCCTGCGACTGCGGGTCGAGCGTCGTGCGGACGGTCAGGCCGCCCTGGTTCCAGAGCTTGGCGCGCTCCTCTCGCGTCTTGCCGAACACGGGGTCGGTCAGGAACGTGTTGCGCACGTAGTCACAGAAGAATCCGGCGCCCTTCACGGCGGTGATGCAGCCGTTCTTGGGCCGGGTCACCTTGAGCGTGACGGGCTTCTGCTTCGCCTCGTCGGCTTCCGCCTGCGAGATGTCCTTCATGTCGGCCATCCGCTGGAGGACGACGTTGCGGCGCTTCATCGCCTCCTGCGAGTCGTTGACCGGGTCGTAGCGGGTCGGCGACTGCACCACTCCGGCCAGCAGCGCGGACTCCTCCAGCGTCAGGTCCTTGGCCGGCTTGCTGAAGTAGCGCTGCGAGGCCGATTCGATTCCGTACGCCTGCTGCCCGAAGTAGGTGATGTTGAGGTAGTTCTCGAGGATCTTCTTCTTCCCGAGTTCCTCCTCGACCTGGATCGAGTACTTCAGCTCCCGGATCTTCCGGCCGAGGCTCTTCTCCTGCGCTTCGCGCACCTTCGACTCGTCGTCACCGGCTTCCTCGACGAAGACGTTCTTCACGTACTGCTGCGTGAGCGTGGACGCGCCCTGCGCCGCGCCGCCTTCCTGCGCGTTGCGGTTGACCGCGCGCAGGATGCCCTTGAGGTCGACCGCGCCGTGTTCGTAGAAACGCGAGTCCTCGATGGCGACGATCGCCTTCTGCATGTACGGGGAGATGGCCGTCAGGGGCACCACCTGCCGGTCGCGCGAATAGACCGTGGCGATCAAGCCACCTTCCGCGTCCAGGATCGTGGTGCGCTGGCTCAACGGAGGCGTCTTGAGATTGGCCGGGATCTCGTCGAATCCCTCGACCGTCCCCTTGGCCGCGAGGCCCAGGGCACCGGCGCCCGGGATCGCGATGCCGGCCAGTACGACTCCGGAGAGAACCGACACCCCGAGGAACTTGGCGGCCTGTTGCGGCCCCGTGAGCCCGCCGCCCGAGCGCTTCTTTCCCATGGAGGGCAGCCTACGTTCTCATTCGCCGGACACGCGCGAATGCCTTGGCCTAAGCTGGCCCCAACTGTCACAGCAGCGCGGCGCGACATCAACCCCTCGGCTTGATTTTCACCCTTGCCGAATGCGGTGGACTGATGTCCGAATCTCGCCGTTCACTCGGACGGCACCGGGCGGGGATTCTCCGATTTCACCCGAATCGCCGGAATGGCCGGGCATGTCGTCCGATCACTCCGTCGGGTGATCTGCCGCTTACCCATAGTCCGTTCGGACCATTCAAGATTGGGCCCGTCGGGGGTGTTGCGCTGTGCTCGCCTTCCGTAACGTCCTCAACTGGCAGCGGTGAATATGCCGCTACCGCCGTGGGGGAGCCTCGATTCGGGAGAGGACGGCGCCGGGATGGGCTGGGTTACCGACTGGAGTGCGCAGGCAGCCTGCCGCACTACCGATCCGGATGAACTGTTCGTTCAAGGAGCGGCACAGAACAGGGCCAAGGCGGTGTGCACCGGGTGTCCGGTGCGGACCGAGTGCCTGGCCGACGCGCTCGACAACCGTGTCGAGTTCGGAGTATGGGGCGGCATGACCGAGCGGGAGCGTCGCGCGTTGCTGCGCCGGCGTCCCACCGTCACCTCGTGGCGACGGCTGCTCGAAACCGCCCGCACGGAGTACGAACGCAGTACGGGCATCCTCACCATGGATGTCGACGCGGAGATCGACGTTCCGTACGAGACGTACGCGGCAGCCGGGTAGACCCCGTCCGCACCGTACGCCGTAGCCGGGTCAACCGCCCGCGACTACGCGGCAGCCGGGTCAACCGCCCGCGCCCGCCCTCGTACGAACGCCTACGCTCCGGCCGGTACCCCGGTCGCGAGCCGCTCTCCGATGGCCCGTAGCCCGGCGAGGTCGTGCACATCGCCGGGCAGGGCGGCCACTTCGGCCACCGCCACCTCGGGGTGCAGTGAGGTGAAGCGGTCACGCGTGCGCTGTTCGCGCGCGATCACCTGCATCCGCTCGGCATGCAGGCGCAGCAGTCCCGCGGTGATCTCGTCCACATCGGCGTCGTCCACATTGGCGTCGTCCACATCGGCCGCGTCCGCGTCGGCGCTGGGGGAGCCGGTGCCGGGAATGCCGGTGTCGGAGGTGCCGGTTTCGGAGGTGCCGGTTTCGGAGGTGCCGGTGGTGCCCTTCTCGGGAGTGCCGGTCTCGGTGGTGCCGGTGTCCGAGTCACGAAGTCCAGCTTTCCCGGACTCCTGATCGACAATGCCGGCGTCCTCAAGATTCTCTGCGGCCGCCAACGCCCGCTCCGCGGAGAGCTGTCCGGCGTCACTGCCGTGGACCCGGTTCAGCACCAGGCCGGCGAGCGGCATCCGTTCCGCCGCCAGCCGCTCCACGAAGTACGCCGCCTCGCGCAGGGCGTCCGGTTCCGGCGCCGCGACCACGAGGAAGGCCGTACCGGGGGCCTGAAGCAGCCGGAAGGTGGCGTCCGCACGGGTCCGGAAGCCGCCGAACATGGTGTCCATCGCGGCCACGAAGGTCTGTACGTCCTTGAGCAGCGAGGCGCCCATCAGCTTGCTCAGCGTGCCCGTCATCAGCGACATGCCGACGTTGAGGAACTTCATCCCGGCCCGCCCGCCGACCTTCGCCGGAGCCATCAGCACCCGGATGAACTTCCCGTCCAGGAAGGACCCCAGACGCTTCGGCGCGTCGAGGAAGTCCAGCGCGGACCGGCTCGGCGGGGTGTCGACCACGATCAGGTCCCAGTCGTCCCGCGCCCGCAGCTGACCCAGCTTCTCCATCGCCATGTACTCCTGCGTACCGGCGAAACCGGCCGACAGGGACTGGTAGAAGGGGTTCGCCAGGATGGCCCGGGCCCGCTCGCCGTCCGCGTGCGCCTCGACGATCTCGTCGAACGTGCGCTTCATGTCGAGCATCATGGCGTGCAGTTCGCCGCCGTCCCCCGACACGCCCGCGACCTTGCGGGGCGTGTTGTCCAGCGAGGCGATCCCCATCGACTGGGCCAGCCGGCGCGCCGGGTCGATGGTCAGCACGACCACCTTCCGGCCGCGCTCCGCCGCCCGTACGCCGAGTGCGGCAGCGGTGGTGGTCTTGCCGACGCCGCCCGAGCCGCAGCACACGATGATCCGGGTCTTCAAGTCGTCCAGCAGCGCGTCGACCGCCAGCACGGGCGGAGTGTCCAGGCCCATCTCGTCACCCACCGGCTTCTCGCTCGTCGTCGGCCCGCTCATGCGTCGACCGCCTGCTTGCGCAGTTCCGTCGCCAGCTCGTACAGCCCGGCCAGATCCATGCCCGTGCCGAGCAAGGGGAGTTCGTACGTCGGCACGTCCAGCCCCTCCAGCACCGTCCGTTGCTCCCGCTCCAGCTTCACCCGGCCCGTGTGTTCCGCGGCCTGCGCCAGCAGCGGGTCCACCAGCCGCTCGGCCAGGCCGCCACGGCGCGAGCCGCCCAGACCCGCGCGGGACAGGGCCTTGGCCACGTCGGCGCGCCGTTCGCCGGCCGCCGCGCCCAGGGCTTCCTCGTCCAGATGGTGCGGGCGGACCATGTTGACGACGACCCGACCCACGGGGAGCCCCGCAGCCTCCAGTTCGGCGATCCCGTCCGCCGTCTCCTGGACGGGCATCTCCTCCAGCAGGGTGACCAGGTGGACGGCCGTCTCGGGGGACTTGAGCACCTTCATGACGGCCTGCGCCTGGTTGTGGATCGGCCCGAACCGGGCCAGGCCCGCCACCTCGTCGTTGACGTTCAGGAAGCGGGTGATGCGCCCGGTCGGCGGGGCGTCCATGATCACGTGGTCGTAGACGTACCGCCCGGTCTTGTCCTTGCGCCGCACCGCCTCGCAGGCCTTGCCCGTCAGCAGGACGTCGCGCAGGCCGGGCGCGATGGTCGTCGCGAAGTCGATCGCACCGAGCTTCTTGAGGGCGCGGCCGGCCGAGCCCAGCTTGTAGAACATCTGGAGGTAGTCCAGCAGCGCCCGCTCGGCGTCGATCGCGAGCGCGTACACCTCACCGCCGCCGCCCGGCGCCACGGCGATCTTCCGCTCCTCGTACGGGAGCGCCTCCGCCCCGAAGAGCTGTGCGATGCCCTGCCTGCCCTCGACCTCCACCAACAGAGTCCGTCTGCCCTCGCGCGCGAGGGCGAGAGCGAGTGCGGCGGCGACCGTGGTCTTGCCGGTGCCGCCCTTGCCGCTGACCACCTGGAGCCTGCTCACAGCGTCCGAGCCTAACGAGTCGGTCGGACGGTTCGTGTCGCGGGCCGCTTTCCGGGCCGCTTTCCGGTTCAGGTCCCGGGTCGGATCCCGGGTCGGATCCCGGGGCGGGTTCCGGGTCGCTCCCCGGTCGTCCGCGGGTCGCTCCCGGGCCGTCGTGCGGGCCGTGCGACGAGGGCGGGCGGGGGGCCCGGGCGACAGGCACTACCCTCGCTCCCATGACCAAGAAGTTCGAATACGCGACGGTCCCGCTGCTGGTACACGCCACCAAGCAGATCCTGGACACCTGGGGCGAGGACGGCTGGGAGCTCGTCCAGGTCGTGCCCGGGCCGAACAACCCCGAGCAGCTCGTGGCCTACATGAAGCGGGAGAAGGCCGCATGAGCGGGACGGTCGAGGCGAAGCTGGCCGAGCTCGGCCTGACCCTGCCGGAGGTCGTGCCGCCGCTGGCCACGTACCAGCCGGCCGTGCGGTCGGGCGTGTACGTGTACACCGCCGGCCAGCTCCCGATGGTCAAGGGCAGCCTGCCGGTCACCGGCAAGGTCGGCGCCGAGGTCTCGGCGGAGCAGGCCAAGGAGCTGGCGGCGACCTGCGCGCTGAACGCCCTGGCGGCCGTCAAGTCGCTGATCGGCGACCTCGACAAGATCGCGCGTGTCGTGAAGGTCGTCGGCTTCGTGGCCTCGGCCCCCGACTTCACCGGGCAGCCGGGCGTGCTGAACGGTGCGAGCGAGCTGCTGGGCGCGGTGCTCGGCGACAAGGGCGTCCACGCCCGCAGCGCGGTCGGCGTGGCGGTCCTCCCCCTGGACGCCCCGGTCGAGGTCGAGATCCAGGTCGAACTCACCCCGGAGGCCTGACCCCCGGAGGCCCACCCGCGTCCGGCAACCCGCGCGGGCCACACCCGCGCCGCCTACCGGCCCGGGCCCCGGCCCACAGGGCCCATTCGGCCCGAGGCGGCTACCGCGCTGCGGGATGCGGTGCCTGTCGGCCCGAGCGGGCTCGCGGGGCTGCGGCCCGGCGTGGCTCCGGCTCGTGGGTTCGGACCAGTCTGGCTCCGGGCCGCAGGGCCCTGCTTCGGCACGAGCGGGCTCCTGGGCTGCGGCCCAGGTCGGCTCCGGACTCCGGGGGCGCCGAGCCTGGGGGTGCTTGGGAGTGTCCGGGTCGTGGCCCGGACCTTTGGCTGTTCCGGCGCCTGCGGCCTCCGAACGTGGACCGACGTCACCGCCGTGCGGGCTTCGGGCCCGGCTCCGCTCCTGCGTGGCTCCGGACAGGCGCAACCTGTCCGGTCGCCGGCCGCGCAGGCCTTCGCCCCCAGGGCCCGGGACGGACCCCGGCGGCGGACCCGGGCCGCGGTCCGAGGCTCGTACCGAAGCGGCCCCCGCGGGTCGGGCCGGCCGGGGTGGGCCTCGAACATCGGCGCGGATGGCCGTAGCATCCGGCCATGCCCAACGGTGAGCAGGGACAGCAGCAGCCGCATCCGCAGGGAGCCACGCCCGCCGGCGGCCAGTGGTACCCGCCGGAGTGGCCCGACCGCATCCGCGCGCTCGCGGACGGCACCCTCACCCCCGTCGAACCCAGACGCGCCGCCACCGTGATGCTGCTGCGCGACACCGACGACGGTCCCGTCGTGCACATGCTGCGCCGCCGCACATCCATGGCCTTCGCCGGCGGCGCCTACGCCTACCCCGGCGGCGGGGTCGACCCCCGCGACGAGGACCACCTCGTCGGCTGGGCGGGACCCGGCCTCGCGGACTGGTCGGACCGGCTCGGCACGGATCCCCGTACCGCCCAGGCGATCGTCTGCGGAGCCGTCCGCGAGACCTTCGAGGAAGCCGGCGTCCTGCTCGCCGGCGAAGCCCCCGACACCGTCGTCGGGGACACCACCGGCGAGGACTGGGAGGCCGACCGGCTGGCCCTCGTGGCGCGCGAGCTGTCGTTCGCCGAGTTCCTCGACCGCCGCGGCCTGCTGCTGCGCTCGGACCTGCTCGGGGCCTGGGCCCGCTGGATCACCCCCGCTTTCGAACCCCGCCGCTACGACACCTGGTTCTTCGTCGCCGCCCTCCCCGAGGGTCAGCGCACCCGCAACGCCTCCACCGAGGCCGACCGGACCGTGTGGATCCGCCCTGCCGACGCGGCCGCCGGCTACGACAAGGGCGAGTTGCTGATGATGCCGCCGACCATCTCCACCCTGCGGTCCCTGGAGCCCTACGAGAGCGCTGCCCACGCCCTGGCCGGTGCCGCGGGCCAGGACCTGACCCCGGTCCTCGCGCAGGCCGCCCTGGAGGGCGGGGATGTGGTGCTCAGCTGGCCGGGGCACGATGAGTTCACCAAGCGCGTCCGCTTCGGACGCCCCGGAGGTGCCACCGCATGACCGACGCCGCAAGCCTGCCGGGCCAGCCCCGCGGAGTGGTCTCCTCCGGGCCCGCCACCGCCCGCGCGGTCAACGTCCTGGCCCCCAACGCCTCGGCCATGACCCTGGACGGCACCAACACCTGGCTCCTCTCGGAGCCGGACTCCGACCTGGCCGTCGTCATCGACCCGGGCCCGCTGGACGAGGGGCACCTGCGGGCGGTCATCCGTACCGCCGAGGAGGCGGGCAAGCGGGTCGCCCTGACCCTGCTCACGCACGGCCACCCCGACCACGCGGAGGGCGCCGGCCGCTTCGCCGAGCTCACCGGCACCAAGGTGCGCGCCCTCGACCCGGCGCTGCGCCTGGGCGACGAGGGACTCTCGGCGGGCCAGGGCATCCGGGTCGGCGGCCTGGAGCTGCGCGTCGTGGCGACGCCCGGCCACACCTCCGACTCGCTCTCCTTCCACCTGCCCGCCGACCGTGCCGTCCTGACCGGCGACACCATCCTCGGGCGCGGCACGACCGTCGTAGCCCACCCCGACGGCCGGCTCGGCGACTACCTGGACTCCCTGCGCCGCCTGCGCTCGCTGACCGTCGACGACGGGGTCCACACGGTGCTCCCGGGTCACGGGCCGGTCCTGGACGACGCGCAGGGGGCCGTCGAGTTCTACCTGGCCCACCGCGCGCACCGCCTCGCGCAGGTCGAGACCGCCGTGGAGAACGGTTTCCTCACCCCGGAGGCGGTCGTGGCCTACGTGTACGCAGATGTCGACCGGTCGCTCTGGCCGATCGCGGAATGGTCCGTTCGGGCGCAGCTGGAGTACCTTCAAGATCACGGACTGATCCCCGGAGGACCCGAATGACCGTGCTGTACCTGCTGCTCGCGCTGATCGTCACGACGGCGTGGGTCACCTCGACGGTGACCCTCCGGATGAAGGCCCTGGAGCGCCGGGCGGACCGCCTGGAGCGCCGCCTGGGCCTGGTGCTGGAGCACTTCGGCATCGAGGAGCCGGAGCCGGCGGGGATGGACGAGGTACGGGCGCTGGCCCGCGACGGCCGCACGGTCGAGGCCATCCGCGCCCACCGCCGCGCCACCGGCTCCGACCTGCTGGAGGCCAAGCAGGCGGTCGAGGCGCTCTCCCACTAGCCCCGGCCCGACCCGCGGCGGAGACCCCCGTACCGGGCGTACCCGGGGAGCTGCCGTAGCCGACGCCGCGCGCCCGAGCAGACGGCCCGCCCAGGTCCTGGTCGTGCCCGCACCGACCGGGCGTGCCCCGCACCAACCAGGCGCGCCTGCGCCGACCAGGCGTGCCTGCGCCGACCGGACGTGCCTGCACCAGCGGGCATGTCGGCATCGGCTGGACGTACCGCACCGGTTGGGCATGGGCCCGCGCCACTGGGCGTGCTTGCGCCGACCGGACGTGCTTGCGCCGACCAGGCGTGCCTGCGCCGACCGGACGTGCCTGCACCAGCGGGCATGTCGGCATCGGCTGGACGTACCGCACCGGTTGGGCATGGGCCCG
>NZ_JBITDH010000004.1:410068-553719 GCF_044454045.1 Streptomyces sp. NPDC051578
GACGTACCGCACCGGTTGGGCATGGGCCCGCGCCACTAGGCGTGCTTGCGCCGACCGGACGTGCTTGCGCCGACCGGACGTGCCTGCACCGACCGGACGTGCCTGCACCAGCGGGCATGTCGGCATCGGCTGGACGTACCGCACCGGTTGGGCATGGGCCCGCGCCACTAGGCGTGCTTGCGCCGACCGGACGTGCTTGCGCCGACCGGACGTGCCTGCACCGACCGGGCGTGCCTCGCACCAACTAGGCGCGCCTGCGCCGACCAGGCGTGCCTGCGCCGACCGGACGTGCCTGCACCAGCGGACATGTCGGCATCGGCTGGACGTACCCGCACGGGTTGGGCATGGGCCCGCACCGACCAGGCGTGCCGGCACCGACTGGATGTACCCGCGCCGACTGGGCGTGCCCCCCGCGCCAACCCGGCGGGCTGGCACTGACGGGGCGTGCCTACACCGACCGGCCTGGCCCGCATGGAGTGGGCGTGCTCACCCGACCGGGGCCCAGCCCGCACGGACTGATCGTGCCGGCACCGACCGGGCGTGCCCCGCACCAACCGGGTGTGCGCCCGCACAAGCCGGGCATGCCGGCACCCTCTGGGCGACACCGCACCGACTGGGCGTCCATCGGCACCGGCTGGCGCACGCACGCACGCACCGACCGGACGGGGCGCCGCCCGTGCCCCGCCGAACGGCGGCCCGTGCCCCGCCGAACGGCGGCCCGCACCCCGCACCCCGCCGCCCACGCCCCCCGCACCCGCCGCCCACGCCTCCGCCAAGTGGCTGCCCCCGGCCCCCCCAGCACGGCAGAAGGGCCCCGCCCCCCTCGGGGCAGGACCCTTCCGCTGTAAGCCCGTGGCGTGCCGCCGCGTCAGCGCGAGCGCTTCGCCAGTCGCTCCACGTCCAGCAGGATCACCGCACGCGCCTCCAGCCGCAGCCAGCCGCGCCCGGCGAAGTCGGCCAGCGCCTTGTTCACCGTCTCGCGGGAGGCGCCGACGAGCTGCGCCAGTTCCTCCTGCGTGAGGTCGTGCACGACGTGGATGCCCTCCTCCGACTGCACGCCGAAGCGGCGCGACAGGTCCAGGAGGGCCCGGGCCACGCGGCCCGGAACGTCGGAGAAGACCAGGTCGGACATCTGGTCGTTGGTCTTGCGCAGGCGTCGCGCCACGGCGCGCAGCAGTGCCGTCGCGACCTCGGGCCGGGCGTTCAGCCAGGGCTGGAGGTCGCCGTGGCCCAGGCCGAGCAGCTTGACCTCGGTCAGCGCGGTCGCGGTGGCGGTTCGCGGGCCCGGGTCGAACAGCGACAGCTCGCCGATCAGCTCGCCGGGACCGAGGACGGCCAGCATGTTCTCGCGGCCGTCGGGGGAGGTGCGGTGCAGCTTGACCTTGCCCTCGGTGACGACGTAGAGCCGGTCACCGGGGTCGCCCTCGTGGAACAGGGCGTCACCGCGTGCGAGGGTCACCTCGCCCATGGAGGCGCGGAGCTCCGCGGCCTGCTCGTCATCGAGCGCCGCGAACAGCGGGGCGCGCCGCAGAACGTCGTCCACGAGTCTCTCTCCTATGTCGACCAGCTCAAGGGGACCGCTCCCCATTTTGCCGGACGGCTGAAACAGTGCGATCAATCACAAGGATGCCGGACGTACGGGTGTGCTGGGTGGCTGGAGCCCCATCAGAGTGGTGTTACCTGAGGTCCGGGCGGCTGTCGGCGGCCGGCCTTAGGCTGGCCGGGTGTCCAATAAGCCGGTGAGAGCACAGGCCATGGGGTCCGCGGGAGTGACGGCGGCCCAGAATTCAGCCGTGGGCGAACAAGCCCCCGGAGCGTCGCCCTCGGAGGTTCCTCTGAGCCCCCAGGGCAAAGGTTCGACAAAGAAACAAGCGTCGGGTCGGCCCGCGAAGCAGACGGCCGGACCGACCGCGAAGCAGGCCCCCGGGCGGCCCGCCAAGCAGTCGAAGCCGGAGTCCCGCCTCGCGATGATCCGCAGGGCCCGCCGGATCAACCGGGAACTGGCCGAGGTGTACCCGTACGCCCATCCGGAACTGGATTTCCGCAACCCGTTCGAGCTCCTGGTCGCCACCGTCCTCTCCGCGCAGACCACCGACCTGCGCGTGAACCAGACGACCCCGGCCCTGTTCGCCGCCTACCCGACCCCCGAGGCCATGGCGGCTGCCGCGCCGGAGGATCTGGAGGAGCTGATCCGGCCGACCGGGTTCTTCCGGGCCAAGTCGCGCTCCCTCCTCGGTCTGTCGCAGGCCCTGTGCGAGAAGTTCGGCGGAGAGGTGCCGGGCCGGCTGGAAGACCTGGTGACCCTGCCCGGCGTGGGCCGCAAGACGGCCAACGTGGTCCTCGGGAACGCCTTCGGCGTCCCTGGGATCACCGTCGACACCCACTTCGGCCGGCTGGTGCGCCGCTTCAAGTGGACCGAGCAGGAAGACCCGGAGAAGGTCGAGGAGGAGATCTGCGCGATCTTCCCCAAGAGCGAGTGGACCATGCTCTCGCACCGCGTCGTCTTCCACGGCCGCCGGATCTGCCATGCGCGCAAGCCCGCCTGCGGCGCCTGCCCGATCGCCCCGCTCTGCCCGTCGTACGGGGAGGGCGAGACGGATCCGGAGAAGGCGCGGAAGCTGCTCAAGTACGAGAAGGGCGGCCAGCCCGGCCAGCGGTTGAGCCCGCCGGCGGACTACCCGGGCCTGCCCGCACCACCGCTGGGCGCCCCGGCGCCCTGAGTGGGAAACGCGGCGCCGCGAGGCGGGCCGCGGAGGAACGAAACCGGCGCCGGACCACGTTGAGCGGGTGTCGCCGTCGCCGGGGTGGACACGGATCCAGGGAGCAGGGGTGCCTATGACGCGGGGTACGAGGGACGAGAGCGTGACGGGCGCGCCGGTGGGCGCGTCGGAGGCCCAGGGTGATCAGTCGTACGTCGGCCCCCGCGGCGGCGTGACCCTGAGCACCCGGGGGCTTCCCGCCTGGCTGGGCCCAGTGGTCGAGGCCGCGCGCACGGTGCGGCCCCACCAGCTGAGCCGGTTCCTGCCCCCCGAGGACGGGCGGGGCCGCCAGTCCGCCGTGCTGATCCTCTTCGGCGAGGGCCCCCGCGGCCCGGAGCTGCTGCTCCAGGAACGCGCGGGGAGCCTTCGGTCCCATGCCGGCCAGCCCTCCTTCCCGGGCGGCGCCCTCGATCCCGAGGACGGCGATCCGCACACCACCGGCCCGCTGCGCGCCGCCCTGAGGGAGGCCCAGGAGGAGACCGGCCTCGATCCCGCCGGGGTCCAGCTCTTCGGGGCGCTTCCCCGCCTCTACATCCCGGTCAGCGAGTTCGTCGTGACCCCGGTGCTCGGGTGGTGGCGGGTCCCGACCCCGGTCGGCGCCGTGGACCCGGCGGAGACGGCCCGGGTGTTCACGGTGCCGGTGGCGGATCTCGCGGACCCGGCGCACCGTGTGACGGCCGTGCATCCGAGCGGTCATCTGGGCCCCGCTTTCACCGTCGAATCGGCTCTGGTCTGGGGTTTCACCGCCGGGGTGATCGACCGGTTGCTCCACTTCGCGGGGTGGGAGCGGGAGTGGGACCGCTCACGTGAGGTCACGATCGACTGGCGCGCATGAGACGGTGGCCCACGTGAACGTGCTGGACATCCTGTTGCTGGTCGCCGCCGTGTGGTTCGCGATCGTCGGCTACCGCCAGGGCTTCGTCGTCGGCATCCTGTCGGTGATCGGCTTCCTGGGCGGTGGTCTCATCGCCGTGTCCCTGCTGCCTTTGATCTGGGACCGGGTCACGGACGACGGCACCCAGGTGTCCACCACCGTCGTGGTGATCGCCGTCGTCGTGATCATCGTCTGCGCCTCGGTCGGCCAAGCCCTCACCACCCATCTGGGCAGCCGACTCAGACGCCACATCACCTGGTCCCCGGCCCGCGCGATCGACGCGACGGGCGGGGCGCTGGTGAACGTCGTCGCGATGCTGATGGTGGCGTGGCTGATCGGTTCCGCGCTCGCCGGGACCTCGCTGCCCACCCTGGGCAAGGAGGTCCGCAACTCCAAGGTGCTGCTCGGCGTGTCACGGGTCATGCCCGCGCAGGCGAACACCTGGTTCTCGGATTTCAGTTCGACCCTGGCGCAAAACGGTTTCCCCCAGGTGTTCAGCCCGTTCTCCAACGAGCCGATCACCGAGGTGAGGTCGCCCGATCCGGCGCTCGCCCGCAGCGGCGTCGCCGACCTCGCAAGGCGCTCGATCGTGAAGGTCGTGGGCACCGCGCCCAGTTGCAGCAAGGTGCTGGAGGGCACGGGCTTCGTGTTCGCGCCGGGCAAGGTCATGACCAACGCGCACGTCGTCGGCGGGGTCGCCGAGCCGACCGTGCAGGTGGGCGGCGAGGGCAAGCTCTACGACGGCAAGGTGGTGCTCTACGACTGGGAGCGTGACATCGCCGTCCTGGACGTGCCCAAGCTGAAGGCGCCCGCGCTGGAGTTCACCGACAAGGACGCGGTGAGCGGCAGCGATGCGATCGTGGCCGGCTTCCCGGAAAACGGTGCATACGACATCCGTGCGGCGCGCGTGCGCGGCCGGATCAACGCCAACGGTCCGGACATCTACCACCGCGGCACGGTCCGACGGGACGTGTACTCCCTGTTCGCGACGGTCCGCCAGGGCAACTCCGGCGGTCCGCTGCTGACGCCCGACGGCAAGGTGTACGGGGTCGTCTTCGCCAAGTCCCTCGACGACCCCGAGACCGGCTACGCCCTGACGGCGGACGAGATCCGCGACGACATCCGCAGCGGGAAGACCGCCCAGCAGCGGGTCGACAGCCAGGGCTGCGCGCTCTGAGCCTCGGCCCGGGCCGGGGGCCCGGGGGGCGTCCTACATCCGCGGATGGCGCAGCCGGGCCGATACCCAGCGGGCCCGGCGGCGCAGGATGCGCGGAATCCCGAGTCGAGGGTCGTGGCCGTCGCGGCCCTCCCTCTCGTGGGTGCCCGGCGCGGCGGCCGAGCGGCGTTCGTGTGCGGTGTCACCGTAGTCGTGCGTCCAGCCCATACTCCGAGCTGTGCCCGGGCCCCAAGGTCGGTAATCCCGTCCAGGGCGGCCAATTGGCCTATGCGCCGGGCAATTGAACGACCGTCATACAAGCGCACGGGGGATCGGCCGAGGGATCCCCCGGCAGCCGTCCCGCCGGGCTCAGCGGTCCGGTTCCGGGTCCTTGAGCCAGTTCACCAGCTCCGCCGAGAAGGCCGCGGGGTCCTCCTCGTGCGGGAAGTGACCCAGACCGTCGAACAGCCGCCAGCGGTACGGGGCTTCGACGTACTCCCCGGAACCGGCAGCGCTGCGCGTACGCATCACCGGATCGAGCGAGCCGTGCAGGTGCAGCGTCGGCACCCGCACCGGCCGCTTCATGCGCCGGTTGAACTGGAGACCGTCGGGCCGGGCCATCGAACGCATCATCCAGCGGTACGGCTCGATCGAGCAGTGCGCGGTCGACGGGATGCACATCGCGCGCCGGTACACCTCGACATCGGCGTCCTCGGGCGGCACCGGACCGGACCACTCCCGGATCAGCCGGCCCACCAGCGCCCCGTCGTCGGCGACGAGCTGCCGTTCCGGGACGAACGGCCGCTGGAACCCCCAGATGTGCGAACTCGCCCGGGTCTGCCCGAAGTCCGAGAGCATCGCCGCGCGCCAGCGGCGCGGGTGCGGCATCGAGGAGACCACCAGCCGGCGGACCAGCTTCGGCCGCATCACGGCCGCCGTCCAGGCGAGGTAACCGCCCAGGTCGTGCCCGACGAGCGCGGCGTCCGGCTCGCCGAGGGAGCGGATGACACCGGTGATGTCGAGCGCCAGGTTCGCCGGGTCGTAGCCGCGCGGCGTGCGGTCGCTGCCGCCCACCCCGCGCAGGTCCATCGCGACGGCGCGGTAACCGGCGTCGGCGAGGGCGGTCAGCTGGTGCCGCCACGTCCACCAGAACTGCGGGAAGCCGTGCAGCAGCAGCACCAACGGCCCGTCACCGAGCTCGGCGACGTGGAACCGCGCGCCGTTGGCGGCGACGTCCCGGTGCGTCACCTCTTTCCCGCCGGGGATGTCGAGCCGTACCGCCGAGGCGGCCGTGGGCGGGGGGCCGGAAGCCGGCGAGGGCGCTGTCATGAGGACGAGCGTGCCACACCCACAGCCTTGTCACTGACCGGGCGCGGGTGCGGCTTGACGGTCCCGACGACCGCCGCCGTCTGCTTCATGGAGGCGATGGACCTCTCCGGCGGCTTGACCTTCTTGAACTTCGAGACGGCCAGCATCGACGCCACCCCGGCGAGCAGCAGGAACGCGCCACCGACGATGAGGAAGGACCAGGCCAGCCCCAGCCCGAGGTTGTGGATCCCGTAGGCCGCGGCGAAGCTCAGCACCGGCAGGGAGAACAGGGCGAACACCCCTGCGATGGAGATGGCGGCCCCGCCGATGCCCGCGCGCTTGACGTCCTGGCGCAGCTCCGCCTTCGCGAGGGCGATCTCGTCGTGCACCAGGGCGGACATCTCGGCGGTCGCCGAGGCGACCAGCTGGCCGAGTGTGCGCTCGGCTCCTTCCACCCCTTGGTCCAACGCGCTCATCGCTCTCTCCCTACGTCGTCCGTCGTCGACGGCTGTCCTCCGTCAGTTCAGATCATGCCGGACGGTCGCGCTCTGCGCTGGACCCGGCCGCCGCTTCGTTTCCCGCGAGTGCCGCGGCCGCCGCCGCGAGGCGGCGGTGCTCCGCCGCCTTCTCCTCGTGGATGCGCGCCATGCGCAGGTGGTACTCGGGGTTGTCCAGTTCGTAGATGTCCGGGATGCCGTCGCGGTCCTCGTCGCGGTCCTCGGCCTCCGTCAGCGCCCGGTACTTGCGGTCGCGGAGCTTGAGCAGCACACCCGCGATGATCGCGGCTGTGAGCGAGCCGATCAGGACCGCGGCCTTGACCTCGTCGGTGAGCGTCTCGTCGCCCGCGAAGGCGAGTTCCCCGATGAGCAGGGACACCGTGAAGCCGATGCCGGCGAGCGAGGCGACCGCGAGCACGTCCGGCCAGGCGAGGTCCTCGTTCAGTTCGGCCTTGGTGAAGCGGGCGGCCAGCCAGGTGCCGCCGAAGATGCCGATCGTCTTGCCGACGACCAGGCCGAGCACCACGCCGAGGGTCTCCGGCCGGGTGAAGACCTGGGCGATCGCCTTGTCGGAGAGGGAGACGCCGGCGGCGAACAGGGCGAAGAGGGGGACGGCCAGGGCCGCCGAAAGGGGCCGTACGAGGTGTTCGATGTGCTCCCCGGGGGAGGCGTCTTCGCCCTCCTTGCGGCTGCAGCGCAGCATCAGGCCCATGGCGACGCCCGCGATGGTGGCGTGGACCCCGCTGTTGTACATCAGGCCCCAGATCACGAGGGCGAGCGGGACGTACACGTACCAGCCGCGGACGCCGCTGCGGAGCAGGAACCAGAAGAGCACCAGGCCGGCGACGGCGCCGCCGAGCGCCGGGAAGTCGATGTCGCTGGTGAAGAACACCGCGATGATCAGGATGGCGAAGAGGTCGTCCACGACCGCGAGGGTCAGCAGGAACGCGCGCAGGGCCGACGGCAGGGAGGTGCCGATGACCGCGAGGACGGCGAGCGCGAACGCGATGTCGGTGGCGGTCGGGACCGCCCAGCCGTGCCTCGAACCGTCGCCGAGGAGGTTGACCAGTACGTAGACCAGCGCGGGCATCACCATGCCGCTGAGGGCGGCGATCACCGGGAGGGCGGCAGCCTTGGGGTCGCGCAGGTCGCCCGCGACGAGTTCGCGCTTGAGCTCGATGCCGGCGACGAAGAAGAAGACCGCGAGCAGGCCGTCCGCCGCCCAGTGCTGGAGGGAGAGGTCCAGGCCGAGCGAACCGGGGCCGATGTGGAACGACCGCACGCTGTCGTAGGCGCCCGCGATCGGGGGGACGTTGGCCCAGACGAGTGCGGTGATCGCGGCCACCAGCAGGAGCACACCGCCGACGGTTTCGGTCCGCAGGGCGTCCGCGACGAAGCGGCGCTCAGGCAGCGAGAGCCGGCCGAGCAGCTTGCGGCTCTGGTGGTCGGTGGGGCTGGGCGCGGCCACGTGAGGCACCTCCGGGGCGGTTGGACGGCATGGCGAAGCTCGTTGCCGACCAGACTTCCCGGCGCACCCTGGGTAATTCTTTACGTCCTTCGTACTTTACAGGGAGCGCGCAAGGGCGTATCCGGCGATCTTCACTTTATGCGCGAAAGGGTCATCCGGCGCGTCGCACCGGATGACCCTTTGGCAGCGTCAGGGATGGCTGCGCCCGTCTTCCGACCCGCCCCGCCTGCTCAGCGCGGCCCCGGCCGGGGCCGCGCTTCGCCTGCTCGGTCGGTCCAGGTCGGGGCCTCGCTCCGCCCGGCTCAGTCCTTGCCCGGCTCAGTCCTCGCTGCCGGCGGCCGGCAGCTTGCTCTGGATCAGGTCCATGACGGAGGAGTCGGCGAGCGTGGTCACGTCACCGACGGCCCGGTTCTCCGCCACGTCCCGCAGCAGACGGCGCATGATCTTGCCCGAGCGGGTCTTCGGCAGCTCCTGCACCGGCAGGATGCGCTTGGGCTTGGCGATCGGGCCGAGCGTCGCGCCCACGTGGTCGCGCAGCTCGGCGACCAGGGTCTGCGTCTCGGACGCGCTGCCGCGCAGGATGACGAAGGCGACGATGGCCTGGCCGGTGGTCTCGTCGTTCGCGCCCACCACCGCCGCCTCGGCGACCGAGGGGTGGGAGACGAGCGCGGACTCGACCTCCGTGGTCGAGATGTTGTGGCCGGAAACCAACATCACGTCATCGACCCGGCCGAGCAGCCAGATGTCGCCGTCCTCGTCCTTCTTCGCGCCGTCGCCCGCGAAGTACTTGCCCTCGAAGCGCGACCAGTAGGTGTCGATGAACCGCTGGTCATCACCCCAGATGGTGCGCAGCATCGCCGGCCACGGCTCGGTGAGCACCAGGTAGCCGCCCCCGCCGTCGGGGACCTCGCGGCCCTCGTCGTCCACGACCGTGGCGCCGATGCCCGGAAGGGCGCGCTGCGCCGAACCCGGCTTGGTCTCGGTGACGCCCGGGAGCGGGGAGATCATCATGGCGCCGGTCTCGGTCTGCCACCAGGTGTCCACGATCGGGCAGCGATCGCCGCCGATGTTCTTGCGGTACCAGATCCAGGCCTCGGGGTTGATCGGCTCGCCCACCGAGCCGAGCACCCGCAGGCTCGACAGGTCGAACTTCGCGGGGATGTCGTCGCCCCACTTCATGAACGTCCGGATCGCGGTCGGCGCGGTGTAGAGGATGGTGACGCCGTACTTCTGCACGACCTCCCAGAACCGGCCCTGGTGCGGGGTGTCCGGGGTGCCCTCGTACATCACCTGGGTGGCGCCGTTGGCGAGCGGACCGTAGACGATGTAGGAGTGCCCGGTCACCCAGCCGATGTCGGCGGTGCACCAGTAGACGTCCGTCTCCGGCTTGAGGTCGAACACCGCGTGGTGGGTGTACGAGGCCTGCGTCAGGTAGCCGCCGGAGGTGTGCAGGATGCCCTTGGGCTTACCCGTGGTCCCCGAGGTGTACAGGATGAACAGCGGGTGCTCGGCGTCGAAGGCCTGCGGGGTGTGCTCCGTGGACTGGCGGTCGACGATGTCGTGCCACCAGACGTCGCGGTCCTCGGTGAAGGCGGTGTCCTGTCCGGTGCGGCGCACGACGAGGACGTGCTCGACCTGCGGGCACTTGGCGACGGCCTCGTCGATCGCGGGCTTGAGGGCGCTGGGCTTGCCGCGGCGGTAGCCGCCGTCGGAGGTGATGACCAGCTTGGCGTCGGCGTCCTGGATGCGGGAGGCGACGGCGTCGGCGGAGAAACCGCCGAAGACCACCGAGTGGGCGGCGCCGACGCGTGCGCAGGCGAGCATCGAGACGACCGCCTCGGGAATCATCGGCAGGTACACCGCCACCCGGTCCCCGGCCCGCACGCCCAGCTCGGTCAGGGCGTTGGCGGCCTTGGAGACCTCGTCCTTGAGCTCGGCGTAGGTGATCGCGCGGCTGTCGCCGGGCTCACCTTCGAAGTGGAGGGCGACGCGGTCGCCGTTGCCGGCCTCCACGTGCCGGTCGACGCAGTTGTACGCGACGTTCAGCTTGCCGTCCGCGAACCATTTGGCGAAGGGCGGGTTGGTCCAGTCGAGCGTCTGCGTCGGCTCGGTGGCCCAGGTCAGCCGCCGGGCCTGCTCGGCCCAGAAGCCCAGCCGGTCCGCCTCGGCCTGTGCGTACGCAGCCCCTGTCACGTTGGCAGCGGCGGCCAGGTCGGCAGGGGGAGCGAATCGGCGCTCCTCCTTCAACAGGTTGGCCAGGCTTTCATTGCTCACGACATCTCCCTTTCCCAGGGTGTCCGTTGTGTCCCCGGGCATAGCTCATCAGTCAGCGGCCCAGGTGACAAGGGGTAGCCGAAAATTGGTTTAGACCTATAACACGGCTGAGCCCATGCCGATGACCCCTTCCCGCCGCGTCGCACAGCGCTTCACGGCGCGGTGCGGGTGCGGTGCGGGAAGGGGCCACGCAGTGGCACGGATACGGGAGGTTATCGGTTCGTGAGCACCGCGGGCCTCGGCGTGGCCGATTCCGTACGGTGCGGGGCGGACGGGGCGGGGCGGGTGTCGGTCGGGGTCGGGGGCCCGAGCGGTCAGGCGTGGCCGCCGATGCTGTCGAAGACCCGGCAGTCGAAGAAGTCGTCACCCCCCGACAGCAGGTAGGCCTGGGCCTCGCCCACGTGGAAGTACATCCCGTGCAGCTCCAGCGTGCCCTCGGCCAGCCGTCTCGCCACCGATTCGTGCGCCCGCAGGTGCTCCAGCTGCTGGACGACATTGGTCAGGCACAGCTGCTCCACGGCGTCCGCCGGCAGCCGGCCCGCGATCCGGGCCCAGGGGTGGTGCCGGCTCGTCATCCGCTCCAGGCTGGGCAGCCCGTGCCGCAACCAGCGCCGCAGCGGGGTCATCGGCGCGTCCGGGTTCGAGTTCAGCAGCGCCTGCATCGCGCCACAGCCCGAGTGCCCGCACACGGTGATGCTGTCCACCTTGAGCACGTCCACGGCGTACTCGATCGCCGCCGCGACCGAATCGTCCGTGGCCTCCGCACCCGGCAGGGGGACCAGGTTGCCGACGTTGCGGACGGTGAAGAGGTCGCCCGGTCCGCTGGCCGTGATCATGCTGGTCACCAGCCGCGAATCGGCGCAGGTGAGGAACAGCTGGGACGGCTGCTGCCCTTCGCGGGCGAGCCGGGCCAGCTCGTCCCGCACGTGCGGTGCGGTGTCCCGCTGGAAGGCGCTGATCCCGCTGGCCAGTTGTCCGGCTCCGCGCCGCCGGGACTCCGTCACGGCGGTCGCCCCCGCCGGGCTGGGCGGCGTACGGTCCTCCTCGCGCCCGGCGGCGCGGTGGTCGCAGTGGTTCTTCCAGGGCGTCCACGGGCGGCAGCAGTGGTGCGCCCCGCGCAGATCTCCTCCCGGTCCGGCCGGCGCATCGCCGTCGGCCCGGCCGCTCCCGGCGGCCCGCGGCCCGGTACGGCCCGTCACCTCGACCGAACCGCCGTGCGCGACATGCGCGTCCTGCCAGTCCTGGAGCGTCTCGAAGGCGGCGTGGTCCATGAACGAGCCGTCGAGCTCGATCACCGCCTGGGCCTCGTGCGGGATCTGGTTCAGCACCCGGCTCAGTCGCGGGACGGCGAGGAACGTCAACTGCCCTCGCGCCCAGACACGGTGGACGCCCTCCAGCTCTTCCACCGTGATCCGCGTCCGCGCGAGCCGGTGGAGGGCGACCGCCACGGCCACCGCGATGCCGATGGCGACCCCCTCCAGGACGCCGCCGAGGACCACGGCCGCGATCGTCGTCACGTAGACCAGGATTTCGCGGTGCCGGGTGACGGTGCGCACGTGCGTCGCGCTCACCATCTGCACCCCCACCACCATCACCAGCGCGGCGAGCGAGGCGAGCGGGATCAGGTCGAGCACCGGGACGAGCAGCCCGGCGGCGAGCATGATCCACAGGCCGTGGAGCATCGACGCCCGGCGGCTGACCGCCCCGGCCCGGACGTTCGCCGCGCTGCGTACCGCCCCGCCGGCCACGGGAAGTCCGCCCAGCGCTCCGGAGAGCACGTTCGCCGCGCCCTGCCCGCGCAGCTCACGGTTGAGATCGGCGCGCGGCGGGCGGCTGCCCCTCGTCCGGGCGGAGGCGGTGAGCTTGTCGGTGGCCACGGCGGACAGCAGGGACTCCACACTGCCGACCAGCGTGACCGTCAGTACGGCGGCGATGATGCCCAGCACCGGTCCCTCGGGCAGCTCGGGTAGTGCGTGGCTGCGCCAGGAGGGCAGGTCCACCCGGGGCAGGTGCAGTCCGGACACGGTCGCGAAGGCCGTGGCGGTCGCGACGGCGGCGAGTGCGGCGGGCACCTTGCGCAGGGCCCGCCCGGCCCGCCCGGGCAGTCGCGGCCAGCCGAGCAGCACGACCAGCGTCAGCACGCTGATGCCGACCGCGGCGGGATGCAGGTTGGCCAACTGGGCCGGCAGCCCCCGGACATTGGCGAGGACGGAGCTCTGCGGGGTGCCGCCGAGCACGATGTGCAGCTGGGCCAGCGCGATGGTCACCCCGATGCCCGCGAGCATGCCGTGCACGATGGCCGGGCTCACCATGAGCGCCGACCGGGCGGTGCGCAGGAACGCGAGCCCGAGCTGGCAGCAGCCGGCGAGCACGGTGATGGCGCAGGTGGTGCGCCATCCGTAGCGCTGGATCAACTCGGCGGTGACCACCGTGAGTCCCGTGGCCGCGCCGCTCACCAGGAGCGGTGCGCCGCCGAACCGTCCGGCCACGATCCCGCCGGCCGCCGCGGCGACCAGTCCGGCCTGGAGCGGGGCGCCGGTGGCCAGCGCGATGCCGAGGGACAGGGGCAGCGCGATCAGGAAGACCGCGACGGAGGCTGAGAGATCGGCGGACAGGCCTGCGGGCAGCCCCTTGCCCGATCGACGGCTCGGGCGACTGCCCGGCCGCAGGTTGCGGGGCCGGTGGCCGGTGGCCGGCGAGTCGGGGGCGGAGTTGGCGGCTGATGGGTCGGTGGCGGAAGTGGCTGTCATGGGTCCCGTCTCCTCTGAGGAGGGATGAAGCGGCGGGAGTCAACACTCGGTAAATGAATGGTAATGGAGAGTAAAGAACGAGGGGAGGGAATGAGGGCAAACGGCCGAGTAATTAGCCCTCAGGAGTGATTAAGCATTTTGTCCGGCTTGTCACATCATCTTCAAAGCAGACCGCATGGGACGGTGCCGCCCGGAAGTCCCGCGAGGGAACTGCGAGGGAGAGGTGTGCGGATGATCGCCGCTACGAAGAAGATCGCCGGCGGCCTGGTCGCCACGGCCCTGGTCCTGTGCGCCGCCGGGTGCGGAAGCTCGGAACCCGCCAAACCCCCTGCTCTCGGGGGTCCGAACGCCAAGAAGGGCGCCGTGCCGGAGGTTGCCCCCGGCAGTGTCAACCGGCTCATCGGCGACGGCTCGACCGCGTACACCGGCCGGCAGCCGAACGTACAGCAGCCCCAGAAGCTCAAGCCAGGTGAAAAGCCCCCGCAGTTCGTCGTCTTCTCCTGGGACGGCGCCGGCGAGGACAGTCAGAAGCTCTTCTCCCACTTCCGCGAAGTGGGGAAGGAGTACAACGCGCGGATGACCTACTTCCTCAGCGGCCTGTACCTGCTGCCGGAGGAGAAACGTTCCCTCTACACCGCCCCACAGCACGCCCCGGGCCGCTCCGACATCGGCTTCGGTGACCCACAGGGCATCAAGGACACCGCCACCCAGGTCCGCTCGGCCTGGCTGGAGGGCAACGAGATCGGCACCCACTTCAACGGCCACTTCTGCGGCCCAGACGGCGGCGTGGGCACCTGGTCCGTCGAGGAGTGGAAGAGCGAGATCAACCAGGCGAAGACCTTCGTCAAGAACTGGAAGACCAACTCGCCCGAGCTCAAGGGCATGGAAGCGCTCCCCTTCGACTACGACAAGGAACTCATCGGCGCCCGCACGCCCTGCCTCGAAGGCCAGAAGAACTTCATGCTGGCGGCGAAGGACATGGGCTTCCGGTACGACTCCAGCGGCATCAGCAAGCAGATCTGGCCGAAGAAGACGGACGGCCTCTGGGACATCCCGCTCCAGCTGGTGCCCATGCCGGGCCGGGCGTTCGAAACCCTGAGCATGGACTACAACTACATGGTCAACCAGTCCGGGACGACCACGCAGGGCGACCCCTCGCAGCACGCGTACTGGGGCGAGCAGATGCGCGACGGCCTGCAGAAGGCCTTCGACCGCGTCTACCAGGGCAACCGCGCGCCGCTGATCATCGGCAACCACTTCGAGTCCTGGAACGGCGGCACCTACATGAAGGCCGTCGAAGACTCCATCAAGTCGATGTGCACGCAGAAGGAGGTCCGCTGCGTGCCGTTCCGCGAGCTGGCCGACTGGCTGGACGCCCAGGACCCCAAGGTCCTGGAGTGGATGCGCACCCTCGACGTGGGCGAGGCGCCCAAGGAGGGCTGGACGAAGTTCCTGACGGCGGGGCCGCCGGCCAAGCCGGCCGCCCCGGCCGAGGTCAAGCCGGCTGCGGGGCCGGCCGAGTCCGGTTCGGACGAGGGCTGACCAGCCCCTGCGAGTCGGCGGGGCGCGCCTCGTCGAGGACGAAGCCGGGGTCGATCTGCTGCGCGAGGTCGGCCCCGGTCTTGGCGTTGCCCCAGCTCTCGGCGTTCTTCAAGTGGAAGTGGACCATCTGCTGGGTGTACCGGACCCAGTCGCGGTCGGCGTACGAGTCCTCTGCGGCGTCCTGGAGCACCTGCAGTGCCAGCCGGTTGCTCGCCTCCAGCAGCTCGAACGCGGCCGGCCGCCCCTTCTCCAGCGACCGGACCCAGTCCGAGTGGCCGAAGGTGACCAACAGGTCGTCGCCCACCTCGTCCTGGAGGAACTCGATGTCCTCGGGCCCCTGCACCTTGTTCCCGATCACCCTGAGGGCGACCCCGTAGTCCCGGGCGTACTCCTTGTACTGGCGGTAGACGGACACGCCCTTGCGGGTCGGCTCGGCCACCAGGAAGGTCATGTCGAAGCGGGTGAACATGCCCGAGGCGAAGGAGTCCGAGCCGGCGGTCATGTCGACGACGACGTACTCGTCGGGGCCGTCCACCAGGTGGTTCAGGCACAGTTCGACCGCGCCGACCTTGGAGTGGTAGCAGGCCACGCCGAGATCGGCCTCGGTGAAGGGGCCCGTGGCCATCAGCCGTACGGGGTCTCCGTCGAGCAGTACCGGGCGCGCGCACGCGTCGTACACCGGGTTGTCCTCGATGATCCGCAGCAGCCGTGAGCCGCTTCCGGGCGGGGTCGTCTTGATCATGGTGTCCGCAGACGCGATGCGCGGGTTGGACCCGCGCAGGTAGTCCTTGATCATCGATAGGTGCGCGCCCATGGCGGGCAGTGCGGCGGCCTCGTCCTCGCTCAGCCCGAGCGCGACGCCGAGGTGTTGGTTGATGTCGGCGTCCACCGCGACGACGGGGGCTTCGTTGGCAGCGAGGTGGCGGATGAAGAGGGCCGACAGCGTGGTCTTGCCGCTGCCGCCCTTTCCCACGAAAGCGATCTTCATGTTCACCAAGCGTAGTGGATCGGTTGCTTTGAGTGCCCTGAGGGAGTGAAGAAGACCACTCCAAGGAGGGGTCGGTGCTATGGGGGCGCAGTGCGTAGGCTCCTTACTTATGAGTAGCGCTGCTGACCCGCTGGCCCCACTGGCCGGGCTGCCGGGTGTCGCCGATTCCGTGGATTCCGTACGCAAGGCCGTGGACCGGGTCTACGGGCACCGGGTCATGCGCCGGCGCGGCGGCGAGATCACATCGGAGGCCGCCCTGCGCGGGGCGAGGGCCAGCGCGGCGCTGTCCGGGGCTGACTGGGCGCTGGAAGAGGTGCGCCGCCGGACCGACTTCGGCACGGAGGAAGAGGCGCGCACGGTGGGCGCGGCCCTGCGGCTGACGGCCGAGGCCGGTCAGCTGCTGAGCATCTGGCGCCAGTCGCCGCTACGGGTCCTCGCGCGGCTGCACCTGGTGGCCTCGGGCTCCACCCTTGCGGCGGGGATCGACTCTCCCGGGCGCGCGGGCGGGGGCGACACGGTGGGGCGGCCGCGGCTGGCGGGCGAGCCCGTGGACGAGCCGCTGATCGAAGCCCCCCTGCCCAGCGCGGAGGAGGTCGCGGGACGGCTGGACGGCCTGTCCCGACTGGTCATCGCGGGAGGCTCCGCCCCGGCGCTGATCACCGCGGCGGTCGTGCACGGCGAGCTGCTGGCGCTGCGCCCCTTCGGTACGTACAACGGACTGGTTGCGCGGGCGGCCGAGCGCATCGTGCTGATCAACAGTGGCCTCGACCCGAAGGCGATCTGCCCGGCGGAGGTGGGCCACGCGGAACAGGGCCCGGAGGCGTACGTGGCGGCCTTCGAGGGCTACGTCTCGGGCACCCCGGACGGGATGTCGGCCTGGATCGCCCACTGCGGGCGGGCCGTCGAACTGGGAGTGCGCGAGTCGACGGCGGTCTGCGAGGCGCTCCAGCGCGGCGCGGCCTGACGGGGCGCGTTTGCCGTGGACCTGGGGGCCGGGGCCGGGGGGTGAGGGCCGGGGCTGCGGCCCGGCGACTGACGGGCGGCGGGCGGTGGGGGGTAGGCGGCGGGCGGAAGAGTCTCGGGAAGTCTTCCGAACAGGGTTGCGGCGACACCGTACTGCTTTGGTGTCGCCGCTGGCATTCCCGCCGGGTTACCAAGCGTCCTCGATGATGCCCATCAAGCCGGGAACTTGCCCTTGGCCTGGTGCGGCTGGCCCGTAATCGACGGGTCGACGTCGCGTGGGTGCTCGGCGTTCCTGCTTCGGTCCGTGGGCCTTACTGCGTTTTAAAGATGATCCTCTCGGATGTTCTTTGGTCTCGCGGGCCGTTGACTCCTTTGTACTCCGCTTCCGAGAGGAGCGAAACCCCTGGCCTCACTTCTTTACCTTTCTACGCGTTCCGGGATATTCCGGACGCTTGGATCGGGCAATACGGGAGCCTTACTGCGGCGGCCGGAGCGCCGGAGCGCCGGAGCCGCCAGCACCCGGCCGCCCGCATCCGGCGTCCCGCAGCCTCCGAACCGTCACGCAGGTCGGCCGGCAAGGGCCCACACCGGCGCGGCCGGGCCCGGAAGCGGTCGAACGGGGGCATCGGGCTGCCCGAGAGGGCCGACCTGGCCCTCGCTGGCGACGGCCAGGGCTGAGCCCAACCAGTGCCGGTGCGACCCGGGTCAGGAGGTTCCCTGGGTCGGCCACGAGGTCACTGGTGGCTGCTGGCGGAGCCACCCCTGGCCGTGTTCCGTGAGGGGCGGCGCCTGCACCCGCGGCAGCCGTGGCTGAGCCGTATCGGCACCGGCGGGGGCCCGGCCGGGCCGAAGCGGCGCCGATGGAGGCCTGGACGTGGGCCGAGCCGAGACGCCCGGGCAGCGCGCCACCCTGCGGCGGCCCGGAGAGGTACGAGCCGGCCCGCTGAGCAGTCGGGCCGGGCCACTAAGGAGTCGGGCAGGGCCGGACCGGCAGCCCGGGATGGCTCGGGGCGCCCCAGCCGGGGGCGGTACCTGGCTGGTGCCGAAGCGGGGTCGGGTTACCCGGCTGGTGCCGAAGCGTGGCTCTGCGGTGGGGTCGGCGTTGAGCGAGGGGGCGTGCCAGGCGGCCGAGCAGGCCCGGGTAGGCGCCCGCAGAAGTACGAGCCGGGTCGCTGGGCAGCCGGGGCGGGGTTGAGCCCGCGCGCGTGACGGGCCCTTGTGGAGTCGTACCGGCGTTGATGGCTGGGGGCGGCTCGGCGCCGAAGCGGGCGCTCGCGGCCGGGAGGTGGCCCTAGCCGGGGCGGGGCTGGGTTGCCCCGACCGGGGGCGACGTGGCATTCCGGGGTGCGGGCGAGGGCAGAACCGGCGCCTGTGGCAAGGCCCGGATCCGAGCCGGCGCGGCTGCGGTGCCGGGCCGGCTCGGGCGGGGCAGGCCGGTCTCAGGCGGCGGCAGCTGTGGCGCGGCGGCGGCTGGCGTACCAGACCAGGCCGGCTGTGGCCGCCGCCGCTCCCACGGCCGCCGCGGCCACCCAGGCCGGTCGTGCGGCCATCGACAGCCCCGGCACCCGCTGCTTCAACCGCACCGGCCGGTTGAACACCAGCACCGGCCACTCCCGCGCCACCGCCTCGCGTCGCAGGGCCCGGTCGGGGTTCACCGCGTGCGGGTGTCCGACGGCCTCCAGCATCGGCACATCGGTGATCGAGTCGCTGTAGGCGTAGCACCGCGCGAGGTCGTACCCCTCGGACTCGGCGAGCTCGCGTACCGCCTCGGCCTTCGTCGGGCCGTAGGCGTAGTAGTCGATCTCCCCGGTGAAGCAGCCGTCCTCGCCGACGACCATGCGGGTGGCCACGACGCGGTCCGCACCGAGCATCTCCCCGATGGGCTCGACCACTTCGGCGCCCGAGGTGGACACGATCACCACGTCACGTCCGGCGGTGTGGTGGGCTTCGATCAGCGACGCGGCCTCGTCGTAGATGATCGGGTCGATGAGGTCGTGCAGGGCTTCGGCGACGATCTCGCGCACCTGCTGGACGTTCCACCCCTTGCAGAGGGCGGACAGGTACTCCCGCATCCGTTCCATCTGGTCGTGGTCGGCGCCGCCGGCCAGGAAGATGAACTGGGTGTATGCGGTGCGCAGGACGGCCCGCCGGTTGATGAGACCGCCCCGGTAGAACGACTTGCTGAACGTCAGGGTGCTTGACTTCGCAATGACCGTCTTGTCCAGGTCGAAGAAGGCAGCGGTCCGAGGCGAGGAGTGCGGCAAGGGCTGATTTTCCACGCCCCGAGCATATGCGCCCACCATTCGGCGTAAGGTGTGGCGCGTGGGTTTGCCTGAGAAGGCTCTCGGGTACACCATGGAAGTCACGGATCGTTCGCGACCGTGCTAACCCGGTCTGGCTCCTCCCCCCCCGAGTCGGACCGTGGGGACGACCCCCGCTCTCCCCCCCGGCGGGGGTCGTCGCATGTCCGGACGCGGTTCGCGCCCCTTGCCTACGGCTCTTGATGAACATCTTCTCGGCCCCTCCCCTTCGGTGGGCCCGCGTGGCGAGGGCCCTCATCTCTCTGAACTCGTGACTCTGTGTAGTTGTTCCGGAGCACTGTGAACTCACCCGATGGGGTGGCGGAGATATCCACAACCGCGTTCTTGTCCACAGATATCGAGCAAGATCCACTTCTTTTTCCTGATCGCTGCACCGTGATTCCAGCCGCGAAGTCCGCGGTTCATGGATTTGCAGTGAGAAGGGGGCGGAGATCGTGGCTGGATCGAAGTCGTGTGTTGTTCCGGAGTTCGCGGTGTCGGGTGGGGCCGGGGTGCCGAACCGGACGGGCGGCGCCGTGCCCGGTGGTGGGCGCCCGCTGATCATCACCGAGGATCCCGTGCTGCTCGACGACCTGCTGCGCCTGTGCGCCGCGGCGGGCGCCGAGCCGCATGTGCACCACACGGTGCCCGAGCAAATCGGAGCGTTCGGTGACGCCGGTGCCAGTGGGCCCGGAAGGCTCCTGAGTGGCACCAGTGGCCCGAGTGCTGGGGGTGGCGAGGGCCCAACTCACGTCAACAGCACGCCCGATGGCGGTGAAGCCAACGGCCGGTCCCGCAGCCGCACCGGCTGGGAATCCGCTCCCCTCGTCCTGGTCGGGGACGACGCCGCCCGACGGGTCCGGGGAGCGCCGCGCCGGGACGGCGTCTTGCTCGTCGGGCGGGACCTGGACGACCCCGGGGTGTGGCAGCGGGCGGTGGAGATCGGCGCCGAGGAGGTGCTGCGGCTGCCCGACGCCGAGAGCAGGCTCGTCGACCGCATCGCCGACGTGGTGGAAGGGGCCGGCCGACCCGCCCTCGCCGTAGGGGTGATCGGCGGCAGCGGCGGAGCCGGGGCGTCCACCCTGGCCTGCGCCCTCGCCGTGCGGGCCGCCCGGGGCGGGGAGCGGACCATCCTCATCGACGGTGACCCGCTCGGCGGTGGCATGGATGTGCTGCTCGGCGGCGAGGGCGCCGAGGGACTGCGCTGGCCGGACTTCGCCGGGTCGCGGGGCCGGGTCGGTGCGGGGGCGCTGGAGGAATCGCTGCCCGAGCTGCACGCCCTCAGGGTGCTGAGCTGGGACCGCGGGGACCGGGTCGTGGTGCCGCCCGCCGCGATGCGGTCGGTGGTCGCCGCCGCGCGGCGCCGGGGCGGGGTGGTGGTGGTCGACCTGCCCCGGCGGGTGGACGAAGCCGTCGCCGAGGTGCTGGCCCAGCTGGACCTGGTGCTGATGGTCGTGCCGGGTGAGCTGCGCGCCGTGGCCGCCGCCGGGCGGGTGGCCGCCGGGGTGCGGATGGTGGCCAGGGATGTCCGCGTGGTCGTGCGGGGCCGCTGCCCTGACGGGCTCGACGCCGAAGCGGTGGCGGACCTGCTGGGGGCGCCGTTGGCCGGGGTGGTGCCGGTGGAGGTGGGGCTTCCGGGGCGGGTGGCCGAAGGCGAACCGCCGGGGGCGCGGGGGCGTAGCGCGCTCGCCCGGTTCTGCGACGGCTTCTGGCAGCGGGCGCTCGGCTCCGCCCAGGGGGTGCCGGCATGAGCGCGGTGCTGCTGGACGCGGTGCGGCAGCGGCTCGCGGAGAGCGGGGCGGAGCCGACCCCGGCCAGGGTGGCGGCGGCCTTGCGGGCGCAGGGCCGGCTGCTCGGAGATGCGGAAGTGCTGGGCGCCGCTGCGGAGTTGCGCTCGGAGTTGGTCGGCGCGGGCCCGCTGGAGACGCTGCTCGCCGATCCGGAGGTCACCGATGTGCTGGTGGCGGCCCCGGACCGGGTGTGGGTGGACCGGGGTGGGGGGCTTGAGCTGACCGGGGTGACCTTCGCCGACGCCGAGGCGGTGCGACGGCTGGCCCAACGGCTGGCGGCGGTCGCCGGACGGCGCCTGGATGACGCCCGGCCCTGGGTGGACGCCCGGATGCCGGACGGAACCCGGCTGCATGCCGTGTTGCCACCGGTTGCGGTGGGGTCGGCGTGCCTGTCGCTGCGGGTGGTGCGGCCCAAGGCGTTCACTCTGGACGAGCTGGTGGCCGCGGGCACGCTGCCGCCGGGCGGGCAGACGCTGCTGGCGGCGATGGTCGAGGCTCGGTTGTCGTTCCTCGTCTCCGGTGGGACCGGGACGGGCAAGACCACCCTGCTCAGCGCCTTGCTGGGACTGGTCGGCCCGGGTGAGCGGATCGTCCTCGCCGAGGACTCGGCCGAGCTGCGACCGGACCATCCGCATGTGGTGCGGCTGGAAACCCGGCCCGCCAACCAGGAGGGGGCGGGTCTGGTCACTCTCGCCGACCTGGTCCGGCAGGCGCTGCGGATGCGTCCCGACCGTCTGGTGGTCGGAGAGGTCCGGGGTGCCGAAGTGGCGGACCTGCTGGCCGCGTTGAACACGGGACACGAGGGTGGCTGCGGCACCGTGCACGCCAATGCCGCGGCGCACGTACCGGCCCGGCTGGAGGCCCTCGGGACGGCGGCCGGGCTCGACCGGGCCGCACTGCACAGCCAGTTGGCGGCCGCGCTGGCTCTGGTGGTGCATCTGGTCCGGGACCGGTCGGGCCGTCGGCGGGTTGCCGAGGTGCATGTGCTGGAGCGGGATCGGGCCGGCCTGGTGGTCACCGTGCCCGCGCTGCGCTGGGGGGCGCGGGGCTTCGTCCGGGAGTCCGGCTGGGCCCGGCTCGGCCCGTTGTTGGGCGGTGCCGGGTGAGCGCCGGGGTGGGCCCGGTGGGCTCCGTGGGATCGGTACCGGTGTTCGCCGGGGTGTTGTGTGCCGGGGCAGCGGCGTGGCTGCTGGCCGGGGGTGACCAGGTGTCGCGAAGGGCCCGGCTGGTGCTGGGCGGGGGTGTGCCGGTGGTACCGGGCGGTCCCGTGAGCTGGGAGCGGCTGGTGATCGCGGTGCGGGTACGGGCCGCGCAGTGGCGGGAGTGGGCCGGTCTCGGGGTGGGCCTGCTGGTCGCGCTGCTCGGCGGATCGGTGATCCCGCTGGTGCTGGGGGCGGTCTCGGTGCCGCTGGTGCGGCGGTGGCTGCGGGTCCGGGAGCGGGAACGGGCCCGGGCCGGACGGGCCGCCGAGGTGGTGGCGCTGTGCGGGGCGGCCGTGGGGGAGCTGCGGGCGGGCGCGCAGCCGGGACAGGCGCTGACGGCGGCGATCCGGCGGACGGCCGGCGGGGAGGGCCGGGCCGGTCCTGCGGAATCCGGGGTGCTGGCAGCCGCGGCCTTCGGTGGTGATGTGGCGGCGGCGCTTCGGGAGGCGGCGCGGGAGCCGGGTTCCGAGGGCCTGGCCGGGATGGCGGCCTGCTGGCGGGTCTCGGTGGACGGCGGAGCCGGGCTGGCCGCCGGACTGGAGCGGCTGGAAGGGGCGTTGCGGGCCGAGCGGGACCGGCACGAGTCGCTACGGGCCCAGTTGGCGGGAGCCCGATCGACCGCGGTGGTACTCGCGCTGCTGCCGCTGGTGGGGTTGCTGATGGGGACGGCGCTCGGCGCGGATCCGCTGCGGGTGCTGCTGCACACCCCGATGGGGTGGGGCTGCTTGCTGGCCGGCGGGGTGTTGGAGGCGCTGGGACTGCTGTGGTGCCGGCGGATCGTACGGATGGGGGAGCGGTGATGGGCGGGTCGGTGGTTCACCGGCTGGGTGTGGCGGTCTGCCTCGCGGTGGCCGTGCTGGGTCTGGCGCTGGTGGTGGCGGCGCGGGTGCGGGAACGGGCGGCCCGCCGGAGGGTCGCGGCTGTGTTGACGGTGCCGTCCGCCCGGCCGAGGCCGGCGCGGGGCTTACGGATACGCGCGCTGGCGGTGGCGTGGGCCGGGCCGGCCGGAGCGGTGGTGGCGTGCTGGGTGCTCGTCGGCGGGGTGACGGGGACGCTACTGGGCTGCGGGGCCGCGGTCGGGGTGCGGCAGGTGCTTCGGCGTCGCCGCCCGGGGGCCGGGGTGGATCCGGCTGAGGCGGAACGGCAGTTGCCGTTCGCGGCCGATCTCCTAGCCGCGTGTCTGGCGGCCGGGGCCGGTCCGGTGGAAGCGGCCGAGGTGGTGGGTGAATCGCTGGGCGGCCCGGTCGGTGAGCGGCTGGCGTTGGCCGGGGCGGAGCTGCGGCTCGGCGGCGAACCAGGGGCGGCGTGGGGCAGGTTGGCCGAGATACCGGGTGCCCGGGCCCTGGCGGAGTGCCTGGAGCGGGCCGCCCGTACGGGGGCGCCGGCCGCGGAGCCGGTCTCCCGCCTGGCGGCGGCCCTGCGGGTCGACCGGGTCCGGCACGCCACTGCCAGGGCGCAGCGAGCGGCGGTGCTCGTCACCGCGCCGGTGGGCCTCTGTTTTCTCCCCGCATTCCTTGCGATGGGGGTGGCGCCTGTGGTGATCGGTATGGCTTCCGGTCTTCTATCGGGCAGTTGAGATCACCAGCTGAAAACAGATCAAGAACATAATCAACAGGAGGCAGTCATGAAGATCATCTGGATTCGTATCCGGACGGCGCTGAGCGGTCGTGGCCACGATGCCGGGATGTCGACTTCCGAATACGCCATGGGCACGATCGCGGCGTGTGCATTCGCCGCTGTTCTGTACAAGGTGGTGACGAGTGAAGTGGTCTCGACGGCGCTTCAGTCGACCATCGGGAAGGCCCTCGATGTGCCGTTCTGAGAACGGCCGACGGGGAATCGGCGACCGCGGATATGTGACGGCGGAGGCCGCCCTGGTGATCCCGGCGCTGGTGCTGTTCGCGGCGCTGCTGGTGTGGGCGCTGATGGCGGCGGCCGCGCAGATCCGGTGCGTGGACGCGGCGCGGGCCGGGGCGAGGGCCGCGGGCCGGTCGGAACCGGCGGAGGTGGCGGTGGCGGCGGCCAAGGCCGCCGCCCCGCCGGGGGCGGACGTGGGGTTGGAGCGGTCGGGCGACCTGTGGCGGGTCCGGGTGTCGGCGCCCGCTCCGGGGCCTGGCGGGCTGCCGGTCCGGCTGGGCGCGCAAGCCGTGGCGCTGGCGGAGGACAGCGTGGGGCCGCCGCCGTGAGCCGGGACCGGGGCTCCGCGACGGTGTGGGCCGCGGTGGTGACGACCGTGCTGGGGGCGGTGTTCGGGGGCGTGCTTCTGCTGGGCCAGGTGGTGGTGGCCCGCCACCGGGCGGCGGCCGCCGCGGATCTGGCGTCCCTCGCGGCGGCGACGGCCTGGACGCACGGCCCCGAGGCCGCGTGCGGCACGGCGGCCAGGGTGGCCCGGGCCCAGGGGGCGGCGCTGACGCAGTGCCGCCTGCGGGGCGAGGTGGCAGACGTGACGGCCCACTTCCCCGCGGGCCCCTTCACCCCGTCATCCACCGCCCGCGCGGGCCCACCCCTCCCCCCGCCGGAGGCCGCCTGACCCGCCACCGGTCGAGCCCGCCCGGGCCGCGTGGGGCCGGGGTCTGCTGCGGACCGGCGGACCTCGGGCCATGTGGGGCTGCGGTGTGCAGGGCCGCCTGCTGTGGACCCGGCTGTCCGCGGGCCACACCGGGCCGTGGCGTGCCGAGCCCGCTCGTGTCGCCGCCCGACCGTCCGGGGCCGGCCTCAGGTTCGGGGCCGCACCCCGGCCAGGGTTGGGGCCGGACTCCGGTCAGCGGCCTTACCCCGGGCGGGCTCGGGTCGGTAGGCCGTGGCGTGCTGGGTTCTGCTCCGGCCCCGAATCTTGTCGCCCTGGGCCGGGGCTGGGGCCGGGGTTCAGGTACGCGGTCGTACCCGGCCGGGCTCGGGTCGGCAGGCCGCGAGGCGGGGGCTCGTGCGCTGCTCCTGCCGGGGATCCCGTCACCCTGGGCCAGGGCCAGGGCCAGGGCCAGGGCCAGGGCCAGGGCTGGGGCTGGGGTCGGGCTCCGGTCGGCGGCCGCACCCCGGGCGGGTTCGTGTCGGCAGGCCGTCGCGCGGGGAGTCTGCTCCGGCCGCGGAGCCAGTCGCCCCGGGGCCGGGGCCGGGCTCCGGTCCGCAGTCGTACGCCGGCCGGGCGCGGGTCGGCAGGCAGTGGCGTGCTGGGTTCTGCTCCGGTCGCGGAGTCAGGCCGTCCCGGGCGGCGGGCCGGGGGAGCGGTGCTGCCGGCTGCCCCGGTGGTGGGGTCAGGGGGGTGGGGCTTGGGCGAGGAGGCGGGTGAGGAGGCGGATCGCGCCGCGTTTGTGGAGGGGGTCGTTGCCGTTGCCGCACTTGGGGGACTGGATGCAGGAGGGGCAGCCGGCGGCGCATTCGCAGGCGGCGATGGCGTCGCGGGTCGCCGTCAGCCAGGCGCGGGCCGTGTGGAAGGCCCGTTCCGCGAAGCCGGCGCCGCCGGGGTGGCCGTCGTAGACGAACACCGTCGGAAGCAGGGTGTCCGGGTGCAGCGGGACGGAGACTCCGCCGATGTCCCAGCGGTCGCACGTGGCGAACAGCGGGAGCAGCCCGATGGAGGCGTGCTCAGCGGCGTGCAGGGCGCCGCCGAGGATCTCCGGGGTGATCCGGGCCTCGTCCAGCTGGTCCTCGGTGACCGTCCACCACACGGCCCGGGTGCGCAGCGTGCGCGGCGGCAGGTCCAGCTTGGCCTCCCCGAGCACCTCACCGGAGAGCAGTCTGCGCCGCAGGTAGGAGACGACCTGGTTGGTCACCTCGACCGAGCCGAAGCAGAGCCGCGCCGGCCCCCAGGGGATCTCGTGCTCGGTCTCCAGCACCGAGATGGAGGTGGTGTCCCGGGCGGTCGTCGAGAACGGCGGGCTGGCCTCCTCCACCAGGGCCACCGAGTCCTCCAGGTCCAGGTGCTTCACCAGGTAGGTGCGGCCCTGGTGGAGGTGGACGGCCCCGTCGTGGACGGCGGTGTGGGAGGCCGACTCGTCGACCGTGCCGAGCAGCCGCCCCGTGGCGGCCTCCACGATCTGCACGGGGCGCCCGCCGCCGCCCCTGATGTCGGTCAGGTCCGCGGCCCGCTCCCGCCGGGTCCAGTGCCAGGCCGTGGCCCGGCGCCGGAGCAGTTTCGCCGCCTCCAGCTGGGGGAGCAGCTCCCCGGCCGTCGGTCCGAACAGGGTCAGGTCGGCATCCGTCAGCGGGAGCTCCGCGGCGGCCGCGCACAGGTGGGGGGCCAGGACGTACGGGTTGTCGGGGTCCAGGACGGTGGCCTCCACGGGCCTGCGGAACAGCGCCTCGGGGTGGTGGACCAGGTAGGTGTCCAGCGGGTCGTCCCGGGCCACCAGGACGGCCAGGGCCCCCTGCCCCGAGCGTCCGGCCCGCCCCGCCTGCTGCCACAGGGAGGCCCGGGTGCCGGGGTAGCCGGTGATCAGGACGGCGTCCAGGCCGGACACGTCGACGCCCAGCTCCAGCGCGGTGGTCGCGGCCAGTCCGAGCAGTTCCCCGGAGTGCAGGGCCCGCTCCAGGGCGCGCCGCTCCTCGGGCAGGTATCCGCCCCGGTACGCGGCGACACGCCCGGGCAGCGAACGGTCCACCGCCGCCAGCCGTTCCTGGGCGATCACCGAGATCAGCTCGGCGCCGCGCCGGGAGCGCACGAAGGCGACCGTACGGACGCCTTGTACCACCAGGTCGGTCAGCAGGTCGGCGGTCTCGGCGGTGGCGGTGCGGCGGACGGGGGCGCCCTTCTCCCCCTTGAGGTCGGTCAGTGGTGGTTCCCACAGGGCGAAGACCACCTCGCCGCGCGGCGAGGCGTCGTCGACGACCTCGGTGACCGCCAGCCCCGTCAGCCTGGACGCCGCTGCCGCCGGATCGCTGGCGGTGGCGGAGGCCAGCAGGAAGACGGGCTCGGAGCCGTAGCGCGCACACAGCCGCCGCAGCCGTCGCAGCACCTGCGCCACATGCGACCCGAAGACCCCCCGGTAGGTGTGGCACTCGTCGATCACGACGTAGCGCAGCGCCTTGAGGAACGAGGACCAGCGCGGGTGGCCGGGAAGGATGCCCCGGTGGAGCATGTCGGGGTTGGTGAGCACGTAGTTCGCGTACTGGCGGACCCATTCGCGTTCCTCGACCGGCGTGTCCCCGTCGTAGACCGCGGGCCGGATCGCGTTGCCCAGCGGCGCGGCCAGCTCCCGGACGGCCCGCCGCTGGTCGGCCGCCAGGGCCTTGGTCGGGGAGAGGTAGAGGGCGGTCGCCCCGCGCCCGTTGGGCGCCTGCGCGCCGTCCGCGAGGGCGGACAGGACGGGCGCCAGGTACGCCAGCGACTTGCCGGAGGCGGTGCCGGTGGCGACGACCACGGAGGTGCCGTCCAGGGCGTGCTCGGCGGCTTCGGCCTGGTGGGCCCACGGATGGTCGATCCCTGCGGCCGCGATGGCCGCTACGACATCTGATCGAATACGGTCCGGCCAGACCGCATGACGACCCGCCCGAGGGGGCAGGTGCTCCGTATGGGTGATGCGCGCAGCCCGGGAAGGCCCCGCTGCCAGCCGGTCCAGGACCGTGCCGGGGGTGGGTCGTGTGTCCGCGTGTGCCGTGGGCCGACCGGGACCGTGAGTGTTGGCCATTGGAACCGAGTGTGTCACTGGCGTGCGGGACAATGGTCCCAAGGCGTCGTGCGCGCCTGCCGGTAAGTGATTGAATGCCATCGCGGCAGCCAATCCCTCCTCTACCTTCGGGTAGGGAGGCCCCTGGGGGGCGCCGCTCGATAGCAAGGTGCTGGAGGATCCGTGGACCTGTCCCTGTCGACTCGCACTGTCGGCGACCGCACGGTCGTAGAGGTCGGTGGCGAGATTGATGTGTATACCGCGCCCAAGCTGCGCGAGCAGTTGGTGGAGTTGGTGAACGACGGCAGCTACCACTTGGTTGTCGACATGGAGCGAGTGGACTTCCTCGACTCCACCGGCCTCGGTGTGCTCGTGGGAGGCCTCAAGCGCGTTCGCGCGCACGAGGGCTCGCTGCGTCTGGTCTGCAACCAGGAGCGCATCCTCAAGATCTTCCGTATCACCGGTCTGACGAAGGTGTTCCCGATCCACACCACTGTGGACGACGCCGTCAACGCCACCGACTGACGTTCCCTGACGGCGACCAGCCGTCAAGGAGCCGACGACGGGCGGGGGTACCGGGCCATGGGCGGTCCGGGCCCCTGTAAGGCACGCCCGAGCACCCGCTCGGGGCCTGAGCCCGCGCCCGTAGTTCGTGGCGCCCGCAGTCGAGGCGCCCCGTAGTCCGAGGGGGACGCGCATGGCCACCGTTGAACTCCGCTTCAGCGCCCAGCCCGAACACGTCCGGACGGCCCGTTTGGTCGCCGCAGCCGTGGCGCGCAGGGCCGGCGTGGAGGAAGCAGTCCTCGACGAGGTCCGCCTCGCCGTGGGCGAGGCCTGCTCGCGTGCCGTCGGGCTGCACCGCAGCAACGGGCTCACCGCGCCCGTCCGGGTCGTGCTGACCGAGGAGGAGAAGCAGTTCTCCATCGAGGTCGGCGACGAGGTGCCCGGGCCGGCCGGCGGTCCGGCGGAGGCCGTGCCCGGGATCGAAGCCGTCCTGGACCCCGACATCGAGGGCGAGGACGAGATGGGCCTGGCCGTCATCAGTGGGCTCGTCGACGACGTCGAGGTGACCAGCGGCGAAGCGGGCGGGACCATCCGGATGACCTGGCCGGTCGCGCGGGTCGAGGCGCTGCCGTAATGGGTCTGCGGTCGTGGGCTCTGCCGTAGGAGGCCCTGCCGTCAGGGGGTGCCGGCGTGGTGGCGTCCCTTCTGTAGCGGCGTCCCCGTCGTAGGTGCGCCCCGGCCGTCGTCGCGTCCTGCTCGAAGCCGCGTCCTGCCCGCAGTCCCGCCGACGGCGCCCCGGCGCCCCGCCGCCTCGTCGCGCCGTTTCCGCCGCGCCGTGCCCCTGCGCCGCGCCGCGCCCCCGCGCCGGACCCGCCCTCGGGCCGCCCCCGCCCCCCGAGCTGCCCCCGCCCCGCGGCGGTCAGGTGCGCGGACCCCGCCTCCCCCGGGTCGGGGCATCCGGGGTGGCGCGGGTCTCGGCCTCGCCGGGGGGCCGGGTGGTGGGGTGGTGCGGTCGGGGGTTGGGCTCCGGGGCAGGGGGTACCGGGCCGCCGGGGTGGTGCCGGGCGCGCGTGCCATCGTATCTTCTGATCTTTATCAAGGCCCTGCTGAGCAGGGCCTTTTCCGTTTTCCGGAAGACGCCGCCATGAATATCCGGCTCAATGATCAATCGTCAATGCCTTTGCCCCATTACTACTTTCGAGGGTAATGGAGTGACGGGATCTATTGCTGGGGAGCAAGAGCAGGCCAATTCCGTTTCCCGCCCACTGTTTTGATCAGGTCGCGCTCCCTACAATCCGTCCACATCTTGAGCTCATCACGTCAAGGAGGACGAATGACGGGGCTCTTCACCCCCAACGCGCCGGTCGGCAACTCCGATCTGGCAGCCGCAGTGCTCACCGATGACAATCGCCTCATCGTCATGGTGATCGCCGCGGTCGCACTCGCCGCACTCGTCGTCGCGCAGATCCTGGTCCGCCAGGTGCTCGCCGCCGACGAGGGCACCGACAGCATGAAGAAGATCGCCGCCGCCGTTCAGGAAGGCGCCAACGCCTACCTCGGCCGGCAGCTGCGCACGCTCGGCGTCTTCGCCGTCGTCGTTTTCTTCCTGCTCTTCCTGCTCCCCGCCGACGACTGGTCCCAGCGGGCCGGCCGGTCCGCCTTCTTCCTCGTCGGCGCCCTCTTCTCGGCCGCCACCGGTTACATCGGCATGCGCCTGGCCGTCCGCGCGAACGTCCGCGTGGCCGCCGCGGCGCGCGAGGCGACCCCCGTCGAAGGCGGCCCCGCCAAGGACCTCACCGAGGTCGCCCACAAGGCGATGAGGATCGCCTTCCGCACCGGCGGCGTGGTCGGCATGTTCACCGTCGGCCTCGGCCTGCTCGGCGCGTCCTGCGTCGTGCTCGTCTACGCGGCCGACGCGCCCAAGGTCCTGGAGGGCTTCGGCCTCGGCGCGGCCCTCATCGCGATGTTCATGCGCGTGGGCGGCGGCATCTTCACCAAGGCCGCCGACGTGGGCGCCGACCTGGTCGGCAAGGTCGAGCAGGGCATTCCGGAGGACGACCCGCGGAATGCCGCGACCATCGCCGACAATGTGGGCGACAACGTCGGCGACTGCGCCGGGATGGCGGCCGACCTCTTCGAGTCGTACGCCGTCACCCTCGTGGCCGCCCTGATCCTCGGCAAGGCCGCCTTCGGCGACCTGGGCCTGGCCTTCCCGCTGATCGTCCCCGCCATCGGCGTCATCACCGCCATGATCGGAATCTTCGCGGTCTCCCCGCGCCGTTCCGACCGCAGCGGGATGACCGCGATCAACCGCGGGTTCTTCATCTCCGCGGTGATCTCGCTGGTGCTCGTCGCGGTCGCCGTCTACGCGTACCTGCCGGCGACCTACAAGGAGCTCATCGGAGTCGAGAACGCCGCGATCACCAACCACAGCGGTGACCCGCGCATCCTGGCGGTCGTCGCCGTCGCCATCGGCATCGTGCTCGCCGCCCTGATCCAGCAGCTGACCGGCTACTTCACCGAGACCAACCGGCGTCCCGTCCGGGACATCGGCAAGTCATCCCTGACCGGCGCGGCCACCGTCGTCCTCGCCGGCATCTCGGTTGGCCTGGAATCCGCCGTCTACACCGCGCTGCTCATCGGCCTCGGCGTCTACGGGGCGTTCCTGCTCGGCGGCGCGTCGATCACGCTGGCGCTCTTCGCGGTGGCCCTGGCCGGCACCGGCCTGCTGACCACGGTCGGCGTCATCGTCGCCATGGACACCTTCGGGCCGGTCTCCGACAACGCCCAGGGCATCGCCGAGATGTCGGGCGACGTGCAGGGCGCGGGTGCGCAGGTGCTCACCGACCTGGACGCCGTCGGCAACACGACGAAGGCCATCACCAAGGGCATCGCCATCGCGACGGCGGTCCTCGCGGCGTCCGCGCTGTTCGGTTCGTACAACGACGCGATCGCGACCGCCGTGAAGGAGGTCGGCGCCAAGGCCGGGGAGATGAACCTCAGCCTCGACATCGCCCAGCCCAACAACCTGGTCGGTCTGATCCTCGGCGCGGCCGTCGTGTTCCTGTTCTCGGGCCTGGCCATCAACGCCGTCTCCCGTTCCGCGGGCGCCGTCGTCTACGAGGTGCGCCGGCAGTTCCGCGAGCACCCCGGGATCATGGACTACTCGGAGAAGCCCGAGTACGGGCGCGTCGTCGACATCTGCACCAAGGACGCGCTGCGCGAACTCGCCACGCCCGGCCTGCTCGCGGTCCTCACGCCGATCGCGGTCGGGTTCTCGCTCGGCGTCGGCGCGCTCGGCTCGTTCCTCGCGGGCGCCATCGGCACGGGCACGCTGATGGCCGTCTTCCTCGCCAACTCCGGTGGTGCGTGGGACAACGCGAAGAAGCTGGTCGAGGACGGCCACCACGGCGGCAAGGGCAGTGAGGCCCACGCCGCGACCGTGATCGGCGACACCGTCGGCGACCCGTTCAAGGACACCGCGGGCCCGGCCATCAACCCGCTGCTCAAGGTCATGAACCTGGTGGCGCTGCTGATCGCCCCGGCGGTCGTGCAGTTCAGCTTCGGCGCGGACACCAGCGCGACGGTGCGGGCGATCGTCGCGGCCCTGGCCATCGTCGTCATCGTCGCCGCGGTGTACATCTCGAAGCGGCGCGGCATCGCGGTCGGCGACGACACCGACAGCGGCGCGGCGGAGCGGGTGGCCACGCCGTCCGCCGACGCGGCGACGGTCTCCTGACGGGCCCTCAGCGGGTCCGTGCGGGGCTCTGAGCGGGCCTCTCGGGGCCTTTCCCGGGCCCCCGGGCGGACCGGCTCGAAGGTACGCCCGAACGGCGGACGGGCGGCGCGGACTGACGCGCCGTCCGTCCGCCTTTGCATGTCACCCGATGGCTGGCGTGTATCTTCCGGGCCGAGAGCCTTCGAAGGGACCAATCCGGTGAACAAGAAGTTTGCGGCCGCGGTGTCCGGCGGTGCGGTACTGATGCTCGTGCTGTCCGGGTGCGGCGGGGACGACGGCGACAAGAAGGCCGACGCATGGGCCAAGAAGGTCTGTGACGCCTGGCAGCCCGAACTCAAGAAGATCGAGGTCGCCAACGTCGACATCAAGCGGGTGGCCACGGAGAGCAGCAAGCCGGAGGAGGTCCAGAAGACCGACTCCGCGGCCTTCCAGGTCATGTCGGACGCGTACAAGTCGATGGGGAACGCCGTGTCGAGCGCGGGGGTTCCGCCCGTGAAGAACGGCGAGGCGACGCAGAACGCGGCGGTGAAGGGCTTCGAGTCGACGTCGAAGGGCTACGCCGATCTGAAGGTCAAGATGGACGCCCTCGACGTCAAGGACCAGACGAAGTTCGCCGCGGGCCTCAACGAGGTCGCCGGTGGTCTGGAGACCGCGACGCAGGGCGGCAAGGACGCGCTGAACGGGTTGAAGTCGGGCGGCCTGGACAAGGCGATGAACGGCCAGAAGGGCTGCCAGGTCCAGACGTCGGCGAAGTAGCGGCCGGCGCCCGCGGGGCGGGGCCGGTGCGGTGGAGGCCGGTCCCGGTGTGATCGTCGTACGTCGCCACGGCCGGGCGGGGCCGGATGCGGCCCCCGGCCACCCTCTTGCCCCCCGCCGCCCGTCCCGGCCCACTGCCGCCGGCCGACGACCGGTGGCAGAACGCGCCCGGGCCGGGGTCGCCCCCGCGCCGCCCGGCCCGGCCCGGACCGGCCCCTCCCCGCACCCCCCCGCCCGCCGCGCCCCCGCCCCTTTGAACGGCCGCGCGGCACACGCATTGTCGGAGTCAGCAGCCACAATGGGCGGGTGAGTACCACCAGCCTCCCTTCGCCCAACCGCGCCGCCGAGCTCCGCACCGCCCTCCTGGCCGCCGGCTTCACCGCCGACGGGCTGCTCGACCTGCTCGGCGCCCCCGCCTACGCCGCGCTGGCCCGCAGCGAGACGGTTCCGGCCCTGCGCGCCACCCGCGACCACGCAGACGCCCCGCTCGCCACGCTGGTCCGGCTCTTCCTGCTCCAGCAGCCGGTGCCCGAGGCGCGGGCCGCGGCGGCGCTGCCCGTCGAGGCGGCGCTCGCCGACGGCTGGCTGCGGCGTGAGGAGGCCGCCGGCGGCGAGGGCGCGGTGCGGGCCACCGTCGACGTGCGCCCCTACGGCGGGCCCGACGGGGAGGACTGGTTCATCGTCTCCGACCTGGGCTGCGCCGTGGGCGGCGCGGGCGGGATCGGCAGCCGGGAGGAGGGCGTGGTGCTCGGCGTGGGCGGCGCGTCCACCACGCTGGCCGGGATCACCGTCCGCATTCCCGTCGGCTCCGCCCTGGACCTGGGCACGGGATCGGGGATCCAGGCGCTGCACGCCGCCCAGCACGCGACGCGGGTCACCGCCACCGACGTCAACCCCAGGGCGCTGGAATTCACCCGGCTGACGCTGGCGCTCTCCGGCGCCCCGGCGGCCGAGCTGCTCGCCGGGTCGCTCTTCGAGCCGGTCGGGGACGCCACGTTCGACCTGATCGTGTCGAACCCCCCGTTCGTCATCTCCCCGGGCGCGCGGCTGACGTACCGGGACGGCGGGATGGGCGGCGACGACCTGTGCCGGACCCTGGTCCAGGAGGCCGGCGCCCGGCTCAACCCGGGCGGGTTCGCGCAGTTCCTCGGGAACTGGCAGCACGTGGAGGGCGAGGACTGGCGCGACCGGCTCCGCTCCTGGGTGCCGCGCGGCTGCGACGCGTGGATCGTGCAGCGGGACGTGCAGGACGTGACGCAGTACGCCGAGCTGTGGCTGCGCGACGCCGGCGACCACCGCGCCGACCCCGCCGAGTACGCGCGGCGGTACGAGGACTGGCTGGACGAGTTCGAGGCCCGCAAGACCAAGGCGGTCGGCTTCGGCTGGATCACCCTGCGCCGCACGGACGCGGCCGAGCCCTCGATCGTGGTGGAGGAGTGGCCGCACTCGGTGGAGCAGCCGCTCGGCGAGACGGTCCTGGCCCACTTCGCCCGCCAGGACTTCCTGCGCGAGCACGATGACGCCGCTCTGCTGGCGGGGTACTTCGCGCTGGCCGAGGAGGTCGTCCAGGAGCAGGTCGGCGCGCCCGGGGCGGAGGATCCGGAGCACGTGGTGCTGCGGCAGAACCGCGGGATGCGGAGGGCGACCAAGGTGGACACGGTCGGCGCGGGCTTCGCCGGAGTGTGTGACGGCTCACTCAGCGCCGGGCGCATCCTGGACGCGATCGCGCAGCTGATGCAGGAGGACCCGGTCGTCCTGCGCGACCGTACTCCGGAGGCGATCCGGATGCTGGTGGAGCAGGGTTTCCTGGAGCCCGTCACCGCCCCCGGGCGGTAGCCGGCGGACGCGGCCCGGACGGCGGCGGGTGCTCGCGCGCCCGCCCTGCGCCGGTGTTCCCCGGCCGGCGCCCCGTCCTCGGGGGGGGCGCCGCGCAGCACCATCGCGGACGTCCCGCCGGGCAGGGCGGGAGCCCCGTGGGGCCGGGGTCCGGCCCGGCTTCCGGAGCGGTGCCGGGCGGCCTCCGGGCCCCGGTTCCGGAGCGGGGCCAGACGGCCCCCCGGCCACCCGGCCCGGTGATCGCCGAGGGTCCGGCGCGGTATCCGGGCGGCAGAAGTGGCACTTGTCGGGTTACCGTTCGAGTGGCCGTTGCGGGCTTGTCCCGTTTGACACGGGGGCGGGTTGTACCGTCACACTCCGCAGCGTCGCCGTACCGCGACCGAGTGCCGACCGGAGAGAAGAGCCAAGTTGTCCCCGACTAGCGAGACCGCAGAGGGCGGCCGCCGACTCGTCATCGTCGAGTCCCCTGCCAAGGCGAAGACGATCAAGGGCTACCTCGGCCCGGGATACGTCGTCGAGGCGAGCGTCGGGCACATCCGCGACCTCCCCAGCGGCGCGGCCGAGGTTCCCGACAAGTACACCGGCGAGGTCCGTCGTCTCGGCGTCGACGTCGAGCACGATTTCCAGCCGATCTATGTGGTGAATGCGGACAAGAAGGCTCAGGTCAGGAAGCTCAAGGAGCTGCTGGCCGAGTCCGACGAGCTCTTCCTCGCCACCGATGAGGACCGCGAGGGCGAAGCCATCGCGTGGCACCTCCAGGAAGTCCTCAAGCCCAAGGTCCCCGTCCACCGGATGGTCTTCCACGAGATCACCAAGGACGCCATCCGCGACGCCGTCGCCAACCCGCGCGAGCTGAACCAGCGCATGGTCGACGCGCAGGAGACCCGCCGCATCCTCGACCGCCTCTACGGCTACGAGGTCTCGCCGGTCCTGTGGAAGAAGGTCATGCCGAAGCTGTCGGCGGGCCGCGTCCAGTCGGTGGCCACCCGCCTCGTCGTCGAGCGGGAACGCGAACGCATCGCCTTCCGTTCCGCCGAGTACTGGGACCTGACCGGCACCTTCGGCACCGGACGCGCCGGTGACCCGTCGGACCCGTCCACGCTGGTCGCCCGCCTGAACACGGTCGACGGCAAGCGCATCGCCCAGGGTCGCGACTTCGGTTCGAACGGGCAGCTCAAGAGCGAGGTCCTGCACCTCGACGAGGCGAACGCCCGGGCCCTGGCCGCCGCGCTGGAGCAGACGTCGTTCGCCGTCCGGTCGGTCGAGTCCAAGCCCTACCGCCGCTCCCCGTACGCCCCGTTCCGCACGACGACGCTCCAGCAGGAGGCCTCGCGCAAGCTCGGCTTCGGTGCGAAGGCGACGATGCAGGTGGCCCAGAAGCTGTACGAGAACGGCTTCATCACCTACATGCGTACGGACTCCACCACGCTCTCCGACACCGCGGTGTCGGCGGCGCGGGCGCAGGTCACGCAGCTGTACGGGGCCGACTACCTGCCGGAGAAGCCGCGCGTCTACGCGGGCAAGGTCAAGAACGCCCAGGAGGCGCACGAGGCGATCCGGCCTTCGGGTGATCGTTTCCGCACGCCCGCCGAGACGGGTCTGACCGGCGACCAGTTCCGCCTGTACGAGCTGATCTGGAAGCGGACCGTCGCCTCCCAGATGAAGGACGCGGTCGGGAACTCCGTGACCGTGAAGATCGGCGGGCGGGCCTCGGACGGCCGCGACGCCGAGTTCAGCGCCTCCGGCAAGACGATCACCTTCCACGGCTTCATGAAGGCGTACGTCGAGGGCGCGGACGACCCGAACGCCGAGCTGGACGACCGCGAGAAGCGGCTGCCGCAGGTCGCCGAGGGCGACGCGCTGTCGGCCGAGGAGATCACGGCGGACGGCCACTCGACCAAGCCGCCGGCCCGCTACACCGAGGCCTCGCTGGTCAAGGAGCTGGAGGAGCGGGAGATCGGCCGCCCGTCGACGTACGCGTCGATCATCGGCACGATCCTGGACCGCGGCTACGTCTTCAAGAAGGGCACGGCCCTGGTGCCGTCCTTCCTGTCGTTCGCCGTCGTCAACCTGCTGGAGACGCACTTCGGGCGGCTCGTCGACTACGACTTCACCGCGAAGATGGAGGACGACCTCGACCGCATCGCGCGGGGCGAGGCACAGTCCGTGCCGTGGCTCAAGCGCTTCTACTTCGGTGCGGAGGACGCGTCGGAGGTCGTACCGGCCGACGGCGACCACCTCGGCGGTCTCAAGGAGCTCGTCACCGACCTGGGCGCGATCGACGCCCGCGAGATCTCCTCGTTCCCCGTCGGCGACGGGATCGTGCTGCGCGTCGGCCGTTACGGGCCGTACGTGGAGCGCGGTGAAAAGGACGCCGAGGGCCACCAGCGGGCGGACGTCCCCGACGACCTCGCGCCCGACGAGCTGACGACGGAGTACGCGGAGGAACTCTTCGCGAAGCCGAGCGGAGAGTTCGAGCTGGGCGCCGACCCGGTGAGCGGGAACCAGATCGTCGCGAAGGACGGTCGCTACGGGCCGTACGTGACGGAGATCCTGCCCGAGGGCACGCCGAAGACGGGCAAGAACGCGGTGAAGCCGCGGACGGCCTCGCTGTTCAAGTCGATGTCCCTGGACACGGTGACGCTGGACGACGCGCTCAAGCTGATGTCCCTGCCGCGGGTGGTGGGCGTCGACGCCGAGGGCGTGGAGATCACGGCGCAGAACGGCCGCTACGGCCCGTACCTCAAGAAGGGCACGGACTCGCGGTCGCTGGAGACCGAGGACCAGCTGTTCTCGATCACGCTGGACGAAGCGCTCGCGATCTACGCGCAGCCGAAGCAGCGGGGGCGGGCCGCGGCCAAGCCGCCGCTCAAGGAGCTGGGCACCGACCCGGTCAGTGAGAAGCCGGTGGTCGTCAAGGACGGCCGGTTCGGGCCGTACGTGACGGACGGCGAGACGAACGCGACGCTGCGGCGGGACGACGACGTCGAGACGATCACGCCGGAGCGGGGCTACGAGCTGCTCGCGGAGAAGCGGGCGAAGGGGCCGGCGAAGAAGACGGCGAAGAAGGCTCCGGCGAAGAAGGCCACCGCCAAGAAGGCCACGGCGACGAAGACCGCTGCGGCGAAGAAGACGACGACGGCCAAGAAGGCCGTCGCGAAGAAGACGGTGGCGAAGAAGGCCCCCGCGGCCAAGAAGACGGCGGCATCCGCCCCGACGTCGGACGACTAGCCTCCGCTTCTCCGGCCCCGCCGGCTTGGGCGCGGACTCGGGCGGGGCCGGTTCTCCACCCCCGCCGACGCCCGGGACTTCTCCAGCCCCGCCGGCGTTTGAGCCGCGGGTCCGGGCGGGGCCGGTTTTCCAGCCCCGCCACCTCGGGCGCGGGTCCGGGCGGGGCCGGTTTTCCAGCCCCGCCACCTCGGGCGCGGGTTCGGGCGGGGCCGGTTTTCCAGCCCCGCCGGCGTTTGAGGCGCGGGTCCGGGCGGAGCCCGGGGAACGGTGGAAGGGCGGGTAGGGGACGGTTCCGCACAGCGGCAAGCCGCCCCGGCCGCCCCGAGCCCGGGGCAGGGCACGGGGGCGCGGGGCGAAGCCCCGCATCCCCGGCCGGACACGGCGGCCGCCGCGGCCCCGGCCGGGCCCGGCCGGGGGTTATCCACAGGCTCCGCGGCCGCCAAGCGCAGCGGATAGGCTGGGCGGATGACGCGAGCCGAGCAGCCACCGGTCGTGACCGCCTCCGAGAACCCCCCCTACGACGAAGCCCTAGCCGCCGACTCCCGGGAGCGAGCGGTCCGCGCCCTGCTGCGCACACCCCGGCTGCGCAGACTGTGGAGCGCCCAGCTGGTGAGCGGCATCGGCGATGCCCTCGCCCTGCTGACGCTGGTGCTGCTGACGCTCCAGGCCGCCGTCTCCGAGGAGGCCTTCGGCGGCGGCTACCGCGGTGCCGCCTTCGCCGTCGCCGCCGTCTTCGGGGTCCGGATCCTGGCCGCGCTGCTCTTCGGCGCCGTGCTCCTCGGCCCGCTGTCCAAGCTGACCGCCCCCGGCGGCAGGCTGGACCGTCGCTGGACGATGGTCGGCGCCGACGGGGTGCGGATAGCACTGTTCGTCGTCGCCCCGCTCTGGCTCGACTGGATCCCGGCGCAGGCCGTGACCGCGCTGCTGGCCACCGTCTTCGCCTCCGGTGCCGCCGAGCGGCTGTGGACGCTGGCGAAGGAGAGCGCCGCTCCCGCGCTGCTGCCCGCGCCGCCGCCGGAGGGTGCGACCGTACGGCCGCTCCCCGACCACCTGGACACACTGCGCCGCCTGACGCTGCGTACGGGATTCGCGGCGATGCCCGTAGCCGCGGCGGTGCTGCTGGCCACGAGCCTGGTAGGGCGGGCCCTCGGCCTGGGCGTGGAGTGGTTCGCCGAGAACGAGGCGGCGCTGGGTTCGTACGTCGCCGCCGGCCTGTTCGCCGCGTCCGTCTCCCTGCTGCTGCCGCTGGTGCTACCCGAGGTGAAGGCGCCGCGTCCGAGGTCACCGCTGGAGGGGCTGCGCGCGCCCAAGGCGGGGGACCGGCCGGAGAAGGGCCGTACGGGGGCCATCGCGCTGCTCGTGACGGCCTGCGCGGCCGTTGCCGCGGCGGTGGCCTGCGCCGCCTCCGTGGCGGTGCTGCACGCCTTCGACCTCGGTGGTGGCCCTTCCTCGTACGCGCTGCTGGTCCTCGCCCTGGTCGGCGGCACCGGTCTGGGCATCCGTGCCGCGCAGTCCGGCAAGGTGCTGCCGGGGCTGTCGCGGCGCCGACTGCTGGCGCTCGCCATAGCGGTGGCGGGGTTCGCGCTGCTGCTGGCCGGGCTGGTCTCCGACACGGCGACCGTGCTGTTCCTGTCGTTGTCGGCCGGTCTGGCGGCGGGGGTGGCCGCCCGTACCGGGCACATCCTGCTCGACCAGGAGACCGAGGAGTTCCGCCGGGCGCGGGTCACCGAGCACCTCCAGGCCGTCGTCCGGGTCGCCGTCGCCGTCGGGGCCGTCCTCGCGCCCGTGCTCGCCGCGGCCATCGGTCCGCACCGGCTGGGCGGCGGCCGGGTCGTGTTCGCCCACGGGGGCGCCTCGTTCACCCTGATGCTGGTCGGCGCGCTGCTGCTGCCGGTCGCGGTGCTCGTGCTGGCGAAGGCCGACGACCGCGCGGGTGTGCCGCTGCGCCGTGACCTGCGCGAGGCGCTGCGCGGCGGGGAGCCGGTACAGGCCCCGTCGGCGACCGGATTCTTCATCGCTCTGGAGGGCGGTGACGGCGCCGGCAAGTCCACGCAGGTGGAGGCGCTGGCCGACTGGATACGGGGCAAGGGCCACGAGGTCGTCGTGACGCGCGAGCCCGGGGCGACGCCGGTCGGCAAGCGGCTGCGCGCCATCCTGCTGGACGTCTCCTCCGCCGGGCTGTCCCACCGCGCCGAGGCGCTGCTGTACGCCGCCGACCGGGCGGAGCACGTGGACACGGTGGTCCGGCCCGCCCTGGAACGCGGCGCGGTGGTCATCACCGACCGCTACATCGACTCCTCCGTGGCCTACCAGGGCGCCGGGCGCGACCTGTCCCCGACCGAGATCGCCCGTATCTCCCGCTGGGCCACGGGCGGGCTGGTACCGAACCTGACCGTGCTGCTCGACGTGTCGCCGGAGACGGCCAGGGAGCGGTTCACCGAGGCGCCGGACCGGCTGGAGTCGGAGCCGACGGAGTTCCACCAGCGGGTGCGGGCCGGGTTCCTGACGCTGGCCGCGGCCGACCCCGGGCGCTACCTGGTGGTCGACGCCGGCCAGGAGCCCGGCTCGGTGACCACGGTCGTACGGCACCGGCTGGACCGGATGCTCCCGCTCTCCGAGGCCGAGATCGCCGCCCGGGCCGAGGCCCGCCGGCTCGCCGAGGAGGAGGCCCGGCGCAAGGCCGAGGAAGAGACGGCGCGCAAGGCGGAGGAGGCCAGGCTGCGGGCTGAGGAGGAAGCCCGCCTGGCCCGTGAGGCCGAGGCCGCCCGGATCAAGGCCGAGGCCGAGGCCGCCCGCAAGGCGGAGGAGGAGCGGCTGCGCGCCGAGGAGGAGGCCCGCGCCCGGGCCGAGGCCGCGCGCCTGCGTGAGGAGGCCGAGGAGCGGGTCCGCGCCGCGGAAGCGGAGCGGCTGCGTGCCCAGGCCGAGGAAGAGGCCCGGCTGCGGGCCGAGGCGGAGGAGCGGCGGCTGGAGAGGCAGCGGCGGGCGGAGGAAGCCCTGCTGCGGGCCGAGGAGGCACGCCGCCTCGCGGAGGCGTCGGCGGCCGCGGCGGCTGCCGCCGCTGCTGCCCGGTCGGCTGCGCAGCCCCGCCCCGAGGCGGCTCCCGCGGCCCCTGTGGACCCCGCGCCTCCCGTCGCCCCCGCGGCTCCCGCCGTCTCCATGCGCAAGGAGCCCGAGCAGCCGCGGTCGCGGCAGCCGCATCCGGACGATGCCGTCACGGTCGAAACCCCGGTGGTCAAGCGGGTCGTACAGCCCGACGACGTCACGCAGACGGTGCCGGTCCCGAAGGTGGACCCGGCGGCGGAGACCTCCGTACTGCCGCCGGTCCGTCCCGAGGACCCGCGCCGGGACCGGCCCGCCGGTACGGGGCGTGCCCCGTCGGCCCCGTCGGGTTCCGCTGCCCCGTCCGCGTCGCGCCCCACCGCCCGCCACTCGCAGGAAAGTCCGGCGGACCGGGTGCCTGCGGATGTGTTCCGCGACGCCGGGAACGACGTGACGCGCGAGCTCCCGGCCCTGGACGAGGACGGCCGGCCGCGCCGGGCCCCCTCGGAGTGGGCCGAGACGACCCCGCTGGACGATCTGCCGACCCTGGCCGACGAACTGCTGGGGTCGCGCCCGGACGACGACGGCGACGACGACCGCCCGCGCCGTCGCCGCTGAGCGGGGCCGGGCCGGGTTTCCGCCGCCGCGGTTTCGGTCCCGGCGCGCGTCGGTGCCGGTGCGCGCCGGCACCGGTGCGTGTCGGTGCCGGGCCCCCGGAGCCGGGTCGTCGGTCGTTGTCAGTGGCTACGGCCACAATGTGGACAGGGAATGTGAACAGGGCCGGACAGTCACCCGGGTAGGCACGCGAACACGAACACGCACGCACGGCCGGGGACGGCACGGCACGGACGAGGAAGGGCGGTGGGCGGGATGCCCGTATGGGACGACCTGGTGGGCCAGGATCGAGTGCAGGCGCAGCTCGCCGCCGCAGCCCGTGATGCGGACGCCCTGGTCACGGCCGTCTCGGACGGAGTGCCGCCCCCGGCCGCGTCCAAGATGACCCACGCCTGGCTGTTCACGGGGCCGCCCGGCTCCGGCCGGTCCACTGCCGCCCGCGCCTTCGCGGCCGCCCTCCAGTGCACCAGCCCCGACCGCGCCCTCGGGGGAGAGCCGGGCTGCGGCTTCTGCGAGGGCTGCCACACCACCCTCGTCGGGACGCACGCCGATGTGGAGATCGTCCGCACCGATCTGCTGTCCATCGGTGTGAAGGAGACCCGGGACCTGGTCCGCCGGGCCCAGCTCTCGCCCGCTGTCGGGCGCTGGCAGGTCATCGTCCTGGAGGATGCCGACCGGCTCACCGAAGGCGCGGGCAACGTGCTGCTCAAGGCCGTGGAGGAGCCCGCTCCGCGGACGGTGTGGCTGCTGTGCGCGCCCTCCCTGGAGGACGTGCTGCCCACCATCCGCTCGCGCTGCCGGCACCTGACGCTGCGTACGCCGCCGGTCGCCGCCGTCGCCGATGTGCTGGTGCGGCGCGACGGCATCGAACCCGCCGTCGCCGCTGCCGCCGCCCGGGCGACCCAGGGCCACATCGGCCGGGCCCGCCGGCTGGCGACCGACGAGGCCGCCAGGTCGCGCCGCGCCACCGTGCTGCGGCTCCCGCTGCGCGTGGACGATGTGGGCGGCTGCCTGAAAGCCGCCCAGGAGCTCGTCGACGCCGCCGCCGAGGACGCCAAGCAGGTCGCGGAGGAGGTCGACACCAAGGAGACCGAGGAGCTGCGGGCCGCGCTCGGCGCCGGGGCGGGCGCGGGCAGCCGGATGCCGCGCGGTACGGCGGGCGTGATGAAGGAGCTGGAGGACCGGCAGAAGCGCCGTCGTACCCGGACCCAGCGCGACAGCCTCGACCTGGCACTGATCGACCTCACCGGCTTCTACCGGGACGTGCTGGCCCTCCAGCTCGGCTCTGACCTGGCCATCGCGAACGAGGAGATACGGGCGGACCTGGAGCGGATCGCCCGCGCCTCGGGCCCCGAGCGGACCCTGCGGCGGATCGAGGCGATCATCGCGTGCCGCGACGCCCTCGACCGGAACGTGGCCCCGCTCCTCGCGGTGGAGGCCATGACGATGGCGCTGCGGGCGGGCTGAGCACGCCCTCCGTTGACGTGTTCACCCGTACGAGGGGTCCGGCGCTGCCGTCCCGGCGAGTCCCCTTCCCCCTGCGGGGCCGGGCGCTGGGCGGCCTGCGGGTGGGCGCCGTGGCCGTCGCGGCGCCGTCCGGGGTGACCGGCAGGTCGTAGGCTCGCCGCATGGACACCAGCCGCCTGCTGCGTACGACCGGAACCGTGATCGCAGCTGCCGGGCTGCTGCTCTCCGGGTGCACCTCCGGTGGACTGGGGGAGCCCCGGGCCTCCGCGTCCCCGGCCGCGCCGGGCACCGTACCGGCGGCGCTGCGTCCGTACTACGAGCAGAAGCTGAGCTGGCGCGAGTGCGGTGTGCCCGGCTTCCAGTGCGCGACGATGAAGGCCCCCCTGGACTACGCGGACCCGGGAACTCCCGGCTCGGCCCAGGCGATCGACGTGGCGGTGGCCCGGCGGGTGGCGACGGGCCCCGGTAAGCGGCTGGGCTCCCTGGTGGTCAACCCGGGCGGGCCCGGGGGGTCGGGGATCGGGTACCTCCAGGCGTACGCGGGCATCGGCTACCCGGCAGCGGTCCGCGCCCAGTACGACATGGTGTCCTTCGACCCGCGCGGGGTGGACCGCAGCACGCCCGTCGAGTGCCTGTCCGGCCCGGCGATGGACAAGTACACCCAGGTGGACCAGACGCCCGACGACAAGGCCGAGCAGGCGGCGCTGGTGGCGGCGTTCAAGGAGTTCGCGGCGGGCTGCGAGACGCACTCGCGGCGGATCCTGCCGCACGTCGGGACCGTGGACGCGGCGCGGGACATGGACATGCTGCGTGCGGTGCTGGGCGACGAGAAGCTCACGTACGTCGGCGCCTCGTACGGCACCTTCCTCGGCGCGACGTACGCGAACCTCTTCCCCGGCCGTGTGGGCCGGCTCGTCCTGGACGGTGCGATGGACCCCTCCCGGTCCGCGCTGGAGATGAACCGGGACCAGACGGAGGGCTTCGAGACGGCCTTCCGCTCCTTCGCCAAAGACTGCGCGAAGCAGCCCGGCTGCCCGCTCGGCAAGGGCTCACCGGTTGCGGTGGCGCAGCGGCTGGAGGAGTTCTTCCGCAAGGTGGACGCCCAGCCCCTGCCCACGGGCGACGCGGCCCGGCCGCTCGGCGAGTCCCTGGCGACGACCGGGGTGATCGCTGCGCTGTACGACGAGAGCGCCTGGCCGCAGCTGCGCGAGGCGCTCACGTCGGCGCTGGGCGGCGACGGCTCGGGCCTGCTGGCCCTCGCCGACAGCTACTACGAGCGGGAGCCGGACGGCAAGTACGCGAACCTGATGTTCGCGAACGCCGCCGTGAACTGCCTGGACCAGCCCCCGGCCTTCACCGGGCCGGCGGCGGTCGAGGCCGCACTGCCGTCCTTCGAGAAGGCCTCGCCGGTCTTCGGGGCCGGGCTGGCCTGGGCCTCGCTGAACTGCGCGTACTGGCCGGTCCAGGCCACCGGCGCCGCGGGCCGGCTGACGGCGAAGGGCGCCGCGCCGATCGTGGTCGTCGGCACCACGCGCGACCCGGCGACCCCGTACAAGTGGGCCAAGGGCCTCGCCGACCAGCTCGACTCGGGCACCCTGCTGACCTACGACGGCGACGGCCACACCGCGTACGGGCGCGGCAGCGACTGCGTCGACACGGCGATCAACCGCTACCTCCTGGACGGCACCCCGCCACCCCCGGCCAAGCGCTGCTGACCCCCGCCACCCCCGTCCGCACAACCCGGTTCGGGGCACCCCGTTCAACCCTGTAGACTTGGCGCCGCTGCTGATGAGAGCACCTCTCCGGGGGAATTCTTGTCGATCCAGCGGTGCCGCCTTAGCTCAGTTGGCCAGAGCAACGCACTCGTAATGCGTAGGTCTCGGGTTCGAATCCCGAAGGCGGCTCTGTGGAAGCCCCAGGACTCACTCGCCGTGACCTGGGGCTTTTGCTATGTCCGGCGGGGCCCCGGGTGGGGCGCCCGCCGGGGTGGGGGGTCAGGAGGTGCGGGCGCGCTGGGTGGTCACGATGCAGGTGAGGACGATGGCCGCTGTGAGGGGGACGGCCCAGGTGATGTGTTCGCCGAGCAGGAGTACCGCCCACACCAGCGTCAGCAGGGGCTGGGCCAGCTGGAGCTGGCTGGCGCGCGCCACGCCGATGAGGCCCATGCCCTTGTACCAGACGACGAAGCCGCCGAACTGCGAGATACCGGCGATGTAGGCCATGCCGACCACGGCCTTCGCGGTGAGGTGGACGGGCTCGTGGGGGAGGGCCCACAGGGCCACGGCGAGGTTGACGGGGGCGGCGAGGACCACGCCCCAGGCGATGACGCGCCAGCCCGGCATGCGGGCGGAGAGCCGGCCGCCCTGGGCGTAGCCGGCCGCGCAGACCAGCAGGGCGCCGAAGAGGTAGAGGTCCGCGACGGTCGGCCGGCCGTGGTTCTGCGAGAGCGTGTAGACGATGACGGTCGCCGCACCGACGCCGGCCGCGGCCCAGAAGACCTTCGACGGGCTGCGCCGGGTGAGGACGGCGGAGAACACGGCCGTGGCCATCGGCAGGGCGCCGATCACGACCGCCGAGTTGGCGGTGGACGAGGTCTGCAGGGCGAGCGTGGTCAGGAGGGGGAAGCCGACGGCGCAGCCGCCCGCGACGACGGCGAGTGCGGGCCAGTCCCCGCGGGCCGGCAGCGGCGCCCGGGTCAGTAGGAGCGCGGCGGCGGCGATGAGCGCGGCCAGCACACCGCGGACGCCGATGGCGCTCCACGGCCCGAACCCGTCCAGCGCCCACATCGTTCCGGGGAAGCTGAAGGAGAAGCTGAGCACTCCGAGCGCCGCGTAGAGGGTGCCGCTGGAGACCGCGGGGGTGGTGAGGGGGGCGAGGGAACCCTGTTGAGCCGTCATGACTGTCCGTTCGTGCGGTTGCGGGAGATTTCTTCGAGCCGTACTGCGATGACCTGCGCGAATCGCCTGGCGGAGGGTTCCGAGAACGACATGCTGAACGAAGGCTCGCAAAGCTCCAGTTCGAGGACCAGGGGTTTCGCGTCGGCGTCGCGGATGAGGTCGACGCGGCCGTAGAGCAGCGGTTCCGTCAGCTGGAGGTGTGCGGCCGCGGCGCCCAGCGCGGCGGATGCGACCGCGCGTTCGTCCTCGGCGGCGTCCCGCGCGGTGCGGGCGTCCTGGGTCGGTTCGTCGACGGTGCCGTCCGCCAGGAGCAGAGCGCGCTTGCGGATGGCGTGGCTGTACACCCCGTCGAAGTGGATGAGGTCGGTTTCGCCGTGGTGGTCGACGGAGTCCAGGTAGGGCTGCAGGATGACGTGGCGGTCCTGGTCGAGCAGCTTGGCGACGTACGCGGCCGCCTCGGCCCGCGACGACCGGGGGAAGCGTTGCACGTCCTTGGAGTAGGCGCCGACGGTCGGCTTGACCACGATCTCCCGGGCCTGCTCGTGCCGGGCGAGGAAGGTGCGTACGGCGGCGGCGGCGTCCGCGCCGGGGGCCACGAAGCCGCTGGGCACGACCGGGACGCCGGCCGCGGCCAGATCGGCCAGGTAGTGCTTGTCGAGGTTCCAGCGCACCACCGGCAGTGGGTTGAACAGGTACGTCACGTCGGTGACGTACTCGCACCAGTCCAGGAACTGCGGAAGGCTTTCCACGTAGCTCCACGGGGAGCGGAGCAGGACGGCGTCGAAGCGGTCCCATTCGATGTCCGGATCGCGCCAGGAACATATCTCGGCTCTGATGCCCTCTTCCCGGCAGGCGTCGAGCAGCAGCGGCATGTCGTAGTCGATGGCAATGCTGGTCTCGTCGGTGACCAATGCCAGATGGTTGCCCATCGGGTGAACTCCAATTCGGGGGAGGAGGGGAGGGCCGGGCGGCTACCAGGGGACGGTTTCTCCGCTGTGCGTGTAGGTGCCGGTGGGGCCGTCGTCGCCGAGCAGCGCCATCGTGACGCTGGTCCTGGCTCCGTCCGCGACGTCGAGATCACCCGCGCCGTCATTCATCGCGGTCCGGGTGTAACCCGGGTGCACGGCGTTCACCTTGACCGGGGTTCCGCGCAGTTCGTAGGCGAGGTGGACGGTCCACGAATTGACCGCGCTCTTGGAGGCGCTGTAGGCCGGGAGCGATTTGAACATGGGGCTGTACGCGTACGACCGGGGGTCGCTGTGCCTGGTCAGCGAGCCGAGCAGACTGGACACGTTGACGATGCGTCCCGCCGGTGACCTGGCGAGCAGCGGGAGGAAGGCCCGGGTCACCTCGACGACGCCGAACAGGTTGGTGTCGAAGGTCTCGCGCCACTGCCGCATCGGCTGCTCGGACGGCTGCCTGCCGTACTCCTCGATCCGGATGCCGGCGTTGTTGACCAGGATGTCGAGGCGGCCGTGGTTGCGGTCGACCTCGCAGGCGGCGGCCCGGATGCTGCGCGGGTCCGTGACGTCGAGTACGAGGGGGTCGGCGGCGAGGCCGTCGGCGCGCAGCTTCTCCGCGGCTTCGGTGACCGCTTCGCGGTCGCGGCCCGCGAGCAGCACCCGGATGCCGGTGGCGGCGAGCTGACGTGCGGTCTCGAAGCCGATGCCCCGGTTGGCGCCGGTGACCAGGGCGATTCCGGACGAGGGATCGGGCGTGGGATCGGTCACGGAGCCGGGTACGGGGCCGGGTACGGGGTCGGGCATGCGGTTCTCCAAAAGTGGGGGGCGGCGGCTAGAGAAGGGTGAGGAACTTCGCGACGGGTGCGCCGAAACGGGCGGTGTCGATGAGGAAGGCGTCATGCCCCTCGGGCGAGTCCATCGCCACGAATTCGACGTCCGTTCCGCCGGCGCAAAGGCCGTCGGCGATCTGTCGCTGCTGGCGGAGCGGGAACAGGATGTCGGTTTCGACACCGATGACCAGGGCCTTTTCCAGAGGGATGCGGGAGAGGGCCTCGTCGGTGGTGCCGCCGCAGGATTCGCCGAGGTCGAACCGGTCCATGCAGCGGCTGAGGCAGAGGTAGCTGTTGGGGTCGAAACGGTGCGCGAAGCGCCGGGCGTGGCGCTCCAGGTACTCCTCCACCTGGAATTCACGGCCGAACGGCCCGGTGTCCGTACGGTCCTGCGGCGCGATGCGTGCGCGGTCGAACCGGGCGTCCCATTCCCGGGCCGACCGGTACGTCAGCATCCCCAGCTTCCGCGCGGTGAACATGCCGCGCCTCGGGTAGCTCTCGTCGTCGTACCGGCCCCCGTTCCAGTGCGGGTCGCACCGGATCGCCTCGCGTTGCAGGGAGCGGATCGCTATCGAGAACGGCAGCGAACGGGCCGCACCGCAGACGTTGATGTGGCCGCGGGCCAGGCCCGGGTGGCGCGCCAGCAGGGACAGGGCGCTCATGCCGCCCATGGACGTGCCGATCACGCACGCCAACCGGTCGACGCCCAGGGCGCGCACCGTGTGGGCCGCGGAGTCGGCGATGTCCTCCATCGACAGTTCGGGGAAGCCGGGACCGTAGGGGCGGCCCGTGCCGGGGTCGATCGAGGCGGGCCCGGTGGAGCCCTTGCAACTGCCCAGGGAGTTCAGGCAGATCACGTACCAGCGATCGGTGTCGACGGGTTTTCCGGGTCCGACCATGGCTTCCCACCAGCCGGGGTCGGTGTCCGCGGGGTGGGAGGCGGCGTGGGCGTCGGGCGAGAGACCGGTGAGGATCAGGACCGCGTTGTCGCGTTCCGGGGACAGCCGTCCGAAGGTCTCGTACGCGATGCGCGCGCCGCTCAGCGTGCCGCCCCGGTGCATGGAGAACGACGCGGGGAGGTCGGCGAAACGGGCCGCGGGGGGGATGAATTCCCTCATGTGTCTGGTTCCTGCCAGGTGATGGTGTGCCGCGAGCGAGGGAGCCGTCTGCCGGGTCAGGCCCCGCCGTCACCGCTCTCCAGGGAGGCGAGCCACTCGTCGTCCGATCCCTCGGGCATGCCTTCCATGAGGAAGGTGGAGAGGTAGCGCTCACCGGTGTCCGGGAGCATCGCGAGGAGCACCGAGCCCGCGGGCGCGGTCTCGGCGACGCGCAGTGCGGTCGCCAGGGTGGCGCCGGCCGAGATGCCGGTGAAGATGCCTTCCTCGGCGGCGAGCCTGCGCGCGGTGTCCCGCCCTTCCACCTCGTCCACCGTGACCAGTTCGTCGATGACGCTGGCGTCGAGCACGCCCGGTACGAAGTTGGGTGCCCAGCCCTGGATCCGGTGGACGTTCCACTCCTGCCCGGCGAGCACGGCGGCGTTGTCCGGTTCGGCGGCGACGATGCGCACCTCGGGGCGGGCGGCCTTGAGCATCTGTCCGACGCCGGTGAGGGTGCCGCTGGTGCCGAAGCCGGTGACGAAGTAGTCGAGCCGCTTGCCCGCGAAGTCGGCGAGGATCTCCGAGGCGGTGGTCTCGCGGTGGTACGCGGGGTTCGCCGGGTTGTCGAACTGGTTGGCCCGGAACCAGCCGTGCTTCTCGGCGAGTTCGTCGGCGATCCGGTTGCCGCCGCTGCTGCCCAGGTGGCCCGGGAAGAGCAGCACCTTGCCGCCGTAGGCCCGGATCAGCTTGCGCCGCTCGGCGGAGTACGTGTCGCCCATGACCGCGACGAAGCGGTAGCCGCGGGCCGCGGCCACCATCGCGAGGGCGATCCCGACGTTCCCGGAGGTGCACTCCACGATGGTGTCGCCGGGCTTGAGCTGCCCCTTCGCCTCGGCGTCGAGGACCACGGAGAGCGCCAGACGGTCCTTCACCGAGCCGCCGGGATTGAAGGACTCCACCTTCACGTAGACCGTGGCGTGTGCGGGGGACATGCGGTTCAGCCTGACGATGGGGGTGCGGCCGATGGTGTCGAGGATGCTGTCGTGGAGGGGCATCGGGGGTACTCCTTGGGCGGGTGGAGTCAGCGGTGCTGACGCGGTGGGGCGAAGGGCGATGGGCGATGGGCGAAGGGCGGGGCGGGGCGGGGAGCCGGGAGCCCCGGGGCCGGGGGCCGGGGGCCGGGGCGGGTCCGCGGGGCCCGGCGGCCGGGGATTGCGGCGGCCGGACGCGCGCGGTGTGTTCTCGCAGAAGGTGCGGGGCAGGAGGTGCGGGCCCCTGTCAGGCCGGGGCGTTCTCGAAGGCCGGGGCGACCATGGCGAGGATGGTTTCGACCGCCTGATCGCTGAGCTCGTCGTCCAGCGGGGCGTTGAACTCGGCCAGTTCGACCCCACGGAGCTGCTGCGGCGGGATCGCGTCGAAGATGGCCCGGATCTGCTCGGGGAGCAGGCCGTCGGGCACCGTGTAGTCGGCCGGTACGTGTCCCGGTTCGAGCACGTCCCAGTCGATGTGCACCCACACCGGGGAGTCCCCGACGGCGTCCAGGATGTTCTCGGCGGTGGTCTGCGCCGGGGGGATGACCCGGACGCCGTGCTTCGCGATCAGCTCGCCCTCGGCCTCGTCGATGTCGCGGGCCCCGACCAGAACCGCCTTCGCGGGGCGCAGGCCCGAGCCGTGGCCGCTGTCCCAGAGCCCGCACGCACCGGAGAGGACCATGCCGCCCAGGTACCCGGTGCCGGTCGTCTCCGGCGTGTTGAAGTCGCCGTGCCCGTCGATGTAGAGCACTACGGCGTCCGGGTGCTCCCGGGCCACGACCGGCAGGGTGGCGAGGCTCGCCGAGCAGGTGTTGGAGATCATGACCGTCCGGTTGCCGCTCGCGATGCTCTCGCTGACGGCCCGGCGCAGACCGGTCAGGGTCTCGCCGGCCTGCGGGAGGCTGACGGTCCAGTCGTCATCGGCCGGCGGCGCGGGCTCCCCGATGAACCGGCCGGTGAGTCCGTAGCGGCTCTCCAGGGCCCGCGCGATGCGGGCGGCGCCCTCGATCATGCGCGGTTCCCGGTCGGCGACGCGTCCCTGGGAAACGATGAGGTCGATCATTTTCAGGATTTCCTGTCCGTTTCGATTTCCGTCTGGGGCTTGAATGGGCACGTGCCGCTTTGTTCGGTGTTTTCGTCGATGAGTCCGTACTGGAACCATTCGAGTGCGCCGACGCCGTACGAGCCCAATTGCGGCGAATGCCGGATGCCGTCGTAACTGTGGATGCGCTTGCGTATGTTCGCGCGGACCTGCCGACCGCTCGGGGTCTCACCCGCGAACACGTCGAACCGTTCCCGCGGGTTGATGACGAGGGCGAAATTCCCGCCGAGGTTCCTGCTGCGCCGGTTGCGGTGGGCGGGACTGCTCATATTGCAGAACAACGGCATTCCGTTGAAGCACATGGACCACGATGCGGAATCCGGGTCGAGCGCGACGTCGGACGGCCATGGAGCGGGATCGAGGTGGTGCAGTTCCTGTAGTACCCGCCAGCCGAAGGAGTGGTAGTCCTCGACGGTGTGCGCGGTCGCGGCGTGGGCCGAGAACGTCACGACCAGCGGATACGCGGTGTCCAGTCGGCCGTCCCAGGACCGGGACAGCTCGACGTACTCGGTGAGGGCCTCGGCCAGGTGCCGCATGCCGTCGCGGTCGGCGCTCTCCACGAAGACGAACCTCAGGAGACCCTTCCGGAACGCGTTCCGCGAGAAGACGCACGGGAAGTCCGGATCGTCGAGGCGTGATGCGATGTCTTCGAAGACGGCTCTGTGCCATCCCTCCCCGCATTCGAGGACTTGCGTCTGGGAGGTCAGTTTCGTGGTCTGTCGCGACCTGTCCACCTGAACATCCATTTCTACGGGGTCCCTGCCGTTTCGCATGAGGGGGTGAGAGGGTCGGCGCTCCTTTTCCGGGCCATTCCGCCGACTCGGGGAATATCGCGGAGGCGAAGACTCCGGTTCGGGTGCCATTCGTATCCCCGCCGCGAAGTCCGGATCGACGTCACCGGACTGCGGCGTTCCTCATCGTGCCCGACGAATTCCGGGCATCTCAACGCATTGCCACCAAGGGCTCAGTGGGGGTGTACACCGCGTACGCCGATGGTTGTATGGCGATGCGCCGAAGGCCATTCCTAGGCTGCGGCCGTGATCAATTCAGCTGGCTACCTGAGCGTTCCCGTCACGGCTCGCATTCCGGGTCTCCGATGGCGTACCGCGGCGAATGCGGCACGTCTGTGCTGGGCAGAGGCACGCCCTTCGGTACAGCTGGTCTTCCTGCTGAGGTTCGTCGTGGGGACGGTGTCCGCCGCCGGGCTGCCGCAGGTCACGGGCCGGACCGTGCTCGGCCTGGCGGCCTGGTGGTGCGCCGTGGCCTGCGCGTACCTGCTCAACGGTGTGACGGACGTACGGGAGGACCGGGCGAACAGCTCCCGGCGCCCGATTGCCCGGGGCGACCTGCCGGTCCCCACCGCGGCGGCCGTCACGGCCCTGCTGGCCGCTGCGGCGCTGGTGCTCGCAGGGGCGGCCGGGGCAGGGGTGTTCGGCTGGGTGGTGGGGTTCCTGCTGCTCGGCTGGGCGTACTCGGCCCCGCCGGTGCGGGCGAAGCAGTCGAGCGTGCTCTGCGCGGTGGTGGTGTTCGGCCTGGGCGCGACCTCGTACGCGGCCGGCGTCGCGGCGTCCGGGTCCGGATGGACGGCGACGGGCGGGGTGTTCGGCTGCGTGATGGCGGCCTGGATGGCCCTGGTCGGCTCCCTGGTCAAGGACCTGGGGGACGTCGGCGGGGACGCGGCGGGGGGTCGGCGTACGGTGGCGGTCATCCACGGCGAGGCGGCGGCGCGGGCGTTGGCCGTGGCGGGCGCGGTGCTGGTCGGCGCGGCCGGGACGGCGGCGGCTGCCTTGTGGGCGCCGCTCGCTCTGGTGGGGGTGGTGCCGGTCGCGGTCGGGGCGGTGTGGGTCGTCGACCGGGTGGTGCGCGATGCCCGGCGGGAAAGCGCCGATCGGACGCAACGCAGGGGTGCCTACAGGGCGTTCATGGTCACGCAGTACGCCGCGAACCTGCTCGTACTGGGCGCCTTCGCCGCGGGGTGAGCGGCGGTGGGCGGTGGTGAGCGGCGGTGGGCGGCGAGGAACGAGATGAGCGGCGGTCGGGGGGGTGGGGTCAACCCTGTACGGGGAAGGCCTTGTTGGGTGCCTGGACCCGGGAGCTGGCACCGAGCTTGCGGTACGCGTTGTGCAGGTGCCGTTTGACGGTCGCCTCGCTGATCTCGAACCGGCGACCGATGAGGCGGTTCGTCAGGCCCGCCCGGACCGCCTCCAGGATCTGCCGCTCCCGCAGCGTCAGCAGGTCGAGTGCCTGCGCGTCCCCGGAGTCCACCGGAGTTGAGGTCCCTGGTTCCGGCGCTTCGGCCGCGGCCGGCCGCTGGGCTTCCTCGTACCCCCGGATCCCCTGGTAAAGGCGGCTCCCGGCAGCGGCCCGGAACGCGGTGCTCACCGTCTGGGCCGCCGCGTGCCGCTGCTCGGCCGGCACCAGCTCGACGGCCTGCGCGACCGCGACCTGCATCGCCTGCCACAGCACCTCGGCCGCGCGCACCGACTCGGAAACCGGAACCTGCTGGACGACGCGGTGGGCCCCCAGCAACCGGGAGTACTCCCGCACCCCCGGCAGCTCCGCGTGCTCGCCGCCCTCAAGCGTCTGCGCGCACTCGGCCACGATGTTCTGCGCCTGGTGGCGGCACTGCCGCCAGATGTCCTCGCGGGACACCAGTGGGCTGCCGAGTCTTCCCAGTGCCGCCCAGTACGCCTCGATGATCTCCGGTGTGGCTGCACGGAGCTGCTGAGCAGCCGCCTGATGACCCACTGGTGTCTCCTTCCGGCCACGAAGCGTCGTGGCCGCCCGGTCCCGGGCGACGCTCTCCGTGTGATGGCGTGGGCAAGCTAACATCCGAGCGGTGTGCCCGAAAGGGAAGATCCAATTGGTGGGATCAGGGGTCACTGCACGTAGTCGTTGCTGGCCGAGGGCCCAGGTGTGGGCCGGCGGCACGTACCCCGAACTCGCCCCGCCGCAGCTCTGTTGGGCCTCGTCGGAGCGGGGTGCGGCCGCTGTTCCGCGCGGGCCCGGGAGCGGCCGTCGCGGCGCCTGGGTGGCTGGTTCCGGTCGCCGCGTCGGGGGATGTGGGGCTAGCTTGGGTTGGTGGTGCTCGGGGGTCTCGTGGTAGGAGGCCTGGCATGACGAAACGGTGGCGCGGTGCGGCGGTCGGAGCGGCCGCGGTGGGGCTCGTGGTGGTTCCGCTCGGCGTGAGCGCCGGGTACGCCTGGGACACGGCCGCCACTTCCGCGTCCGTGACCCGTAGCGCGGAACAGCGCCCGGCCACTGCCGCCCGGCCTGCCGCCCCTTCGTCGCAGCCCTCGCCTTCGGCTTCCGACGAGTTCGCACAACTGACCCCCGCCGTGGCGCGGCAGTTGGACGCGGCCATCCAGAAGGTGATGAAGGAAGCCCAGGTCCCCGGGGTGATCGTCTCCCTGTCGGCACCCGGCAAGGGCACCTACGAGCGGGCCTTCGGCGTGGCCGCCAAGGCGACCGGTGCGCCGATGACACCGGATCTGAACATGCGGATCGGCAGCGAGACCAAGACGTTCACGGTGACCGCCCTGCTCAAGCTGGTCGACGCGGGCAAGGTCAGGCTCGACGACCACATCGGCAGGTACGTATCCGGAGTCCCCAACGGGGACCGGATCACCCTGCGCCAGCTCGCCGAGATGCGCAGCGGTCTCTTCAACTACTCCGAGGACCCGGGCTTCTTCAAGGCCCTGACCACCAACCCCAGGCGTCCGTTCACCCCGCGGGAACTGCTGGGATACTCCTTCAAACACCCGGTGCTGTTCGCGCCAGGCGCCACATTCTCTTACTGCAACACCAACCTGATCCTGCTCGGACTGGTGGTGGAGAAGGCCAGCGGGGACAAGCTCGCCGACTACATCCAGCACAACGTGATCGAACCCGCAGGGCTGCACCACACGCTCTTCCCCACCGGCGCGGAGTTCCCGAAGCCGCACGCCCAGGGCTACACGAACCAGACCGCCTCCGGTAAGACGGAGGACGCGGCGGACTGGAACCCCTCCTGGGGCTGGGCCGCCGGAGCGATGATCTCCGACCGCGATGACCTGCGGACGTGGGCCAAGGTGCTGGCCACCGGCACACTGCTGACGCCGTCGACCCAGGCCCAGCGGCTCAAGGTCCTGAACGCGGGCGACATCCCGGACGCCGGCTACGGACTCGGCATCTTCAATGTCGAAGGCTGGATCGGACACAACGGTTCGCTGCCCGGCTACGAGTCCCTGACCGTCTACCTGCCCGGACCGCAGGCCACGCTGGTGGTACTGCTCAATACGGACATCACGCACCAAGGTGCGGAGCCCAGCACCCTGTTCGGTCAGGCGATCACCAAGACGGTGACTCCCGAGCACGTCTTCGACCTGCCCGCCCAGTCGGTGACCGGCCACTGAGGGCTGAGCCGACCGCCGGATGAGCAGTCGGGTTTCACGTGAAACATCCGCGCGGGGCCATCGCGTCAAGGGGATGACAGAGACGCGAGGGGGAGGGAATGCGACAAGGTCGCAGAGACGGGTTCCGTGAGTTCGCGTCAGGAAGATCGGGTCCGCTGTACCGGTCGGCGTGCCTGCTCGCGAGCGGGGACACCCACCTCGCGGAGGACCTGGTCCAGGAAACCCTGGGCCGGATGTACGTGTTGTGGGGACGGGTGTCCCGTATCGACAATCCCGCCGCCTACGCGCAGACCGTGCTGGTACGGACGTTCCTCACCCACCGGCGCCGCCGTTCCGCGGGGGAGCGCCCGATCGGGGAGTTCCCGGAGACAGGCGGTCCGGGGGCCGACGGCGCAGACCCGGCGCTGCGGTTGACGCTGCTGGAAGCCCTGGGGCAACTCGCGCCCAAGGACCGGGCGGTGCTGGTGCTGCGGTATTGGGAAGACCGCAGCGTCGAGGAGACCGCCGACGCCATGAACGTCAGCTCGGCGGCCGTACGAACCCGCTCCACACGGGCGTTGGCCCGGCTCCGCGCGCAGCTGGGCGGCTCGCTGTCGGAGTTCGCGCAGCTGTGAAATCCGTGGCCCTGTGCCAGCCCGCACCCGACAGCGACAGTCCCGCGGTCCCCGGTTCGAGATCCGCTTCCCCTGGACGGAAGGTTTGACGCGCCATGCCCTTTGAAGACGAGCTCGGTGAAGCCCTGCGGCGTGCGGGCGACGGTTTCACCGCCGACAGGCAGGCCCTCGTGGAGGCCGGCGAGCGGCGCGGCCGACGGCTCGTGGCCCGCCGACGGGCCGTGGCCGGGACATCCGTGCTCGTGCTGGCCGTGATCGGCACGGGCGGTGCCTATACCGGCGGGCTGCTGGACCCGACCGGGGGCGGTGAGGCAGCCCATCTCGCGCAGGCCCCGGCGACCCCGCCACCCGGCGCCGGAGCCGTCACCGCCGCGCAGATGGTCGCCCTCTTCAAGAGCCTGCTGCCGAACGGCAGGCTCTCGCAGACGGTGGCCGACGGCAACATCAGCACCGCCCCGATGGTGCGCGGGGTGTTCGACGACGGCAACGGCGCGGCACTGGTCGGCATCAAACTGACGCGTATCGACCCGGACAGCGAGAGCGCCAAGGCTCACGGCACGTGCCCGGCCAAGGCAGACGGGAACTTCGACAGCTGCGCCGCCGAACAGCTCCCGGACGGATCGCGGCTCACGCTCGTCCAGGAGACCTGGCAGCCTGAGGGGGGCGGTCCGGTCAAGGAGTGGCGGGCCACGCGGATCACACCGCAGGGCTACCTCGTGGAGGCGGAAGAGAGCAACGGCCCGGGCGGGGAGAAGCCCGCCGCCACGAGACCCGCGCCGCCGCTGGCCATGGAGCAGTTGAGGGCGCTCGCCGTGTCACCGCTGTGGCACCCGGCGCTGGCGGACCTCAAGCCGAACGAGGAACCCGGCGGTGCGGGCGCCCCGGACAGCGGACCGAACGCCGCCCTGCGGGCCCTGGAGGACCTGGTGCGCGGGTACGGCATCCCGACGGTCGGGAAGAGCGGCGGGGGCAACGGCGCCGACGTCGTGCTCGACGACGGGAAGGGCCGGTCGATGATCCAGCTGGCCTACCAGGTCATCGAGGACTACCCGGGCGGTCGGGGCAGACAGCAGCTCACCGACCACTACCGGGCCGAGAGCGACGCGGGGCGCGGGACGCTCACCACGACACCGGACGGCGCCGAGGTGCTGACCGGCCAGCACCCGCGCGAAGCCGGCGGGTCGGGTGTCGTCGAGTGGAACGTGGACGTGCTGCGTCCCAACGGGCTGCGGCTGATCGTCAGGGGGTACAACGCGGGAGACCCACACGAGCCCGCGACGCGCCCCGCGCCCGCGCTGACGATGGAGCAGCTCACGGCTATCGCGACGGACGGCCGCTGGTCGCAGCTGCCGAAGTAGGGCGCCGCCCGGGCAGGTCACTTCGCGTCGGCGTAGCACTCCACGACGGCCGTGCTGAACGGGAACCGGACCGGGGTGTCGCCGAAGGTGATCCGGCCCGCCCGGTCACCGGCCGCGCGGATGGCCTCTACGACGGCCCCGGCCTCCTCCGCCGGACAGTGCACGATCACCTCGTCGTGCTGGAAGAAGACCAGCTCGGCGCGGAGCCCGGCGGCGGCGATGTCCTGCCGCAGGGCGGCGAGCATCAGCAGCGCCCAGTCGGCGGCGCTGCCCTGCACCACGAAGTTGCGGGTGAAGCGGCCGCGGGCGCGGGTATTGGTCGATGCGTAGCCCGGGGTCCAGCCACCGGCCTCCCGGTCCTGCGGGATGCCGGCCTCGCCGTCGTCTTCCTCGGCGGAGCCGGCGGGCGGCGGGCAGGTCCGTCCGAGCCAGGTGCGCACCAGCCGGCCCTCTTCACCCGCCTTGGCGGCGTCGTCCACGTAGGCCACGGCCCGGGGGAACCGGCGGCGGAGCGCGGCCAGGTTCTTGAGGCCGTCACCGGAGGTCTGTCCGTAGACCGCGCCGAGCACGGCCAGCTTGGCCTTGTCCCGGTCACCGGAGAACCCCTGGCGGGAGATGGAGGTGTAGAGGTCCTCGGGGCGGCCGGCCACCTCCATGAAGGCCGGGTCGCGGGAGATCGCGGCGAGCACCCGGGGCTCCATCTGGTCGGCGTCGGCCACGACGAGCCGCCAGCCGGGGTCGGCGACGACGGCCCGGCGGATCACCTTCGGGATCTGCAGGGCGCCTCCCCCATTGGTGACCCAGCGGCCCGTCAGGGTGCCGCCGGGGATGAACTCCGGGCGGAAGCGGCCGTCGTGGACCCAGTCCCCGAGCCAGGACCAGCCGTGGGCGGTGTAGATCCGGTACAGCTTCTTGAACTCGATGAGCGGGGCCACCGCCGGGTGGTCGACGCCCTGGATCTCCCAGCGCCGGGTGGACCTGAGCTTGATCCCGGCCTCGGCGAAGGCCTTGACGACATCGGCGGGCAGCTCGGGGTGCACGCGCCGGCCGAACGCGGTGGAGATCCGGTCGGCCAGCTCCGCGAGGCGCCGGGGCGCACCGCCGCCCGCGTAGCGCTCGCCGAGCAGCTCGGTGAGCAGGGCCCGGTGTACGTCGGCCCGCCAGGGCAGGCCGGCCCGGTGCATCTCGGCGGCGACGAGGAACGCGGCGGACTCGGCGGCGGTGAGCAGGCGCGTGCGGTCGGGGTGGGCGGTGGCTTCGTGCCGCTGCGCCTGGTCGGCGTGGACGGCGATGAGCGCGTCCAGCGGCACCGGGGCGGGGCGCGGATCGAAGAGGGAGTCCTGCGTCCCGGGCTCGGCGGCGCGCACCGGCGGGTCGGACGGGACCGGCAGTCCGCTCAGCCGGGCCCAGGCGGCCGCGGCCGAGCGGGGTTCGCCGAACCTGCCCTCGTGGCGCAGGAGCAGCAGCTCGGCGTCCTCGACGTCGTAGCACCGCTCGACCCGCACCCCGGCGGCGAGCAGGCGGGGGTAGACGGCGGCGGTCGACTGCCAGACCCAGCGCGTGCCTTCGGGTGCCGCGCGCACCGCCTCGGCGGGCTCCCGTACGCGCAGCGGCGCCGCCCCGGCGGGGGCCAGGGGCGCGGCGTGCCACCAGCCGTCGCCGTCCTCGGCGAGGGCCCACCGGCCGGCGTGCTCGTTCATGGGTGCGAGTGTCCCACCGGGCGCTGACAGCGCCCGGCCGCCGGCCCGGACGGCCACGGGGACCGGGCCCCGGCCCCGATCGCCCGGCGGCTCGGGCGGGGTGGCGGGTACGGTCGGGCCTCGGCCCTGGCCCCGCCCCGTGCCTCGCCCTCGCATCCCTGGCCCCGCCCCGGCCCCCGGGCATCGAACGCCCGCCGGGCTGGCCCGGCCCCCGCCCGCCGGGGTGGGCGGGGTGGCTCGGGGCGTGGGGGGCGGGGGAGGGCGTGACAAGCTGAGGGGTGTGAAGGACATCGTCGACCGCGCCTGCGAAGCCGCCCTCTACGCCCAGGACGACGGCGCGCTGGACACCGGTGCCTCGCTGCTCGCCGCCGATCCCGCCCGTTGGAGCGGAGCCGCGGCGGAGCTGCTGGCGCGCGGGGAGACGTACGTACGGCAGGCCTGGGAGCGCGGCTGGCGGCCGGCCGACGTGCTCCGGCTGGTCCGCCGGGACCTGGACGAGCGGCACGCCCGGATCACCGCCGACCTCGTCGCGGCCGAGGCGCGGCGCTACGCGCGGCTGCCGGAGCGGTGGACGGACGCCGAGGCGTGGTGGCAGCAGGACGCCCGCTACGGCGACCAGCTGGCGCAGCGCGAGAAGACGGACCGGTTCACGCTGGCGACGGCGGTCCTGGAGGTGTTCCGGCTGCTGATCCGGCTGCCGTCGATCGAACCGGTGGGGCCGCTGCCCGGCGACCCGTCCGACCTCGGCGAGCACGCGCACATCGAGCCGCGGATGCTCGGGCGGATCCGCGCGCTGCTCGCGAAGGCCGAGGCGACCACCTACCCGGAAGAGGCCGAGGCGCTGAGCGCGAAGGCGCAGGAGCTGATGGCCCGGCACACGGTCGACGAGGCGCTGCTCGCGGCCGGGAGCGCGGGGCCGGCCCGGACGCCCGGTGCCTGCCGGATCGGCGTCGAGCCGCCGTACGAGGAGGCCAAGGCCGTGCTGCTCGACGCGGTGGCCACGGCCAACCGGTGCCGGGCGGTGTGGAACAGCGGCTTCTTCTTCTCGACGGTGGTCGGCTTCGAGAGCGACCTGGAGGCGGTGGAACTGCTGTACACCTCGCTGCTCGTGCAGGGCACGGCGGCGATGACCCGCGCGGAGGCGGCGCAGCGCTCGGGCGGGCGCAAGCGCACGAAGACCTTCCGGCAGTCGTTCCTCCTCGCCTACGCCAGCCGCCTCGGACACCGCCTGGCGCAGACGGCGGAGCACACGGCGTCCGAAACCCCGGCGCACCTGCCCGCGCTGGTGGCCCGGGACGTCGCCGTCACCTCCCGGGCGCAGGAGATGTTCCCCCGCACCACGACCACCCGCCTGCGCGGCGCCACCGACCACGCGGGCTGGGAGGACGGCACGGCGGCCGCCGACCGCGCCCACATGCCGGGCCGGCGCCACCCCCTCCCGGGCTGAGGCACAGCGAGCTCCGACGCGCGGCAGGCGGCTCGTCACCAGTGCTCGTTCGGCGGCCTTCCCGTCGCTGTCAGCGAAGATCGTAAGCCTCGGCCTGTCCGGGCCAATGGACGCTCTGGTGGGGGCCGACGGGGACGAGGCGCCCGGCACGGTGCCTCGTACACGAGCCGGCGCTGACCGGTGATCCGATGCGTCGCTTCACCGGGCGCCGAGCGGCGCCGGCCCGGCATGCGGTTTCGACTTCGAGGGAAAGACGGTAGCGGCCGTGGCATCCGCCTGCCGCCCCGCGCTCAGGAGACCTTTCGGACCGGTTCTACTCCGGTCTGGATCAGGAACTCGGTGAGTACTCGGGCGAGTCGTTCGGGCTGGTCCTCGGGGATGAGGGTGGACGAGTCGGCGATCTCGACCAGCCGGCCCTGCGGGTACAGCTCGGCCAGCCGGGGACCGTGCTCACGCGGCATCAAGCGGTCCTCGGTCGCCCAGACGACCAATACCGGGCGGTCGAAGTCACGCAGTCGCTCGCTCCACGCGAGCAAGGTACTGCGTTCGGGTGCCCCTGTGGCGAATTTGGTGAAGTCCCTGCGGATGGCCCGGCTGCGGGTGGCGGGAGCGAACCAGTCGTCCATGATCTCGTCCGGGACTCCCCGCAGGCTCATCCCGCCGTATCCGCCCCGGCTGTGACGGAAGGCGGGAACGCGCATGAGCCGCGTCAGGAACCAGACGCCACCGGGAATCCTGCACACCTGCGCCATGGCTCTGGCCGGCCCCGGGGGAAAGTTGTCGAAGGCCTCGCAGGCAACCAGCACCAGGCGTGCGATGCGCTGGTCCCGCCCTTCCGACACCAGGAACTGGCCACCGCCCCAGTCGTTCAGTACGAGGGTCACCTGGTCCAGACCGAGTCCCTCGATGAACTCGCCGAGGAGCCGGGCGACACCGCGCTGGGACAGGTCGGCATTCGCCTTCATCGGCTGACGGTGCCCGCCCGGGGGCAGTGTGGGCAGGACGCAGCGGTATCCGTCCAGCAGCGGGACGACCTTGCGCCCTTGGGTCACACGCGAGCCAGGATCCAGGGTGCCGCCGCGGTGCTGTTCCGCCGACTCGGCTACTCGGCCACCGGCCTGAAGCGGATCGCCGCAGAGGCGGACGCACCGTTCGGCTCGATCTACCACTTCTTCCCCGGCGGCAAGCAGCAACTGGCCGAGGACATGATCCGGACGTCCGGGACCGAGTACGGCCGAATGGTCCTGGCTCTACTGGACAGCGTGCCGGATCCGGCGGAGTCCCTCGTGCGCGCGTTCGAAGCGGCCGCAGACGACCTTGCAGCGGCCGACTACGCCGACGCGTGCCCGATCGGGACCGTGGCCTTGGAGGTCGCGAGCAGCAATGAGGTGCTGCGGATCGCGACGGCGGAGGTCTTCGAGGAGTGGATCGGCATGGCGACGCGGTGGTTCGGCCGCTGGGTGGCCGATCCGAGGACGGCGCAGTCCCTCGCGTACTCGATGGTCGTGATGCTGGAGGGGGCTTTCATGCTCAGCCGGGCTGCACGCGATCCGGAACCGCTGCGGGTGGCCGGCCGATCGATGGCCACCTTGTTGCGCACAGCCCTCTCTCCGGCCGGCGAGAACTGATCCCGAACACCGGCCAAGACAGCCCGAGCGCCGCACAGGTTCACGCCCCGCAGCACGCACCCACCGTCGGGTGACAACAGGCCTGCCTGGTGACCGCCATCGTGCGTCCGCTCGGCGGCGCGGCGCACGACAGCGGTCCGGGGCAGGGCGGCGGGCGGCCGTTACGCTCGGGCCCATGGGCTGGCTTCGGGCGTTGAAGGACACCGCCCGGGGCGGGATGAAGGTGGAGCGGGCGCGGTTGCAGCCGCTCGTCGCCCTGCGGGCCGCCGTCGGGCTGGCGATCGTGATCGGCGCCGGGCTGGCCCTCCTCGGCCCGGGGGCGGCCGCGAGTTCCGCCTTCGGGGCCTTCACGGCCGCCGTCGCCACCTTCCAGCAGAGCTGGCGCCCGCGCCCCGCGCTGGCCCTCGTCTCCGGGCTGACCCTGGCCGTGTCCACGTTCGTCGGCTACCTCGTCGGCTCCCGCGACACCCTCGCGTTCCTGGCCCTGCTCGCGGCCTGGACCTTCCTCGCCGGCCTGCTCTGGGCGGCCGGTCCCACCGCCGGGATCATCGCCTCCGGCAACGTCGCGATCATGCTGGTCACCGTCACCCTGCCGACCTCCGTCGCACAGGCTGCCGGCCACGCCGCGATGATCGCCGCCGGCGGTGTGGTGCAGGCGCTGCTCATCGTCCTCTTCCCGGTCCGCCGCTGGGGCGCCCAGCGCGACGCCCTCGCCGACGCGCTCGCCGCCGAGGCCGACTACGCCCGCCGGCTGCGCCAGGACCCCCTGGCCCCCTTCGATCCGCAGCCCCTGATGAAGGCGCGGGACGCCGCCACCGTCACCGTCCGCCAGGCCCGTCGGCGGCCCGCCGAGCTGCACGGGGCGCGGGGGCTCGCGGAGCGGATCCGGCCGGTGCTGGCCTCGCTGGCCGACCCGGCGGTCGGAGCCCCCGCCGAAGGGCCGGCGCGGGACCGGGTGTCCGAGCTGCTGGCCGCCGCCGGGGCGGTCCTGGACGCCGCCGCGCGGGCGATCCGGCACGGGGAACCGGTCCGGCTGCCCGCACCGTCTCTCGCGGTGCTGAAGGCGCCCGACCAGGGGGACCTCCTCCAGGGCGCGCCGCTGCGGGCCGCGCGCCGGCTGACGGCGCTGCTGGACGACGTACTGGAGACCGCCGAGCCCGGCGCCGGTCGGACCGCGGATCCCGGCGCCGCGATGCTGCGCCCCACACTGCCCGCACTGGTGCCGCTGGTGGTGAAGGCCGTACGGGGCGAACTGCGGTCCGGGTCACCGGTGCTGCGGCACGCCCTGCGGGTCACCGCCGTCGCCTGCGCGGGCTACGCCATCGGCCGGGCGCTGCCGTTCGGGCACGGCTACTGGGCGCCGATGGCCTCCGTCATGGTGATGCGGCCCGACTTCACCCAGACCTGGTCCCGGGCGGTCGCCCGCTTCGGCGGAACCCTCGTCGGGGTGTCCGTCGCCACCGCCGCCGTCCGGCTCGCACAGCCCGGGATGTACCTCTCCGGGCTCCTGGCCGTCCTCAGCGCGGGCCTGATGTACGCGCTGATGCGCACCGGTTACGCCGTCGCGCAGGCCTGCGTCTCGGCCTACGTGGTGTTCCTGCTCGGCATGGGCGGCCTGCGCTGGGACCAGACCGTGCCCGACCGGGTCGCCCTCACCCTGGTCGGCGGTGTCCTGGCGATGGCCGGGTACGCCCTCTACCCGGCCTGGGAGACGCCGCGGCTGCGCACCCGCCTCGCCGACTGGCTGGCGGCCGGCGGACGGTACGCGCACGCCGTGCTCACCCGGTACGCCGATCCGGGCGGCTCCCGGCCCGAGGACGTCAGGCGGGCGCTGCTCGCCACCCGCGACGCCCGGATCGCCTGGCAGGAGGCGCTCGGCCGGGCCGAAGGGGAACCGGTGCGCCACCGCGGGCTGTCCCGGGCGGCGGCGGACGGCGCGGCCGACGCGGTGGCCGCCCTGGGCCGGGCCGTGATGCTGCTGGAGGCGCACATCCCGGACCGCGTCCACGCCCCGGTCCCGGGCGCGGCCCGGCTGGCCGCGGCGGTGCGGGCGGACACCGGGGCCGGTGCGAAAGCGGTCCGGGAACGGCGGGCCCCGCAGTGGGGTGCCGTGCGGGCGGTTCTGGCCGATCCCGGCTGGGAAGCTCAGGACCCCGGGGTGCTGCGGGCGGCGGCCCGGCACGTGCTGGAGGCGCTGGAGGAGCTCTCGGAAGCGCTGCGTCCCTGATCAGCGGTGGTGCGGCGGAGGTGTACGGCAGTCCAGTGATCACAACGGCACCCTGCGTGCACGTGCATCTGCCCGTGCAGCACGCCATGAACAGAGCTATGATCCGGTGCAGTTGACATCTGCACTATCGGGGGCTTCCTGTGGACCACGCGTACAACGGGATGGCAGCTGCAGAACTCACTTCCTTGTTCGGACTGACGTGGCAGAAGAGCAGACACAGCAATTCGCAAGGCTCCTGTGTCGAGTTCGCCAAACTGCCGGGCGGCGACGTCGCGATGCGCAACTCGCGCTTCCCGGACGGCCCGGCGCTCATCTACACGCCCGCCGAGATAGTGGCGCTGCTGCTGGGCGTCAAGGACGGCGAGTTCGACCATCTGGTCATCTGAACCGCTGATCGAACCGGAGTCAGGCGCAGCGTTACTTCCAGCCATGCACGTGCACCGGCCGGGACTGATCGCAGAGATCAATCCCGGCCGGTACGCATGGGGACTGGCCGGTACCCGTCAGCCCGGGCCGGTCGCGCCGCCCGCTCGGTCGTGGAGCAGGAACAGCGCCCACACGACCTTGCCGGTCAGCCGCCCCGCGAGCGGGTGCCAGCCCCAGCTGTCGCTGTACGAGTCCACCAGGAACAGCCCGCGCCCGGACTCCAGGTCGAAGTTCTCCTCGGTCCGCTCCGGCGAGAACGCCCCGCCCGGCCGGTCCTCGCTGGGGTCCCGTACCGCGCACACCAGCCGGGTGCTCCACCGCATCAGGTGCAGCCGTACCGGGGCGTCCGGGTCGGGGGCCGCCCCCCGGGCATCGCCGGGCAGGGCGTGGCGCAGCGCGTTGGTGACGAGTTCCGAGACGACCAGTGACACGTCGTCGAAGCGCTGGTCGAGGCCCCACTGGGACAGCGTCGAACGGGTGAAGGAGCGCGCTCCGCGCACCGCTTCGAAGCGGGCGGGCAAGGCGCAGGAAGCGGACCCCGAGACGGCCGTGGGGTCGACCGGGGGCAACCCCTGCCGTAACGGCTCCAGCATGGTCGATCCATTCGTCCCCATGCGAGGCACTCCCGGGATTCGCGGACGGAGCGGCGTCTCCGGCCAGAAAGAACTGCGGGGTGGGTCCGGCGCCGGCGCGAAGTGCACGCAGGTGCGCGGGGACCATCGTTCCGAATGCCGAAGCCGGATGCAAGGGCAGATGCACGTGCACGCGCCGGACCTGTCCCGTCCCGTGATGGTTCTTGCTCATTTCTTCCTACGCATACTTACGGACTTCTTTTCCGGGACGCCGGATTCCGTTACAGAACGAGTACGGACGGGTGCGTTTTGGTGGCAGACTGCGGCCCCTGGGGTTCGGGGGCCCCGGCGACGCAGCACGCAGACGACAGCGCTGACCACGCGCACACCATTGCGATGGGGAGGGCAGGACTAGTGACCGCAGAAGCCAGCGGTTCCGTGGTGCGCCGCATCCTCCTGGGCTCACAGCTCAGGCGACTCCGAGAATCCCGCGGCATCACCCGTGAGGCGGCCGGCTACTCGATCCGCGCATCCGAATCGAAGATCAGCCGCTTGGAGTTGGGAAGGGTGAGCTTCAAGGCCCGGGACGTCGAAGACCTCCTGACGCTCTACGGAGTCACGGACGGCGCGGAGCGGGAGTCCCTCCTCGGCCTGGTCCGCGAGGCCAACGCGGCCGGCTGGTGGCACAGTTACGGCGACGTGCTGCCCGGCTGGTTCCAGACGTACATCGGCCTCGAAGGCGCCGCCTCCCTCATCCGCATCTACGAGGTCCAGTTCGTCCACGGGCTGCTCCAGACGGAGGCCTACGCCCAGGCCGTCGTCAAGCGCGGCATGCCGGACGCCTCCCCGGCCGAGATCGACCGCCGCGTCGCGCTGCGCCTGGAGCGCCAGAAGGTCCTGGTCTCCGAGAACGCCCCGGTCTTCCACGCCGTCCTCGACGAGGCCGCGCTGCGCCGCCCCTACGGCGACCGCGACGTGATGCGCGGCCAGCTGGAGCACCTCATCGAGGTCTCCCAGCGCCCCAACGTCCAGCTCCAGGTGATGCCCTTCTCCTTCGGCGGCCACGCGGGTGAGAGCGGCGCGTTCACCCTGCTGCGCTTCCCGGAGTCCGACCTCCAGGACATCGTCTATCTGGAACAGCTCACCAGCGCCCTCTACCTGGACAAGGACGAGGAAGTGGCGCAGTACGCCCGGGCGATGGAGCGGCTCCAGGCGGACTGCCCCGATCCCGACCGGACCCGCGATCTCCTGCGCGGTCTCCTTCAACTGTCTTGATTCGCACGTACTATGACGTCTGATCAGTGCATGACGACGACCGATCGGTCTCCGGTGCAGCGCACGGGTGCGCGCTCGCAGTAAGGGATGGCATGTCCATATTCGACGACCTGGCCCACCAGTACATCGATGGCGAATGGCTGCCCGGCGCCGGTTCGTGGGACATCATCGACGTCAACCCCTACAACGGCGAGAAGCTCGCCGCCATCACCGCGGCCACGGTCGAGCAGGTCGACCAGGCCTACCGCGCCGCCGAACGCGCGCAGCGGGAGTGGGCCGCCACCAGCCCCTACGCGAGACGCGCCGTCCTGGAGCGGGCCCTTCGGATCACCGAGGACCGCCGGAAGGAGATCGTCGAGGCGATGATCGACGAGCTCGGCGGGACCCGTCCCAAGGCCGAGTACGAGGTCCACCTCGCGATGGAGTTCATCCGCGAGGCGATCCAGCTGGCCATCCGCCCCGAAGGCCGGATCCTGCCCTCGCCGGTCGAGGGCAAGGAGAACCGGGTCCAGCGCCTCCCGGTCGGCGTGATCGCCGTCATCAGCCCGTTCAACTTCCCGTTCCTGGTGACCATGAAGTCGGTCGCCCCCGCGCTCGCGCTCGGCAACGCCGTCGTCATCAAGCCGAACCAGAACGCCCCCGTGGTGGGCGGCGGGGTCATCGCCAAGATCTTCGAGGACGCCGGGCTCCCAGCCGGTCTGCTCAACGTCCTGGTCACCGACATCGCCGAGATAGGCGACGCGATCCTCACCCACCCCGTCCCCAAGGTCATCTCCTTCGCCGGTTCCGACCGGGTCGGGCGGCACGTGGGCTCCGTCGCCGCCCGCCACTTCAAGCGGACCGTCCTCGAACTCAGCGGCAACAGCGCCCTGGTCGTCCTGGACGACGCCGACCTCGACTACGCCGTCGACGCGGCCGTGTTCAGCCGCTTCGTGTACCAGGGCCAGGTCTGCATGGCGGCCAACCGGATCCTGGTGGACGCCTCCGTCGCCGAGGAGTTCACCGAGAAGTTCACGGCGCGCGTACGCGGCCTCAAGACCGGTGACCCGCACGAGGCCGACACCCACATCGGCCCCCTCATCAACTCCTTCCAGGCCGACGCCCTGACCGCCCTCGTGGACCGGGCGGTCGAGGAGGGCGCGCAGGCGCTCGTACGCGGTTCTACGCGCGGCAACCTCGTCGAACCGACGGTGCTGGCCGGGCTCCCCGAGGACTCCCCGCTCCTGGGCCAGGAGATCTTCGGCCCGGTGGCGCTGCTGGTGGTGTTCGACGGCGAGGACGAGGCCGTCCGGCTCACGAACGCCACCCCTTACGGGCTCAGCGGCGCCGTGCACACGCGGGACGTGGAGCGCGGGGTGCGGTTCGCCCAGCGGATCGAGACCGGGATGATCCACGTCAACGACTCCACCATCGGCGACGAGCCGCTGGCGGCCTTCGGCGGCGAGAAGGCCTCGGGCCTGGGCCGGCTGAACGGCGAGGCGACGGTGGAGGCCTTCACCACCCAGAAGTGGATCTCGGTCCAGCACGGCCGGACGCACTTCCCCTTCTGACGGCCGGGCGGCCTTGCCGTTCCGACGGCCGGGCAGCCCCGTCCGCCGGGCGGGCCGCCCCTTCCGACGGCCGGGCGGCGGCCGCCGGCCGGTCCGGGCGCGGTCCGTTCCGCTTCCCGTTCTACACTCGGCCGGGCAAGCGTCAGGCGGGAACGTCCGGGGGAGAGCCGAGTTGAGCAACATACCGGAGACCGGGCGGACCCCCCGGGTCCAGAACCGACTGGTGATCATCCAGGTGGTGGTCTTCTCGCTGCTGCTCACCCTCGGCGGACGTCTCTGGTACCTCCAGATACGCAACGGCCAGGAGTACACGGACGAGGCGAAGAACAACAACACCCAGCAGGTGGTCCAGCCCGCCGTGCGCGGCTCCATCCTCGACGACCGCGGCGTCGCCCTGGCCGACAACGAGACCCGCATGGTGGTCTCCGCCAGCCGCACCGACCTGTCGAAGATGAAGGACCGGGGCAAGGGCGTCCTGACCCGCCTCGCGGGAGTCCTGGGCCTGCCGGCCGAGGACGTGGTCAACAGCGTCCGGCTCTGCGACGCCAAGACCCCCAAGCCCTGCTGGAACGGCTCCCCGTACCAGCCGATCCCGGTCACCGACGAGGCGACCACCGACCAGGTCCTGGAGATACGCGAGCACGCCGAGCAGTTCCCCGGCATCACCGCCGAGCCCACCGCCTTGCGCCGCTACGCCGCCCCCGACCAGGCCAACACCTCCCAGGTGCTCGGCTACCTCTCGCCGGTCACCGACGAGGAGATCAAGAAGGCCAAGAACACCGACTCCCCCTACCTGCGCTCCGACCAGGTGGGCCGCTCCGGCCTGGAGCGCACGTACGACAAGGAGCTGCGCGGCAAGGCGGGCATCACCCGCTACGAGGTGGACAACCTCGGCCGGGTCATCGGCGAGGGCGTGAGCGTGAAGCCGCAGCCCGGCTCGAACATCGTCACCTCGATCGACTCGCGCGTGCAGGCGGTCGCCGAGCGCGAGCTGAACAACGCCATGGTCGAGGCCCGCAAGACGTACGACAAGAACACCAACAGCAACTACAAGGCCGACTCGGGCGCCGTCGTGGTCATGGAGGCCAAGACCGGCCGGATCGTCGCGATGGCCTCCAACCCGACCTACGACCCCAACGCCTGGGTCGGCGGGATATCGGCCAAGGACTACAAGGCGCTCACCGACAAGGACTCCAACTACCCGCTGCTGAACCGGGCGATCCAGGGGCAGGCCGCACCCGGCTCGATCTTCAAGGTGGTCTCCTCGACGGCCGCGGTGAACGCCGGGTACCCCTTCAACGGCCGCTACGGCTGCCCCAGCTCGTACCGGGTCGGGAACCAGACCTTCACCAACTTCGAGTCGCAGGGCTACGGCGACATCACCATCGGCAAGGCCCTCGAAGTCTCCTGCGACACCGTGTACTACGGCATCGCGGACCAGGAGTGGAAGAACGACGGCGGCATCAAGCCGAAGAAGGACCCGGCCGACTGGTTCTTCAAGACGGCCCACGAGTTCGGCCTGGGCAAGCCCACCGGCATCGACCTGCCCAACGAGGTCCCGGGCCGGGTCCCCGACCGGCAGTGGAAGAAGGACTTCTTCGAGGCGAACAAGGCCGCCTGGTGCCGCGACGGCAAGAAGGACGGCACGTTCGCGGAGAAGATCGCCTACGAGAACTGCCGCCAGGGCAACCAGCTCCGCGAGGGCGACGCGATCAATTACTCCATCGGCCAGGGCGACACCCTCGTCACGCCGGTGCAGATGGCCTCCGTCTACGCGGCCATCGCCAACGGCGGCACGCTGCACCAGCCCAGCATCGGCAAGGCGGTCGTCAGCGCCGACGGGACCTCGGTCAAGGAGATCGCGCCGAAGGAGCAGGGCCGCCTGCCGATGGATGCCGACACCCGTGACGACATCGACGAGGCCCTGGCCTCCGTCGTGACGAACGGCAGCGCCGCCTGGCGCTTCGGCGGCTGGCCCCAGAAGCAGATCCCGATGCACGCCAAGACCGGCACCGCCGAGGTCCAGGGCAAGCAGACCACCTCGTGGTTCGCCTCGTACACCGCGGACTACTCGATCGTGATGACGATCTCGCAGGGCGGCACCGGCTCCGGCGCCTCGGGACCCGCCGTCCGCAACATCTACGAGGCGATGTACGGGCTCGACGACGCGGGCAGGCAGGACCTCTCCAAGGCGCTCCTCCCGCAGCCGCGCACGGCCCTCCCGGCGATCCGCCCCGACGCCCCGTGACACCCGCCCGGCGGGACGCGATCGAGGACGGAACCTGACCGCAAGCCTGCGTAGCGTGGTTCTCGTCAGCAAGAGAGCACCAGCACACGAGGCGGTCGGTCAGCATGGTCACTCACGTTCCCGCGGAAGCCCACGGCGACGAGCGCGGCGCGCTCCTGTCCTTCGTGGAGGCCCAGCGCGGCGGCATCCGCCGCTCCGTGCTCGGCCTCAGCGAGGAGCAGGCGGCGAGCCGCCCGAGCGCGAGCGAGCTGTCGCTGTCGGGGCTGCTCAAGCACTGCGCGGAGTGCGAGCTCAACTGGCTGCGGATGGCGCAGCAGCGGCCGAACGAGCGCCAGCGCACCGAGGAGACCTGGGGCGACTCCTTCCGGCTCGTCGGGGAGGAGACGGTCGCGGAGGTCCTGGCCTTCTGGGACGACGTGGCGGCGCAGACGGCCGAGTTCGTCGCGGGCCTGGACAGCCTGAACGAGACCTTCCCGCTGCCCGACGCGCCGTGGTTCCCCAAGGACGGCAAGGTGTCGATGCGCTGGCTGCTGCTGCACCTGATCGAGGAGTTCGCCCGGCACGCCGGCCACGCCGACGTCGTGCGCGAGTCCCTGGACGGCAAGACGGCCTTCGAGCTGGTGGCCCTCGCCTCCAGGCCCGAGTAGCGGCCCCCGCGGGCGGGACTTGCACCTCACGTCGCGTGAGGACCCACAGTGGAGGGCGTACCCAACCAGAGGAGCGGAAGCGATGGGCTACTCCGTGGGCCAGGTCGCCGGTTTCGCCGGAGTGACGGTGCGCACGCTGCACCACTACGACGAGATCGGCCTGCTCAGCCCGAGCGGGCGCAGCGGGGCGGGACACCGGCGGTACGACGACGCCGACCTCGACCGGCTGCAGCGGATCCTGTTCTACCGGGAGCTCGGCTTCCCGCTCGAAGAGGTCGCGGTCCTGCTGGACGACCCGGAATCGGACCCGAGGGAGCACCTGCGCCGGCAGCACGCCCTCCTGTCCGACCGGATCGACCGGCTCCAGCGGATGGCCAAGGCCGTTGAGCACGCCATGGAGGCGCACCAGATGGGAATCAACCTCACGCCCGAGGAGAAGTTCGAGGTCTTCGGGGACAAGGACCCGGAGCAGTACGCGGAGGAGGCCGAGCGGCGCTGGGGCGGCACCGACTCCTACCGGGAGTCGCAGCGCCGGGCGGCCTCGTACACGAAGGACGACTGGAAGCGGATGCAGGCCGAGGCCGCCGACTGGGGTGCCCGCTACGCGGCCCTGATGGAGGCCGGGGAGGCCCCCGAGGGGGAGCGGGCCATGGCCATGGCGGAGGAGCACCGGCAGCACATCTCGAAGTGGTTCTACGACTGCCCGTACGAGATGCACTCGTGCCTGGGCGGGATGTACGTCTCGGACGAGCGCTTCAAGGCGTTCTACGACGCCATGCGGCCCGGGCTCGCGGAGCACCTGCGGGACGCGATCCTGGCCAACGCGGTGCGCGCCGTGTGACGCACGTCGTCTCCCGTACCGCCCCCTCCCGGTCCCTGGAACCCGGCGGGGGCGGTGTGCGTTCATAATTGAAACCACCCGTGGTTTGAAACCACCCGTGCCGCGCGCCGCGCAGCGGACGTCCCCCGATCCAGGAGAGCCCGGAACTCGTGTACACGCTTGCGCTCGCCCCTGAGTGGCTGTCCCCGGACTATCTGATCTCGCACTTCGGCCTGGTCGGCATCCTGGTCATCGTCTTCGCCGAGTCGGGGCTGTTCGCGTTCCTCCCCGGTGACTCCCTGCTGTTCACGGCGGGCCTGTTCACCGCGAGCGGTGACATCAGCGAGCCGCTGTGGCTGGTCTGCACACTGATCGTGGCCGCCGCGATCCTCGGTGACCAGGTGGGCTACCTGATCGGCAAGTTCTTCGGGCCCAAGCTGTTCAGCCGGCCGAACTCCAGGCTGTTCAAGCGGGAGAACCTCGACGCGGCGCACGACTTCATGGACAAGCACGGCCCCAAGGCCATCGTGCTCGCCCGTTTCGTCCCGATCATCCGTACGTTCGCGCCCATGGTCGCGGGCGCCGGCGCGATGAAGTACCGCACCTTCCTGGCGTTCAACATCATCGGCGGCACCGTGTGGGGCGCGGGCGTGACGCTGCTCGGGTACAACCTGGGCCAGTTCGACTTCATCAAGAACAACATCGAGGCGATCTTCATCGGCATCGTCCTCGTCTCGGTGATCCCGGTGATCTTCGAGGTGCTCAAGGCGCGCAAGCAGAAGAAGGGCGCCGGCGCCGGGGCTCCGGCCGCCGTGGGCCGCCAGCGGGAGGCCGAACCCCAGACCTCCGGCCGCGGCCGCCACGCCAAGCGCTGAGCCCCCGCACCGATCCGCACGACGTACGACGGCGCCCCGGAGAGCCAAGGCCTCCGGGGCGCCGTCGCGTGCGGTGACGGGCCTCAGAAGCCGCGGGTGCGCTTCGCCGCCCGGCGGGTGGCCGCGCTCGCGGCCCCCGGGATGCGCATGAACAGCCGCGAGGTCTCGGACCCCAGGTTCACGCCGATGGCGATGGCCAGGGCGATGGCGGCTGCGTTCACGAGCGAGGCGAGGCCCTCGCTCAGCCGGTTCTCGGCGATCAGCAGCAGCCCGTAGTAGGTCGCCGAGCCCGGCAGCAGCGGGCCGATGGCCGCCGTCGTGTAGGGCAGCGCGGAGGCGAAGCGGTAGCGGGAGAAGAGCTGTCCGAACAGGCCGACCAGCCCGGCCGCGATGGCGGTGGAGGGCACGGGCGGGATGTTGCCCGCGTAGTGCAGGGCGCCGAACGTCACCCAGGCGACCCCGCCGTTCAAGGTCACGATCCCCACGGTGGAGCGTTCCTGCTGGAGCAGGATCGCGAAGGTGAACACCAGCACCATCGAGGCCGCGATCTGGATCAGCGGCCGCTGCGTGATCAGCAGCACCTCGTCCGGATTGGGCTTGGCGTGCAGCTGGAGCCCGACGTACAGCACCACCAGCACGCCCATGATGATCCCGATGAAGAGGTACATCACCTCCAGCAACCGGGCGGAGGCGGTGATGTAGAAACCGGTCAGGCCGTCCTGCACGGCCGCGACCAGGGCCCGTCCCGGCAGCAGGGCGAACAGCCCACCGGTGATCACCGCGGAGGCGCGCACGTCGATGTCGGCGAGTTTCAGCGCCACGCCGATCGCGGCGGGAGGCATCGCGGCCACCACGAACTGGTAGAACTCCGGCAGCCCGCGTCCGGCGCAGAGCCAGGCCAGCCGGTCGCCCAGGACCGCGCCGACCGCGGCGGCGACGAAGACGAACACACCACCGCCGACCAGGGTGGAGGCGGCCCCGGCGAGCAGCCCGGCGGCGGCCGTGAGCACCCAGCCGGGGTACGGGTGCCGGTTGCGGCGGATCTCCGCGAGGCGCCGGTAGGCCTCCTCCAGGGAGACGTCGACCTCGTGGGCGCTGATGTCGTCCACCAGGCGGTAGACGGCCGCGAGGCGGGTGTAGTCGGTGCCCCGGCGGCGTACGGTCCGGCTCGCCGAGACCGGGTCGTCCACCAGGGAGGGCTGGTGGGTGATCGAGAGCAGGGTGAAGGTGACCGTGGGCTCGCAGCGGTCCAGCCCGTAGCTGCGGGCCACGGCGAACATGGCGGCCTCGACGTCCTCGGCCCCCTCGCCGCCCGCCAGGAGCAGCTCGCCGATGCGCAGCGTGAGGTCGAGTACGCGGCCCACGGCGGGCCCGGCCTCGCTCTGCTTCTGCACCGGCTCCGGGACGGGCCGGACGTCCACCGGCATGCGCAGCATGGTGCGCATGCGGTCCTGCCACGGCGACTGCGTCATCGCGGCCACCGGGAAGCCCTGGCCGGGGGTGTACGCGGGAGGGGAGTGCTGGGCGCTGTAGGTGGCCGGGGGAGCGAAAGCGGAACCCTCGGGCTCGGCGGGCAGGGCGGCCATGCCGTCGGGGACGGCGAACTCCGAGGTCGGCTGGTCCTCTTCCGGCGCGTCGGGGGCCGTCCCGGCCGGCCGGGCGAATGCGCTGTGCGCCTCGTCGGACGTGGGCTTCCTGTCCTCTGCCCCGTCGGCCTCCGCCACGCGTCCTCCAGTCAACGATCACCAGCGGTATCAGTATGCGGAATCGTTTCCTCCCCGGCGAAAGCGGAGTCCCGGACACGACGACGGGCGGCGCCCCCTGAGGGGGCACCGCCCGCGGTGTCACAGGGGCGGCGGGACGTCCCGCTCACCCACGTCCGAGCACAGGGCTCAGTGGTGGCCGCCCTGGGCCTCCAGGCGCTTGTACGAGGCCTCGATCTCGGCCTCGGCCTCGGCGCGGCCCACCCAGTTGGCGCCCTCGACCGACTTGCCCGGCTCCAGGTCCTTGTAGACCTCGAAGAAGTGCTGGATCTCCAGGCGGTCGAACTCGGAGACGTGGTGGATGTCGCGCAGATGCTCCACGCGCGGGTCGGAGGCCGGCACGCACAGCAGCTTGTCGTCGCCGCCCGCCTCGTCCGTCATGCGGAACATGCCGATCGCGCGGCACTTGATCAGGCAGCCCGGGAAGGTCGGCTCGTCCAGGATGACCAGGGCGTCCAGCGGGTCGCCGTCCTCACCCAGGGTGTTCTCGACGAAGCCGTAGTCGGCCGGGTAGCTGGTGGAGGTGAACAGGCGACGGTCCAGACGGATCCGGCCGGTCTCGTGGTCCACCTCGTACTTGTTCCGCGAACCCTTGGGGATCTCGATGGTGACGTCGAACTCCACGTCCTGCTCCTCCATGATCAGCTTCATTGCTTCGAGACTGCATTGATTCAGCGCGCCCGTCCGGCCCAGCCCAACCGGGTGGGTGCCATGCTCGCGGCAAGACGCAATGGTTAAGTGTCCCTCACGCATATGTGTGATCGCGAAAGGGGCTGGTCCGAGGTGCCTCCGGTCAAGACGTGGCAGCTCATCGCGGGGTCGGCCGTCGCCGGCCTCGCCCTTTCGGCCGTGACGGTGGCCGCCGCGGGTCCGTGGGACTCCGGCCAGCGTAAGGCCGAGCGGGACAGGGCCGCCTCCTGGAGCCTCACGGGTGGCGCAGATCACGCGGCGGGGTCGCTTCCGCAGCCCGCCCCGAGCGCGCCCGGCGTGCTCGCCGGGGTCGGTCCGGGCGCCCTGCGCAAGGCCGGGGCGCCCGATCCCGGTGCTCTGGCGGCCGCGCTGGAGCCCCTGTTGGCCGACCCCGCCCTGGGCACCGCCCGCACCGCCTCCGTCGTGGACGCGGTGACGGGGCAGGTGCTGTACGAGTCCGGGCCGCGCGAGGCCATGACCCCGGCCTCCACCGTCAAGATCGCCACCGCTTCGGCCGCGCTGGCCGCGCTGGGGCCCGAGTACCGGATCCGCACCACGGTGGTCCCCGGAGCAGCGCCCGGGCAGGTCGTCCTGGTCGGCGGCGGCGACCCCTCGCTCACCGCGATGAAGAAGAACCCCGCCGGATCGGGCGGCAGCCTCGTCGCGCTCGCCGCCGACGCCGCCCAGGCTCTCAAGGCCGCCGGCACCGACTCGGTGACCCTGGGCTACGACGACTCCCTCTACAGCGGCCCCGTCCGCCATCCGATCGGCGAGAACGTGAACCTCGCCCCCGTCACCGCCCTCATGGCCGACGAGGGCCGGCCCGGCGAGTCGCCCTCGGGCCCGGTCGAGCGGAGCAAGGACCCGGCGCGGGACACCGCCGGCTCCTTCGCCGCCCTGCTCAAGGAACGCGGCATCAAGGTCACCGCCGACCCGGCGAGAGCCAAGGCGCCCGCGGGCGCCCAGCCACTGGCCACCACCCTGTCCGCCCCGCTCGGCGCCCTCGTCGAGCGGATGCTGACCAACAGCGACAACGACATCGCCGAGGCGCTCGCCCGCCAGACGGCCATCGCCTCCGGCCAGCCCGCCAGCTTCGAGGGTGCCGAGAAGGCCGTAACCGCGCGGCTCGCCTCCCTCGGCGTCGACACCGCGGGCGCCCGCTTCGCCGACGGCAGCGGCCTCAACCGCGCCGACAAGGTCAGCAGCGCCCTGCTCACCAGCCTCCTCGCCCGCGCCGCCGACCCGCAGCGGCCCGAGCTGCGGCCGGTCCTCACCGGCCTCCCCGTCGCCGGATTCACCGGCACCCTGCGCACCCGTAACTCCGGCGGCTCCCAGGCCGCCGGCCTGGTCAGGGCCAAGACGGGCACCCTGACCGGCGTGAACGCCCTCGCCGGGACCGTCGTGGCCCCCTCGGGACGGCTGCTGGCCTTCGCCTTCCTGAGCGCCGAGGCCCCCGACGGCCCGACCGCCGAGCGTGGCCTGGACAGGCTGGCGGCCGCGGTGGCGGCCGCACCGTAGCCGCGGCGGGCCGTGGCCGCCCGCGCCGAGGGGATCCCGTGGACGGGCCGGTCCACGTACGGTTGACGCATGACGAGCATCGGTGGTGCGGAGATGGTCGACTGGAACCTCGCGGTGGCGACCGCGATCCGGCTGGTCCGGCCCGGCCCGGAGGTCAGCAGGGACGAGGCCCGGGCCGTGGTGGCGGAGCTGCGCGAGCACGCCAGGACGTCGGAACGGCACGTGCGCGACTTCACCCGGATGATGGGTGCGCTGCCCGAGGGCACCACCGTCCACGACACGCCCGTCCTGGTCGTCGACCGGGCCGGATGGGTCCGTGCCAACGTGGCCGGCTTCCGGGAGCTGCTGGCCCCGCTGCTCGGCAAGATGCGGGAGCGCCGCGGCAACTCCCCCGGCGGCGCCGTCTTGGGCGCGGTGGGCGGCAAGGTCACCGGCGTCGAGCTGGGCATGCTGCTGAGCTTCCTGGCCTCCCGGGTGCTCGGCCAGTACGAGACCTTCGCGCCCGCGACGCTCGACCTGCCGGGCTCGGCCCAGGGCGGCGGCCGGCTGCTGCTCGTCGCCCCGAACATCGTGCACGTCGAGCGGGAGCTGGCGGTGAACCCGCACGACTTCCGGCTGTGGGTGTGCCTGCACGAGGAGACCCACCGTACGCAGTTCACGGCCGTCCCGTGGCTGCGCGCTCACCTGGAGGGCGAGATCCAGACGTTCCTCGGGGCCACCGAGATGGACCCGATGACGGTGCTGGAACGGCTGCGCGAGGCCGCCCAGTCCTTCGCCGGGGCCCGTCCCGACTCCGAGCAGGGCGACGAGGGCCGGTCGCTGGTCGACCTGGTGCAGACCCCGGAGCAGCGCGAGGTGCTGGCCCGGCTCACCGCCGTGATGTCGCTGCTGGAGGGCCACGCCGACTTCGTGATGGACGGCGTGGGGCCGGAGGTGGTGCCCTCGGTGGCCGAGATCCGGGAGAAGTTCCAGCAGCGGCGGGCCAGCGGGGCGGGCCGCCTCGACGCCGCGCTGCGCAAGGTGCTGGGCCTCGACGCGAAGATGCGCCAGTACCGGGACGGCGAGCGGTTCGTCCGCGCCGTCGTCGGCCAGGTCGGGATGGAGGGCTTCAACCGGGTCTGGACCTCCCCGAACACGCTGCCCACCAAGGCTGAGATCGCCAAGCCCGCGGACTGGGTGGCCCGCGTCCACCGCAAGGGGAGCGAGGGGCGCGACGGGAGCGAGGGGGCGTGAACACGCGCGCGGCGCGGGGCGCATTGCCGCGTCGGGCAGGTGTGAACTTGTCTCGTTGGGGGAAGCAGCATCACCCTTCCGAGGGACCGTGGGCCGTCGAAGGGCGTGCGATGCTCAGGGAACGGCCCGGTTCTGTCACCATCGACGCACTCTGAGTGACATTCGGAGTGGCGGCCGGCATCGGGCGGTTCCCCGCGGGGACCGCCACCGATACCGGGCGGACCGAGGACACCCCTGCGCACCACCCCCACGCCTCCGAGGCATCCGAACTCCACGAAGGGCACCGGACATGGGTCCCCATCCTGCGGTCGCGGCGATACGCCTGGCGGTCCGCCGCGTACTCCACGACATCCTGACCGACCTGACTGACCCGGCGGACCGGGACGGCGCCGCGCCGCTCGTCCTCGTCGCCTGCTCGGGCGGCGCCGACTCCATGGCGCTCGCCTCCGCCCTCGCCTTCGAGGCCCCCAAGCTCGGCGTCCGCGCCGGCGGGGTCACCGTTGACCACGGCCTCCAGCCAGGCTCCGACCTGCGCGCCGCCGAGGTCGTCTCCCGCATGACCGCGCTCCGCCTGGACCCGGTGGAGTCCGTCGCCGTGCGCGTCGGCCGCGACGGCGGGCCCGAGGCCGCCGCCCGCGATGCCCGTTACGCCGCGCTGGACGAGGCCGCGGACCGGCTCGGGGCGGTCGCCGTGCTGCTCGGCCACACGCGTGACGATCAAGCCGAAACCGTCCTGCTGGGCCTGGCCCGGGGCTCGGGCATCCGCTCGCTGTCCGGCATGGCGGAAGTGTCCGGCGGCACCGGCCGCAGCCACCGCTACCGGCGCCCGTTCCTCCACATCGACCGGCAGACCGCCCGCAAGGCCTGCATGGTCCAGTCCCTCCCCGTCTGGGACGACCCGCACAACGCCGACCCCGCCTACACGCGCTCCCGGCTGCGCCACGAGGGACTGCCCGCCCTGGAGAAGGCGCTCGGCAAGGGCGTCGTCGAGGCGCTCGCCCGTACCGCCCAGCTCTCCCGCGACGACGCCGACGCCCTGGACGCCTGGGCCGCCGACGCGGAGACCCGCGTACGCGACGATGACGGCCGCCTGGAGTGCGCGAAGCTGTACGCCCTGCCCCCGGCCGTCCGCCGCCGTGTCCTGCGCCGGGCCGTGGTCGCCGCCGGGTCTCCCGCCGGCTCGCTCTTCGCCCGTCACATCGAGGAAGTCGACCGACTCATCACCGGATGGCGCGGTCAGGGCGCCATCAACCTGCCCGGCCGGGTCGAGGCCCAGCGGCAGGGTGGCAGACTTGTCATCCGGCAGGGCTGATTGGTGCTGAAACGCGGCTGAGTCCTCCGGGGGCACCCACCTCCGGAGTCCCGGCCGACGACGAAAGTGATGCGGGTGGACGAGAAGGACATGGGCGACGACCTCCAGTCGGTGCTCATCACCAAGGAAGAGATCGACGCGAAGCTGGCCGAGCTGGCCGCGAAGATCGACGCGGAGTACGCGGGCAAGGACCTGCTCATCGTCGGTGTGCTCAAGGGCGCCGTGATGGTGATGGCGGACCTGGCGCGCGCCTTGTCCACCCCGCTGACCATGGACTGGATGGCGGTGTCGTCCTACGGCGCCGGGACCCAGTCCTCCGGTGTCGTGCGGATCCTCAAGGACCTGGACACCGACATCAAGGGCAAGCACGTCCTGATCGTCGAGGACATCATCGACTCGGGCCTGACCCTGTCGTGGCTGCTGTCGAACCTGGGCTCCCGCGAGCCGGCCTCCCTGGAGGTCGTCACGCTGCTGCGCAAGCCCGACGCCGCGAAGGTCGCCATCGACGTCCGGTGGGTCGGCTTCGACATCCCGAACGAGTTCGTGGTCGGGTACGGCCTGGACTACGCGGAGAAGTACCGCAACCTGCCGTTCGTCGGCACACTCGCCCCGCACGTCTACGGCGGCTGACCGGCCCGCGGGCCGTGCGGTGACCCCCGTACCCGCCCCCGGGGAACCCGGGGGAAACCCGTGGGCTCCGGGGAACCTGGCGGCGGTTCCCGCCGTTGGACCAGGGGAAGACGGGTCTGTCAGCCGTCCCACGAGGCCGCGGGTGACAATTCAGGGGTACATTCCGAAGAACAGTCTTTACTCACAGCAGCATTTACCTACGGGCAGGAGGGACGGGGCGCCTGGCGTCCCGTATGGATGGACGTGAAGCGATACTTCCGTGGGCCGGTCATGTGGATCGTGCTGGCCGTCCTCGCCGTGGTCGTGTTGATGAACGTCGTCGGCTCCGGCGGCGGCTACAAGTCGGTGGAGACCAGCGAGGTCATCAAGGCGATCAACAGTGGCCAGGTGCAGAGCGCCAAGCTCACCACCGGCGACAGCCAGATGATCAAGATCGAGCTCAAGAAGGACCAGAAGCTCGGCAACAACGACGGCACCAAGTTCCAGGCCAACTACATCGGGGACCAGGGCGTCCAGCTCGCCCAGAACCTCCAGACCAAGTACGAAGCCGGTCAGATCACCGACGGGTACACCGTCTCGCCGGACAAGACCAGCCCGTTCCTGAGCGTGCTGTTCTCGCTGCTCCCGTTCGTCCTCATCGTCGTCGTCTTCTTGTTCCTGATGAACCAGATGCAGGGCGGCGGCTCCCGGGTGATGAACTTCGGGAAGTCCAAGGCCAAGCTCATCACCAAGGACACCCCGAAGACCACGTTCGCCGATGTCGCGGGCTCCGACGAGGCCGTCGAGGAACTCCACGAGATCAAGGAGTTCCTCCAGGAGCCGGCGAAGTTCCAGGCCGTCGGCGCCAAGATCCCCAAGGGTGTGCTGCTCTACGGCCCGCCCGGCACCGGCAAGACCCTGCTCGCGCGTGCCGTCGCGGGCGAGGCCGGTGTTCCCTTCTACTCGATCTCCGGTTCCGACTTCGTCGAGATGTTCGTCGGTGTCGGTGCCTCGCGCGTCCGCGACCTGTTCGAACAGGCCAAGGCGAACGCGCCGGCGATCGTCTTCGTCGACGAGATCGACGCCGTCGGCCGGCACCGCGGTGCGGGTCTCGGCGGCGGTCACGACGAGCGCGAGCAGACCCTCAACCAGCTGCTGGTCGAGATGGACGGCTTCGACGTGAAGGGCGGCGTCATCCTGATCGCCGCCACGAACCGTCCCGACATCCTCGACCCGGCGCTGCTGCGCCCGGGCCGCTTCGACCGGCAGATCGCGGTCGACCGTCCGGACATGCAGGGCCGTCTGGAGATCCTCAAGGTCCACCAGAAGGGCAAGCCGGTCGCACCGGACGTCGACCTCTCGGCCGTCGCCCGCCGCACCCCCGGCTTCACGGGTGCCGATCTGTCCAACGTTCTGAACGAGGCCGCGCTGCTCACGGCCCGCTCGAACAAGAAGCTGATCGACAACCACATGCTGGACGAGGCGATCGACCGCGTCGTGGCGGGCCCGCAGAAGCGGACCCGGATCATGTCGGACCGGGAAAAGAAGATCACCGCGTACCACGAGGGCGGTCACGCCCTGGTCGCGGCGGCCTCCCCGAACTCCGACCCGGTCCACAAGATCACGATCCTGTCCCGCGGCCGGGCCCTGGGTTACACCATGGTCCTGCCCGACGAGGACAAGTACTCGACCACGCGCAACGAGATGCTCGACCAGCTCGCGTACATGCTGGGCGGGCGCGCGGCCGAGGAACTGGTCTTCCACGACCCGACCACGGGCGCGGCGAACGACATCGAGAAGGCCACCGCCACGGCGCGGGCCATGGTCACCCAGTACGGCATGACCGAGCGGCTGGGCGCGATCAAGTTCGGCGGCGACAACACCGAACCGTTCCTGGGCCGCGAGATGTCGCACCCGCGGGACTACTCGGAAGAGGTCGCGGCGCTGGTCGACGAAGAGGTCAAGAAGCTCATCGAGACCGCGCACAACGAGGCCTGGGAGATCCTGGTCGAGAACCGGGACGTCCTGGACAACCTCGTGCTGGCGCTGCTGGAGAAGGAGACGCTGGGCAAGGAGGAGATCGCGGAGATCTTCTCCACGATCGTGAAGCGCCCGGCCCGTCCGGCGTGGACCGGTTCCGCCCGCCGTACCCCCTCCACCCGTCCGCCGGTGCTCTCTCCGAAGGAGCTCCAGCTGACGAACTCGGCGAACGGCGCCTCGGCGGCGTCGCCCGCGGTGTCGGTGGAGAAGGCCCCCGAGGCCTCTCCGGAGGACCGCGCCGAGTAGTCGGTGCGGGCCGAAGGGCCCCGGAATGCGTGCCGCGCCCCCCAGGTTCTAGCCTGGGGGGCGCGGCACTTTCACCTGTCCGCGAGCGCTGTGCACACAGGAACGAGGAAGAGATGACCGACCCAGTGACCCTGACCGGTGGCGAGGGCAGGATCGGCGAGTTCGACGAGAAGCGCGCCGAGGCGGCCGTGCGCGAGCTCCTGATCGCGGTCGGTGAGGATCCGGACCGTGAGGGCCTGCTGGAGACGCCGGCCCGTGTGGCGCGCTCGTACAGGGAGATATTCGCCGGCCTGTGGCAGAAGCCGGAGGAGGTCCTGACGACGACGTTCGACCTGGGCCACGACGAGATGGTCCTGGTGAAGGACATCGAGGTCATGTCGAGCTGTGAGCACCACCTGGTCCCGTTCCACGGTGTCGCGCACGTCGGCTACATCCCGTCGGCGGACGGCAAGATCACCGGCCTGTCGAAGCTCGCCCGCCTCGTGGACGTCTACGCCCGGCGCCCGCAGGTGCAGGAGCGGCTGACGACGCAGGTCGCCGACTCGCTCATGGAGATCCTCGAGCCGCGCGGCGTCATCGTGGTCATCGAGTGCGAGCACATGTGCATGACGATGCGCGGTGTCCGCAAGCCCGGCGCGAAGACCATCACCTCGGCGGTCCGCGGCCAGCTCCGCGACCCGGCGACCCGCAACGAGGCGATGAGCCTGATCATGGCGCGCTGACCCCTCGGCCGGTCCCGCACGGGACCGGCTGCCGGCGTCAGGCGCGGGCCTGGGACCGGGGGTCGGCGTCGTCGTCCTCGGGGAGTTTCAGGACGTGCTCCAGGAACAGGGCCGCCGCGATGACCGCGGCGCCCGCCAGGACGGATCCGCCCGCGTACCAGGCCTGGTCGCGGCGGGCGGGGACGTCGAGGGAGTCGGTCAGCAGGAACACGCCGACGCCCCCGTACATGCCGGCGACGAGGGCCGCGACGAGGGCGCTGGCTTGCCCGAACACCACTGCTCGGGCCGCCATCAACGGCTCGACGCCCTTGGCCCCCGGTCGGCGCTCGCGCTGCGCCTTGAGCCGGCTGCGCATCGACAGTCCCGTCGCGAAGAGGATCACCGCGATCACCGCGAGGACGATCGGCGCCGCCAGGGGGACGCCCGGGAGGGTGCCGTACGTGTTCCAGAGCCGGGCGCCCGCCCAGGACAGCACCCCGGCGACCACGAAGATGCCCGCCAGGACCGCCGGCCTCAGTTGCTTCACGTGCCCGTTCCCCGCTTTCTGAGCCGCTTTCCGTCAGCAGTGAACAGGCTAACGACTACTCGGGGAGGTGGAGTTCCAGATCCGGGCGCGGCGCGACGCCGGTGAGGCCGATTCCGGCCAGCAGCGCGGAGACCGCTCCACGGCCCGGGATCCGGGCCTCGGCGTCGATGTCGTGCCACGGCGCGAGCACGAAGGCCCGCTGGTGGGCCCGCGGGTGCGGGAGGGTCAGGGCGGGATCGTCCGAGACGACATCGGCGTACGCGACGATGTCGACGTCGATCGTGCGCGGCCCCCAGCGCTCCTCGCGGACGCGGTCGAAGGCCTCCTCGATGGCGTGCCCGCGCTCCAGCAGGGAGGAGGGGGGCAGGGTGGTCTTCACGGTGACGACCGCGTTCAGGTACGAGGGCTGCGAGCCGGGCGCGACGCCCCACGGCTCGGTCTCGTAGACGGGCGAGACGCCCTTGACCCGCAGTCCCGGGGTGTCGCCGAGGGCGTCGATGGCGCCCTGGAGCGTCTCCAGGCGGTTGCCGAGGTTCGCGCCGAGCGCGATGACGGCCCATTTCGGGTTGGACAGCGTCGTGTCCGCCGCGTCGACCGCCTCCACCACCGAGGCGGGCACGGGCTGGACGGTCGGGTCGCTCTGGGCGTTGAGTCCGTTGTTCATGCGCGGCTCCGGGTGATCGTGATGGTCACGTCGTCGAAGGGGACGGTGATCGGCGCGTCCGGCTTGTGGACGACGACCTCGACCTGCGCCACCGCTTCGTGCTTGAGGCACTGCTGGGCGATCCGCTCGGCGAGGGTCTCGATCAGGTCGACCGGCTCTCCCTGGACCACGTCGACGACTTCCTCGGCCACCACCCCGTAGTGCACGGTCTTGGCCAGGTCGTCGTCAGCCGCCGCGGGACGGGCGTCGATGTGCAGCACCAGGTCGACGATGAAGGTCTGGCCTTCCTCGCGTTCCCGGGGGAAGACGCCGTGGTGCCCGCGAGCCTTGAGGCCGCGCAGCGCGACACGATCCACGCGAATCACTCCTGTTTCGTAGGTGCTTCCGGTCCCGGGACTCCCCGGGGCCATGGGCCTACGCCGAGTGCGGTCGGCGTCGTCCACCTTCGAATTTACCTGCGATAAACCTCGGGCCCCGCCCATGGGGTCAGTCGGTGTCCCCTTCGTCCTCATCTTCGGAGTCCGTAAGGACCGGGGATCCGTGGTGGGACCACAGGCGCCAGCCTTCGGATGTGCGTCGGAACACATTCGTGGCGACGACCAGCTGGCCGACCAGCGGGCCCAGCTCCCCGCCGTCCTCGGCGGGGCCGCCGCTGAGGATGTTCTCGGTACAGGTGACCAGCGCGGTGTCGCCGAGCACGGCCACCTTGGTGTCGGTGAGGAAGAACTGGATGTACTCCGTGTGGGACATGATCAGGGCGTACGAGCGCAGCACCTCGCCGCGGCCGGAGAGCACCGGCCAGCCGGGGTGCACGCAGGAGATCTCGTCCTCCAGCCAGAGTGCCGACAGTGCGTCGAAGTCCCCCTGCTCCATGGCCTCGTAGAAGGCGGTGTTGATCTCTTCGACGGCCTCGATGTCGGTACGGCTCACCGTGCCCCTTCCCGGTCGGTCTGACGGATCACAGTGCCCCTTCCACGGCTCGGGCCACCCGAACCGCGTCCGCGCTCGCCCGTACCTCGTGGACCCGTACCGCCCAGGCGCCCTGGTGGGCGGCGATGGCGGACACGGCGGCCGTGGCGGCGTCCCGCTCCCGGGCGGGCGGCGGGGCGCCGCCCTCGGGCCCGGCCAGGACCCGACCGAGGAAACGCTTCCGCGAGGCGGCGACCAGCAGCGGGAAGCCCAGCTCCCGCAGCTCGCTCAGGTGGGCGACGAGGGCCAGGTCGTGCTCGGCGTTCTTCGCGAAGCCCAGTCCCGGGTCGACCACGAGCCGCTCGGGCGCGATGCCGCCGGCGACGACGGCGTCGATGCGGTCGCGCAGTTCGGCGCAGACCTCGGCGAGGACGTCCCCGTAGACGGCGAGGCTGTTCATGCCGGCGCTGAAACCGCGCCAGTGCATGACCACGAACGGCACCTCGGCGGCGGCCACGGCCGGGATCATGCCGGGGTCGGCGAGCCCGCCGCTGACGTCGTTGACCAGGCGCGCCCCGGCCTCGACGGCCCGGGCCGCGACCTGCGCCCGCATGGTGTCGACGGAGACGACGATCCCCTCGGCGGCCAGGCCGCGCACGACGGGGACGACGCGGCGCAGCTCCTCCTCGGCGTCGACGCGGCTGGCGCCGGGCCGGGTGGACTCCCCGCCGACGTCGACCAGGTCGGCGCCCTGGGCGACGAGATCGAGGCCCCGCTTGACGGCGGCGGTGGTGTCGAACCAGCGGCCGCCGTCGGAGAAGGAGTCGGGGGTGACGTTCACGACGCCCATGACCCCGCAGCGGTCCCACTCCGGCAGGCCCGTCACCCGGCCCCTGGCGGTGGCCCCGTGGTTGGTGTTCATAGCTCAAGGGTAGGGCCCGTCCCCCGGCCGTTCGGCGTACGGGGACGGGCCCTGGGTGGGACGCGAGCGGGAGCTACGCGGCCTGCACCTCGCGCTCTCCCGGCTGGGCCGGTACCGCCGGGCCGTCCGTGTGGGCGCAGGGGCGGACCTGCTTGGGCGGGCGGCGGCTCGCGAAGAGCCGGGGCAGGGCCAGCGTCACGAAGCCCTCGGCCTGCATCACGGCGAAGCCGATGCGGGGCAGGTCGCGGGTCTGCCGGTAGACCATGAAGCGGGGTTCCCAGCGCGGGCGGAACTTCTCGTTGAACTTGTACAGCGACTCGATCTGGAACCAGCGCGACAGGAAGACCAGCAGGCCGCGCCACATCCGCAGCACCGGTCCGGCGCCGATCTTCTCGCCGCGGGCCAGGGCCGCGCGGAACATCGCGAAGTTCAGGGAGACCTTCTCGATGCCGAGATCCGGGCAGGCCCCCAGGGAGGCCACGATCAGCAGCTCGTTCATGCCGGGGTCGGCGGCGCGGTCGCGGCGCATCAGCTCCAGCGACATGCCGTCCTTGCCCCAGGGGACGAAGTGCAGGATGGCCTTGAGGTCGCCGAAGGGGCTGGTGTCGCCCTCCTCCACGCGGTGCGCGGTGGCGATGAAGCAGTCCCCGTCGCCCGGGTCGCCGACCCGGCCCAGCGCCATGGAGAAGCCGCGCTCGGTATCGGTGCCGCGCCAGGCCGCGGCGGCGCCGCGGACCTGCTCCAGTTCCTCCTCGGTCAGCTCGCTGACCCGGCGGACCTTGGTGGTGTAGCCGTTGCGCTCGATGCGCTTGACCATCTGGCGGACGTTGCGCATGGCGCGTCCGGCGAGCGAGAAGTCTTTGACGTCGACGATCGCCTCGTCACCGAGTTCCAGGGCGTCCAGGCCGGTCTCGCGCGTCCAGACCTCGCCGCCGGTCTCGCTGCACCCCACGACGGCCGGGGTCCAGGAGTGGGCCTTGGCCTCCTCCATGAACCGCTCGATGGCGCCGGGCCACGCCTCGACGTCGCCGACCGGGTCGCCGGAGGCGAGCATCACGCCGGAGACGACGCGGTAGGTGACGGCGGCCTTGCCGCTGGGGGAGAAGACGACGGCCTTGTCGCGGCGCAGCGCGAAGTGGCCGAGCGAGTCGCGGCCGCCGTGCTTGGCCAGCAGCTCGCGCAGCTTCGCCTCGTCGTCGGCGGTGAGCCGGGCGGCCGGGTGTTCGGGCCGGAAGGCCAGGTAGATGGTGGTGACGGCGGTCAGCATGCCGAGCGCGCCGAGGGAGTAGCCGACGGTCCAGGAGACGCGGCCCGCGTACTCGACCGGGCCCTCGAAGCCGAAGAGCCCGTAGACGACGTGCGTGATCTGCTCGTACAGGCTCGGGTTGCCGACGACCTTGTTCGGGTGGACGTTGACGATGACCAGGCCGAGGCCGATGGAGCCGGCGCTGAGCAGGACGAAGTTGGCCAGCGCCTTCCAGCGGCTGCGCGGGTCCGGGAGCGCCTTGAATTCACTCTGGTGGCGCAGCAGCAGGGCCAGGAGCACCGCCGCGATGATCACGCCGATGAAGGAGTGCCGGTATGTGAATTGCGCCACGGCGCCCGCGGGCAGCAGGACGACCGCGGCCCGCCAGGCACGCCGCTTGCGCCGCTTGAGGCCGTGGGCCAGCAGCAGGATCAGTACGCCCGCACTGATGGACAGCGCGGCGGCGAACGGACCCAGGGAGCCGGGCAGCACCTCGGTGAACGAGTGGAACCGGCTGTGCCGGAATCGCGGGAAGACACCTGCCGCGATGTCCAGAAGGCCGACGATCATGACGGCCGTACCTACCAGGCCGGGCACCGACTCCGGCTGGGGTCCGCGGAAGATTCGGCGGACCGCCTTCGGAACCTGTCCCGACTTATCGCCATCTATCCTGCTAGACATCGCTTCCCGTTGCTCCGCGAGAGATCATGTGGCCGAAGGCCGCGACAGCCTCCGGAGTGTGGTGCGTCCCCTAGGACGACATCAAGGGCGAGCGGGTTCACTCTTCCGTCGAGAAAAAACCAGTCCTGCCACCAGAAAGTCGACTGACTGCTCATGGGTCTCACCAGTAATACGGTTCTGGTCCTGGCCATCATCCTCGGTGTGCTGCTGTTCGCGGCCACCGTGTGGTTCTGGCCGCGGCTCTCGGGCCGCACCTGGCGTGCGTTGCTCGGCCGGATCGGCCTCCTGCTCGTGACCCAGCTGGCGCTCTTCGCGGCGGTCGGCCTGGCGGCGAACAAGTCCTTCCTCTTCTACGGTTCCTGGGCCGACCTGTTCGGCCAGCAGACGTCCATGGGCAAGGTCGTCGACCACTCGATGAGCACCAAGGACATCAAGGTCGTCGACAAGCAGAGCCTGGACGTGCCCGGCGGCGCCAAGCCTCAGGTCGGTGGTCAGATCCTGAAGGTTGCCATAACCGGCCCCAAGTCGAAGATAACGAGCCCCGGGTACGTGTGGCTGCCGCCGGAGTACTTCCAGCCGCACTACAAGAACAAGAACTTCCCGGCCTCCATCGTGCTGACGGGCTACCCGGGCACGGCCGAAAACCTGATCAAAGGGCTGAACTACCCGATGACGGCCTTCAAGCAGGCCAAAGCGGGCAAGATGCAGCCGATGATCCTCGTGATGCTGCGCCCGACGATCGCGCCCCCGCGCGACACGGAGTGCGTGGACATCCCGGGCGGCCCGCAGACCGAGACCTTCTTCGCGCAGGACCTGCCGCAGGCCATCCAGACCACCTTCCGGGTGGGCAAGAAGCCGCAGAACATGGGCTTCATCGGCAACTCCACGGGCGGCTACTGCGCCTTGAAGATCGCCGCGCACTACCCGCAGACCTTCGGTGCCGGTGTGGGCCTGTCCGCGTACTACCAGGCCGCCGACGACCCGACGACCGGTGACCTGTTCAAGGGCGACGACAAGCTCAAGAAGCGCGCCGACATCCTGCACAGCATCGAGCACAAGAAGCCGGCCGGTACGTCCTTCCTCGTCACGACCAGCGAGAAGGGCGAGGACAACCTCGGCGACACCATGAAGTTCATCAAGCTGGTCAAGGGCTCCGACCGGGTCTCTTCGATCATCCTCGACAGCGGCGGCCACAACTTCAACACCTGGCGCCGCGAGATCGCGCCGATGCTGGTGTGGCTGAGCGGCCGGATGCAGGCCTGAGGTGGGCCGCCGGCGGGGTTCCGGCGGGGGAAGCGAGGAGGGTGACCGGCCCTGAAGGCCGGTCACCCTCCTTTTGCGTCCAGGCCCTCCGAGCCAGCCTTCACGCCCTCGGAGCCTGGCTCACGCCCCCTGGAGCCGGCCTCACGCCCGCTGGCGCCTGGCTCACGCCTCCTGGAGCCGGGCCCGGCGCAGCGCCCGGTGCACGGACTCGGGGGTCAGTACGCCGAGCAGCGCGCCGGAGTCCGGGTCCTTGACCCCGATCCGGCCGGAGTCCTCCTGGAGCAGGGCCGCGAGCGCCTCGCGCAACGTGGCCCCCAGCGCGATGTCGGCGGCCGGGGCGGCGCCGTCCGCCGGGGACAGGTCGGCCGCGTCGACGGGGGTGACCGCGAGGCGCTTGAGGCCGCGGTCGGCGCCGACGAAGGAGGCCACGTACTCGGTGGCGGGAGCGGCCAGCACCACAGCCGGGCGGGCGAACTGCTCGATGGTGCCCGCTCCGTAGACGGCGATGCGGTCGCCGAGCCGGATCGCCTCCTCCAGGTCGTGGGTGACCAGCAGGATCGTCTTGCGCACGGTGCGCTGGAGCTCCAGGAACTCGTTCTGGAGGTGCTCGCGCACCACCGGGTCCACCGCGCCGAACGGCTCGTCCATCAGCAGCACCGGCGGATCGGCGGCCAGCGCGCGGGCCACGCCGACCCGCTGGCGCTGGCCGCCCGACAGCTGCTCCGGGTAGCGGTCGCCGTACACCGACGGGTCCAGCCCGACGAGTTCGAGGAGCTCGGCGGCGCGGGCGCGGGCCTTGGCCTTGGGAGTGCCGATGAGCTGGGGCACGGTGGCGGTGTTCTCCAGCACCGTCCTGTGCGGGAACAGCCCGACCTGCTGGATGACGTAGCCGATGCGCCGCCGCAGTTCGACGGGATCGGCGGCGCAGACGTCCTCGCCGTCCAGCAGGATCCGGCCGGAGGTCGGCTCGATGAGCCGGTTCACCATCTTCATGGTGGTCGTCTTGCCGCAGCCGGAGGGGCCGACCAGCGTGACCAGCTCACCCTCCGCCACCTCGAAGGACAGGTCCTCGACGGCCGTGGTCCCGTCGGGGTAGCGCTTGGTCACATGCTCGAATCGGATCACCTCGCCATCTTTCCTCAACCCGGGGGCAAGGTGTGTGAAGGGCGTGTTGCCTCGGTGCGAAGGATTCCGGCCATTGTCGGTGCCGGGGGTTATGGTCGGTTCCGGCCGTGTCCCCGCGCTACGGGGGCCTTGATCGAAAACGTATGCGTCCGGTGAGGGGGGGCAGGGTGGACAAGCGGAACTGCCTCGTGGACAACGACTGGCTCTGCTGGGAGTACGTCACCTCCCGCTCCCGGGAACTCACCGACGCCACCGTCCAGCACGTCTGGATCACCGCCGTCTCGGTGCTGATCGGTCTCGCCGTGTCGGTGCCGCTCGCGCTGCTGGCCCGCCGGGGCCGCCGCTGGGCCGCGCCCGTCCTCGGTCTGACCACCCTGCTCTACACGGTCCCGTCCCTCGCCATGTTCTCGCTGCTGCTGCCGTTCTTCGGGCTCTCGGCGGCGCTGGTGGTGACCGGGCTGGTGCTGTACTCGCTGACCATCCTCGTCCGCAACGTGATGGCCGGTCTGGAGGCCGTGCCGCAGGAGGTACGGGAGGCGGCGCTCGGGATGGGATACGGGCCGGGCCGCTTGCTGTGGCAGGTCGAGCTGCCGCTGGCGCTGCCCGCGCTGCTGGCCGGAGTACGGATCGCCACCGTGTCCACCGTGGCGCTGACGACCGTCGGCTCCATCGTGGGCAAGGGCGGGCTGGGCAACCTCATCGCTCCCGCCGTCAACAGCTCCTTCAAGGCGCAGGTGCTCACCGCCTCCGTGCTGTGCGTGCTGCTCGCGCTGGTGGCGGACCTGCTGCTGCTCGGCCTGCAGCGGCTGCTCACGCCCTGGACCCGGGCGGGCCGCGTGCGCAAGGCGGCGACCCCGGACGTTCCCGTACCCGTCCCGGCCGAGGGGGCCTGAGCCATGGGCGTACTGGGCGGGACGTGGGACTGGCTGGCGGACGGCGCCAACTGGGCCGGCGAGAACGGCGTCTGGCACCGGCTCGGCGAGCACGTGTACGTCAGCGGGATCGCGCTGGCCATCGCCTGCGCGGTGGCGCTGCCCCTCGGCCTGTGGCTCGGCCACCTCGGCAAGGGCGGCACCCTCGCGGTGAACGTGTCCAACGCCGGCCGGGCCGTCCCGGTCTTCGCCGTGCTGGCCCTGTTCATGGTCTCGCCGCTGCGCAGCGCCGGCTATCTGCCGACCGTCATCGCGCTCGTGCTGTTCGCGGTCCCCCCGTTGCTGACCAACGCCTACGTGGGCATGCGCGAGGTCGACCGCTCGGTGGTCGAGGCGGCCCGGGGCATGGGCATGTCCGGGGTCCAGCTCTTCCTGCGGGTGGAACTGCCTCTCGCCCGCAGGCTGGTGATGACGGGGCTGCGCTCGGGCGCCGTCCAGGTCATCGCCACCGCCACGATCGCGGCGATGGTCGGCCAGGGCGGTCTGGGCCGGATCATCACCGCCGGGTTCAACACGTACAACACCCCGCAGGTGGTGGCGGGCGCCGTACTCGTGGCGCTGCTGGCCCTGCTGGTGGAGGGGGCGCTGGTGGCGGCGGACAGGCTGCTGCCGCGCCACCCGTCGGCGGCCCGCTGATCCCACCGCTCGACCCCGATGCCTCCCGTTCCCGATGCCTCCCTTTCCCGAAGTCTTCCGTCCGCCCACTCCTTTGGAGGAGCACCACATGAGCAAGTCCCTGCACGTCCTCGGCGCGGCGCTGGGTGCGGCCGCCCTGGCCGCATCGCTCACCGCGTGCGGCGGCGACAGCCTGGAGAAGACGAAGGACGGCGGCTCGTCCTCCTCCGCCCCGGACGGCGGCGCCAAGGGCAAGCTGGTGATCGGTGCGGCCGGCTTCACCGAGTCGAACGTACTGGCGGAGCTGTACGCGCAAGTCCTGCGGAACGCGGGCTACTCGACCTCCGTCACCACGGTCAACAACCGTGAGCTGTACGAGCCGTCGCTGGAGAAGGGCGAGATCGACGTCGTCCCCGAGTACGCGGCGACCCTCGCGGAGTTCCTGAACGCCAAGGTCAACGGCAAGGACGCGCCGAAGGACAAGCCGGTCGCGTCGAGCGATGCGACGGCGACGGTGGCGGCGCTGGAGAAGCTCGCGACGCCGCTCGGGCTGAAGGTCCTGCCGGCGGGTTCGGCCGTCGACCAGAACGCTTTCGCGGTGACGAAGGAATTCGCCGCGAAGAACAACCTCAAGAGCCTTTCCGATCTCGGCAAGTCGGGCCTCAAGGTGAAGATCGCCGCCGGTGACGAATGCGCCGTCCGCCCCTTCTGCCAGCCGGGGCTGGAGAAGACATACGGAATTTCGGTCTCCGGTGTCGACCCGAAGGGCGTCGGCACCCCGCAGGCCAAGCAGGCCGTCAAGGACGGCGTGGACCAGCTCGTGCTCACCACGACCACCGACGCCACGCTCGACAACTACGGCCTGGTCCTGCTGGAGGACGACAAGAAGCTGCAGAACGCCGACAACGTCCTGCCGGTCGTCAACGCCAAGGACGCAGGCTCCGCGGAGGTCGCCGCGGCGCTCGACCCGCTCACCAAGACGCTGACGACGGCCGACCTCGCCGACCTCAACCGGAAGGTGGACGCCGAGCGCGCGAAGGCCGCCGATGTGGCCAAGGCGTACCTGGAATCCAAGGGTCTGCTCAAGAAGTAGCCGCGTACGAAGATCAGTTACGCGGTTGGTGCGGAAATGGCGGGTAACCGCCCGGTAAGAGATTGCCGGGCGGCTACCCCACACCACGCCTACGCCCTGTAAATTTCAGGCCATGCCCCGTGGACGCCACCGCAATCCAGAACCTCTGCACCGTCTGCTCACGCCGACGGCCCTCGCCGGTGTTTCCGTGGCCGCTGCCGGTGCGGCCTGGCTGCTCGCGCAGCCGGTGGCGCTGCGCCTGCTCGTGGCCCTCACCGCGGCCGCGGGCGTGGCGGGCGCCGTCGTCATGCGCTCCTGGGACCGCTCGGCCGGGCGCCGGGTGGCGGAGCTCGCTCGAGAGCGGGTCAAGGACGAGTGGAAGACGGAAGAGCGGATAGCCGAGCTCGAATCCGACCTGGAAGAAGCCCGCGCGCTGCGCGCCAAGCTGGACGCGAAGCTGCGGGCCAAGCGGGTCGAACTGGCGGGCCTGCGCGGCGAACACGCCTCGCTGCTGCGCCGGTACGCGACCGCCGAGACGGAGCGCGCCAGCGCCCTGGAGCGGCGCAGGCTGCTCGCCATCGAGGCGGCTTCGGGGCCGGCCGCGCCGAAGGAACTCCCGGCGGTGTCGCAGGAGCGCACCGGCAGCGGGGCGCCCACGGCGGTCGGGTACGCCCGCGCGAACGCGGCGATGGCCGCGCTGGTGCGCAAGGCGGAGCAGCGGGCCGCGGTAGCGGGCGCGTCGGGGGCGGCGCTGACCGCGGCTCCGGTCGCCGGGTCCGACGCGCACGGCCGTACGACGGCAGATGGGGCGGACCGGGAGACGGGTGCCGGAGCCGGCACTGAGACGGACGCCGAGGCCGGCGCCGGGGCCGCGCAGGTTCCGGCCCGGCGGCTCGCCGCGGCGGTGACCCCGTACCCGGCACCCCGGCGCTCCGCTTCGCGCGTCGAGGGCGGCTTCGACTTCTTCGGCACCAAGAACGCCGCCCAGGCCCGCGCCGTGATCGAGTCCGTGCAGAACGAGGACCTCGCGGACGTCGTCGGCGCGGAGGCCCTCGCGGTGCACAAGGCGGAGTCGGCCGGACAGGGCGACGCCGAACCGGAGTTCAAGGCGGCGACCGCCGAACAGCGCGCGGTGGGCCAGGTCATCGACCTGACGGAGCACGACGAGACCGAGCCGGTCGACGTGGCCCGCCTGCGTACCGCGATCTCCTGAGGGCCGTTCCGGGCGGGACCCTTCGACGCGTACCCCGGCTCAGAACAGCGGCAGCTGGCCCGGGTGGGGGCCGAGGGTGAAGCCGTCCAGGGTGGGGGCCGAGGCGCCGAGGACCACGCGGGCGCGGGAACCGGGGCAGGACACCAGGCCGCCGCGCTCCCGGCCGCCGGGCGGGTCGTGGCGGGCGATCCGGCCGGCCGTCACGGCGCAGTCGCGGCCGCAGGCGGGACAGGCCCGCCGGGGGGAGTGGGACATGCCCCCAGTCTGCACCCCGTCACCGACAGCCTCGCCCCCCTCCGACGGCCGGGCTCAGGCCGACCGGGCCGCCGCCCAGGCCTCGTGGGCGCGCAGCACCCGGGACCACAGGGCCGTGTGGTCCGCCGGGGTCAGGTCGCCGAGGTCCCGCCCGAAGACGGTGGCGAGGACCTCGTAGAACTCCCCGGAGTCCGACAACTCCCGCCTGCTCGTGCCCCCGAGCGGGTCGATGCGGCTCAGGACGCGCCCCTGGAGCGCGTCGATGCCCTGGGCGTCACGCCGGTACAGGGCCGGCGTGCCCACGAAGGGGGAGCCCTCGTCGGCCGAGAGCCAGGCGTGCATGGGGGCGAAGTCGGCCATCACGGCGGGCGCGGAGCGGAAGTTCATCCGGGGCTTCGGGCGGGACGGGTTGGGCAGGCTCCAGCCCCCGGCCCCGGCCCCGGCCCCTGCCCCTGGCCCGGCCCCGGCCCCTGCCCCTGGCCCGGCCGCTGACCCTGGCCCCGCCACGCCCTGCGCCTCCTGCGGCTCCAGCCGCTCCACTGCGTAGGGGAAGCCGCCCTGCTCGTACGTGCCTTCGCGCAGCGGCAGCGGCTCGTGAGGGCCGTCGCCGAGCCCGACGTCCACGAGGTACTCCGCCCCCTCGACGCGCACGGTCAGCGTGAGGTGGTCACCGCTGACGTCGCGCGAACCGAGGTCCGGGACGACGCCGCCGTAGTGGCGCGTCACGTCGTAGCCCAGGGTTTCGAGGAGCGCCGAGAACGCGCCGTTGAGGTGGAAGCAGTAGCCGCCCCCCCGAGGCCAGGCGCCGTACCGACAACTCGGAGTCGATGCCGGGGGGCCGGCCGAGCTGGAACTGTCGGTCGCCCCCTCGCCGGACGGTTACTTGTCGATGTCGCCGACTACTTGTCGATGTCGCCGACCACGAAGAACAGCGAGCCGAGGATCGCCACCATGTCCGCGACCAGCTGTCCCGGCAGCAGCACCGCGAGCGCCTGGATGTTGTTGAAGGACGCCGAGCGCAGTTTCAGCCGGTACGGGGTCTTCTCGCCCTTCGAGACGAGGTAGTAGCCGTTGATGCCGAGCGGGTTCTCGGTCCAGGCGTACGTGCTCCCCTCGGGCGCCTTCAGCACCTTCGGCAGGCGCTGGTTGACCGGCCCCGGCGGCAGCTGCGCCATCCGGTCCAGGCAGGCCTCGGCGAGGTCGAGGGCGTTGTGCGTCTGGTCGAGCAGCACCTCGAAGCGGGCCAGGCAGTCGCCCTCGGGGCGGGTGATCACCTTGAGGACGTCCTGGAGCTCGCCGTAGGCCAGGTACGGCTCGTCGCGGCGCAGGTCGAAGTCGACGCCGGAGGCGCGGGCGATCGGGCCGGAGACCCCGTACGCGTGCACGGCCTCCGCCGACAGCACGCCGACCCCGCGCGTGCGGCCGCGGAAGATCTCGTTGCCGTGGACCAGCTTGTCGTAGACGTCCATGCGGGTACGGACGTCCGCGACCGCGGCACGGGCCCGGCCGAGCCAGCCGGCCGGCAGGTCCTCCTTGAGGCCGCCGACCCGGTTGAACATGTAGTGCATCCGGCCGCCGGAGATCTCCTCCATGACGGCCTGGAGCTCCTCGCGCTCACGGAACGCGTGGAAGATCGGGGTGATCCCGCCCAGTTCGAGCGGGTACGACCCGAGGAACATCAGGTGGTTCAGTACCCGGTTCAGCTCGGCGAGCAGGGTCCGCATCCACACGGCCCGCTCGGGGACCTCCATGCCCAGCATCCGCTCGACGGCCATGACCACGCCGAGTTCGTTCGAGAACGCGGACAGCCAGTCGTGGCGGTTGGCCAGCATCACGATCTGCCGGTAGTCGCGGGCCTCGAAGAGCTTCTCGGCGCCGCGGTGCATGTAGCCGACCACCGGCTCGGCGCTCACGATGCGCTCCCCGTCCAGGACGAGGCGCAGGCGCAGGACGCCGTGCGTGGAAGGGTGCTGCGGTCCGATGTTGAGCACCATGTCGGTGCTTTCCGCCGCTCCGCCGATACCGACCGTCGTCTCCGTCATGGCCGCATTGTCTCAGCCATACGCTATGCGGATGGAAACAGGGACGAGGGGTGGGACGAGCCACCCCGACTGGGTGGGACTGCCGGGTGGCCTGCTCAGGCTCCGCCGGTTGCTGCTGGGGTTCTGGTCGGTGCTCCTCGCGGCGGTGACGGGGGTCGTCCTGGGACTGGCCGCCGGCCCGGCGTGGGCGGCCTGCGGGGTGCTGTGGCTCGCGGCGGCGGCCTGGGCCTGGGTGCTGCTCGGGCGGAACTGGCGCTCCTGGCGGTACGCGGAGCGCGCCGACGACCTGCTGATCAGCCGGGGGGTGCTCTGGCGGGCCCAGACGGTGGTGCCGTACGGCCGGATGCAGCTGGTGGAGGTGACCTCGGGGCCGCTGGAGCGGCGCTTCGGGCTGGCGTCCGTGCAGCTGCACACGGCGGCCGCGGCGACCGACGCGAAGATCCCCGGGCTGGTGCCGGACGAGGCCGAGCGGCTGCGCGACCGGCTGACGGAGCTGGGCGAAGCAAGATCGGCGGGTCTGTGAGCCCGGCGGGCGGCGAGGCCGCGGGGGGCGCGGAGGCGGTGGGCACCCCGGTGGCGGGGGCCGCGGAGGCGGTGGGCGCCCCGGTGGCGGTGGCCGCGTACGAGCGGCGGCTGCACCCGCTGACCCCGCTGCTGCGCGCCTGGGTCCCCATCGCGGCCGTCATCGGCGTGCTCGCGCAGCAGGGCGACCGGGCGGAGGAGTGGATCACCGAGCTGCCCGTGTCGCTCCGCTTCCTGGTCCTCGTCGCGCTGCTCTTGGTCTTCGGTACGTACGGGCTGCTGAGCTGGTGGTTCACGCACTACGCCGTCACCGACACCGAGCTGCGCATCCGCAGCGGGCTCCTCTTCCGCCGCACCGCCCACATCCGGCTCGACCGGGTCCAGGCGGTGGACGTCACCCGGCCGATGCTGGCCCGGCTCGCGGGGGTGGCGAAGCTGCGGATCGACGTCATCGGCACCGATGACAAGGACGAGCTGGCGTACCTGGCCGAGAAGGACGCCGCCGCGTTGCGCGCCGAACTGCTGGCGCGGGCCGCCGGCTTCGCCCCGGCCGAGGCGGTCGCCCTGGGCGAGGCGCCGGAGCGCGCGCTGCTCCGGGTCGGGCCGCGCGAGCTGCTGGTCTCCTTGCTGCTCAGCCTGGGCGTGCTGGCGGCGGTCGCGGGCGGGCTGCTCGTGCCGGTCGCGGTGTGGTGGTTCAGCGCCAACCCCTGGGCGGCGGCGGCGTCCCTGCTGCCGCTGCTCGGCTGGGCCTGGAGCAGCAGCGCGGGCCGGTTCCTGACCGAGTACGACTGGACGGTCGCGGAGTCCCCCGACGGGCTGCGGCTCGACCACGGGCTGGCGGACCGGGCCCACGAGACGGTGCCGCCGGGCCGGGTGCAGACCGTACGGATCGTCGAGCCGCTGCTGTGGCGGTGGCGCGGCTGGGTACGGGTGGAGCTGGCGGTGGCGGGCTCGAAGAACGACGTGCTGGTGCCGGTGGCCGCGCGGGCCGCCGCGTACGAGGTGATCGCGCGCGTGCTCCTGGGTGTGGACCTGGCGGCCCTGAGCTTCTCCCCGGCCACGGGGGCCGGTGCGCGGTGGGTGGTCCCGGTGTGGTGGCGGGGCTACGGCGTAGCGGTCTCCGCGGACGTGTTCGCCGCCCGGCGGGGGCTGATGTGCCGCCGTACGGAGATCGTCCCACACGCCAAGGTGCAGAGCGTCCGGCTCACCCGGGGCCCGTGGAAGCGGCTCCACGGCGTGGCCGACGTCCACGTCGACACCGGCGCCAACGGCACGGTGACGGCCCGGCTCCGCCCGGCCCCGGAGGCCTCCGCCCTCCTCTACGCCCAAGCGGACCGCTCCCGCACCTCCCGGGCCTCGGCCCGCCCGGACCGCTGGATGACCTGATGCCGATGCCGATGCCGGCGCCACCCTCGCCCATCGAGGGTGATGTACGTCATATCGGCAGCTGTCACACGGGGGCGGGCCGGCCGGTCATAGCGGTGTAACCCCGCAACGGCAAAGGAGAGCACCATGAGCGCCCGTCTGAACCTCTTCGGCAGCGCGACCGCCGGGAAGTTCTTCAAGCACATCAACTCGGCCGGCAAGCTGCTGTCGGATTCGGCGCTGCCCGCCGCGACGCAGGAACTGGTGAAGATCCGCGCGAGCCAGATCAACGGGTGCGGCTTCTGCACCGACATGCACGTCAAGGACGCCGCAGCCGCCGGTGAGACCCCGGGGCGCCTGCACCTGGTCGCGGTGTGGCGGGAGGCCACGGTGTTCACCGAGGCCGAACGCGCCGCGCTGGAACTGGCGGAGCAGGGGACCCGCATCGCGGACGCGGCCGGCGGTGTCAGCGACGAGGCGTGGGCGAACGCCGCCAAGCACTACGACGAGGAGCAGCTCGCCGCCCTCGTCTCCCTGATCGCCCTCATCAACGCCTACAACCGGCTGAACGTCATCGTGCGGCAGCCCGCGGGCGACTACCAGCCCGGCCAGTTCGGCTGAGGGTGCTCGACGCGGGCCGCAAGCGGCCTCCCGCCGGTCAGGCCGACGGGGGGCTGCCCGCGCGGACCAGGCCGGATTCGTAGGCCAGGACGACCACTTGGACGCGGTCGCGCAGGCCCAGCTTCGTCAGGATGCGGCCCACGTGCGTCTTGACCGTCGCCTCCGACAGGACCAGCCGGGCCGCGATCTCGCCGTTCGACAGGCCCTGCGCCACCAGCAGCATGACCTCCCGCTCCCGCTCCGTCAGCCGCTCGATCTCCTTGTTGCGCGGCTCCTGGGAGGTCGTCGGCAGCATCGGCGCGAACCGGTCCAGCAGCCGCCGCGTCGTCGACGGCGCCACCACCGCGTCGCCGCTGTGCACCGAGCGGATCGCGGCCAGCAGCTCCGCCGGAGGGACGTCCTTGAGCATGAAGCCGCTCGCGCCCGCCTTGAGGCCCGAGAACGCGTATTCGTCCAGGTCGAAGGTGGTCAGGATGATCACCTTGGGGTGCTCCTCCGGCTCGCAGATGCGCCGCGTCGCCTCCACCCCGTCGAGCCTCGGCATCCGCACGTCCATCAGCACCACGTCCACCTTCGTGGCCCGCAGCACCTCCAGCGCCTCCAGGCCGTCACCGGCCTCGGCGACGACCTCCATGTCCGGCTGGGCCGCCAGCACCATGCGGAAGCCCGTGCGCAGCAGGACCTGGTCGTCGACCAGCATCACGCGGATGGACATCAATCACCTCTTCTTGAGTGGGAGGAGCGCGCTGATCCGGAAGCCGCCGCCGGGCCGCGGGCCCGCGTCCAGCGTGCCCCCGACCATACCGACGCGCTCCCGCATGCCGATCAGTCCGTGCCCGGCGCCGTCCGCGCCGCCGTCCTCGTACAGTTCGTGGGCCGCGCCCCGGCCGTCGTCCTCGATCAGCAGCCCGAGGCCGTCGTCGAAGTACACCAGCCGGACGCTCGCCCTGGCCTCCGGGCCGCCGTGCTTACGCGTGTTGGTCAGTGCCTCCTGCACGATCCGGTACGCCGTCAGCTCCACCCCGCTCGGCAGCCGCCGCGGCGCGCCCTCGACCGCGAAGTCCACGGCGAGCCCGGCCGTGCGGACCTGCTCGACCAGGACCTCGATCTGCTCGACGTCCGGCTGCGGCACGTAGTCCTCGGACTCCTGCGGCTCGCCGGTGCGCAGCACGCCCAGCAGCCGCCGCATCTCGGCCAGCGCCTGGCGGCCGGTGCCCGAGATGGTCTGGAGCGCCTCCTTGGCCTGTTCCGGTGCCACGTCCATCACGTACGCGGCGCCGTCCGCCTGGACCACCATCACCGAGACGTTGTGCGCGACGACGTCGTGCAGTTCCCGGGCGATCCGGGCGCGCTCGGCGGCGACGGCCACCTTGGCCTGCGCCTCGCGCTCCTTCTCCAGCCGCTGGTTCCGCTCGACGAGCTGCGCGTAGTAGGCGCGGCGGGTGCGCAGGGAGTCGCCCAGCACCCAGGCCAGGGCGAAGGGGACGACGGCGAAGAGGGTGAAGAGGAGGTTGTCGCTGGTGCCGCCCTTGTCGATGTGGAAACGCAGGGCGTACAGGGGCGAGGCGGTCAGCCCGAGGGCGAACGCGAAGCGCGAGAGCCGGCGCGAGACCTCCCCCGAGGCGGCCACGGTGTAGAGGATCACCAGCATCCCGAAGTCGCCGTTGTGCACCTCGACCCCGGCGGATAGCTGGTAGACGCCCGTGCCCACCGCCAGCCAGAACATCTGCGGCGTCCACGTGCGGCGCAGCGCGATGACGACGCCCATCGCGATCACCGACGGGACCGTGAGCAGCCGCTCACCGGTGCCGCGGTGGCCGGCGGACGCCAGGTCCAGCAGCGCGATCCCGCACAGGAGGACGGCCCAGAAGCTGTCGACCCCTGTCGGGTGTCTGCGGAGGAAATCGTAAAGGCGCTGCACGTAACCCAGCGTAGGCAAAGGAGATAGGTGCTGGAGTCAACCACAGGGGCGATCCGCGCGAAGGGGGCGTACTCCCCAAGGTGGAGGGGAGCTTAGCCTGTGGGGGATGAGCGCTCAGGGTGAAGGGATCGGGCCGGTCCGCTGGCGTACCGCCATGGAGGCGGCGCTGTACGGACCGGGCGGCTTCTACGTCGACCCGCGCGGCCCCGGCCCCGCCGGGCACTTCCGTACCTCCGTGCACGCCTCGCCGCTCTACGCGGGCGCCGTGGCCCGGCTCCTCCTCGCGGTGGACGAGGCCCTCGGCTGCCCGGAGACGCTGGATCTGGTCGACGTGGGGGCCGGGCGCGGGGAACTCCTGACCGGGGTGCTCGCCGCCCTGCCCGCGGAGGCGGCGGGGCGGGTGCGCCCGTACGCCGTGGAACGCGCGGGCCGGCCCGAGGGACTGGACCCCCGCATCCGCTGGGTCGCGCGGCCGCCCGCGGGGACCGCGGGGCTGCTGTTCGCCAACGAGTGGCTGGACAACGTACCGCTGGAGGTCGCCGAGGACGGGCGGTACGTACTGGTCGCGCCCGACGGTACGGAAGGCCCGGGCGGCCCGCTGGACAGCGGGGACCGGGCCTGGCTGGAGCGGTGGTGGCCGGGCGGGGGCCGGGCCGAGATCGGCCGCCCGCGCGACGAGGCCTGGGCGGCGGCCGTCGCGACCCTCGACCGGGGCCTGGCGGTGGCGGTGGACTACGCGCACACCCGCGGGGCGCGGCCCCCGTACGGCACCCTGACCGGCTTCCGCGGCGGCCGGGAGGTCCCGCCGGTCCCGGACGGCAGCTGCGACATCACCGCGCACGTGGCCCTCGACGCCTGCGCGGGGCCGGGCGCGGCCCTGCTCACGCAGCGGGAGGCGCTGGCGGGGCTCGGAGTCTCGGGCGCCCGCCCGCCGCTGACGCTGGCGTCGACGGACCCGGCGGGATACGTGCGCGCCCTCGCCTCGGCGGGGGAGGCGGCCGAACTCACCGCGCGCGGCGGGCTCGGGGACTTCGGGTGGCTGGTGCAGCCGGTGGGGCTGCGAGGGACCCCGGGCCTGTACGGCCTGCCGGGCCTGCCGGGGTCCGGCTCCGGGGTCCGGCCGGGCTGACGCCGTGCGGCGCCGCCCCTGCCGGACCCGCCGCACTACCGCGTCAGGCCGGGGCCGTGGCCCTCGCGCAGACCGCCGCCGCTGCCGCCCGCGCCGCCGCCCGCGGGCCGCGCGGCGGCCGGCCGCGCGAGCGGGGCCAGGTCGTAGGCGTAGTGGCCGACGGCGTTCGCGATGACGTCGACGTTGACGTCGAGCGCCTTGGGGTCGATGTTGGCGATGGTGTCGCCCTTGCCGTGGTAGTTCACGTCGTAGGCCACACCGGCCTGGCCGCCGAACTTGGCGGCCTGCGCCGCGGTCTTGATGCCCTCGGCTCCCGTGTCCGTACCGCCTGCGGGGATCCCGGCCTCGATGAACGGGCCGTAGTCCGAGCGGCCGGTGAAGTCCGATCCCTCGTGCGGGATGTTCCGCCCGTCCAGGAAGTCCGTGATGCCCTTCTCCAGTTGGGCGGAGCCCTCGGGTCCGGGGCCGGAGCCGACCTTGTCGGAGTCGTCGCCGTCGTAGACGAAGTAGGCGCCGTTGGGCGAGGCGATCATGTCGAAGTTCAGGTAGAGGCGGATCTGCTTCTTCTGCGCGTCCGTCAGGCCGCCCACGTACGCCTCGGAGCCGAGCAGGCCGAACTCCTCCGCCGACCACCAGGCGAACCTGACCTTGTTCTTGATCTTCGTCTGGCTGCTCGCGAGGCGCTGCGCGACCTGGAGGATGCCGGCCGATCCGGAGCCGTTGTCGTTGATGCCGGGGCCCGCCGCGACCGAGTCGAGGTGCGCGCCGAGGAAGACGGTGTTGTTCTCGTCGCCGCCGCGGGTCTCGGCGATGACGTTGTACGTCGTGCGGTTCTCGCGCAGTTCGCGGATGTCCAGGGTGACCTCGACCGGTCCGGCCGCGGCCTCGGCGGCGAGCTTCTCGCCCTCCGCCTGGCTGACGCCGCCGGTGGGGACCTTGCCCGCGTCGGCCTCGCCGAGCGTGCCGTTCAGGGCGCCCTCGGTGTTGTTGTAGATGATCGCGCCGACCGCACCGGCCGCCGCGGCGTTGGCCTGCTTGACGGCGAAGGTGCAGCCGCCGCGCTTGACGAGCGCGATGCGGCCGGTGAACGCGCCGGGGGCGAAGTCGCCCGGCTCGCAGCCGTTCGTACCGTCCGCGTCGACGGGGGCGACGGCGAGGCGCGCCGTGACGCCGTCGGCCGGGCCGCTGGCGGTGTACGTCATCAGCTTGATGGGGACCTCGCGCGGGGAGGCGCCGTTGACCTTCAGCGTCTCGGCGACCGTCTCGACGTACACGAAGTCGAACGCGTTCCGCGTGACCTTGTACCCGGCCGCCTTCATCACGGCCTCCACGTACTGGGCGGACTGCACGTGGCCCTTGGAGCCGGCCACCCGGGTGCCGTTGTTGTAGTCGGCGATGGACTGGAAGACCTTGAGGTGGTTTTCGGCGCCCTTGCCGGTCGCCTCCCGGACCAGCTTCTTCGCGAGCGCGTCACCCTGGGCGGCGTCGCTCTGCGGGCTGCTGGCACCGGCGGGCCCGGCGAGCAGCAACGGGGAGGCGAGGGCCAGCGCGGCCAGGGCGGCGGTGGCTGCGGCTATACGGCGTGAGGGCATGGAGGTCCTTTCACGGCAAGGTGCGGCGGGCCGAACGGTGGACGCACGTTAAGCAGCGGGGAGCCGCTCCCGCCAGACTGCGAATTCCGGCCAGTCCAAGAGGAGTTACCGGTCACGGGTCAGCGGAGGATCCCCTCGATGAAGTCGGATCCGATGCGGGACACCACTGACAGGTCCAACTGGTGCTGCGCGTAGCGGCCTTGGCGGCGGGTGTGCAGGAGCCCGGCCTTCTTGAGCACGGAGAGGTGGCGGGAGACCTCCGGGGCGGATATGCCGCACACGGTGGCCAGCTCGCCCGTGGTGTACGGGGCCCTGGCCAGGCTGCGGCACAGCTGCATCCGCATCGGGTGCGCGAGGGCGTCCATGCGGCGCCGCAGCTGCTCCACCGAGCCGGGGGAGGAGGCCGGTTCGGGCGTGCCGAGGGGGTAGTGGACGACCGGCCGCCAGCCGGGCGCGTGCAGTACGAGCAGGTGCGGCCAGCCGAAGTTGGTGGGGATGAGGACGAGGCCGGCGCCGATGGTGGGGTCGGTGGCGGTGGTCGACCCGTCGACCATCTTGTCGGCGGTGATGGTGGTCCCGGCCGCGTCGACGCTCAGCGCCGCCGAGACCTCGCGGAGCGCGGCCGGCAGGCCCTTGCGGCGCAGCACCTCGGTCTTGTGGCGGGCGTCGGCGGCCTGCTGGGGGCCGGTGCGCTGCCAGGTCTCGGCGAAGAACGCCTCGTCGCAGTCCTCCAGGAGGCGGCGCAGCCAGACGCGGACGGCGGCGGTGTCGTCCAGCAGCCGCCGGGAGAACCGCAGCTGGGCCGGACCGCGGGCGGCGGCGGCCTCCAGCACCCTGGCGCGGGAGCCGGGGTCCTTGAGGGGGGAGGGGACGCCGCCCTCGTTGTAGAGCGCGAGCCAGCAGTGTTCGAGGGCGGCCGTCACGAAGCGCTCGTCGTCGAGGCCGTCGAGTACGTCGAGCTCCTCGGCCAGGGTCGCGGCGGGGAGGCCGGTGCCGCCAGGGGTGCCGGCGAAGGGCATGAAGATGTCGGAGAAGGAGCTGCGCCAGAGGAAGTCGGCCTCCAGGAGCCGGTCGGCGAGGCAGGGGTCGAGCGCGGCGGTGGTGGCGGTGGCCCAGGGGGCGAGGCGGGGGTGGTGGGCGGTCTGGGAGAGCGCGTGCAGGGCCATGCAGAGTTCCGCGAGGGGGGAGGGCGCGAAGCGGATCCGCTCCGCGGGGAGCCCGGCGATGTCGATGGTGACGCTCATCGCCCCATTCTCCCGGCCGCCCGTCCCCCCGCCCCCCACAAGGTCCGTCCGAGCGACCCCCTCCCCCCGGGCCTCACCGCCGGCCGGGCTGCGGTTTCGGCCGGAGTGGGGGGCGGTTCGGCTAGAGGCGGGTGGTGAAGTCGGCGACGGCCGACTGGACGTCCGACGGGGTCCAGGAGAGGGACGGGGCGGTGACCTCCAGCTCCGTCATGGACACGCCCGGAGGCCCGGCGGGCGCCCAGCGGCGGAACAGCACGCGCCCGGTCTCCTCCGCCTGCCGCACCCCCGCCTCCGTCAGCCGCTCCGCCTTGTACGGCAGCCACACCTGGAACTGGTGCGTGTGCGGCACTTCCGGATGCACCCGGAACCACGGCAGCCCGGCCCGCCCGAACCCCTCGCGCAGCGCCTGCGCGACCACCCCCGCCTGGGCCACGTACGACGGCAGGCGCGGGAGCTCCCGGTCCAGGCCGGCCAGCGCCGACAGCGCCTGCGGGAACTGGCGGAAGACCTGGCCCCCGTACCGGTGCCGCCAGACCCTCGCCTCCGCGACGAGCGACGCGGAGCCCGCCAGCGCCGCCCCGCTCAGCCCCCCGAGCGACTTGTAGAACGACACGTACACCGAATCCGCGAGCCCCGCGATCTCCGGCAGCGGCCGCCCGAACCGCACCGTCGATTCCCACAGCCGGGCCCCGTCGAAGTGGACCACCGCATCCCGTTCGCGGGCCGCCTCCACCAGCGCGACGAGCTCCTCCCACGTCGGCAGCACGAACCCCGCCTCCCGCAGCGGCAGCTCCAGCATCAGCGTGCCGAACGGCTCCGGCAGCTCCGCGACCTCCCGCGCCGTCGGCTGCCGCGCCTCCCGCGTCGGGTGCACCGTCCGAAGCCCCGACACCACCGACAGCGCGCCGCCCTCCCACAGCTCCGGGTGGCTCATCGGGTGCAGCGCGACCACCGGGTTCCCCGTCCGCCCCGCCCAGCACCGCAGCGCGACCTGCTGGGCCATCGTCCCGCTCGGGAAGAACGCCGCGTCCTCCGTCCCCAGCAGCTCCGCGACGCGCTGCTCCAGCCGCGCCACCACCCCGTCGCCGTACGCGTCGACGGGCTCGTCGGGGTCCGCCCCGGCCAGCCCGGGCAGGGTCGCCAGCAGCTCGCCCAGCGTCGGCTCCAGCAGGCTCCCGGACAGCTTCCGCTCCGCCCCCCGCCACGCCGCCACCAGCCGCTTCGTCCGGTCTTCGTCATCCGTCATGACCTGATCATCGCCCGGCCGCCGCCGACGGGCCGACACGCCCAGGGGCTAGCATGGCGGCGTATCGTCCGGTACCCCCCGCGGACTGGAACGGAAGGCATTCCCCGCGTGAACGCAGCCCATCAGACGGAGCCCCGGGATCCGTCCGACCGCCCTGCCCGGCTCGCCGTGGGCGTCGTCGGCGCCGGCCGGGTCGGCCCCGCGCTGGCCCGCGCCCTCCAGCAGGCCGGGCACCGCCCCGTCGCCGTCTCCGGTGTCTCCGACGCCTCCCGCCGCCGGGCCGCGCGGATGCTGCCCGACGTGCCGGTCGTCCCGGCCGAGCGGGTGCTCGAACACGCCGACCTGGTGCTCCTGACGGTCCCGGACGACGCCCTGCCCGGCCTCGTCGAGGGCCTCGCCGAGACGGGCGCGATCCGCCCCGGCCAGCTCCTCGTCCACACGTCCGGGCGCTACGGGACCGCCGTCCTGGACCCGGCCCGGCGCGCGGGCGCCCTCCCGCTGGCCCTGCACCCCGCGATGACCTTCACCGGCACCGAGGTCGACGTGCAGCGCCTGGCCGGCTGCTCCTTCGGCGTGACCGCCCCCGACGAGCTGCGGCTCGCCGCCGAGGCCCTGGTCATCGAGATGGGCGGGGAACCCGAGTGGATCGCGGAGGAGAACCGCCCGCTCTACCACGCCGCCCTCGCCCTCGGCGCGAACCACCTGGTCACGCTGGTCGCCCAGGCCATGGAACTGCTCGGCAAGGCAGGCGTCGAGCACCCCGACCGGATGCTCGGCCCCCTCCTCGGCGCGGCCCTCGACAACGCCCTGCGCTCCGGCGACTCCGCGCTCACCGGGCCGGTGGCCCGCGGTGACGCCGGTACGGTCGCCGCGCACGTCTCCGAGCTGCGCAAGCACGCCCCCGCCGCCGTGCCCGGCTACCTCGCGATGGCCCGCACCACCGCCGACCGCGCCCTGGCGCACGGTCTGCTCAAGCCGGAACTCGCCGAGGACCTGCTGGGCGCCCTCGCCGGGGGCGCGACGACCCCCGACCCCGAAACCGACCCCGAGGGCGACGGCCGATGACCGAGCACCCCCTGCTGCTGAACACCGCCGACGCGCTGCACCGGCTCCCGCGCACCGGCCGCCGCGCCGTCGTCATGACCATGGGCGCCCTGCACGACGGCCACGCCACCTTGGTCCGCACCGCCCGTGATCTGGCCGGCCCCGCCGGCCAGGTCGTGGTCACCGTCTTCGTCAACCCCCTCCAGTTCGGGGCCAACGAGGACCTCGACCGCTACCCCCGCACCCTCGACGCCGATCTCGCGATCGCCCGTGCGGCGGGCGCCGACGCCGTGTTCGCCCCGGCCGTCGACGAGGTCTACCCCGGCGGCGACCCCCAGGTGCGCATCAGCGCCGGCCCCATGGGCGGCCGCCTCGAAGGGGCCACCCGCCCCGGCCACTTCGACGGCATGCTCACCGTCGTCGCCAAGCTGCTCCACCTCACCCGTCCCGACCTGGCCCTCTTCGGCCAGAAGGACGCGCAGCAGCTGGCCCTGATCCGGCGGATGGTCACCGACCTCAACTTCGCGGTGGACGTGGTCGGCGTACCCACCGTCCGCGAGGAGGACGGCCTCGCCCTCTCCTCCCGCAACCGCTACCTCGCGCCCGCCGAGCGCCGCACGGCCCTCGCCCTGTCCCGCGCCCTGTTCGCGGGCCGCGACCGCCTCGCAGCCCAGGCCGCCCTGCGCGCCCGCGCCGAGGCCGCCCCCGCCAGCGACCAGCGGGCCACCGGCCTGGCCCGGCTCGGCGAGATCCGCGCCTCCGCCGACGCGCACGCCGTCTCGGTGGCGGTCTCCGCCGCCGGTACGGGCCTGCCCGACGCCGTGCGGGCGGCCGCCCGCCACGTCCTGGAGGAGGCGGCCCGTCAGGACCCGCCGCTGGCCTTGGACTACCTGGCGCTGGTGGATCCGCAGGACTTCACCGAGGTCGGCCCCGACTTCACCGGCCAGGCCGTCCTGGCCGTCGCCGCGAAGGTGGGCACGACCCGGCTGATCGACAACATCCCATTGGAGTTCGGAGCACACACGTGAGCACCCCAGGCACAGGCACCGCCGGCACCGGCATACGGCTGCACGCCCCCGCCCCCGGCTGGGCCGTCGAAGCCGACGTCGTGGTCGTCGGCTCGGGCGTCGCGGGCCTGACGGTGGCGCTGCGCTGCGCCGCGGCGGGCCGCCGTACGGTCGTGGTCACCAAGGCCCGGCTCGACGACGGCTCCACCCGCTGGGCACAGGGCGGCATCGCGGCCGCCCTCGGCGAGGGCGACACCCCCGAGCAGCACCTGGACGACACGCTGGTGGCCGGGGCCGGCCTGTGCGACGAGGCGGCCGTACGGCTGCTCGTCACCGAGGGCCCGGGCGCGGTACGCCGCCTCATGGAGTCCGGCGCGGTCTTCGACACCTCCGCCGAGACGGGCGAGATCGAGCTGACCCGCGAGGGCGGCCACCACCGCCGCCGGATCGCGCACGCGGGCGGCGACGCGACGGGCGCCGAGATCTCCCGGGCCCTGGTCGAGGCCGTCCAGGCGGCCGGTATCCGTACCGTCGAGAACGCCCTCGTACTGGACCTCCTCCAGGACGCCGAAGGCCGTACGGCCGGCGTCACCCTGCACGTCATGGGCGAAGGCCAGCACGACGGCGTGGGCGCCGTCCACGCCCCGGCCGTGATCCTCGCGACCGGCGGCATGGGCCAGGTCTTCTCCGCCACCACCAACCCGTCCGTCTCCACGGGTGACGGCGTGGCCCTCGCCCTGCGCGCCGGCGCCGAGGTCTCCGACCTGGAGTTCGTCCAGTTCCACCCGACGGTGCTGTTCCTGGGGCCGGACGCCGAGGGCCAGCAGCCGCTGGTGTCGGAGGCGGTCCGCGGCGAGGGCGCCCACCTCGTCGACGCCGACGGGGTGCGCTTCATGGTGGGCCAGCACGAGCTGGCCGAACTCGCCCCGCGCGACATCGTCGCCAAGGGCATCATGCGCCGCATGCAGGAGCAGGGCACCGGCCACATGTACCTGGACGCCAGGCACTTCGGCGCCGAGATGTGGGAGCAGCGCTTCCCCACCATCCTCGCCGCCTGCCGCGCCCACGGCATCGACCCGGTGACCGAGCCCATCCCGGTCGCTCCCGCCGCCCACTACGCGTCCGGCGGCGTACGCACCGACCTGCACGGCCGCACCACCGTCCCCGGCCTGTACGCCTGCGGCGAGGTGGCCTGCACCGGCGTGCACGGCGCGAACCGGCTCGCCTCCAACTCGCTGCTGGAGGGCCTGGTCTTCGCCGAGCGCATCGCCGAGGACATCGTGGCCCACCCGCCCGCCGCCCATGCCCCGGTCGTTCCCGTCCCGGCCACCGGCCCGCTGCAGCCCGCCGGGGCGCGCTACGAGGTCCAGCGCATCATGACGGACGGCGCGGGCGTGCTGCGCTCCGCCGGCTCCCTCGCCGGCGCCGCCGCCGCGCTCGAAAAGCTGTACGCGGCCGCCCTGGGCGACCTGGAGGCGCACGGCAAGACCGCCGAACCGGGCGTCGACACTTGGGAGGCCACCAACCTCCTGTGCGTGGCCCGGGTCCTGGTCGCCGCGGCGCGGCGGCGCGAGGAGACCCGCGGCTGCCACTGGCGCGAGGACCACCCCGACCGGGACGACGAGAACTGGCGGCGCCACCTCGTCGTCCGGCTCTCCGCGACCGAGAAGCGGGCCCTGGTCGTCACCCCCACCGACTCGGCGGACTTCCCGTCCGTACAGCGGTCCCCCGATGGCACCGACACCGTCAACGACAGCATGGAGCAGTCAGCGTGAGCACGCACGAGCACGACCACCAGCACGACGAACTCCCCCTCATCGACCGGTCGGAGGGCGGTTGCGGCGACGACTGCGCCTGCGGTGACGGCGAGGAGTCCGGCCTGGACCCGGCGCTGGCCCAGCTGCTGACCGACGCGGGCCTGGACCCGGTCGAGGTCGAGGACATCGCGCACATGGCGCTGTCCGAGGACCTGGACGGCGGGGTCGACGTCACCACCGTCGCCACCGTGCCCGAAGAGGCGGAGGCCGTCGCGGACTTCGTCGCCCGCGAGGACGGCGTCGTGGCCGGTCTGCGCGTCGCCGAGGCCGTGTTCTCGATGGTGTGCACCGAGGCGTTCGAGGTGGAGCGGCACGCGGAGGACGGCGACGCCGTCAAGGCCGGGCAGCTGCTGCTGTCCGTACGCTCCCGCACCCGCGACCTGCTGACCGCCGAGCGCAGCGCGCTGAACCTGCTGTGCCGGATGTCCGGCATCGCGACCGCCACCCGCCGCTGGGCGGACGTCCTGGAGGGCACGACGGCCAAGGTCCGCGACACCCGCAAGACGACCCCGGGCCTGCGCGCGCTGGAGAAGTACGCGGTCCGCTGCGGCGGCGGCGTCAACCACCGCATGTCCCTGTCGGACGCGGCCCTGGTCAAGGACAACCACGTCGTCGCCGCGGGCGGCGTGGCGCAGGCGTTCTCCGCCGTGCGCGAGGCCTTCCCGGAGGTCCCGATCGAGGTCGAGGTCGACACGCTGGAGCAGATCGGCGAGGTCCTGGAGGCCGGCGCCGACCTGATCCTGCTGGACAATTTCACGGTGGCCCAGACGGCCGAGGCGGTCGCCCTCGTCGCCGGCCGCGCGGTCCTGGAGTCCTCGGGCCGGCTCACCCTGGACACCGCCCGCGACTACGCCCTGACCGGCGTGGACTACCTCGCGGTCGGCGCGCTGACGCACTCCTCGCCGATCCTCGACATCGGCCTCGATCTGCGCGAGGCGGTGTAACCCATGCTCCTGACCATCGACGTCGGCAACACCCATACGGTTCTGGGCCTGTTCGACGGTGACGAGATCGTCGAGCACTGGCGCATCTCGACCGACCCGCGGCGGACGGCCGACGAGATGGCCGTCCTGATGCAGGGCCTGATGGGCACGCACCCGATGCTCGGCACCGAACTGGGCGACGGGATCCACGGCATCGCGATCTGCTCGACGGTGCCCTCGGTGCTGCACGAGCTGCGCGAGGTCACCCGCCGGTACTACGGGGACGTCCCCGCGGTGTTGGTGGAGCCCGGCATCAAGACCGGTGTGCCGATCCTGATGGACAACCCGAAGGAGGTCGGCGCGGACCGCATCATCAACGCGGTCGCGGCCGTCGAGCTCTACGGCGGCCCGGCGATCGTGGTCGACTTCGGTACGGCGACCACCTTCGACGCGGTGTCGGCGAAGGGGGAGTACGTGGGCGGGGTGATCGCGCCGGGCATCGAGATCTCGATGGAGGCACTGGGCGTCCGGGGCGCGCAGCTGCGCAAGATCGAGCTGGCCCGCCCGCGCAACGTGATCGGCAAGTCCACCGTCGAGGCGATGCAGTCGGGCGTGGTGTACGGCTTCGCGGGCCAGGTCGACGGGGTCGTCGCGCGCATGGCCAAGGAGCTGGCCGGCCCCCACGGCGAGCCGGACGACGTGCGCGTCATCGCGACGGGCGGCCTGGCCCCGATGGTCCTCGGCGAGTCCTCGGCGATCGACGACCACGAGCCGTGGCTGACGCTGATCGGCCTGCGGCTGGTCTACGAGCGGAACGCGCCCAACTTCGACTAGCTCCCGCGCCCTGCCCGCCCGGGCGGGCCGAGCCGCCTCGCCGGACCGGCCGCTCCGGCGTCCGGCCAAGCCCCGCGGGCCGGGCCGGACGGGGAATTCCCCGACGAGGAATTTCCCCGAAATGGCCGGAACGCACGTCCGACGGGGTTACGGTCCCTCCGGGAAACACCCGAACCCTTCCCCGGCGGAGGAGACCACCATGACCGCGACCGCTCGGCTCACCTGGCAGAAGTCGTCCTACTGCGGCGACGGCGACGCATGCGTCTACGTCGCCTCCGCCCCCGGCGTCCTGGTCCGCGTCGCGGACCGCGCGGACCCGGCCCACCTGGTCCTGGCCACCACCCACGCGGCCTGGGCAGCCTTCCTGGAAGCGGTCAAGGCGCAGCCGTAGGAAGAGCCGCGGGACGGTTCCCCGGCGCGCCGGGAAGAACCCACATCGGGGGATTTTGTCCGATTAGCGCGTATCTTCGCACCATGCCCACGCCCTACGGTTCCCGCGGCGGCATGGCGTTCAGCGCTGCTGAGCTGCACCTGCTCAGGCGTTCGCTCGCCCACGCCCTCCAGTCCTCCCCGGCCCCCCTGACGGCCGGCGAGGTCCAGGACTGCCTGCGCCTCGCGGCGTCGGTGGACGACGCGGTGCAGGAGGCGGGGCGGCTCAGAGAGTTCCTCCTCGCCGACCTGGCCCGCTACAGAGCCGCCCTCCCGGGGAGTCTGCCCGGGTACCTGGAGCTGCTCCAGGACGCCCTGGCCGCCGGCTACGAGCCCGTCCCCGACGACCTCGCCGCGCTACGGGCGCTGCGGGCCAACCCGGTCGCCGCAGCGGTGCTGGACCGGGCCCAGAAGATCGCGGAGCGCTCCGTGCGCCGCCGGCTCTCCACCACGCCGGCGCCCCGGACCCGCCTGCTGGCCCTGGCCGGTGGCCGCGAGGAGGAGCGGCGTCCCGAGCCGAGGCCCGAGCCCCGCCCCGCCTCCCGGCCCGCCGAGAAGCCCGCGCAGCCGGGTGGGAAGCCGGCGCCGCATCCGGAGCGGCCCATCCCCACTCCGGGTGAGGTCTTCCCGCCGCGCCGCAAGCCCACCCCGCCCCCGAAGGACGACCGCGCGGCGGGATAGCTACGCTGGTGGGCATGGACTACGTTTCCGCGCTCGTGCCCCCCTTCGTGATGGCCGTGTTCTTCATCTTCCTCGTCAAGACGATCGTGAAGAGCCAGGGCGGCGCCAACAAGGCAAAGGAAGACGCGGCGGTGGACGCCGTACTCGCCCGCGCCGAGGCGGCCCGGCAGACCGGGAACTGACCCGGCGGACCGGGAGCAGACCCGCAGGCCGGGAACTGTCCCGGCGGACCGGGAGCCGGCCCGAGAACTCGTGTGGGGCCCCGACCGAGTCGGGGCCCCACATTTGTCGCGCGTTGTCGTCCGAATAGTCGGGCAATTCCTGACAACCCGCACTATCGTGCTGTTGTGCCTCGCCCCTTGGGAGAACTCGAAGACGCCGTGATGACACGGGTGTGGCAGTGGAACCGCCCGGTCACCGTTCGTGAAGTCTTGGAAGACCTTCAGCAGGAACGGTCCATCGCGTACACCACGGTCATGACCGTTATGGACAACCTCCATCAGAAGGGCTGGGTCCGGCGGGAAGCCGAAGGCCGCGCCTATCGCTATACGGCGGTCTCCACCCGGGCCGCCTACTCGGCCGCACTGATGAACGAGGCCTGGTCGACCAGCGACAACCCGGCGGCCGCCCTCGTGGCCTTCTTCGGCATGATGTCCCAGGAACAGCGCGAAGCCCTCCGGGACGCCGTACGGATCGTCGGCCACGACGACGAGGCGCCCGCGGAACCCGCCACCGGAGCGGCGCCGCCCCCGCCCGCCTCGGCGCCCTCGCCGGCCGTGGCAGCCGAGGGCGCCGGGGAAGCCGAGGGCGCCGGGGAAGCCGCAGAAGCCGCAGGAGCCGAGGGGGACACCGGCGAGCGGCCGCCCGAGCCGGGGCGATAGCGTCACCGCATGGGAGAGTTTTCCGCCGAAGACGCCAAATCAGTGACCATCCGCCGCGCGCGCACGAGCGATGTTCCCGCACTGCGCCGCCTGCTCGACCAGTACGTGCAGCAGCGGATCCTGCTCGACAAAGCCCCCGTGGTCCTTTACGAGGACATCCAGGAGTTCTGGGTCGCGGAACGCGACAGCGACGGCCAGGTCGTCGGCTGCGGCGCTCTCCACGTGATGTGGGAAGACCTCGCCGAAGTGCGCACTCTCGCGGTCGACCGCGCCTTGAAGGGGTCCGGTGTGGGGCACCGGGTGCTGGCGAAGTTGTTGGAGACCGCGCGCCGGCTCGGCGTGAGCCGGGTTTTCTGCCTCACCTTCGAAGTGGACTTCTTCGCGAAGCACGGCTTCGTCGAGATCGGGGAGACCGCGGTCGAGACCGATGTCTACATGGAGCTCCTGCGTTCCTATGACGAGGGCGTCGCCGAGTTCCTCGGTCTCGAACGAGTGAAGCCGAACACCTTGGGCAACAGTCGGATGCTTCTGCACCTCTGATCGGTGGGTGCTCGATCAGAGCCGCTTTTACGGGCTCCGCACGCCTGTGGCCTATGTCCGAATCGCGTACGTTTCCCGCTCCGCGGCCGCCTTGAACCTCTCACCGGGGGTTTGTGTTTTCCCGGCAAAAGCGGTTTCCTTTCCGCGTACTGCATTTTCGATGAAAGGAAATCCGGTGGCACAGAAGGTTCAGGTCCTTCTTGTCGACGACCTCGACGGTGGCGAGGCGGACGAGACCGTGACGTTCGCTCTGGACGGCAAGACCTACGAGATCGACCTCACCGCCGCCAACGCTGAAAAGCTCCGCGGCCTGCTCGACCCTTACACCAAGAGCGGCCGCCGCACCGGTGGCCGTGCCGCCGCGGGCCGTTCCAAGGGCCGCGCCGCCGCGACGTCCGGCAACCCGGACACCGCGGAGATCCGCGCCTGGGCGAAGGCCAAGGGCCTCACGGTCAACGACCGCGGCCGCGTCCCCGCCGAGATCCGCGAGGCCTACGAGAACCGGGCCTGATCCACGGCGCCGGCCCGCCCCGCCGGGGCCGTACGCCGCCGCAGGCGCGCCCTGTGGCACTCCGTCGCCGCCGCGGCGACCAGGCGTACGAGATCGGGCCCGTCGCCCTGCCCCGGACCGGGCAGGGCGGGCAGTGATGCCTCGCACCCCTGCTCGGGGGGCCGCAGCCACACCGCGGCCCCCCGAGGGGCGTGCGCCGCGGGTTGCCCCGGAGGCGCCGGGGCGGCGATCAGGCCCCCCTCGCCGAGCGCGGTGAGGTCGAGGTCCACCCCGCCCCATTCCAGCCAGTCGAGGAGCCCGTCCAGCTCCTCCGCGGCCCCGGGCGCCACGAGGAACCGCATCCGGCGGCCCGCCACGGCCACCGGTCCGGTGGCGACCCGGCGGCGCAGCACCTGCGTCCCCGCGTCGGCAGGCAGCTCCAGTACGTCGAACACGGTCCCGGTGGCGAGCCGTGCGGGCGCGGCGGCCGCCAGGGTCCAGCCGGGCACGCGGGCGTACCAGGCGGCGCAGGACTCCGCGCCGGGCGCGGTCCGGGGCGGAGGGACGGCGGCGAGGCCGAGGGCGTTGCCGGCGGCGGTGAGTGCCATGTCCCGAGCAACTGCGGATTCCGATCGGGGTTACGCCCCGCGTACGGAAGAATGCGGAACGTAAACGTCCGGCGGGCTCCGTCCCACATTCGAAGACGGAAGCCTGTTCGCCCGTAGCGGAGACAACCGTGGTCCCCGGCATGGACCGTTCGTCCTTAGGGGTAAGACATTCCTAGTGGATAGGGGCGACACGGCGAGGTGGACGGCCTTCGAGGGGGTTCCGTTCGCCATCGGCGTACACGTGTGACGGGTATCTGCCTGGCCTGCGGGAACATCGTCTCGCACCATCGGGTTGGAGCAGTTGTCGGCTCTTACGGCCGGTTTTCCCACAGAACGTGGGGGTGAGCCGCGGACGGATGTCGGCAGTTGGAATGAGCTGTCCCGCCCCGCGGGACTAGCATGCGGAAGGACAGGGCGGGGACCGACCCCGAACTGCCCGACCGCTCTGAGGAGCGATAAACGATGTTCGAGAGGTTCACCGACCGCGCGCGGCGGGTTGTCGTCCTGGCTCAGGAAGAAGCCCGGATGCTCAACCACAACTACATCGGCACCGAGCACATCCTCCTGGGCTTGATCCACGAGGGTGAGGGTGTCGCCGCTAAGGCCCTGGAGAGCCTCGGGATTTCGCTCGAGGCTGTTCGCCAGCAGGTTGAGGAGATCATCGGTCAGGGGCAGCAGGCCCCGTCCGGCCACATCCCCTTCACCCCGCGGGCGAAGAAGGTCCTGGAGCTTTCGCTCCGAGAGGCCCTCCAGCTCGGCCACAACTACATCGGCACCGAGCACATCCTGCTCGGCCTGATCCGCGAGGGCGAGGGCGTCGCCGCCCAGGTCCTCGTGAAGCTGGGCGCCGATCTGAACAGGGTCCGGCAGCAGGTCATCCAGCTGCTCTCCGGGTACTCCGGAGGCGGCAAGGAGTCGGCCACGGCAGGCGGCCCGGCCGAGGGAACCCCCTCGACCTCGCTCGTCCTCGACCAGTTCGGCCGCAACCTCACCCAGGCTGCCCGCGAATCCAAGCTCGACCCGGTCATCGGGCGCGAGAAGGAGATCGAGCGGGTCATGCAGGTGCTGTCCCGCCGGACCAAGAACAACCCGGTGCTCATCGGCGAGCCCGGCGTCGGCAAGACCGCCGTCGTCGAGGGCCTGGCCCAGGCCATCGTCAAGGGCGAGGTGCCCGAGACCCTCAAGGACAAGCACCTCTACACCCTCGACCTGGGCGCCCTGGTCGCCGGTTCCCGCTACCGCGGTGACTTCGAGGAGCGCCTCAAGAAGGTGCTCAAGGAGATCCGCACCCGCGGCGACATCATCCTGTTCATCGACGAGCTCCACACCCTCGTGGGTGCGGGTGCCGCCGAGGGCGCGATCGATGCCGCCAGCATCCTCAAGCCCATGCTGGCCCGTGGCGAGCTCCAGACCATCGGTGCCACGACCCTGGACGAGTACCGCAAGCACCTCGAGAAGGACGCGGCGCTGGAGCGCCGTTTCCAGCCGATCCAGGTGGCGGAGCCTTCCCTCCCCCACACGATCGAGATCCTCAAGGGCCTGCGCGACCGCTACGAGGCCCACCACCGCGTCTCCATCACGGACGAGGCCCTCGTGCAGGCGGCCACCCTCGCGGACCGCTACATCTCGGACCGCTTCCTGCCGGACAAGGCGATCGACCTGATCGACGAGGCCGGCTCCCGGATGCGCATCCGCCGGATGACCGCACCGCCGGACCTCCGCGAGTTCGACGAGAAGATCGCGAACGTCCGTCGGGACAAGGAGTCGGCCATCGACTCCCAGGACTTCGAGAAGGCGGCCTCGCTCCGTGATTCGGAGAAGCAGTTGCTGGCGGCGAAGGCCAAGCGCGAGAAGGAATGGAAGGCCGGCGACATGGACGTCGTCGCCGAGGTCGACGGTGAGCTCATCGCCGAAGTCCTCGCGACCGCGACCGGCATTCCCGTCTTCAAGCTGACCGAGGAGGAGTCCTCGCGGCTCCTGCGCATGGAGGACGAGCTCCACCGTCGCGTCATCGGCCAGAAGGACGCCATCAAGGCCCTCTCGCAGGCGATCCGCCGTACCCGTGCGGGTCTCAAGGACCCGAAGCGTCCCGGTGGCTCGTTCATCTTCGCCGGCCCCTCGGGCGTCGGTAAGACCGAGCTCTCCAAGACGCTCGCCGAATTCCTCTTCGGCGACGAGGACGCGCTGATCTCCCTCGACATGTCGGAGTTCAGCGAGAAGCACACGGTTTCCCGTCTCTTCGGTTCGCCCCCCGGCTACGTGGGCTACGAAGAGGGTGGTCAGCTGACCGAGAAGGTCCGCCGGAAGCCGTTCTCCGTCGTCCTCTTCGACGAGGTCGAGAAGGCGCACCCGGATATCTTCAATTCCCTTCTCCAGATCCTTGAGGACGGTCGCCTGACCGACTCCCAGGGCCGGGTCGTGGACTTCAAGAACACGGTCATCATCATGACGACCAACCTGGGTACGCGGGACATCTCGAAGGGCTTCAACCTGGGCTTCGCGGCCCAGGGCGACACCAAGACCGGATACGACCGGATGAAGGCGAAGGTCAACGAAGAGCTCAAGCAGCACTTCCGGCCCGAGTTCCTCAACCGTGTCGACGACACGGTCGTCTTCCACCAGCTCACGCAGGAAGACATCATCCAGATCGTCGACCTGATGATCGCCAAGGTGGACGAGCGCCTCAAGGACCGCGACATGGGCATCGAGCTCAGCGGCGAGGCGAAGCAGCTCCTGGCCAAGCGCGGCTACGACCCGATCATGGGTGCGCGCCCGCTGCGCCGGACCATCCAGCGCGAGATCGAGGACATGCTGTCGGAGAAGATCCTCTTCGGCGAGCTGCGCCCCGGTCACATCGTGGTCGTGGGTGTGGAGGGTGAGGGCGACGACGCCAAGTTCACCTTCCGCGGCGAGGAGAAGACGGCTCTGCCGGACATGCCTCCGATCGAGGCGACGGGCTCCGGCCCGGATCTCTCCAAGGGCGCGTAAGCGCGGGCCGCTGCCGGCGGCATGAAGGGCGGCCCTGGGACCATAGAGGTCCCGGGGCCGCCCTTTCGCTTGCGCGGGTGCGCGCCCCCTCTGCCCCGGGACGTGGGTCGTACACGGCCGCGCGGCGGTGACAAGCCGCACAGGGCAAATCGGACCTCCTACCACCTTTCGTAGATCGAGTGTCCGTTTTGCCCCTGGCTTCTCCCAGATGGGAGGCGGTCAACCGTCCCGAGTGGTTCGTCCGTATCTACGAGCTCGGGTAGTAATGGGGCGGTTTGAGCGGGGGCGGGGGGACGGGTTACCAAAGTGGGCGAGCCCAGCCCGGTACGTCGGCAGCCGCCGAGCGCGCCGGGCAGCTTGTTGCCCTGTTCCCGGCCCCGGAGGTCCCCGCATGTCCGCGAAGCGCGCCAGCACCCGTCGTACCCGTCTCGCCCTCGTCGCCACCGGTCTCGGTGCGGCACTGGCTCTCGGGGCCGGCACGTCCGCCGCCTTCGCCGACGAGGCCAACAGCGCCCTCACCGGAACCGCACAGCTGGTGGCCGCCCAGGCCAAGGCCCAGGCGCAGGCCGCCACCACCGCCGCCAAGCCGGCGGCCGCGAAGCCGGCGGCCACCTGGAACAAGCCGGTGGCCAGCTACACGCTCTCCGCGACCTTCGCCCAGGCGGGCGGCCTGTGGGCGCACAAGCACTCCGGCCAGGACTTCGCCTGCCCGATCGGCACCCCGGTGCACGCCGCGAGCGCGGGCGTGGTCGTCAAGGCCGGTCCCAACGGCGGCGGCGACGGCCCGGCGTACGGCAACGCCATCGTGATCCGGCACGCGAACAACACGTACTCCCAGTACGCGCACCTCTCGCGGATCCAGGTCAGGATCGGCCAGAAGGTCGCCATGGGCGCGCAGATCGGCCTGTCCGGCAACACCGGGAACTCCACGGGCCCGCACCTGCACTTCGAGATCCGCACGACCCCGAACTACGGCTCGGCCGTGAACCCGGTCGCCTTCCTGCGCAAGGTCGGCATCACCGTCTGAGCCCCGTCCTGCCGGGGCGGCGGGCAACTGAGCCCCCCAGCCCCGGCGCGGCGGCTCAGTACAGGAGCCAGGAAGCCGTCGGGCGGGCCACCGGGTCGAGCTTGCCCGGCTTGAGGGCGTCGATGCGGTCCTGCGGCAGGGCCACGTCATAGACGCGCAGGCTGTCCAGGGCGCCGTACCAGGCGGCGGTCCAGTTGTCCTGGTGGCGGGAGCGGCCGATCTCCAGCGGGCCGGGGGCCGGGAAAATGCCCGAGGCCACCGACGCCTCGTCCGCCTTCTTGCCGTTCACGTACAGCGTGATCTTCTTGCTCGGCGCGTCGTAGGTCGCCGTCAGCTCCGAGAACGTCTTGTCCATCTTCGGACTCACGCCGGCGACCGTCGTGGTGGTGGTCTCGGCGCCCTGGTCCCCGGTCTGCACGCGGAAGATCCAGGCCGGCTTGCCGTTCACCTCGTCCAGGCCCAGCTCGAAGGAGAACGACTTCTCGTTGCCCTGGCTGATGGCGATCTGGCGTCCCTTGGGGGCCCGGTTCCATACGCGGGCCGCGACGGTGAAGCTCTTGGACGTGTCGACGACGCGCTGCTGGGACTCGGCGAACGAGTTCGCGTTGTTCTTGAGCCGGACCTCGTAGCGCTTGTCGATCGGGAAGACCCCGGCGTCGGGGCCCATCTTGAGGTTGAACTTGCCGCTCAGGTCCCGGATGGTCGTCTGGTCGCCCGGCACGGTCGGGGTGAGGTCGGTGGGCGGCTGGTTCTGCGAGGGGGAGGCGGACGCCGAGGGCTTGTCGTCGCCGCCCCCGTCCGGTCCGCCGTCCTTGTCCTTGCCGAGGAGCAGGAACGTTCCTCCGGCGGCGAGCAGCGCCAGCACGCTCACCCCGCCCACGATCAGCCAGAGCCGCTTCTTGCGCCGCGCCGCCGCCGAGCGGTCCGCGAGCGCGTCCCAGTCGGGCTGCGGCGTCGGGGCCGGGGCCGGGAAGGGCTGCTGCGGGGGCTGCGCCTGCTGGGGCTGCCCGTAAGGGCCCTGCTGGTAGGGGCCGGGCTGCGGCTGCTGCGGGTAGCCGTATCCGCCCGTCTGCGGCGGGGGACCGAAGCCGCCCGGCGCTTGCTGCCCGCCGGGAGCCCCGGGCGGGAAGCCGTAGCCGCCGGAGGCCGGAGTGCCCGGCGGGAACCCGTAGCCGCCGCTCCCCGGGGCGGGCTGCTCGGGCTGCGGGCTGCTGTGGGGATTCGTACCGTCGGTCATTCCACGGATGCTAAGACATGGGCGGTACGGAGCGAACGCCCGCAGGTCCCGATCAGGAACCGATCGGGATCACGCATCAGGAACCGATCGGGACCACGCGTCAGGAACCGATCGGGACCACGCCCCCGGTGCCCGCTACGCCGGGGGCTTGATGATCGGGAAGCTGCCGGTGGCCGTCGGCGCGTGCTCCGGCAGCCACAGCACCGCCACCGCCCCGGCGGCCGCGCCCCCGCCCGCCGCGGCCCCCGGCGCCGCGACGTTGCGGAACGTCAGCCGGGCGCCCAGGACGCGTGCCTGACCCTCGGCGATGGTCAGCCCCAGCCCGTGCCCGACCCCGGCCCGGTCCGTGGACCCCGTACGGAAACGGCTCGGCCCCTCGCGCAGCAGCGCCTCCGGGAAGCCCGGCCCGTGGTCCCGTACGCGCACCACCCGGCCCTCGATGTCCACCTGCACCGGCGGCTGCCCGTACCGCCCGGCGTTGGCCAGCAGGTTGCCGAGGATCCGCTCCAGGCGGCGCGGGTCGGTGCTGACGATCTCGTCCGCGACGACCCGTACCGAGGCCTCCGGCATCAGCGCCTTCACCCGCCGGGTGACGAACTCGCCCAGCGCCACGTCCTGGAGTTCGGCCCGCTCCGAGGCGCTGTCCAGCCGGGCCACCTCCAGCACGTCCTCGACCAGCACCCGCATCGCCTGCGCCCGGTCCCGTACGAGTTCGGTCGGCCGGCCCGGAGGCAGCAGTTCCGCAGCCGTGAGCAGGCCCGTCACCGGGGTGCGCAGCTCGTGCGCGATGTCGGCGGTCACCCGCCGCTCGGCCTCCACCCGCTGCTGGAGGGTGTCCGCCATGGCGTCCACCGCCCGCGCCAGGTCGTCCGTCTCGTCCCGTACGACACCGCCCACGGCGTCCCGCACCCGTACGTCGGGATCGCCGTGCGCCACCCGCTGCGCCGCGGCCGCGGCCTTGCGCAGCCGGCGTGAGATCTGCCCGCCGATGAGCACGCCCAGCGCCGAGCCGGCGAGCACCACGGACAGCGAGCCGATGACCAGCGCCCGGTCCAGGTCGCGCACCATGTTGGCGCTCTCGCGGAACTGGGTGTGCAGCGACACCACCTGCCCGTTGCCGAGCGGTACGGCAGCCCACACCTCCGGCAGGCCCCTCGGGTTCTCCTGGACGTAGGTCCCGCGCCGACCGCTGCGCGCCTTCTCGCGCAGCTCGGCCGGCAGGTCGGGGTCGTTGAGCTTGGCGCCCATGGGGGGCTTGCGCCCGGCCTCGGCGTTGCGGGAGATGAACTGCACGCGGTCCAGCTGCACCTCGCGGGCGCTCTCCAGCATCGACACGCGGGCAGCGCTGTGCACCACGAGGCTCAGCGCGACGGCGATCAGCGCACCGACCGCGGCGACGGCGAGGGCGATCTTCCAGCGGATCCCGGTGCGCAGGGTGAACCGCTTCACAGCGTGGACCGTTTCATGCCTTGAGCTTGTATCCGAAGCCACGGACCGTTTCGATCCGGTCCTGGCCGATCTTGGTGCGCAGCCGCTGGACGTGGACGTCCACGACGCGGGTGTCGCCGCCCCAGTCATAGTCCCAGACCCGTTCCAGCAGCCGGTCGCGGGACAGGACGGTGCCGGGCGCGGAGGAGAACTCCAGCAGCAGCCGCATTTCGGTGGGGGTCAGCGCCACGGGGGCGCCCGCCTTGCGCACCTCCATGCCCTCGGTGTCGACCTCCAGGTCGCCGAAGTTCAGCACCCCGCGCTCGCCGGGGTCCTCCTCCCCGGCCGCCGGGCCGCCGCCGTGCACGCCGTTGGCATGGCCGAAGCGGCGCAGCACGGCGCGGATCCGGGCGACCAGGACGGAGCCGTCGAACGGCTTGGTGACGTAGTCGTCGGCGCCCGCCTCCAGCCCGAGGACGACGTCGATGGAGTCGGCCCGCGCGGACAGCATGATCACCGGGACGGTGGACTCGTCGCGGATGCGACGGCAGAGGCTCACGCCGTCCATGCCGGGCACCATCACGTCGAGCAGCGCGATGTCGGGGCGGTTCGCCCGGAACGACTCCAGGCCGGCCAGGCCGTCGGGCATGGCGGTGACCACGAAGCCGTCGCGTTCCAGCGCCAGCGTCGTGGCCTCGCGGATGACGTCGTCGTCCTCCACGAACAGCACATGGGTCTCGGCCATGCGGTGCCTCGCTTCAGTTCTTGGGTGCGGCGGCCGGGGAGGGCTGGGAACCGCCGTCGACGTTGCTGTAGTCCGTGTGGACCCGGTCCTGCTCGGTGAACTTGTCCCCGCTCCACCGGTATGTGATCACGTCCTCGCCGGACGGGTACGAGAGCGCGTCGCTCTTGCCGTACACCGGCTTGGTGACCACGAGGTCGCCGCGGTCGATCTCCGCGTAGACGGGGGGCTGCTCGTCCGCGAAGACGTTCGCGTACGTCGCGCCCTCGGCGCGGTACACGTACGAGCCGCGCCCCAGCGCGTCGGCGCACGACAGCACGTTGACCACGATGTCGACGACCTGGCTTCCGGTGACCTTCCCGTAGCTGACGTCGACGGGGTACTCCTTGCCCGTGCAGGGCTTGAGGTCCCGCTTGACCTCGGCGCTCACCTTCGGGTCCGCCTTGAGCAGCGCGACGGGGTCGACCTTCCCGGACGGCCGGTCCGAGGACCCCGCGGAGGACGCGGCGTTCGGGGAAGCGGCCGAGCCGGTCGGCGCACCGGTCCGGGCCACCGTCTCGGTCCGGGCCGGGCCGCCGTCGCGCAGCCCCGTGCCGCCGGTCGAGCAGCCGACCGCGAGCAGCCCGGTGCCGACGAGGACGACCGTCCCCGCCGACATCACCGCCAGCGGCGACCTGCCGCCGGCGTCCTTGCCATGGCCGTTCAGGCCGCGCACCGCTCCCGCCCCTCGTACCGCACCGTGTGGTCGCCGCGCTCCAGCGCGCGCATGTCGAGGTCCCGGCTCTCCAGCTCCTGCCGGAGGCGGGCCAGTGCGCGGTGCAGGGTGCTCTTCACGGTTCCCGTCGACATGCCGAGCGCCGCCGCCGTCTCCTCGGTGCTCATCTGCTCCCAGTGTCGCAGGACCACGACGCTGCGCTGCTTGGGGGCGAGGACCTTGAGGATGTCCATCAGCAGGGCGCGGTCGGCGCGCTGGTCGGAGCCGTCCTCGACGCGGGCGTCCGGGAGCTGCTCGGTGGGGACCTCGTCGAGCTTGCGGGCGCGCCACCACTCGGTACGCGTGTTGATCATGACGCGTCGCAGGTAGGCGTCGGCCAGTGCCTTGTCGGCGATGCCGTCCCAGCGGCCGTACGTGCGCACGAGCGCGGTCTGCAGCAGGTCCTGGGCGTCCGTGGGGTCCGCGACGAGGCGCCGGGCACTGCGCAGCAGCGCGTCCTGCCGGGTGCGTACGTACTCCTCGAATTCGAGTACCTCGCCGTGCGCCATCTCAGACCGCCTCCGTTCCGCCCCACGTGCATCCGCCGCGTTACGGATCCGAAGGTACGGAGGCGTTGTCACGGCACTGTGCGGGTAAGCCTTCGGTGGGCGCACGGACACCCGTAGGTTGTGTAACAACGCCGTTGAGCTGCCGTTTTCCGGGCTTGAGCGGAGCCGCCGACTCCACTTGTGGCGGCTCCCTGTGCGGCCGCGGCTCCCGGGCGCCGGCTGCGCGCCGGAGCGCCGGTGTCAGCAGTGCGGCGGGCCGTCGGTGCCGGCTGCGCGGCCGCGGTGTCAGCTGTGCGGAAGCCGGTACATGCCCTGCGCGAGCGGCTCCACCAGTCCGTCGGAGACCAGCCCGTCCAGCGCCCGCGCCCGCTGCACCGGTTCGTCCCAGACCGTGTCGAGCACGGACTGCGGAACCGGGCCCACCGCCTCCCGGAGCACCGCGAGGAGCCGGCCGCGCACCTGCCGGTCGGTCCCGGCGTACGTCTGCCCCCGCCGCGGCGGCCCGTCGTGCGGCGGCTTCCCGGCGAGCCGCCACGCGCACTGGTTCGCCACCGGACAGCGCTCGCAGGCCGGGGACTTGGCCGTGCACACCAGCGCGCCCAGCTCCATTGAGGCCGCCGCCCAGCGCGCCGCGGTCGCCTCCTCCGCGGGCAACAGGGCCCGGGCCAGGCGCCGTTCGGCGGCCGTGGTGGCGTTCGGCGGGTACTCGACACCGGTCGTGGTGCGGGCGAAGACCCGGCGGACGTTGGTGTCCAGCACCGCGTGCCGCTGCCCGTAGGCGAAGGAGGCCACCGCCGCCGCCGTGTACTCGCCGATGCCGGGCAGCGCGAGCAGCTGCGCGTGGTCCCGGGGCACGTCGCCCCCGTGCCGTTCCGTTATCGCGACGGCGGCGCCGTGCAGGCGCAGGGCGCGGCGCGGGTAGCCGAGCCGGCCCCAGGCCCGTACGGCCTCGCCGGGGGCCTCGGCGGCCAGGTCGGCGGGCCGGGGCCACCGGGCGAGCCACTGCTCGTACACCGGCAGGACCCGGCTGACCGGGGTCTGCTGGAGCATGAACTCGCTCACCATGACCCCCCAGGGGCCGGCCTCGGGGCGGCGCCAGGGCAGGTCGCGGGCGTGCTCGTCGAACCACGCGATGACGGGGGAGTGCAGCGCGTGGGAGACGTCGGGGGAGGGGGAGGTGGATGCAGTCATGGCACACGCATCCTGGCACGTTTCGTCCCCCTCGCGCCGGGCCCGGCGTGGCGCCGGCGGGTGTGGCGCGGTGCCGGCGGGTGTGGCGCGGCCGCCACCGGTACCCCGCGGTGGCGATCCGGGCCGCGCGCCGTCACGGACAGTGGCCGGTCGCCCGTGCGCGGCCGGGACCCCGTATGGCCTGATCCTTTCGGCCGGATGGGGCCGGCGGGATGATCATCGGCAAAACAAGCCGGATGCGCGGCATGTGGGGCGCTGATCGCGGCGCCGGTTCTCGTAAAGTTCCGTCCGTGGGATCACTGCGCAATCCGGTCGGGCCGCTCCCCTCCTCCATTTACTGGCGACGGAGGGCTGTGCTGGCGTCCGTCGCCGCGCTCCTCGCGCTCCTCGCCGTATGGACCGTCAGTTCCGGTGGCGGGAAGCCGAGTACGAACGGCGAGGGCAAGGGCGGCCCGCGCCCCGTCACCTCCATCACCCCCGGTCCCTCCGGTTCCGGCCCGGCGATCAGCCAGGCGCCGGGCGGCCGCGGCGGTTCCGGCTCCGCTTCCGGTTCCGGTGGCGGCGCCGGCTCGGGCTCCGGTGCGGGCGCCGGCAAGAACGGCGAGACGGGCGGCGGCGGTTCGGGTGACGGCGGCGGCAACGGCGGTTCCGGCGCCGCGGCACCGGTCCCCGCGGACTCCGCGCTGCCCACGTGCGCGCCGGGCGTGGTGCAGTGGGAGGTCAAGAGCGTGAAGAACGAGTACGAGGCGAACGAGAAGCCCCGGCTCGAACTGATCGTCCGCAACGTGTCGGGAACCACCTGCAAGATCGGACTGGGCCCGAAGCAGGCCGTCATGACGATCACTCAGGCCAGCGGCAACAAGCCGGTCTGGTCGGGCGCCGACTGCCCGGCCGGCGCGGGGAACGCCTTCTTCCGGCTGCCCGCGCAGGGCGAGGCGAAGCAGTCGCTGGAGTGGGACCGCAGGCCCAGCGCGCCCGACCAGTGCCAGACGCCTCCGGCGGGTTCGGCTGCCCCGGACACCTACGTGGTCGAGGTCAAGGCCCCCGGCCTGCCGGTCGCCCGCACCTCGTTCGTCCTCAAGCAGGACTGACTGCGTCCTCAACAGGACTGAGTTCGTCCTCAAGCAGGACCGAGCGGGGCGGGCGGTCCGGGGCCGCCTACACGTAGCGTTCGAGGATCGAGGACTCGGCCAGGCGGGACAGGCCCTCGCGGACGCTGCGCGCGCGGGCCTCGCCCACACCGTCCACGGTCTGGAGGTCGTCCACACTCGCGGCCAGCAGCTTCTGCAGGCCCCCGAAGTGCTCCACCAGCCGTTCGATGATCGCCCCCGGCAGCCGGGGCACCTTCGCCAGGAGCCGGTAGCCCCGCGGCGAGACCGCCGAATCCAGCGTCTCCGGCGAGCCCGTGTACCCGAGGGCCTTCGCGACGATCCCCAGCTCCAGCAGCTCCGGATGCGTCAGCGCGTCCAGCGCGGGCAGCGCCTCGTCCACCGTGCGGGAACGCTTCGCCGTCGGCTCGGGGACGTAGTCCCGGATCACCAGCTCCCGTTCCTGCTCGATCCCGACCGTCAGCTCGTCCAGCTGGAGCGAGAGGAGGCGTCCGTCGGTGCCGAGTTCCACCACGTATTCGGCGATTTCCGTCGCGATACGGCGAACCATTTCCAGCCGCTGCGCGACGGCCGTCACGTCGCGCACCGTGACCAGGTCCTCGATCTCCAGCGCCGACAGCGTCCCCGCGACCTCGTCCAGGCGCAGCTTGTACCGCTCCAGCGTGGCCAGCGCCTGGTTCGCGCGGGACAGGATCGCCCCGGACTCCTCAAGGACCCGCCGCTCCCCGTCCACGTAGAGCGCGATCAGCCGCATCGACTGCGACACGGACACGACGGGGAACCCGCACTGCTTGGAGACCCGGTCCGCGGTCCGGTGCCGGGTGCCGGTCTCCTCCGTCGGGATCGACGCGTCCGGAACCAGCTGCACGCCCGCCCGGAGGATCTTGGTGAGGTCCTTGTCGAGGATGAGGGCGCCGTCGAGCTTGCACAGCTCGCGCAGCCGGGTCGCGGTGAACTCCACGTCCAGCACGAAACCGCCCGTGCACATCGCCTCGACGGTCTTGTCCATCCCGAGGACGATCAGGCCGCCGGTGTTGCCGCGGACGATCCGTTCGAGACCGTCACGCAGGGGCTGACCAGGTGCGACCGCGCTCAGCGAGGCCCGCATCATGGCTTCCTGCCTGGAGCTCGCGCCCGACTTCCCGGATGCTGCTGCACCGTCCTTGGCTGCCACTGCACTCCTCCGGTCGCGGGTTGCGCCGCCTGCGTACGGCCGGGCGGACCAGCACAAAGTCTACCGGCGCGCTCTGCGCCTTGGCCGTGCCTTGCCCCGTATCGGTCCCGCACCGCCGCCGCGGACCCGCTTCGGACCGCCCCGGACCTGCCGGTGGCCGGGCGCCGCGGACCTGCTCGGCGCGGGCGGCCGGGCTACTCGCCCGCCCGCTCGCGGGCAGGCGTACGGGTCCGGCCGCGCGGCAGGACCCGCAGCGCGTCGCCCATGTCGGCCACCTCGATCACCTTCATGCCCGCCGGCACCTTCCCCGGATCGGCCGGGACCAACGCGTGCGTGAACCCGAGCCGGTGGGCTTCCGCGAGCCGCCGCTGGACGCCGGTGACCCGCCGCACCTCGCCCGCCAGTCCGACCTCCCCGATCGCCACCAGGTTCTTCGGCAGCGGGACGTCGCTCGCCGCCGAGGCCAGCGCCAGCGCGATCGCCAGGTCCGCGGCCGGCTCGGTGAGCTTCACCCCGCCCACCGTCGCGCTGTAGATGTCCCGCTTGCCCAGGGCCGTGATCCGGCCGCGCTGTTCCAGCACCGCCAGCATCATCGAGACCCGCGAGGTCTCCAGCCCCGAGGTGGTCCGGCGCGGCGAGGGGATCTGCGAGTCCACCGTCAGCGCCTGCACCTCGGCGACCAGCGGCCGCTTGCCCTCCAGCGTCACCGTCAGGCAGGTGCCCGGCACGGCCTCCGCGCGGCGCGTCAGGAACAGCCCGCTCGGGTCGGCGAGCCCGATGATGCCTTCGTCGTGCAGCTCGAAGCAGCCGACCTCGTCGGTGGCCCCGTAACGGTTCTTCACACCGCGCACCAGCCGCAGCCGCGCGTGCCGGTCGCCCTCGAAGCTCAGCACCACGTCCACCAGGTGCTCCAGCAGCCGGGGGCCCGCGATCGCGCCGTCCTTGGTGACGTGGCCGACGAGCAGGGTCGACATCCCGCGCTCCTTGGAGGCCCGGATCAGCGCCCCGGCCACCTCGCGGACCTGCGCCATGCCGCCGGGCGCGCCGTCGATCTCGGGGGAGGCGATGGTCTGTACGGAGTCCAGGATCAGCAGCGAGGGCTTGACCGCGTCCAGGTGTCCGAGGACGGCGGACAGGTCGGTCTCCGCGGCGAGGTAGAGGTGGTCGTTGAGCGCGTTGATCCGGTCGGCCCGCAGCCGGACCTGGCTCGCGGACTCCTCGCCCGTCACGTACAGGGTGCGGTGGTCGTCGGTGGCCGCCTTCGCCGCGACGTCCAGCAGCAGCGTCGACTTGCCGACGCCCGGCTCGCCGGCCAGCAGCACGACGGCCCCCGGTACGAGGCCGCCGCCGAGGACCCGGTCCAGCTCGTCCACACCGGTGCTGCGGGCCGTGGCCGTACGGCCGTCGACCTGGGCGATCGGGACGGCGGGGGCCGAGACCCGGCCGGCCGCGGTGGTCCGCACGGCGGGCGCGCCCATCTCCTCGACGGTCCCCCACGCCTGGCACTCGGGGCACCGGCCGAGCCATTTCGCGGTCGTCCAGCCGCACTCGGAGCAGCGGTAGGACGGCCGGTCCTTGGCGGATGAACGAGATGTACGGGCAGCCATGCGCCCCACGGTAGCCGCCGGCACCGACACCGCCGCCGGCACCGCCTTCCGCACCCCCGGGCACCGCTTTCCGCACGGCCCCGGGCACCGCTTTCCGCACGGCCCCGGGCACCGCTTTCCGCACGGCCTTGGTACCGCTCCCGGCACCGCCCCGGCCGCCGCGTCAGGGGCGCTGTCAGCACGGGCCCGATCTGTTCACCCGTAAGGGCTAAAACCGCTGAAGGCTTCCGGACCGTCACGGGCGCGCCGCCTACGGTCGCCGAGTGAACAGCAGCAGCCAACCACACCCCCCGGCGCGCACCGGCGCACACCGGGCGCAGGGGCGCACGCCCTCCCGTGGACCGGAACCGGGCCTCGCGGGCGAGCAGCCTCCCCCCTTCCGGCACGAGCCCTACCTCGACGGACTGTTCACCTACTGCCTGTCGGTGCTGTGCGACCACGACACCGCCACCGACGTGCTCGGTGAGGTCCTCGCCGTCGCCGAACGGCATCCCGGCCGGTGCCCCGACGAAGGGGACCGGCGCGCCTGGCTCTACGCGCTGGCCCGCTGGGGCTGCCTCACCCGGCTGGGCGAACAACGGCGCACACGCCAGGGGGCGCATTCCGCCGGGCGCACGCCGGAGCACACCGACGAAGAGCGTGCGCCGGGGGCGCTGGACGTGAGCGCCTACCGCCGTACCGAACTGGCCCGGCTCGCCTGGCCCGAAGCCGCCGGAACCACCCCCGAGCAGCGGGAGGCCCTCGAACTCGCCGTACGCCACCGCCTCGCCGTACCGGAACTCGCCGCCGTCCTCGGCACCCAGGCCGCCACCGCCCGGGAACTGCTCACCGGCGCCGCCTGCGAGGTGGAACGCACCCGCGCCGCCCTCGCCGTCGTCGAGACCGGCAACTGTCCGGCCGTGTCCCGGCTCACCGGCGAAGGCCAGGTGCTGCTGTCCACCACCCTGCGCGCCGAACTCGTACGCCACGTGGACGACTGCCCGCGCTGTCGCCGGGTCGCCGAACGGGTGGGCGCCGCGGCCCCCTGGCCCGGCTCCGGCGGTGTCCACACCCCCGGGCTCCCCCTGGTCCCCGCCCCGCGGACCGCCGTCCACGCCGCGATGCTGCGCTCCGGCCGGCGTCGTCGGGGCGGCCCCGGCCCGCGCTTCGACCGCACCGGCTTCCCCATGGACCCCAAGGACCGGGCGGCACGGCGCGACCGGTTCCGGGCGCGGGCGGTCACCACCACCGTGGTCGCCACCGTGGTCGCCGCCCCCGTCCTCGCGCTGTGGGCCGCGTACCGGGGCGCCCCCAGTACCGGCGAACCCGTCGCGGGCACCTCCGCCCGGATCTCCGCCAGCGAATCGGAGATCCCGCCGCGCGTCGACGGGCACCCCTTCGCCGCCTACCAGAACGCCGGCAACACCGCCCACACCACCGGCGAGCCCGGCTTCGCCCCGGGTGCCGACGTCCCGGACGTCTCCGTCGAGGTGATCAGCCCGGGCGCGGCCGGCGCGCCGGGGCCGGGTGGTCCGGGAGCCCCGGGGCACGTCGCCGTGAGCGCCGCCACCCGCGGCGGCACCACCGTGCTCACCCTCACCGCCTCCGGCGGCGCGCCGGTGCACTGGCGGCTGTGGTCGGACGCGCCGTGGCTGCGGGCGAGCCGGAGCGCGGGCACCCTGGCGCCGGGAGAGTCGGTCACTTTGTGGATCACCGTCGACTCCGAGGCCCAGCCGGTCGGCGCCTGGTCGGCGAGGGTCGGGATCGACCCCGACGGCGCGGTGGTCTCCATCCGGGGCCACGGCCGCCCGGCGCCGACACCGACGCCGCCCGCGACCCCGGATCCGACGCCCACGCCGACGCCGCCCAGCCCCACGCCGACTCCGCCGGCGACCCCGGATCCGACGCCGACGCCGACGCCCACACCGCCGAGCCCGACGCCGACGCCGACGCAGCCCGAAGGAACGGTTTCCCCGGCCCCGGACCCGGGCCCCTCGGGGACGGCGTAGGCCTGGGAAAACGGCCTGGGCTCGAAGGGGCGGCCTGGGCCCGGAACGACGGCCCGGGGCGTGAAGACGGCCTGGGCCGCCCCGTCCCTCAGACCCGGCCGTCCGCCGACGGCGGCGGGTCCGCCGGGTGCGGGGCCATCGGCAGCAGCGAAGCCAGCCGCGCCTCGCACAGCTTCACCAGCTCCGCGTACGCCGCCTCGCCCATCAGCTCCGTCAGTTCGGGCCGGTAGGACACGTACACCGGCTGCCCGGCGCCGTGCGCGGAGGTCGCCGAGGTGCACCACCAGTGCAGGTCGTGGCCGCCCGGCCCCCAGCCGCGCCGGTCGTACTCCCCGATCGACACCTGGAGCACCCGCGTGTCGTCGGGCCGGTCGATCCAGTCGTACGTGCGCCGGATCGGCAGCTGCCAGCACACGTCGGGCTTGGTCTCCAGCGGCTCCTGGCCGCTCTTCAACGCCAGGATGTGCAGCGAACAGCCCGCGCCGGCCGGGAAACCGGGCCGGTTCAGGAAGATGCAGGCCCCGTCCCAGCGGCGGGTCTGCTTCTCCCCGTCGTCGTCCGTCTGCGTCCAGCCGGACTCGCTGCCGACGTCGTGGAACTGCCACAGCTCGGGCGTCAGGCGCGCCACGTGGTCGGCGACCCGCTTCTCGTCGTCCTCGTCGGAGAAGTGCGCGCCGAGCGTGCAGCAGCCGTCGTCCGCCCGGCCGGCCTGGATGCCCTGGCAGCCGCTGCCGAAGATGCACGTCCAACGGGAGGTCAGCCAGGTCAGGTCGCAGCGGAAGACCTGCTCGTCGTCGGCGGGGTCGGGGAACTCCACCCAGGCCCGGGGGAAGTCGATCCCCTTCTCGTCCGCCACGACCTTCGGCTTCTTCTTGGGGGTCTTGGACATGTTGGCCTTCTTCGTATTTGGCACAAACCCAAGCCTAAGCGCCCCTTACCTCACCCATGGGCGACGAGCCCAGTAGCGTTTCCGGTTATGAGACTCGGTGTCCTCGATGTGGGTTCCAACACGGTTCATCTGCTGGTGGTGGACGCGCACCCCGGTGCGCGGCCGCTGTCCGCGCACTCGCACAAGGTGGAGCTGCGGCTCGCGGAGCTGCTGGACGAGCGCGGCTCGGTCACGCCGGAGGGCATACGACGGCTCGTGTCCGTGATCGGCGACGCGGTCCAGGCCGCCGAGGACAAGGGCTGCGAGGACCTGCTGCCCTTCGCGACCAGCGCCGTGCGGGAGGCGACGAACGCGGACGAGGTGCTGGCCCGGGTCAAGGACGAGACCGGCATCGACCTGCCCATCCTCAGCGGCGACGACGAGGCCCGCCTGACGTTCCTCGCGGTGCGGCGGTGGTTCGGCTGGTCGGCGGGCAAGCTGCTGGTCCTGGACATCGGCGGCGGCTCGCTGGAGATCGCGTACGGCATCGACGAGGAACCCGACGCGGCGGTGTCCCTCCCGCTCGGCGCGGGCCGCCTCACCTCGGCGTGGCTCCCCGGCGACCCGCCGGCCCCGGCCGACGTGAAGGCGCTGCGCCGCCACGCGCGGGCGCAGATCGCCCGGACGGTCGGGGAGTTCAGCCGCTTCGGGACGCCGGACCACGTGGTGGCGACGTCGAAGACCTTCAAGCAGCTCGCCCGGATCGCGGGCGCGGCCCGCTCGGCGGAGGGGCTGTACGTACAGCGCGACCTGACGCGCAAGGCGCTGGAGGAGTGGGTCCCGCGCCTGGCGGCGATGACGACCGCCCAGCGCGCCGCCCTCCCGGGCGTCTCGGAGGGCCGCGCGCACCAGCTGCTGGCGGGCGCGCTGGTGGCGGAGGGCGCGATGGACCTCTTCGGCGTGGACGACCTCGAAATCTGCCCCTGGGCCCTGCGCGAGGGCGTCATCCTCCGCAGACTGGACCACTTGCCGTCCTGACCGGGCTCGGGGCCCGTGCCGGGGCGGGTGGTGGGTGTCACGGCGGGGGGCGGGGTGGGGACCGTACCCTGTGTCCGTGGCAGAACCAGACCGGATCCCGAGCGCGAAAGTCGCCCTCTCCACCGCCTCCGTATATCCGGAGACGACGGCGACCGCCTTCGAGATCGCCGCGCGCCTCGGGTACGACGGCGTCGAGGTGATGGTCTGGACGGATCCCGTCAGCCAGGACGTCGACGCGCTGCGGCGGCTGTCCGAGCACCATCAGGTGCCGATCCTCGCCGTGCACGCCCCTTGTCTGCTCATCACCCAGCGGGTGTGGTCCACCGATCCGTGGACCAAGCTCCGCCGCGCCCAGGCCGCCGCCGAGCGGCTCGGGGCGTCCACCGTCGTCGTGCATCCGCCGTTCCGCTGGCAGCGCCAGTACGCCCGTGACTTCGTCACCGGTATCTGGCGGATGGCCGACGAGACCGACGTGCGGTTCGCCGTCGAGAACATGTACCCCTGGCGCTACCGCGACCGCGAGATGCTCGCGTACGCGCCCGAGTGGGACGTCACCAAGGACGACTACCGGCACTTCACCATCGACCTCTCGCACACCGCGACCGCCCGGGCCGACGCCGCGGCCATGGTCGACCGCATGGGCGAGCGCCTCGCGCACGTCCACCTCGCCGACGGGAACGGGTCCGCGAAGGACGAACACCTCGTCCCCGGCCGCGGCACCCAGCCCTGCGCCGAGCTGCTGGCCGGGCTGGCCCGTACGTCCTTCGACGGGCACGTGGTGATCGAGGTCAACACCCGCCGCGCCATGTCGTCCGCGGAGCGCGAGGCGGACCTCGCCGAGGCCCTCGCGTTCACCCGCGAGCACCTCGCCGCGGCCACGGCCGCGCCCAAGCCGGCCCGCCGCCCATGACCGAGCCGCCCGCGAACGAGCCGCCCGCGAACGACTCCCCCGTGGCCGAGCCTTCCGCGACCGAGCCCCCGGTGGCCGGCCCGCCGCCCCGCCGTCGCCGCGGCCCCGGCCGCCCCCGCCAGGACGAGGCCGACGAGGGCCCCGGCACCCAGGAGCGCATCCGCGCCGCCGCCCGCGCCGAGTTCGCGGCGCGCGGCTACGACAAGACCTCCGTACGCGGCGTCGCGAAGGCCGCCGGCGTGGACCCGGCGCTGGTGCACCACTATTTCGGCAGCAAGGACGACCTCTTCGCCGCCGCGATCGAACTGACCCTGGAGCCGGCCCTCGTCGCCCCGCGGATCCTCGAAGGCGGCCCCGACGGCATCGGCGAACGCCTCGCCCGCTACTTCCTGGGCGTGTGGGAGAACCCCGCCACCCGGGTGCCGCTGCTCGCCGTCATCCGGTCGGCGCTCACCCACGAGGCGGCGGCGAAGGTGCTGCGCCGGCTCATCCTGCGCCGGGTCCTGGAGCGGGTCGCCGCCGAGCTCAACGTGCCCGACCCCACCTTCCGCGCGGAACTCGCCGCCTCCCACATGATCGGCATCGTGATCCTGCGCTACGTCGTCCAGGTCGAGCCCCTCGCGTCCGCCGAACCGGAGGCGATCATCGCCCTCGTCGCCCCCACGCTGCAGCGTTACCTGACCGAGGACTGAGCCGCCCGTATCGGCATGCGGACGCCCTGTCCGCATCGCGGGCCAGGAGCGTAGCCTCGTAACCGAGCCATATCCACAGTCGCGGGGGCGTGCGAACGTCACCGTACTCATGGGGAGTGAACCCGATGCCCGAGCTGAGGTCCCGCACCGTCACCCACGGCCGCAACATGGCAGGCGCACGCGCGCTGATGCGCGCCTCGGGCGTAGCGAGCGCGGACATCGGGAAGCCGATCATCGCGGTCGCCAACTCGTTCACCGAGTTCGTCCCCGGCCACACCCACCTCGCCCCGGTCGGCCGGATCGTCTCCGACGCGATCCGCGCCGCGGGCGCCATCCCGCGCGAGTTCAACACCATCGCCGTGGACGACGGCATCGCGATGGGCCACGCCGGCATGCTCTACTCCCTGCCCTCCCGCGACCTGATCGCGGACTCCGTGGAGTACATGGTGGAGGCGCACTGCGCCGACGCCCTGATCTGCATCTCCAACTGCGACAAGATCACCCCCGGCATGCTGATGGCCGCGATGCGCCTCAACATCCCGGTCGTCTTCGTCTCCGGCGGCCCCATGGAGGCCGGCCAGGCCACCCTCGTCGACGGCACCGTCCGCAAGCTCGACCTGATCGACGCCATGGTCGACGCCTCCAACGAGAACGTCTCGGACGAGGACGTCCTGCGCATCGAGGAGAACGCCTGTCCGACCTGCGGTTCGTGTTCGGGCATGTTCACCGCCAACTCGATGAACTGCCTCGCCGAGGCCATCGGCCTGGCCCTGCCCGGCAACGGCTCGGTCCTCGCCACGCACACCGCCCGCCGCGCCCTGTACGAAGACGCCGGCCGGACCGTCGTGGAGATCACCAAGCGCTACTACGAGCAGGACGACGCCTCCGTCCTGCCCCGCAACATCGCGACCCGCCAGGCCTTCGAGAACGCCATGGCCCTCGACATCGCCATGGGCGGCTCCACGAACACGATCCTGCACCTCCTCGCCGCCGCCCAGGAGGCGGGCCTGGACTACGACCTCACCGACATCGACGAGGTCTCGCGCCGCGTCCCGTGCCTGGCCAAGGTCGCGCCGAACGTGGCGCCCGGCGGCACCTACTACATGGAGGACATCCACCGCGCCGGCGGCATCCCCGCCATCCTCGGCGAGCTGCACCGCGGCGGCCTCCTCAACAAGGACGTCACCACCGTCCACTCCGAGAACCTCGAGGACTGGCTGGCCAAGTGGGACGCCCGCTCCGGCACGGCGTCCGAGGAGGCCATGGAGCTGTGGCACGCCGCCCCCGGCTGCAAGCGCTCCGCGACCGCCTTCTCCCAGTCCGAGCGCTGGGACACCCTCGATCTGGACGCCGAGGGCGGCTGCATCCGCTCCGTCCAGCACGCCTACTCCAAGGACGGCGGCCTGGCCGTCCTGCGCGGCAACATCGCCGCCGACGGATGCGTGGTCAAGACCGCCGGCGTCGACGAGTCGATCTGGACCTTCGAGGGCCCGGCCGTGGTCTGCGAGTCGCAGGACGAGGCCGTCGACAAGATCCTGCGCAAGGAGATCCAGCCGGGCGACGTCGTCGTCATCCGCTACGAGGGCCCGCGCGGCGGCCCCGGCATGCAGGAGATGCTCTACCCCACCTCCTTCCTCAAGGGCCGCGGCCTGGGCAAGGTCTGCGCGCTGGTGACCGACGGCCGCTTCTCGGGCGGTACTTCCGGCCTGTCCATCGGCCACGCCTCCCCGGAGGCGGCCTCGGGCGGCACCATCGCCCTGGTCGAGGACGGCGACCGGATCCGCATCGACATCCCGAACCGCTCGATCGAGCTGCTGGTCTCCGACGAGGAACTGGCGGCCCGCCGCGAGGCCCTGGGCGGGGTCTACGCCCCGAAGAACCGCGAGCGCAAGGTGTCCGCCGCGCTGCGCGCCTACGCCGCGATGGCCACCAGCGCCGACAAGGGCGCGGTCCGCGACGTGTCCCGACTGGGCTGAGCCACCGGCTTACGCCCGAGGGAGCCCCCGGGCTTCCGGCCTCGGGGCCTTACGGCCGAGCCGGGCCCTCCGAACCCCGCCGGTGTCCTCACCACCCGGCGGGGTTCGCCGCGTCCACGGCGAACACGGACCCGTCGGGCGCGGACGCGTACACCGTGCCGTCCGCGACGACGGGCGCGGTCAGGGACGCGGCGAAGGCGCCCTGGTCGCCGGCCATCCGCGGCTTGGTCTGCCCCAGCAGCCGCCCGCCGGAGGCCTCGACGGCGAGCAGCCGCCCGTCGGGCGCCGTCAGGTAGACCCGGCCGGCGGCGACCGCGGGCCGGGACGCGACCGCCAGGCCCGTCTCCAGCCTCCACAGTTCCCGCTCCGGGCCCACCGCGGCCAGCCCGCCCGCCGCGCCCACGAGGTACACGACGCCGTCGGGACCCGCCGTCGCCTGGGCCTCGTACAGGGGGACCGCCAGGCTGACCCGCCGCACCGAGCGCGTCGCCAGGTCGACGCGGACGACGGCGTCCGTCCTGCCCTGCGCGTCGTTGGCCAGCAGGTACGCGCTGCCCTGCACGGTGGCGACCGGCTGGAGGAGCCCCGCCGTACTGATCTGCCAGCGCACCGCCCCGTCGCCCGGGTCGACGGCCGCCACCCGGGTCTGCCTGCCGTCCGGCTCGCGCGTCGCCACGTACAGCGCTGCCTTGCCCGAGGCGTCCGGGCCGCCCCACCACACCGAGCCCGTCCCGCCGATCCGCCTGCTCCACTTCGGGGTGCCGGACGCCGCGTCCAACAGGGTCGCCGTCCCGTCGGAGCCGGCCGCGAGGACGTGCCCGGCCTCAGCCACGACCTGGGCCCCGCCGGGCAGGTCCCGCTGCCAGCGCCGGGCTCCGGTCGCCGGGTCCAGGGCCTGGAGCACGCCGCTGCCCGCCCCGGGGGCGAGGACGAGGCCGCCCGCGTACAGGGGCGCCCGGGCCGACCCCGGCCCGGGCGCCGCCTGCGCCGGGACGGTCCACCCCAGGGCGCCGTTCGCGGGGTCCAGCCGGGCGGCCGCCAGCCCCCGCCCCGAGCAGTACAGCGCCGCGCCCGCCCAGGAGCAGGCCCCGGTGCCCTTGCCCGCGCCGGGGCCCGCCAGGGGCACCGACCAGGGCGCGAAGCGCTTCGTCGCCCCCGCCCGCGCCTGCGTCGGGGCCGCCGGCCCGGGGGAGTCGTCGCCCGTCGCGGAGCCGAGGTAGCCGCCGACGGCGCCGCCCGCGAGCAGCACCACCAGCCCCGCCGCCCACGCCGTGCGGGCCCACCCGCGCACCCGGCGCCCCGCCGCTTCGCCGGCCGCCGGGCCCCCCGCGTCCGCGCCGCCGGTGTCGATGCGCTCCCGGCGGTGCGTGTCGGCTTCCGCCGGGGCCGGCCGCCGCGGCTGCGGGGTGAACACCTGCGTGTCCTCGCCGGTGGGGTAGGCCAGCGCCCGCATCTGCGCGATCAGCGCGTCCGCGGTCGGCCGCCGGGCCGGGTCCTTGTCCAGGCAGCGGGCGACCAGCGGGACGAGCGGCTCCGGGAGCCCCGTCAGATCGGGTTCGCCGTGCACCACCTGGTAGGCGACGAGGTAGTGGCTGTCGGAGTCGAACGGGCCGCGCCCGGTCGCCGCGTGCACCAGTACCGCGCCCAGCGCGAACACGTCGGCGGCTGTCCCGACCTCGCGCGGCGACTGGAACTGCTCCGGCGCCATGAACGGCGGCGTCCCGATCAGCTTGCCCGTCTCGGTCCGCAGGTCGCTGTCGGCGGGCCGCGAGATCCCGAAGTCGATGACCCGCACCCCGTCAGGGGCCATCAGCACGTTGCTGGGTTTGAGGTCCCGGTGCACCACGCCGGCCCGGTGGATGTCCCGCAGCGCCTCCGCGAGCCCGGCGGCGAGCCGCGTCAGCTCACCGGGGTCCAGCACCCGTTCCCGTACCCGCTCGGAGAGCGTCGGCGCGTCGATGAACAGCGTGGCCATCCAGGGCCGTTCGGCATCGGGGTCCGCGTCCACGACCGGAGCGGTGAACGCCCCGCTCACCCGGCGGGCGGCCGCGACCTCCTGCCGGAAGCGCGCCCGGAACTCCGGGTCCACGGCGTGCTGCGCGTGCACGACCTTGACGGCGAGTTTCAGCCCCGAGCTGGAAGCGGCCAGGTGGACGACGCCCATACCGCCGGAGCCGAGCACGGATTCCAGCCGGTAGTGCCCGGCGTACTCGGGAAAGCCCGTGCCGTCCGCGCGCCGCGCATGCACCACTCACCACCCCCGCCGGAGCCTAGTCGATGGCCCGTGCGACCATCCAAGGGCTTGCCGCCCTGCGCGCGTTGCGCCGGGCAACGCCCACGGGGGGAGTTTCACGCATGACTGTCGAGAACGATTCAAGCCAGGTGCAGGCCCAGGTCCATGACCAGGACCAGGCCCAGATCCAGAGTCTGTCCGGCTCCGGTTTCCCGACGTTCCCGGTCGCTCCGGGATACCAGGTCAACGTCCGCACCGGCCCCGGCACCGGCTACTCGATCTCCCGGGTCCTGCCGCTCGGCGCGTACGTCTCCATCCACTGCCAGTGCGACGGCACCACGGTCTCCGGCCCCTACGGCACCACGAACATCTGGGACTGCGTCGGCAACGGCGAGTTCGTGTCGGACGCGTACGTGAAGACGGGCAGCGACGGGTACGTGGCCACCCGCTGCGGCTGACCGGCTGCCGGCCGACCCGGCGTTCTGCCGGATGAGACGCACCCCGGCGGGTGCGTCTCGGGCTGGAATAATCGCCGGTGTGAGCGACGACCAGCGAGACCAGACCCCCGCCGAGCCGGCTGCCGCAGCCCGGACCGCCGCCGGGCCGCGCCCCGAGCCCCTGCGGTTCTTCGGCACGACCTGGGTCGACCACGACGGCGGCTACGCGCTGCGCCGCGCCGGGGTCGCCGTCGGCTCCCTGGTCTCGGCCTTCGCCGCCGCGTACCTGCTGCGCTTCGCCTACGAGGGGCTGGAGATCGGCGACGTCGGCCCGTTCCTCAGCATCTCCGTCGTCGTGCTCTTCGCGATCGCCAGCGCCATCGCCTTCGTCAAGACGTGGGAGTCGTTCAGCCGCCGCCCCCGGCCGTCCTCGGACGAGGCCGCCCTCAAGGGGCTCAAAGCGATCGGTTTCATCGGCTCCCTCATCGCGTATTTCCTGCGCAGCCTGACCGAGGCCCCGGGCGAGAAGCTGCACCGCACCGAGTACGAGCAGGCCCGCGCCGAGTTCGCCCGCCGCCGCAGCACCCGTACGGGCAATCCGTCGGCGCGCCGCCCCAAGCGCAAGAAGTAACAGGGGGCGTTCCCCCGCCTGCCACCATGCCTGTTGACGGCCGGGCACCGCCAGGAGCATTATTCATCACATGATGAATAATGCGCCCGACGGCGTCGGCGGGGCTGCGGCCCCCGCCGTCCACGCCCACGGGCTCACCGTCCGCCGCGGCACCGGCCGCCACCCCCGCACCGTCCTCGACGGCCTCGCCTTCGACGTCCCCCGCGGCCGCATCACCGGCCTCCTCGGCCCCTCCGGCTGCGGAAAATCCACCCTCATGCGCTCCGTCGTCGGCACCCAGGCCCACGTCACCGGCACCCTCGACGTCCTCGGCCGTCCCGCCGGCCACCCCGAGCTGCGCTTGCACATCGGCTACGTCACCCAGGCACCCTCCGTCTACGACGACCTCACCGTCCGGCAGAACCTGGAATACTTCGCCGCCGTCCTCGACCCTCCCCCTCGCTTCGCCGGGGGGACCCTGCGCCGCGCGGCCGCCGAACGCCGGCGCGCCGACGTCACCCGCGCCCTCACCGACGTCGACCTCACCACCCACGCCACCGCCCTCGCGGGCCACCTCTCCGGAGGCCAGCGCAGCCGCGTCTCCCTCGCCGTCGCCCTCCTCGGCTCCCCCGAGCTGCTCGTCCTCGACGAACCCACCGTCGGCCTCGACCCCGTCCTGCGCCGCGACCTGTGGAACCTCTTCCACCAACTCACCGCCACCCGTGGCACCACGCTCCTCGTCTCCTCCCACGTCATGGACGAGGCCGAGCGCTGCCACGACCTGCTGCTCATGCGCGAAGGCCGCATCCTCGCCCAGGACACCCCCGACGCGCTCCGCACCCGCACCCACAGCGCCACCGTCGAAGAAGGCTTCCTGCGCCTCGTCGACGAGGCCGACGCCCGAGCCCGGGAGCAGACACGATGAACGCATCCCGCACCACCGCCACCGCCGGCCGCGTCCTGCGCCAGCTCGGCCACGACCCGCGCTCCATCGCGCTGATGCTGCTGGTCCCCGTACTGATGCTGATCCTGCTGCGCTACGTCTTCGACGGGAACCCGCGCACCTTCAGCAGCGTCGGAGCCAGCCTCCTGGGGATCTTCCCCCTCATCACCATGTTCCTGGTGACCTCCATCGCGACCCTGCGGGAGCGCACCTCCGGCACCCTGGAACGCCTCCTGGCCATGCCGCTCGGCAAGGGCGACCTCATCGCCGGCTACGCGCTCGCCTTCGGCGCCGTCGCCGTCATCCAGTCCCTCCTCGCCACCGGCCTCGCCCTGTGGGTACTCGGCCTGGACGTCCTCGGCTCGCCCTGGCTGCTCCTGCTCGTGGCGCTGCTCGACGTGCTCCTCGGCACCGCCCTCGGCCTGTTCGTCTCCGCCTTCGCCGCCTCCGAGTTCCAGGCCGTCCAGTTCATGCCGGCGGTGATCTTCCCCCAGCTCCTGCTCTGCGGCCTCCTGGCGCCCCGCGACACCATGCAGCCGGTCCTCGAAGGCCTCTCCGACGTGCTGCCGATGTCCTACGCCGTCGACGGCATGACCCAGGTCGTCGGCCACACCGACATGACCGCCGGCTTCGTCCGGGACGCCGTCATCGTCGCCGCCTGCGCCCTGCTCGTCCTCGCCCTCGGCGCGGCCACCCTGCGCCGCCGCACCCCGTAGGCCACTGCGCGCCGACCGCACTGCGGACACCGCGGCCCCGGGCGCCGCCCGGATGCAAGGATGAAGACATGACCCAGACAGTCGCCGTCCTCGGCACCGGAAAGATCGGCGAGGCCCTGCTCAGCGGGATGATCCGCGGCGGTTGGCCGGCCGGCAAGCTCCTCGTCACCGCCCGCCGCGCCGAACGGGCCGCGGAACTCCGCGACCGCTACGGAGTCGAGACCGTCAGCAACGCCGAGGCCGCGAAGCGCGCGGACACCCTCATCCTCACCGTCAAGCCGCAGGACATGGGCAAGCTCCTCGAAGAGCTCGCCCCGCACGTCCCCGCCGACCGCCTGGTCATCAGCGGCGCCGCCGGCGTCCCCACGTCCTTCTTCGAGGAACGGCTCGCCCCCGGCACCCCCGTCGTCCGCGTCATGACGAACACCCCCGCCCTCGTGGACGAGGCCATGTCCGTCATCTCGGCCGGCAGCCACGCCACGGCCGCCCACCTCGCCCACGCCGAGGAGATCTTCGGCGGCGTCGGCAAGACCCTGCGCGTCCCCGAGTCCCAGCAGGACGCGGCGACCGCCCTCTCCGGGTCCGGCCCCGCCTACTTCTACTTCCTGGTCGAGGCCATGACGGACGCCGGCATCCTCCTCGGCCTGCCCCGCGCCCAGGCCCACGACCTGATCGTCCAGGCCGCCATCGGCGCCGCCGTGATGCTCCGCGACAGCGGCGAACACCCCGTCAAGCTCCGCGAGGCCGTCACCTCCCCCGCCGGTACCACCATCAACGCCATCGTGGAGCTGGAGAAGCACGGCGTACGGGCGGCCCTGATCGCAGCCCTCGAAGCGGCCCGCGACCGCAGCCGCGAACTCGCCTCCGGCAACAGCTGACGCCGACCTCGGTCCCCGCCCGGCAGCGGGGACCGCAGCCGTACGCCTTTCAGGGCTCCAGCAGCCCGATGTTGCGGTACGCCCGGTCCACCACCGGCCGGGCCAGCCCCCGTGCCCGCTCCGCCCCGGCCCGCAACACCCGCTCCACGCCACCGGGATCTGCCGCCAGCTCCGCGTGCCGCTCCTGCACCGGACGCAGCACCTCCACCACCGCCTCGGCGACGTCCCGCTTGAGCGCCCCGTACCCCGAGTACCGGTCGGCCAGCTCGGCCGGCTCCCCACCCGTACAGGCGGAGAGGATGTCGAGCAGGTTCGCCACTCCAGGGCGCGTGGCCCGGTCGTAGACGACGCCGCCGTCCCCGCTGTCGGTGACGGCCCGCATCACCTTCTTGGTGATCACCGCCGGCTCGTCGAGGAGATAGACGATGCCCGCCCCGTTCTCGTGCGACTTGCCCATCTTGGACGTCGGGTCCTGGAGGTCCATGACCCGCGCGGCGACGGTGGGCAGCACCACCCGCGGAACGGTGAAGGTGTGCCCGTACCGCTGGTTGAACCGCACCGCGAGATCCCGGGCCAGCTCCACGTGCTGCCGCTGGTCCTCACCGACCGGCACCTCCGCTGCCTCGTACGCCAGGATGTCGGCGGCCATCAGCACCGGATAGGTCAGCAACGACAACCGCACGCCGTCCCCGGCCGCCTGGGCCTTCGCCGCCTTCTCCTTGTACTGGATCATCCGCCGCAGCTCGCCGTCGGTGGCGGTGCACTCCAGCAGGTAGGACAGCCGGGTGTGTTCGTCCACGTGGCTCTGCACGAACAGGGTGCATGTGCGGGGGTCCAGCCCGCAGGCGAGGAACAGCGTGGCGGCCTGCCTGCTGAGCCGCCGCACGCGAGCCGGATCGTGGTCGACCGTCAGCGCGTGCAGGTCCACCACGCAGAACAGCGCGTCCTGCGGCTCCTGCTCGGCGGCGACCCACTGCCGCAGGGCGCCCAGGTAGTTCCCGAGCGTCAGGTGCCCGCTCGGCTTGATCCCGCTGAAGATCCTCGTCATGTCCGTCTCCCTGTGTGAGTGGCCGTACGGCCGTCCGGTCGGTGGCACCGCGTGGGGCGACCGAGCCACTCCCGGGGGGAGAAACAGAAACGGCCGCCGAGGCGGCGGCCGTGAGCGCATGCGCGCGCAGGTGGAGGTCGGCCGCCGTCAGGCGGCCCACCAGCAGAGGCTGAGCGTGAGCGCATGCGTAGTCATGGGAGAGAGGCTAACCGGGGGAGTCCTGCCCGCGCCAGGGTTGACACACCTGTGGCAGATCCGTAAGGTTCTTCGAGTTGTCCGAAGTGAGCGCCGACCCCGGTCGGTCCCCGGACAGCCATCCCGCACTACACATTCGAACGAACGACGCACTTTGTCGTCTCGTTTTCATGCGTATTTGCGAATGAGGAATCCGTGTCCGAGGACGCAGCCGCCGATTGGCTTCGGGGGCAGGGAATCCGCTACTGTCTCACTCGCCGCAAGGGCCCAACAGCCCGGAAGGCGAATCCCGCTGACTGGGAGTCAGGCCCGAAAGGATCTGATAGAGTCGGAATCGCCGGAAAGGGAAACGCGAAAGCGAGAACCGGAAGGCGGAAAACGAGCGGGACTGACTCTGATAGAGTTGGAAACGCAAGAACAAAACGAAGAACAAAGGAAGCGCCCGGAGGAAAACCCGCGAGGGTGAGTACAAAGGAAGCGTCCGTTCCTTGAGAACTCAA
>NZ_JBITDH010000005.1:0-27958 GCF_044454045.1 Streptomyces sp. NPDC051578
CTGGCGCCCCAGATCAGGACGTTGTCGCCCTGCTTCATGCCGGCGCCGTTGCGCGAGACCAGCTGGCGGTAGGCGGTGGAGTTGACCAGGCCGGGGGAGGCGGCCTCCTCCCAGCTCAGGTGGCCGGGCTTGGGCATCAGCTGGTTGGACTTGACCAGTGCGATCTCGGCGAGGCCGCCGAAGTTGGTCTCGAAGCCCCAGATGCGCTGCTCGGGGTCGAGCATCGTGTCGTTGTGGCCGTCGGAGGACTCCAGCTCGACCGAAAGGCAGTGCGCGACGACCTCGTCGCCCGGCTTCCAGGAGTTGACGCCGGGGCCGGTGCGCAGCACGACGCCTGCGAGGTCGGAGCCGATGACGTGGTACGGGAGGTCGTGGCGCTTGCTGAGGTCGCTCAGCTTGCCGTAACGCTCCAGGAAGCTGAAGGTCGACACCGGCTCGAAGATCGACGTCCAGACCGAGTTGTAGTTGACCGAGGAGGCCATGACGGCCACCAGGGCCTCGCCCGGGCCGAGCTCCGGCACCGGGACCTGGTCGAGGTGCAGGGACTTGCGCGGGTCCTTCTCACGGGTGGTGAGCCCCGCGAACATCTCCGCCTCGTCCTTGTGCACGGTGATCGCGCGGTACGAGTCGGGGAGCGGCAGGGCCGCGAAGTCGGCGGCCGTTGCGGCCTGCGACTGGATCGCGTCCAGGATGTCCTTCACGGTATTGCCTCCGGCTAAGCGCTGATGAGGGTGCGCTGAGGGGATACGCGGCTGCGCGGTACGGGTGTGGTGTGGTGCCGTCGGTCCGGCGAAAGCGGTGGTGCGGCGACGCCTGTGGTGGGGCGTACGGGGGCCTGGTGACGCAGGCATCCGGGGCGCGGTCCGTGCCGGGTGGACGTGGACCGCGGGGACATCCGGACCACTTCAACGTATGGCACCCCGTGTCACTCAGCAAGGCACCGCGTGCCAAAACTTTCTCTCATTTGCCATTTGACCTGCGCAGATGAGCGATGATCGATCAGAGTTACCCGCGAGTAGGGGCAACTCGGACAAACGGAAGGGCCGCCCCCCGAAACGGGAGGCGGCCCTCGGCCGGACTGGTGTGACCGGAGTCGCTACTTGTTCTTGAGTGCCTCTTCGATGGTCCGCATGACCTCGTCGAGCGGGGCGTCCGTGCGGGCCACCGCCACCAGCACCTCGCCCTCCGTGCGCACCGCCGCGGGCGCGGCCGGCGGACCCGTGAGGGTGCGGCCGGCGCCGATCCCCGAACCGAACGTCTTGCGCACGATGGAGAACGCGTGGTCCAGTTGCGCCTCCACGTCCCCCTGACCGCCCGCACGCAGCCAGCGCCGCAGCACGTGGTTGTGCGCCGTGACCACCGCCGAGGCCGCGACCTCCGCCAGCAGCGGATCGTCGTTGCCGTCGTTGTGGTCCTGCTCGTCGAAGTGGGCCAGCAGGTAGCGCGTGAACAGCCGCTCGTACCGGGCCACCGAGGCGATCTCGCGCTCCCGCAGCGCCGGCACCTCGCGGGTGAGCCGGTAGCGCTCCACCGACACCGCGGGCGAGGCGGCGTACATCTTCATGACCTCCTTGATCCCCCGGCACACCGTGTCGAGCGGGTGCTCGTGCGCCGGGGCCACGTCGAGGACGGCCTCGGCGCGGGTCAAGGTGTCGTCGTGGTCCGGGAAGATCGCCTCTTCCTTGGACCGGAAGTGCCGGAAGAAGGTCCGGCGGGCCACCCCGGCGGTCGCGGCGATCTCGTCGACCGTCGTGGCCTCGTACCCCTTCGTCGCGAACAGCTCCATGGCGGCAGCCGCCAGCTCACGGCGCATCTTGAGCCGCTGCGCGGCCGCCTTGGTGCCGGCCGCGCTCTCCGGGGCGTCGGACGCCGTGGCGGCGCGGGGCGAGGTCTTGGCGGGCTGGGACATAGAGCGAAAGTACTTCATTCGCGCAGGAGAGCGCGCCTGCGGGGGGTGGGACAGGGATGGATGCGGGGGAGGGCCGGCACTGGGCACACAGTGCTCGTCGGGAGGGTTCGTCCGCCGTGAGGGTCCGGCGGACCCGAAGAGCCCTCCCCACGCATCCGGCTCGCGGGCCCGGGCGTCGCGACGCCCGGGAGGCGGATCACCGGCGGGCGTACTCACGGAATCCGCGGCCGGTCTTGCGGCCCAGGCAGCCCGCCGCGACCAGGTGCTCCAGCAGCGGCGAGGGCGCCAGGCCCGGGTCGCGGAACTCCCGGTGGAGGACCTTCTCGATGGCCAGGGACACGTCCAGGCCGACCACGTCGAGGAGCTCGAAGGGCCCCATCGGGTAGCCGCCGCCCAGCTTCATCGCGGCGTCGATGTCGTCGATGCCCGCGTAGTGCTCCTCGACCATCTTGATCGCGTTGTTCAGGTACGGGAACAGCAGCGCGTTGACGATGAAACCGGCCCGGTCCCCGCAGTCGACCGCGTGCTTGCGGACCTTCCCGCAGACCTCGCGGACCGTGGCGTGGACGTCATCGGCGGTCAGGACGGTACGGACCACCTCGACCAGCTTCATGGCCGGCGCCGGGTTGAAGAAGTGCATGCCGATCACGTCCTGAGGACGCGAGGTCGCGCGCGCCACGGCGATCACCGGCAGCGAGGAGGTGGTGGTGGCCAGCACCGCGCCCGGCTTGCAGACCTTGTCCAGGCCCGCGAAGAGTTCCTGCTTGACCGCCAGGTCCTCGGCGACGGCCTCCACCGCCAGGTCCACGTCGGCGAAGGCGTCGAGCGAACCCGCCGGGGTGATCAGCGCCAGGGTCTTCGCCGCGCCGTCCTCGGTCAGCCGGCCCTTGGACACCGCACGGCCCAAGGACTTGCCGATCGCGGCCTTGGCGGCCTCGGCCTTCTCCTGGCTGCGGGCCGCCAGCACCACCGGGTAGCCGGCCTGCGCGAAGACCTGCGCGATACCGCTCGCCATGGTGCCGGAGCCGGCCACGCCGACGGAGGCGACGGCGCGGCCCGCGCCGAGCAGCGACCCGTCCGGCGGGGTCTGGAGGTCCCGCACGATCACCGGGCTGCCCGGGGCCTCGTACGTGTAGAAACCGCGCCCCGCCTTCTGCCCCGTCAGGCCCGCCTCGGCGAGGTGCCCGAGGATCGGGGCGGGCGCGTGGAGCCGGTCGCCGGAGGAGGCGTACATGGCCTCCAGGACGGTACGGGCGGTGTCCACGCCGATCAGGTCCAGCAGCGCGAGCGGGCCCATCGGCAGGCCGCAGCCGAGCCGCATCGCCGCGTCGATGTCCTCGCGGGAGGCGTACTTCGACTCGTACATGGCGGCGGCCTGGTTCAGGTAGCCGAAGAGCAGCCCGTCCGCGACGAAGCCGGGGCGGTCGCCGACCGCGACGGGCTCCTTGCCGAGCTCGCGGGCCAGCTCGGTGACCGCCTGGACGGCGGGCGGGGCCGTCAGCACGCAGGAGACGACCTCGACCAGCTTCATGGCCGGCGCCGGGTTGAAGAAGTGCAGGCCGAGGACCCGCTCGGGGCGCTGCGACTCGGCCGCCATCCGGGTCACCGACAGGGCGTTGGTGCCGGTGGCCAAGATGGTGTCCGGGCGGACGATCGCGTCGAGTTCGCGAAAGAGCCGCTGCTTGAGCGCGTAGTCCTCGGGGACGACCTCGATGACGAGGTCGGCGTCCGCGGCGGCGCCCAGCTCGGTGAAGGTGCGGAAACGGGCGAGCACGGCGTCGCGCTCGGGCTCGGTGAGCCGCTGCCGGGCGACGGAACGGGCCGTCGCGGCGGCCAGCGCGGCGGTGGCCCGGCGGGCGGCGCCTTCGCTGACGTCGATGCCGATGACCTCGCGGCCGGCCCGGGCGAGCACCTCGGCGATGCCGGTGCCCATCGTGCCGAGACCGATGACGGCGACGGTCTGGAGGGTGGGTTGACTGGACGTGGACGGACGGTCCATCGCGGGACTCCAGTGGAAGAAGGTGACGACTTGAGGGCGCGGCGCGCGGCGCACAGCACGCGGCCGGGGTTCCGCACAGAGGTACCCGAAGGGCGGAAGAACGACGGACCCTGTCCCGGGGCCACGCCGTGCGTGGAACGCCGTACCCGAACACGCGGTACGGGGCTCGCGGTACCTGGGGTACCGGACCGACTGGTACGGGGCGGCTGCGTCACCAGGCCGGTCCCGTACGTGTTGAGGGGAGCGTAACTCGTCGGTAACCCGTTGGCCAGAGCACGGGGATGACGAACGCGTGTGACCTACACCGCTGCGGCCCTAGTGTGGGGCGCGTGAACGACGTGCTGGAGCGGCTGGGTAGTGAATCGGGACGGTCGGCGGAGTACGAGGCGCTGCTGGCGGCCGGGCCGGACGGGCTGGCGGGGGCGCTGACTTCGCCCGGCCGGCCGTTGTGGGCGCGTGAACTGGCCGCGTATCGGCTGGGGATGGCGGGGGACCGGCGCGCCTTCGAGGCGCTGGTGCTGCTGCTCAACCACCGGGACCCCCCGCGCTGCGAGGCCGCCGCCCAGGCACTGGCCGTTCTCGGCGACCCCCGCACCGCCCGCGCGGCGGCGGCCCTGGCGACGAACGAACTGCGCACCGCCTACGCCCTGCACCCGGTCCGGCTGCTCACCGCCCTGCGGGCCCCCGAATCGGCGCCCGCGCTGATCCGCACCCTCTCCCGGCTCCTCGTGCCGCACGACCCGTACTGGCGCGTCGCCCTGGCCTGCGTCGAAGGCCTCGGCGCGCTGGCCGACCCCCGCGCCCGCGAGGTCCTCACCCGCGCCCAGTCCCACCCGCGCCTCGCGGTGGCGGCCACCGAGGCCCTGCGCGCGCTGCCCGCCCCGGGCGGGGCGGGCAGCGGCTGACCGGGGCCGGGGCCCCGGGGCTCAGCCCCGGAAGCCCAGCAGCCCGTGCAGGGCCGCGCCGCCCGCGGAACGCGGGATCGCGCGCGTGGCCGCCGTCGGCTTCGGGGCCGGCTGCGCCGGGCAGGTGGCGTCCGACGCCTTGCCGCTCCGCAAGTACGCTGCCAGCTTCTCGTCCAGGCACTTGTTGCCGCTCAGCGCGATCCCGTGGTTGCCGCCGCCCTCCTCGACCACCAGCGCCGCGCCCTTGAGCTTGTCCCGCATGCTCAGGGCGCCCCCGAACGGCGTCGCCGCGTCCTCCGTCGCCTGGAACAGCAGAGCCGAGGAGAGCGCCGTGTTGGTTACGTCCGGCGCGGCCAGGGCGTCCGTCTTCCAGAACGCGCACGGCGCGTTGTACCAGGCGTTGTTCCAGGTCATGAAGGGCGCCTCAGCGTGCGTGCGCCACATGTCGGCCCGCCAGGTGTCCCAGTCCTTCGGCCACGCCGAGTCCCGGCACTGCACCGCCGTGTACACGCTGTAGCCGTTGCCCGCCGCGGGCTCGACCGCGCCGAACCGTTCGTACGCCGCCACCAGCGGCTTCTCGTCCTTGGCCACGGCGTACGCGGAGAACGCCTCGGCGAGGCTGGGCCAGTAGCCGTCGTAGTAGCCGCCCGGCATGAAGGTGTCCTCCAGCTCGGCCGCGCCGACCTTCCCGCCCGCCGGAGCGTCCCGCAGCGCCTCCCGCATCTCGTACCAGCGCCGCTCGACCTCCGCCGGGTCGCCGCCGAGCCGGTACTTCTCGTCGTACCGGGCCACCCACGCCAGGAACGCCTTGTGGCGGGCGTCGAAGGCCCGGTCCTGGGCGAGGTTGTCCTCGTACCAGACGCCGCCCGGGTCGACGACGGAGTCCAGGACGAGGCGGTGCAACCGGTCCGGGTGGAGCTTGGCGTACACCGCGCCCAGGTAGGTCCCGTACGAGTAGCCGAAGTAGCTGAGCTTCGCCGCGCCCAGGGCCGTGCGCAGCGTCTCCATGTCGCGTGCGGCCGAGACGGTGTCGATGTACGGGAGCACGTCCGCGTGCTTGCTCTGGCAGGACTTTGCGAACGACCTGACCCGGTCGAGGTTGGCCCGCTCGGCGCGCCCGTCGGTGGGGACGGAGTCCGGCCGCACCGGGGCGAAGTAGCCGGTGGCGCAGTCCAGGGCCGGCTCGCTCTTGCCCACGCCGCGGGGGTCGAACCCGATCACGTCGTACGCGGCGGCCACGTCCTTCGGCAGCGCGGAGGCGACGAAGCCGGCCAGCGCCCGGCCGCTGCCGCCCGGGCCGCCCGGGTTGACCAGCAGCGGGCCCTGCGACTTCGCCGCGGTGTGCGGGACCCGGGTCAGCGCCAGGGCGATCTGCCGCCCGCCGGGGTTGTCGTGGTCGAGCGGGACCTTGAGGGAGGCGCACTGCAGCGAGGGGTAGCGGGTGGTCGCGCAGCCGGTCCAGCGCAGCGGCGCCGCCGCCGGGCCGGAGCCGGAGCCGGTGCCTGCCGGGGCCAGTGGGGCGGCCGTAACCGGCGTGGCGAGAGCGGCGGCGACGGTCGCGATCGACAGCAAGACGGCGGCGCGGTTCTTGAGCGGTCCGCGCTCCTTCTTGGAGCCGCGCGTGTTCAGGGGGTCGAGCATGGGGCCTCCCAGCCGAGGGTTCTGGGCGGAATCGTCCCGGAAACCGCGCCCCGAAACCCGGATTGCGGCGCCCATTGGCCCGATGTGATGAGCGTTCAGGGGCCGTACGGGCCGTCCCGGGGCCGCCGGGGCCGATTTGGGCGCCCGCCCCCGAGGTGGTTGGCTTGCCGCGACGAGCGGACACAACTGCTGGAGGAACAGCTATGGCGCAGGTCGAGGCCACCACGGAGCGGATCATCGCGGCCGACGCGGAGACCGTGTTCGACGCGCTGGCGGACTACACCGGGACCCGGGGCAAGCTGCTGCCCGAGCACTTCAGCGAGTACGAGGTGCGCGAGGGCGGAGACGGCGAGGGCACCCTGGTCCACTGGAAGCTCCAGGCCACCAGCAAGCGCGTACGGGACTGCCTGCTGGAGGTCAGCGAGCCCACCGACGGCCAGCTCGTGGAGAAGGACCGCAACTCCTCCATGGTCACCACCTGGACCGTGACCCCGGCCGGCGAGGGCAAGTCCAGGGCCGTCGTCTCCACCGTGTGGAACGGCGCCGGAGGCATCGGCGGCTTCTTCGAGCGCACCTTCGCGCCCAAGGGCCTCGGCCGCATCTACGACACGGTGCTCTCCAACCTGGCCGCCGAAGTCGAAGGCTGAGCACGCCCGTTGCCCGCACGGGGCGCCGGGCGGCTCACCGGTTCGGGTGGAATTCCGGGCCCCGGTGAGGCTGCCCGTGCCCGGGCCCGCGGCGCCCCCGGCGCCGGGCCCCGTCCGGTCGGTCTGCCCGGGCCCGCGCGTCGGCCACGACGCCTTCCTGCGCCGTCGCCGTCGCCCGAGTGCGTCCGGTACGAGGGCGCTCCTCCGCCTCGGGACGCACCGCATCCGGCGCCGCGGGCCGGTCCTCGAAGACCGCCCGGGCAGGACCCTAGGGCTGCCCCGGCAATCCCCGGCGGGCGCGCGGCGCCGGCTACGGCACCTCGCCGCGTTGTCGGGATCGCCCGAATGCGCCCAGTATGAGGACAACCCTCCGCCGTGCGATGCACCGCATCTGACGCCGCGCGCTGACCCGCCGCGGATCACGGGACAGCCCTTAGGCTGGACCGTCCGCGACCCGACCGACCGGGGGCCCGATGAAGATCCTCATCTCCGCCGACATGGAAGGCGCCACCGGCGTCACCTGGCCCGCCGACGTACTGCCCGGGACCCCGCAGTGGGAGCGCTGCCGCTCCCTGTTCACCTCCGACGTGAACGCGGCCGTCCTCGGCTTCTTCGACGGCGGCGCCGACGAGGTGCTCGTCAACGAGGCCCACTGGACCATGCGCAACCTGCTGCTGGAGCAGCTCGACGAGCGCACCGAGATGCTCACCGGCCGCCACAAGTCCCTCTCCATGGTCGAAGGGGTCCAGCACGGCGACGTCGACGGCATCGCCTTCGTCGGCTACCACACCGGAGCCGGCACCGAAGGCGTACTCGCCCACACCTACCTCGCCAACACGATCACCGGCGTCTGGCTCAACGGGGTCCGCGCCAGCGAGGGCCTGCTGAACGCCCACGTCGTCGCCGAATACGGCGTCCCCGTCGTCCTGGTCACCGGAGACGACCTGACCTGCGCCGACGCCATCGGTTACGCGCCCCGCGCGGAGCGGGTCGCCGTCAAGGACCACGTCTCGCGCTACGCGGCGGTCTGCCGCACCCCCGCCCGCACCGCCGCCGACATCCGCGCCGCCGCCAAGCGGGCCACGCCCCTGGCCGTCCGGCACGAACCCCACGCGCACGGCCCGTTCACCGTCGAGGTGGAGTTCGATGCCGAGCACCTGCCGGCCGCCGCCACGGTGGTCCCCGGCGTCGCACGTTCGGGCGAGCGCCGCGTGGCGTACACCAGCGAGACCATGTACGAGGGCATCCGTACCTTCAAGGCGGTCACGACGGTCGTCTCGGCGGCCGTGGAGGAGCAGTATGGCTGACATGCACCCCACGCAGCCCACGCACGCCACCGACGGCCCGACGGGCGGGACGGTGGACCGGACGGCGCTCGACGAAGCGGTCGAGTTCACCTCCGGCCTCATCCGCATCGACACCACCAACCGCGGCGGCGGCGACTGCCGGGAACGGCCCGCCGCCGAGTACGTCGCCGAGCGGCTCGCCGCCACGGGGCTGGAGCCGGTCCTGCTGGAGCGCACCCCGGGACGGACCAACGTGGTCGCCCGGATCGAGGGCAGCGACCCGTCCGCCGACGCCCTCCTCGTCCACGGCCACCTCGACGTCGTCCCCGCCGAGGCCGCCGACTGGAGCGTGGACCCCTTCTCCGGCGAGGTCCGCGACGGCGTGGTCTGGGGCCGCGGGGCCGTCGACATGAAGAACATGGACGCGATGGTGCTGGCCGTCGTACGGGCCTGGGCGCGGACCGGGACCAAGCCCCGCCGGGACATCGTGATCGCCTATACCGCCGACGAGGAGGACAGCGCGATCGACGGATCGGGCTTCCTCGCCGACCACCACCCGGAGCTGTTCGAGGGCTGTACGGAGGGCATCAGCGAATCCGGCGCCTTCACCCTGCACACCGGCCCGGGCCGGTCCCTCTACCCGATCGCCGCCGGGGAACGCGGCACCGCCTGGCTGAAGCTGACCGCGCACGGCACCGCCGGCCACGGCTCCAAACCCAACCGGGCCAACGCCGTCACCCGCCTCGCCACGGCCGTCGCCCGGATCGGCGCCCACGAGTGGCCCGTCCGGCTCACCGACACCGTCACCGCCTGCCTCACCGAACTCGCCGCCCTCCAAGGCCTGTCCGTGGACCCGCGCGGCCGGGACTTCGACCTCGACGGGCTCCTCGGCAAACTCGGCCCGGCCGCCGGCCTGGCCGAGGCCACGCTCCGCAACAGCGCCAACCCGACCATGTTCCACGCCGGTTACAAGCTGAACGTCATCCCGGAGCACGCCACCGCCTACGTCGACGGGCGGATGCTGCCCGGCGGCGAGGCGGAGTTCATCGAGACCCTCGACGAACTCACCGGACCCGACGTGCACTGGGAGTTCCAGCACCGGGAAGTGGCCCTCGAAGCCCCCGTCACCGGACGGACGTACGCAATCCTGCGCGAGAGCGTCGAGCACTTCGACCCCGAAGGCCACGTGGTGCCGTTCTGCATGGCGGGCGGCACCGACGCCAAGCAGTTCTCCCGGCTCGGCGTCACCGGTTACGGCTTCTCCCCGCTCAAGCTGCCGCCCGGCTACGACTACTGGTCCCTCTTCCACGGCGTGGACGAGCGGGTCCCGGTGGACGCCCTGCACTTCGGGGTCCGGGTGCTCGACCGTGCGCTGCGCACCCTGTGACGGGGGCCGCGCGATGACGGCACCCCCGGCCCCGCCCTACGGGAGCTGGCCCTCGCCCATCGACGCCGCGCTGGCGGCCTCGCTCGACGGGCGGCCCGAGTACGTGGGCACCGTCGGCCCCGAGGTGTGGTGGACCGAACCCCGGCCCGCCGAAGGCGGCCGCCGCACCCTGGTCCGCAGGCCCGCGGACGGGGGCCCCGAGCGCTCGGTGCTGGACGCACCGTGGAACGTCCGCAGCCGGCTCACCGAGTACGGGGGCCGCCCCTGGGCCGGGACCGAACGCGTCACCGGCGGCCCTTTGGTGGTATTCGTCCACCACGCCGACCAGCGGCTGTACGCGTACGAGCCGGACGCGCCCGGCAACCCCCCGCCCAGGCCCCTCACCCCCGTGTCCGCAGTGGGCGGCGGACTGCGCTGGGCCGACCCGGTGCTGCGCGGCGGCGAGGTGTGGTGCGTGCTGGAGGAGTTCACCGGACCCGCACCCACCGACGTGCGCCGCCTGACGGCCGCCGTACCGCTGGACGGGTCGGCCGCCGCCGACCGGTCCCTGGTGCGGGAGCTGACCGACGACCGGCACCGGTTCACCACCGGCCCCCGGATCTCCCCCGACGGGCGGTTCGCGGCCCGGCTGGTGTGGGACCACCCGCGGATGCCCTGGGACGGCACCGAACTGGTGGTGGCCGACGTCACCGGTTCCGGCGTCCTGGTGGAGCCGCGCACCGTACTCGGCGGACCCGACGAGGCCGTGGCCCAGGTGGAGTGGGCCGCCGACGGGACCCTCCTCGCGGTGAGCGACCGCGGCGGCTGGTGGAACCCGTACCGCGTCGACCCGGAGACCGGCGCGGCCGTCAACCTGTGCCCGCGCGAGGAGGAGTTCGGCGGCCCGCTGTGGAAGCCGGGCCTCGGCTGGCTCGTCCCGCTCCCGGACCGGCTGGTCGCCGTCCTGCACGGCCAGGGCTCCTCGGTGCTCGGCGTACTCGACCCCGACACCGGCGACCTCGTCGACGCGGCCGGCCCCTGGACGGCCTGGCAGCCCACCCTCGCCGTCCACGACACCCGGGTGTACGGGGTCGCCGCCAGCCCGCGCAGCGGCTACGAGGTGGTCGAGCTGGACACCGCCTCGGGCCACGCCCGGGTCATCGGCGCCCGGGCCGTCGACCCCGTCGACCCCGCGTACTACCCGGAGCCGCAGAGCCGGACCTTCCTCGGTCCGGGCGGGCGGGAGGTCCACGCCCACGTCTACCCGCCGCACCACCCCGACCGCCCGGCGCCCGCCGACGAGCTGCCCCCGTACGTGGTGTGGGCCCACGGCGGCCCCACCGACCACGTGCCGCCCGTACTGGACCTGCACATCGCCTACTTCACCTCGCGGGGCATCGGCGTGGTCGAGGTGAACTACGGCGGTTCCTCCGGCTACGGCCGCGCCTACCGCGAACGGCTGCGCGAGCAGTGGGGCGTGGTCGACGTGGAGGACTGTGCGGCCGTGGCCCGGGCGCTGGCCGCGGAGGGCACGGCCGACCCCGACCGGCTCGCGATCCGGGGCGCCAGCGCGGGCGGCTGGACGGCCGCCGCCTCCCTCGCGGCCACCGACCTGTACGCCTGCGCGGCGATCATCTACCCCGTCCTGGACCTGACGGGCTTCGCGCAGGAGACCCACGACCTGGAGTCCCACTACGTCGACGGCCTGGCCGGACCGCCGCCGGTCCTGGGCGTGCGCTGCCGCGAACGCTCCCCGGTGGCCCGCGCCGACCGGATCACCGCCCCCTTCGTCCTGCTCCAGGGCCTGGACGACCCGGTCTGCCCGCCGGCCCAGGCGGAGCGCTTCCTGGCGGCCCTGCGGGGCCGTTCGGTGCCGCACGCGTACGTCACCTTCGAGGGGGAGGGCCACGGCTTCCGGCGGGCGGACACCATGATCCGCGCCCTGGAAGCCGAACTCTCCCTGTACACCCAGGTGTTCGGCCTCGAACGGACGGACGTACCGGAGCTGCGGCTTGAGCCCTGACACCCCCCGCCGGGACGGCCGCGACCGGACCCCAGGCCACCGCTTTGCGTAATCCTGACCGGTGGTGATCCGCAGAACCCCTGTGCACCGGCCGGTACGGCGTGTTCCATTCCTCCATGGCCACCACCGTCCGACGCGCTGTCCTCACCCTCCCCGCCGCCCCGACCGGCCCCGAGAACCCCCTGCCCGCCCTGCGCGCGCCCGCCGAGGTACACGTACTGGACGAGCAGGCGCGCCGCGGGCTGCCGCGCGACATGGCCCGCCAGATCGGATACGAACCGCTGCGTTCCCTGCTGCCGGTCAGGATCCGCGACGGGTACCGGCGCGAGCGGCGCAAACAGGACTTCGAAGCGGTCGTCATCGAGAACGCCCACCTGCGCGCCACCGTACTGCCAGGGCTCGGCGGGCGGATCCACTCCCTCGTCCACCTCCCCACCGGGCGCGAACTCCTCTACCGCAACCCGGTGTTCCAGCCCGCGAACTTCGCCCTCAACGGCGCCTGGTTCTCCGGCGGCGTGGAATGGAACACCGGCGCCACCGGCCACACCACCTTGTCCTGCGCCCCGCTGCACGCCGCGCTCGTCCCGGCGCCGGACGGCGGCGTGATGGTCCGGCTGTGGGAGTGGGAGCGGCTGCGCGACCTGCCGTTCCAGGTGGACCTGTGGCTGCCGCAGGACTCGGAGTTCCTGTACGCGGGCGTCCGCGTCCGCAACCCCCACGAGCGGCCCGCCCCGGTCTACTGGTGGTCCAACACCGCCGTCCCCGACGACCCCGGCAGCCGTGTGCTGGCCCCGGCGGACGAGGCCTGGCACTTCGGGTACGAGCGCTCGCTGCGGCGGATCCCGCTGCCGCAGTGGGACGGCGCGGACCGCACGTACCCGCCGCGCAGCGGCCACCCCGCAGACTTCTTCTACGAGGTCCCGGACGGCGTCCGGCCCTGGATCGCCTCCCTCGACGCCGAGGGCCGCGGACTCGTGCAGACCTCCACCGGGCTGCTGCGCGGGCGCAAGCTGTTCACGTGGGGCTCGGGCGACGGCGGCCGGCGGTGGCAGGAGTGGCTGACCGAGCCCGGTACGGGCGGCTACGCCGAGATCCAGGCCGGGCTGGCCCGCACCCAGCTGGAGCACGTACGCCTGGAGGCCGGCGAGGAGTTCGCCTGGCTGGAGGCGTACGGGCCGTTGTCCGCGGACCCGGCCGCCGTGCACGGCCCCGACTGGGCGGCGGCGCGCGGCGCGGCCGCGGCGGCGCTGGACGCCGCGCTGCCCGCCGAGCGGGTGGAGGCGGCGTACGCGGCGTGGCGCGGGGCGGCCGACGAGACGCCGGGGGAGCGGCTGGCGACGGGCAGCGGGTGGGGCGCGCTGGAGGTGCTCTGCGGCGGATTCAAGCTGCCCGGCACCCCCTTCCCGGAGTCGACGCTGGGGGAGGCACAGGCACCTTGGCTGGAGCTGTGGCGCACGGGTGTCTTCCCCGCGCCGCGCAGGGTGGCTCCGCCGGGGGACACCCTGGTGGCCCCGCACTGGCGGGACATGCTGGAGACCGCCCCCGCCGACCCGCTGACCGAGTACCACCTGGGCGTCGCCCAGTGGCACGCCGGCGACGTGGCCCAGGCGGTACGCAGCTGGGAGCGGGGCCTGGCGCTCGCACCGTCGCGGTGGCCGCTGCTGAGGTGCCTGGCGGTGGCCGACGCGCTGGCCGGCGACCCCGAACGGGCCGCGGACCGGTACACCGAGGCGTTCGAGGACCTGGTGCAGGAGAGCCGCGGCGGCGAACCGTGGCTCGCGGCGGAGTCCGCGCTGGGGCGGGAGGCGCTGGAGGCCCTGCTGGCGGCCGGCCGCCTCGCCGCGGCCCGCTCCGTCTGGGACCGGCTGCGGCCCGCCCTGCGCGAACACGGCCGCTTCCGGCTCCTCGCCGCGCGGCTGCTGGCGGCGGAGGGCCACCTCGGCGCGGCCCGGCGGGTCTTCGAGGACGGCTTCGAAGTGCCGGACCTGCGCGAGGGGGAGGAAACCCTGGAACAGATCTGGTCCACCCTCACGGACCGCCCCCTGCCGCCGGCGTACGACTTCCGCATGCGGCCGAAGACGCCCTGAGGCCTGATGCCCTGAGCCAGACGCCTGGGCGCCTGGCGCCTGGGCGCCGGTCCCCGCGCGCGAGCGGCACGCGGCTCACGCGCGGGCCAGGATCTCCCCGTTCAGGACCGAGAACCAGGCGTCCGGCGCCGCGCCCCACGTGTGCCAGGCCTCCGCGATCGACGCCAGTGCGGCCGGTGTGGCGTGGCCGCCGGAGGTCGCGATCGACGCGTACGCCGACGCCGTCGTGCGGTCCGCCCACAGACCGGACCACCAGGCGACCTCCTCGGCGGTGGCGTAGCACCAGGCCGTCGCCGAGGACGCCACCTCGGTGAAGCCGGCGGCCCGCGCCCACGACAGCAGCCGGCGTCCCGCGTCCGGCTCTCCGCCGTTGGCCCGCGCCACCCGCCGGTACAGGTCCAGCCACTCCTCCAGACCCGGGGTCCCGGGGAACCAGGTCATCGCCGCGTAGTCCGCGTCCCGCGCCGCCACGATCCCGCCGGGCCGGCATACGCGCCGCATCTCGCGCAGGGCCCGTACCGGGTCCCCGACGTGCTGCAGTACCTGGTGGGCGTGGACCACGTCGAACGAGTCGTCCGGGAAGTCCAGCGCGTGCACGTCCGCCGTGGCGAACTCGACGGGAGCCGCGGGCGCGCGCCGCTCCACGCACGCCCGGGCCTGCTCCAGCACGTCCGCCGCCGCGTCCACCGCCGTGACCCGGCCGCCCGGGGACACCAGTTCCGCCAGGTCCGCGGTGATGGTGCCGGGACCGCAGCCGACGTCCAGGACCGACATGCCCGGTCGCAGTTCGCCGATCAGGTACGCGGCCGAGTTCTCGGCGGTGCGCCAGCGGTGCGAGCGCAGGACCGACTCGTGGTGGCCGTGCGTGTAGACGGCGGTCTCCTTCATGGCGGTGACTCCTCCTCGTCGAAGCGTGTCATCACCGTAGGGGATCCGCTCGACATCTGAGATATGCGTTTTGATATGTGGACGCACTTCGTGCGGGACAAGGGCGGTGTCCCGGTCGGTGGCAGCCGGGGCCCGGTGCGAGGACAGTGGGCCCATGGGGGCCGACCACGCCGGAGGGCGGTGGGACCCATGCCCGGAACGCTGCTGCGGGAGCACGCCGAGGCGCTGCGGCCGTTCGGTGCGCGGGTGCGCGCCGTCACGGACGGGCAGTGGGCGGCTGCGACCCCCTGCACCGAGTGGACCGTGCGGGACCTGCTCGACCACGTCACCGCCGAGCAGCTGTGGGTACCACCGCTGGTCGCCGAAGGCCGCGCGGTGGAAGAGGTCGGCGACGAACTCTCCGGTGACGTCCTCGGTGGGACCCGGTCGCCGCCTGGGACCCGGCCGCCGTGGACTGCGTCGTGCACGCGTGGGACCTCTCCCGGGCCATCGCCGCCGACGGCCGCATTCCGGAGGGACGACTCGTCGGCCCGGAGCGCCCGAGGCACCCGGACGGGCGATATCGGGTGAATGGCCGTATAAAGGGCATGATCCGGCGGGTGAGGGCGACCCCTGGACCGAACGGCGCAACGACGGAAGGCGGCGGCGCGATGTCGGGGACGGCGGGGCCGGGGCGGACCACGGCGGAGGAGCGCGGCAACGTCCGCTACGGGCCGCCCGCCCCCCAGCCCGGCCTCCCCGTCCTGCCCGAACTCACCGCCGTCCTCGCCGGGGCCGCCGGACGGGCCACCCCGGAGCCCCCGGGCGGCGGGGAGGCGGTCCGGGAGGCAGCGTGCGGCTTCTGGGCCCGGCGCGGACTGCCGACCCGGCCCGAGAACGTCGCCGCCGGACCCGGTGCGCCCGGTCTGCTGCTCGCGCTGCTCGGGGCGTACGGGGGCGATGTGATGCTGCCCCGGCCGTGTCCCGCCTGGTGGACGCCGCAGGTCCGGCTCTTGGGACGGCGGGCCTACCACGTGGCGACGCCCGCCGAGTGCGGCGGCGTACCGGACCCGTACGCCCTGCTGGAGACCGTCCGCCGGGTGCGGGCCGAAGGCGGTGACCCGCGCGTCCTGCTGCTGTCCGTCGCCGACGACCCGACCGCCACCGTGCCGCCGCCGGAGATGCTCCGCGAGGCGTGCGAGGCCGCCGAGTCCGCCGGGCTGTTCGTGGTCAGCGACGAGAGTTGGCGGGACACCGTGCACCGGCCGCACGAGACCCTGGTGCTGAGCCCCGCCGAGATGCTCCCCGACCGGGCCGCCGTACTGTTCGACCTGTCCGGGGCCCTGCTGCCGGCCGGCTGGCCCGCGGCGGTGGTCCGCTTTCCCGGCACCCCGCGCGGAACCTGGCTGAGGGCGCGCACGCTCGACGTCCTCACCGCCACCGGCGCGCTCGTCGCGGGCCCGGTCGCCGGGGCCGCCGCCCACGCGCTCGGCGAACCCGACGCCGTCGGAGAACGGGCCTACGCGGCCGCCGCCCTGCACGGCGCGGTGGCCGGTGCCGCGCACCACGAGCTGCTCGCCGCCGGGGCGTTCGCCCGGCCCCCGCAGGCCGGCCGCCACCTCTACGCGGACCTCACCCCGCTGCGCACCGGGCTGGCCCGGCAGGGCGTGGGGGACGCGATGGAGCTGGAGGACTGGCTCGGCGCCCGGCTGGGGGCGCCGACGCCCGGCGGCCAGCGGTTCGCGGACTCGCCCGACGCGCTGCGCGTCCGCCTGTCGACGGGACCGCTGCTGGGCTCCCGGCCCCGGGAGCGGCTGGCCTCCCTCACCGCCCGGGACCCCCTGGAACTGCCCCACGTACGGGCCTCGCTGGACCGGCTCCGGTCGGTCCTCGCGGAGCTGGCCGACTGAACCGCCGGGCCCGAGCCGGCCCCGTGGGAGGGCGGAGACCGCCCGAGGCCCCGACCGTTCGGCCTGCCCCGCCCGTTCAGGGCGCCGGACGCAGCCGGCGCCACAGCGCCGGGGCCCCGCTGATCAGCAGCGTCACGCCCACCGCCACGGCCACGCCCTTCCACGGCTGCGAGAACAGCGACCCGCCCAGTACCCCGATCAGTCCGTACGTGCCCGCCCACGCCAGGCACGCCGGCCCGTCGCCCCGCGCGAACCGCCGCAGCGGCAGCCCCGCCAGCAGGCACGCCAGCATCACCGGGATCCGCCCCGCCGGGACCAGCCGCGAGACGACCAGGACCAGCACCCCGTGCTCGTCCAGCCTGCGCTGCGCCTGCGCCAGCCGCTCCGGCGTGGCCCGGCCCCGCAGCCGCTCCAGCCACCGCGAACCACCCCGTGAGCGCACTCCGCTGCGCCCGAGCCAGTACAGCGCGAGGTCCCCGAGGAAGGCGGCGAGCGAGGCCACCGCGAACACCAGTAACAGCCCGAAGGGGAAAGCCCGCTGATGGAACGCCACCACCGCCGCCGAACTCACCAGCGCCCCGGTCGGGATCACCGGCACCAGAGCCCCCAGCGCCACCAGCACGAACAACGCCGGGTAGCCCACGGCCTGCTGGGTGCCCTGCGCCGCGTCCTGCCACAGGGTCACGGCAGCCGCACCCGGTCACCGTGTGCGAGGGCCCGTACCGTCACCTTCGGGGCGAGCCGGGCCGCGAGGCGTACGAACTCGCCCCCCGGGGCGTGGAATTCGTGCGGCCGGACGGCATCCATGCCGATAGGCCAGTACGTCCCGTAGTGCACCGGAACCGCCGCCGCGGGCGCCAGTTCCGCCAGTGCCCGCGCCGCCCGGCCCGCGTCCAGGTGCCCCGGCCCCAGATACGGCCCCCAGCCGCCCACCGGCAGCAGCGCCACGTCCACCGGCCCGACCTCCTCGGCCATCGTGTCGAACGGCCCGGTGTCCCCCGCGAAGTACGTCCGCGCCGAGCCCTGCACCACGTACCCGAGCGCCGGTGCCCGCTGCGGCCCGAACGGCACCCGCCGGCCGTCGTGCCGCGCGCTGACCGCCCGCACGCGCAGCCCGCCGGCCACCGTGACCTCGTCGCCCGGCGCCACCCCCGTCACCGCCAGCCCGCGCACTCGCGCGAGCCGGGCCAGTCCCGGTACGGCCCCCATCGCCCCGCGCGGCACCAGCAGCCGGGTGCCGGGCGCGAGCCGGGCCAGCGAGGGCAGGTGCAGGTGGTCGGCGTGCAGGTGCGAGACCAGCACCACCTCCGCGTCGGCCGCCTCGGGCGGCGGCAGCGCCCCGCGCCTCCTGCGCAAGTGCGCGAGCCGACGCGCGAACAGCGGGTCCGTCAGCACCCGGACGCCGGAGTCCGCCACCGTGCAGGTGGCATGCCCCCACCAGGTGATCTCCACCGCCACGTGGCTCTCCCTCCTCGTCCCCCGAGGGTAAGGGCACTCCCGTGATCCGCGGGGGCGCACGACGTCAGAAGCCCGCCCAACCGTGACCGATCGCCCCCTCCTCCCCGGACGGCGACCGGAGTATGGTCTCGCGCCATGGATGCGCTGCGCGTGGCCGCGATCGCCAGCCTGGCCCCGCTCGAAGAACTCGACGCCGATCCCTTCGCCGTGGACACCCGCGGCCAGCACGCCATGTGCGCGCGCTGGGCCGCCGAACACGGGTACGTCGTGACACGGCACCTGCTGGTCTACGGTCTGCGCGCCGACCACTGCGGCCTCTGGCGCGACATCGACGCCGGACAGGTCGACCTGTTCGTCACCGCCAACCGCCGGGTCCTGGCCCGTGCGCTGCGCTCCGTCGAGGAGTTCACCGCCGAATGCGAGCGGCGCGGCGTCCGGCTGGAGACCGCGGGCCAGGACGAGCCGACGTACACCTCCGCCATGAAGGCCGAGGTGCACCGCAGGCTCTCCATGCCGACCGCCGGCTACGACGGGACGTAGGACCGGATCCGAGTGTCGCTCCCGTACGCCCCCTCCCGTGCGACGCTGGCAGGGGAGACCGGGAACGGGGGTGCGGCGTGGGGCGACGGCGGTGGCGCACGGCGGGCAGTGCGCTGGTGCGGGTGATCCTGGTGTGGGCGGTGTCCACGCTCACCATGCTCGTCCTCGCGGGCGTCCTGCCGGACTTCCGCCTCCAGGCGGCGGGTCCCGGCGGCGACAGCCTGACCCGGATCGGCCTGACGGCCGCGTGGGGAGCGGGGGCCTTCGGTCTGCTGAGCGCGCTGGTGTGGCCGCTGCTGGTACGGGCCCTGCTGCTGGTGCCCGCACTGGTGCTCGGTCTGCTCGTCTTCTTCCTCAACGGCTCGCTGCTGCTGATCGCGATCGGCCTGATCCCCGACGGCCACGGCGAGGTGGCCCCCGAGACGGCGGTGGTCGTCGCCGCGGCGATGTCCGCGGTGGCGTCGGCCACCTCCACCGCGCTCGCCGTACGGGACGACGAGGCGTACCGCCGCAGGCTCTACCGGCTCGCCGACCGGCGCCGCCGGCGCGGTCCCGGCGCCCGGGCACGTGGCGCGGACCGCCCGGCGCCCGGCCTGGTCTTCCTCCAGCTGGACGGGGTCGGCCACGAGGAACTGCGCCGGGCGCTGGAGCGCGGTCTGATGCCGACGGCGGCCGGCCTGCTGGCGCGGGGCCACCGCGTCATGCCCTGGCGCACCGACTGGTCCAGCCAGACCGGCGCCAGTCAGCTCGGCATCCTGCACGGCTCCGCCTTCGACGTGCCGGCCTTCCGCTGGTACGAGAAGGACACCGGCGAGGTGATGGTCTGCAACCGCCCCGCGAGCGCCGCCGAACTCCAGCGCCGCGCCATCGCCCGCACCGGCGACGGGGGCCTGCTCACCCTCGACGGCGCCAGCCGCGGCAACCTGTTCAGCGGGGGCGCCGACCAGCTCGCGCTGGTGCTCTCCCTCTCCGCCCGGCGCGGGCGCGCCAACCGCTCCCGCGCGGGCTACTTCGCGTACTTCTCGGACCCGGCCAACGCCGTGCGCACCGCCGTCTCCTTCGTCGCCGAGGTGGGCCGGGAGATCGGCCAGTCGCTGCGCGCCCGGGCGCGCAGCCAGAGCCCGCGCGTCGGCCGCGGGGGCCTGTACCCGCTGATCCGGGCCTTCGCGACCGTCGTCGAACGGGACGTGGTCGTCGCGGCGGTCATCGGGGACATGCTCGCGGGGCGGGCCGCCGTCTACGCGGACCTGGTGGCCTACGACGAGGTCGCCCACCACTGCGGCCCGCACGGCCCGGACACCGATCAGGTGCTGGCCCGCCTGGACCGCAGCCTCGCGCTGATCACCCGGGTCGCCGAGCACGCCCCCCGCGCCTACCGGATCGTGCTGCTCTCGGACCACGGCCAGAGCCCGGGGGAGACCTTCCTCGGCCGGTACGGGCTCACCTTGAAGGACCTGGTCCGGGCGGGCTGCGGGCTGCCGGTGTCCCGCCGGGCCGGTCGCACCCGCAGCGGCGCCGAGGCCCGGGCGGCGGTGCTCGCCGCCTTGCACCGGCCGGTGGAGGAGGGGGAGGAGGAGTACCCGGCGACGGGTTCCGACCCGGTGGTCCTGGCATCGGGCAACCTCGGGCTGATCTCCTTCCCGGACGTTCCGGGGCGGGCGGGCCGGGCCTGGATCGAGCGGGCCCACCCCGCCCTGCTGCCCACCCTGGCCAACCATCCGGGGGTCGGCTTCCTGCTCGTGGACGGCGAGGTGCTGGGCCCGGGCGGTGCGACGGCCAGGCTGGACCGGCCTGGTGAGGCGGAGGCGCTGCTGGCGGGGTTCGGCCCGGGCGCGGCGGAGGCCGTCCGCCGCACGGACTCCTTCCCGCACGTGGCCGACATCATGGTCAACTCGGCGTGCGACCCGCGGACCGGGACGGTGCACGCCTTCGAAGAGCAGATCGGTTCGCACGGCGGCCTCGGCGGGGAGCAGGGGCACGCGTTCTTGATGTGGCCGCCGGAGCTGTCGGATCCGGGACCCGCGCTGGTGGGCGCGGAAGCCGTGCACCACGTCCTGCGGCGCTGGCTGCGGGAGGCGGACGGGCCGCAGGTGCCGGTCGGGGCGCCGGCGCAGGATTCCCGGCCGGAGGCCGCCCCGAGCGGAATCCTTCCGTCCGCAGGGGTGCCCGTACAGGACGAAAACCGCTGATTTGTCGCGGCTTTTGGTGTGCACGACGATATGCCGACCCGTCCAGCATATGAAACACCTGAGGCGCACCACCCGTGAGCACCACCCTGCACGCCCCGGACCCTGCCCCGCAGACCACCCCCGGCCCCGTCCCGGCGAGCACCCCCGCCGGGCGCGCGGCCGGACCGCACGCCCGCCGCTTCGGTCTGCCGATCGCGACCTGCCTGGTCATGGGCAACATCATCGGCGGCGGCATCTTCCTGCTGCCGGCCTCGGTGGCCCCCTTCGGCACGATCAGCCTCGTCGCCTTCGGCGTGCTCACCCTCGGCGCGATCGCCCTCGCCCTGGTCTTCGGCCGGCTCGCCGAGCGGCACCCGCAGACCGGCGGCCCCTACGTCTACGCCCGCGCCGCCTTCGGCGACTTCGCCGGGTTCCTCGCCGCCTGGAGCTACTGGATCACCACCTGGGTCTCGAACGCGGCCCTCGCCGTGGCCGCCGTCGGCTACCTCCGCGTGCTCTTCCCGGCGCTCGGCGACCACACGTGGTCCATGTGCCTGGGCGCCCTCGCCGTGCAGTGGCTGCCGGCGCTGGCGAACCTGGCCGGCACCCGTTACGTGGGAGCCGTCCAACTCATCTCGACCGTACTCAAGTTCGCCCCGCTCCTGCTGGTGGCCGTCGGCGGCCTGTTCGCCTTCGACCCGGCGAACCTCGGCCCCTTCCGGGCCACCGGCCAGAGCCCCGTCGGCGCGGTCTCCGCCTCCGCCGCGATCCTGCTGTTCAGCTACCTCGGCGTCGAGTCCGCCGCCGTCAGCGCCGGCGAGGTCCGGGACCCGGCCCGCAACGTCGGCCGGGCCACCGTGCTCGGCACCGCCGGCGCGGCCGTCGTCTACCTGCTGGGCACCCTCTCCGTCTTCGGGCTGGTCGCGCACGACCGGCTCGTCGCCTCCCAGGCGCCGTTCTCCGACGCCGTCGACGCCCTGTTCGGCGGCACCTGGGGCGGCACGCTCGTCGCATGCGCCGCCGTGATCTCCATGGTCGGCGCCCTCAACGGCTGGACGCTGCTCAGCGCGCAGACCCCGTACGCGGCCGCCCGGGACGGGCTCTTCCCCAAGGTCTTCGAGACCAAGCGGCGCGGGGTCCCGGTGGCCGGCGTCCTCGTGACCTCGGCCCTGGCCTCCGGCCTGACCGTCTACAACTACACGGCCGGCGGCGACGGCGTGTTCGAGGTGCTGGTGCTGGTCACCACCTTCACGGCGACCGTCCCCTACCTGCTGTCCACCGCCGCGCAGGTCTACTTCCTGGCCTCCGGGCAGCGCGGCCGGGTCCGGCGCGGCCGGCTGGTCCGCGACGCGGCCCTGGCCTGCCTGGCCTTCGCCTTCTCCATGTGGCTGGTCGCGGGCTCCGGCTACGCGGCCGTCTACCAGGGCGTCCTGTTCCTCTTCGCGGGCGTCTTCTGCTACGCCGTGATGGCCGCGCGCAGGGCCCGTACGACGGCCTGAGCGGTGACACGGAAAACCGGCCCGGGCCCCGTTGCGTACGGGGCCCGGGCCGGTCTTCGTGAGCCGGTCCGATCAGTCCAGGTAGTCGCGCAGGACCTGGGAACGGGACGGGTGGCGCAGCTTCGACATGGTCTTGGACTCGATCTGGCGGATGCGCTCACGGGTGACCCCGTACACGCGGCCGATCTCGTCCAGCGTCTTCGGCTGGCCGTCGTTGAGGCCGTAGCGCATGGAGACGACGCCCGCCTCACGCTCGGAGAGCGTGCCCAGGATCGACTGGAGCTGCTCCTGGAGGAAGGTGAACGACACCGCGTCGGCCGGGACCACGGCCTCGGAGTCCTCGATGAGGTCACCGAACTCGCTGTCGCCCTCCTCACCCAGCGGGGTGTGCAGGGAGATCGGCTCGCGGCCGTACTTCTGGACCTCGATGACCTTCTCGGGGGTCATGTCGAGTTCCTTGCCCAGCTCCTCCGGAGTGGGCTCGCGGCCGAGGTCCTGGAGCATCTGGCGCTGGACCCGGGCCAGCTTGTTGATGATCTCGACCATGTGCACGGGGATGCGGATGGTGCGGGACTGGTCGGCCATGGCGCGGGTGATCGCCTGCCGGATCCACCAGGTCGCGTACGTGGAGAACTTGAAGCCCTTGGTGTAGTCGAACTTCTCCACGGCGCGGATCAGGCCGACGTTGCCCTCCTGGATCAGGTCCAGGAAGAGCATGCCGCGGCCGGTGTAGCGCTTGGCGAGCGAGACCACGAGGCGGAGGTTGGCCTCCAGCAGGTGGTTCTTGGCCCGGCGGCCGTCCTCGACCAGGATCTCCAGCTCGCGCTTGAACGCGGGCTTGTGGTCGTCCTCCTCCTCGAGCTTGTACTCGGAGAACAGACCCGCCTCGATGCGCTTGGCGAGCTCGACCTCCTGCTCGGCGTTGAGGAGCGGCACCTTGCCGATCAGCTTGAGGTAGTCCTTGACGGGGTCGGCGGTGGCGCCGGCCACCATGACCGTCTGCGCCGGGGCGTCGTCCTCGTCGTCATCGGAAAGCACGAAGCCCTGGGTGCCGCCGGCCTTGGGGGCCTCTTCCTCGACCTCGTCGGCGAGGTCCTCGGCCGCCCAGTCCTCGCCCTCGACGACCGGGGTCTCGGCCTCGTCGGAGTCCTTTGCGCCGGTCTTCTTCGCCGCGGCCGTCTTCTTCGTGGCCGTGGCCTTCTTGGCGGCGGTCTTCTTGACCACGCGCTTCTTGGGCTCGGCGGCGGCCTCGGCCGTCACCTCGTCCTCGGCGGCGGCCTGCGGAGCGGATATCGCCGCCGCGGCGGCGGGGGCGGTGGCCGACGCCTTGCGCGCGCCGATGGGGCGCGGCGCGGCCGTCGCCTTCTTGGTCACGGTGCGGGCCGGCGCGGCCGCCGCCTTGCGGGGCTTCTTGACGGCGGCCTTCGTGGCGGGCGCCGCGCTGACGTGCAGCGCGACACCCTCCTCGTCCAGGACCTGGTTCAGGCTGCGCAGGACCCGCTTCCACTGGTCCACCGGGATGCGGCCGGCCTCGAAGGCCTGACGCACATCGTCACCGTTGATGTGACCCTGCTCGCGGCCGCGCTCGACGAGCGCGACGAGGGCCTCCGATTCGGCGATCTCCGGAGGGAACGTACGGGACGGGCTGAGCGACACAAGGAGCCTCTCGTTGCGAACAATTAAGGGTGGGCGGGACATCATCGCGCGAACTCGGGAAACAGACCCGAGGGGGCTCTGTATTCCGGGCTGCGCGAGGACACCTGTCGGTTCATCGCACGCCCGAGTCGATTCGTTACGCGCTGAATTGAGTGACCTGCGCCACGCTGTGGCCGCGCAACCCGATGCGGCCCTGATCCGTCCGCCCTCCTCCGCCCCCTCCTCAGTCCGATTTGCGGGCTTCGATGAGGAAACGGGCGGTGTGTGCGACGAACGGGCCCTCACGCTCGATCCGTTCGTGCAGTTCGCGCAGCCGGTCGCGGTAGTGCCCGACCGTGAAGCCCGGCACCATCCAGATCACCTTCCTCAAGAAGTAGACCACGGCGCCGATGTCGCGGAACTCCGTGCGCAGCCGCTCGGAGCGCAGGTCCACGACCTCCAGGCCGGCGGCCGCCGCCCCCGCGAGGGCGTCGTCGGGGTGCCGGGCGCGCCGCACCTCCTGCGGCTGCGGCCCGAGGAAGTACTCCACGAGCTCGAAGACGCTGGCCGGACCGACCTGCTGCGAGAGGTACGTGCCGCCCGGGGTCAGCACGCGGGCGATCTCGTCCCACCACACGGTCACCGGGTGCCGGCTGCTGACCAGCTCGAAGGCCTCGTCGCCGAACGGCAGCGGCGGCTCGTCGGCGTCCGCGACCACGACCGCGCCCAGCGGGTGCAGCAGCCGGGTGGCCCGGGCCACGTTCGGCGGCCAGGACTCGGTGGCCGCCGTCAGCCGGGGCAGCGGCCCGGCGCCCGCGAGCACCTCCCCGCCGCCGGTCTGGATGTCCAGGGCGGACCGGGCGGCCGCCAGCCGTTCGCCCAGCATCCTCTGGTACCCCCAGGAGGGCCGCTGCTCGGTGGCCCGGCCGTCGAGCCAGGAGAAGTCCCAGCCGTCCACCGGGACGGAGCCGGCCTCGCCGACCAGATCGTCGAAAGTGCGCTTCATGTCCGGATCCTCCCAGCTCGCGCCGGTGTGATCCATCGGATTGCCCGCGCAGCCCGCCCTGCCCGGCGGTCGACTACAGTGGGCGGCGGGCCGTGACTGGCGTTCGGGTGGATCACCACCGGGGAGCGGCCCGGCGTACCCGCATCCCGTACGTCGACTGCCGCGCGCCTGGGCGAACCGCGACCGCGAACCGCAGCGACGCCCAGGAGACCCCCATGACGACCGCCCAGACCCGCACCCCCGACCGGACCGCCCGGCTGATGGACGGCACCGCCCTCGCCCGCCGCATCTCGGAGCAGACCGCCGCCCACGCCGCCAAGCTCACCGAGCGCACCGGCACCGCCCCTTGCCTTGCGACCGTGCTGGTCGGTGAGGACCCGGCGTCCGTCACCTACGTACGCATGAAGCAGAACCGCTGCGCCAAGGCCGGGATCACCTCCCGCCACGTGGAGCTGCCCGCCTCGACCACCACCGCGGAACTCGTCGCCGCGCTCACCGAGCTCTCCGAGGACCCGCAGATCAGCGGCATCCTGCTCCAGCACCCGGTCCCGCACCACATCGACGAGCGCGCCGCCTTCGAGGCCATCGCCCCCGGCAAGGACGTCGACGGCGTCACCATGCACTCCTTCGCCGCCATGGGCTTCGGCCTCCCCGGCTTCGTCTCCTGCACGCCCGGCGGCATCATGCGGCTGCTGGAGGCCTACGACGTCGACCTCACCGGCAAGCACGCCGTCGTGGTCGGCCGCAGCGCGATCCTGGGCAAGCCCGCCGGGATGCTCCTGCTGGAGCGGAATGCCACCGTCACCTACTGCCACTCGCGCACCGTGGACCTGCCCTCGATCGTGCGCCAGGCGGACGTGCTGGTCGCCGCCGTCGGCAAGGCGGAGTTCATCCGGGGCGAGGACATCAAGCCGGGCGCGGTCGTCCTGGACGCCGGGTACAACGAGGGCAACGTCGGCGACGTCCACTTCGAGTCGGCCGCCGCCCGCGCCTCGCTGATCACCCCGGTGCCCGGCGGCGTCGGCCCGATGACCATCGCCGTCCTGCTGGAGCAGACCGTCCGGGCGGCCGCCGCCCAGGCCGGCCTCGACCTCGCGGAGCTCTGAGCCGCGCCGGTACCGGCGGCTCGCCCTGCGCCCGGGTGCTCAGGGGGCCATCGAGCGCAGGTATTTCGCCGTCGCCGGGTCGGCCGGGAGGAGGGTCTCGACGGCCAGCTCGGCGACGGTCACGTCCATCGGCGTGTTGAAGGTGGAGATCGTCGACACGAAGGACAGGACGTGTCCCTCGTGCTCGATCAGCAGCGGCAGCGCGAAGTACGCGCTCTCCTGCGCCGGTCCGGCCCCACCCGGCCCCCCGCGCTCCACCACCGGGTACGCCGACACCTCCTCGTACAGCGCGCGCAGCGCCTCCGAGCGGGCCGGCGCGATCTGCCGTTCCATCTGCGCCAGCAGGTGCCCGCGCCACTCGCGGAGGTTGCGGATCCGCGGGGCGAGCCCCTCCGGGTGCAGGGTGAGCCGCATCGCGTTCAGCGGGGGCTCCAGCAGGTGCTCCGCGACGCCCCCCAGCAGCATCGTGATGCCCCGGTTCGCCGCGACCACCTGGTACGTCGCGTCCACCACCAGCGCCGGATACGGCTCGTACGCGCTCAGCAGCCGCTCCAGCCCCTCGCGCAGGACGCCCAGCTCCGGGGCGTCCAGCGGGGTGCAGGCGTACCGGGGCGCGACACCGGCCGCCACCAGCAGTACGTTGCGTTCCCGCACCGGTACGCCCAGGTGCTCCGCCAGCCGCAGCACCATCTCCTCGCTGGGCCGGGACCGGCCGTTCTCCACGAAGCTGATGTGCCGGGAGGAGGAACCCGCGCGCCCCGCCAGTTCCAGCTGACTGATCCCGCGCCGTTCCCGCCACGTACGCAGCAGCGCGCCCACACCCGCAGAGGTCATGGCCCGACGTTAGCCGGAAGGCCGGAAGAAACGGCACCGGCCGGTGCGCGGGGCTCTTCCCGACGGCGCGTGCTGTGGGAACCTTGACACCGCGTCAGGCAGTCGGGCCGACCGGATCGTGAAGGAGCGTGTGGATGTCGGGCGAGCCGCTTTCCCAGAAGGAGATCGAGGACCGGCTGCGGGAACTCCCCGGCTGGGCCTTCGAGGACGACCGGATCCAGCGCACGTACCGGCTGGGCAGCCACCTCGCGGCGAGTGCGCTCGTCGCCCACATCGCCGTCGTGCAGGACGAGTTGAACCACCACTCCGACCTCACGCTCGGCTACAACACGGTCCGCGTGGCGGTGAACACCCACAGCGCGGGCGACGCGGTCACCGAGACCGACCTCGCCCTCGCCGAGCGAGTGGAGGCGCTGGCCCCCGCCCACGGGGCCCGCTGATGCCGGTGCCGGGCCCGGCACCGCTGGTCGGCTGCGACGCGGAGGCCGACGCCTACGACGCCTCCCGCGGCGGCGCCCGCGCGCCGAGGCGGCGGCCGCCGCCGTCCTCGGCCTGTTGCCGCCCACCGCGCGCACCCTCCTGGACGTGGGATGCGGAACCGGCGTCGTCACCACCCGGCTGACCCGCCCCGGCCTTCGGGTCCTGGGCGCCGACGCCTCGTACGGGACGGCCGCGACCGCCGCGCGGCGCGGGGTCCCCGTCGTGCTCGCCCGCGCGGGCCGGCTGCCCCTCCCGGCAGCCTCGCTGGACGCGGTGAGCGCGGTGTGGCTGCTGCACCTGCTGCGGGAACCGGGTGCGGTGGCGGCCGTGGTCGCCGAGGCCGGACGGGTGCTGCGTCCCGGCGGGGTCTTCCTGGCCACCGTCGGCAAGGACGCGGCGCGCGACGTGGGCAGCGACATCGACGAGGTGGTCGCCCCCCACCTGATGACGGACGGCCCCCCGGGCGCGGGGGGGGGGGGGGCCGCCCCCCCCCCCCCCGCCGGGGGGGGGCCCCCCCCGCCCGGGGGGGGGGCGGGGCCGGGGGGGGGGCGGCCCCCCCCCCCCCCGCCCCCCCCCCCGGCCGCCCGGCGGG